>NC_008570.1:935000-1538500 GCF_000014805.1 Aeromonas hydrophila subsp. hydrophila ATCC 7966 | reverse complement strand
GAGCGCACCGAGATTGGCCAGCCCGCCGCCCCCGGTATTGACCACATGGCCGATGTCGAACTGTCCAAGCGGCGCGCTGGGCAGGGTCTGGGCATTGGCCTGCACCACGCTGTTGATGTCGACGTCGGCATCACCATTGGTGAAGGGATCGCTGGCCGGATCGGTAAAGATGATGTTGTCGTTGCCGCTGGCCAGCTGAAACTCGGCCCCCACATCGCGCTGGTACACCTCGTTGACCCGGTTGAGCAGGGTGGCGATGGCCGCGGTGGCCAGCACCTTGGAGCCACCGTGGAACTGGGTGTACTCCCCCGCCGCCGAGATGGCGATGACGTAACGCTTGCGCACGTTGCCATCCACCTGCACCTTGTGCGCCAGCGCCCTGCTGGCCTCGCTGCCGATAACCTTGTCCGCGTCCTCCTCCAGCCGGCTGTAGGCATCCTGCTGGTAATAGACGGCATAACCGTCGGTATTGCGCAGCGGGTCGACGAACACCGTCTTGCCCTGATGGGTGAACATGGCGTGAAAGCCCAGCGGCCCCAGGTCAAAACGTCCCGTCTCTACCGGTACCGCCGGGTTATAGCCCTTGAAGGTCAGGATCTCGGGGAATTTGGCCGCCTGATCGGCCGGCAGCAGATCATAGGCTTGCAGGGTGAAGGTCACCTCTCCCCCGTCGGGCAACGGCAGGGTCAGCGAACGGGCCCCGGCCTGCAGGCCGGCAAAATAATCGATGGGCACCTTGGCGACCCGAAACTGGCTGGCCCGCACTTCATAGCCGTCGGCGGCGCTGGCGCGCGCCGCCACCGTGTCCCACTCCTTGGCCACGAGGCCACCCGAGCTCATCAGGCTGGCTACCACCAGCGCCAAGGGAGAAAATTTCATCAACTGCATCTTTTTAGTCCTTTTAAATGCACTCACCCAAACTGCAACTGGCATCATTCGCCTGCCGCCCTGCTTAGTCCAGCACCAGCTAGCGGATATTCCCCGAATGGGGAGTGTTGCACCAACCCTGTCTAGCCCCTATCATTGCGCGGATTTATCAGTTTTTGAGCCGCGTCACCATGACGATGGTTCGTCTTTATCTGACCAAGGTTAATCTCATGCTCAAATCCCCACTGTTGCCCCGTTTCGGGGACCTGGTCGTTGCCATTGTTGACGATGTGCTGGGCCAGGGTCTCACCCTGGATCGCGCCTATGCCCGTCACTTCTCTGGCATCGAACTCAAACCGCAAGAACAGGCAAGGATTGCCCTGGTCACCGGCGATCTGCTGCGTCGCCTCAGCCTCTATTGCGCCCTGACCGGCATCCAGGTCCGTCAGGCTGAGAAGAACGTCTGGCCGCTGCTGCACAGCTGGCACGCTTTTCACAAGATAGCCCAACCCAACCATCCGACGCTGGATCGCTTCAATGAAGAGGCGTTTCGTCGCCGTCTGACCGAAGCCAAGAAGAACCCGGTACTGATGGATGGCTGCCCGACCTGGCTGGAAAAACTCGGCAGCGAGCAACTGGGCGAAGCCTGGCCTGCCGAGCGTGCCGCGCTGGCCTGGATGCCCAAGCGTTATCTGCGGGTCAACAGCCTCAAGTGCACCCGTGAAGAGCTGCAGGCCGCACTGGCCAAAGAACAGGTCACCACCATTCCAGTGGAAGGGGTCGATTCGGCCCTGCAAGTGACCTCGGATGCCGCCCTGTTTCGTACCAAGGCCTTTGCCGATGGCTGGTTCGAGCAACAGGATGCCGGCTCCCAGCAGGTTGCAGCCGCGCTGGAAGTGAGCCCCGGCATGCGCGTCATCGATGCCTGCGCCGGTGCCGGTGGCAAGACCCTGCATCTGGCCGCCATGATGGAGGGCAAGGGCCGCCTGCTGGCGATGGATGTGGAAGAGTGGAAGCTGGAAAACCTCAAGCAGCGCGCCCGCCGCGCCGGGGCCCACAACGTGGAGACCCGGGTGATCACCAGCAGCAAGACCGTCAAGCGCCTCAAAGAGAGTGCGGATCGCGTGCTGCTGGACGTGCCCTGCTCCGGCCTCGGCGTGCTCAAGCGCAATCCGGATGCCAAGTGGCGCGACACCGCCGAGCGGCTGCCGGTACTGGTTGCCCTGCAGGCGGAGATCCTGCAGCGCTACAGCCAGATGGTGAAGGTGGGCGGTCTGCTGGTCTATGCAACCTGCTCCATCCTGCCGGAAGAGAACCGTCAGCAGGTGGACAAGTTCCTCGCCGCCAATGAAAACTACCGCCTGCGGGATGACCACACCGTCAGCCCGGCCGCCACCGGCTTCGATGGCTTCTACATGGCACGCATCGAACGCATCGCCTGATGCCTGTTGTGACATAAAGTTGTGAAATAAAAAAGGGGAGCCAGCGGCTCCCCTTTTTGCATGATGCAGCTGCTGCCTTATTCGGCGGCGGCGTCATCCTGCTTGTGTTTGGCGGCAGTTTCCTTGATCAGGGTCTGCAGCTCACCGGCCTGGAACATCTCGATCATGATGTCGCAGCCACCGACCAGCTCACCTTCCACCCACAGCTGGGGGAAGGTCGGCCAGTTGGCAAACTTCGGCAATTCGGCACGGATATCCGGGTTTTGCAGGATGTCGACGTAAGCAAACGGCTCGCCACAGGACATCAGGGCCTGGGAGGCCTGGGCAGAGAAACCGCAGCTGGGTAGCTTGGGGGAGCCCTTCATGTACAGGATGATGGGGTTTTCAGCCAGCTGCTGTTTGATCTTTTCAATAGTTTCCATAGGTGCCTCACTAGAGCGATTTCGGCGGCCATTCTACTGCAATCCGGGCAGACCACAAACTGGCAAACCACCTCGGATGCAAGAAGTGATGAATCAATACGCCGCAGCTTGATCCGGATCATGGCGAGAATCAAGAGTTGTTAGCCCATCTTTGATGCTGGTACAATCGATGGGCTTTGGGCCATCTGGCCCCCTTATTTCAAGAACAATTCTTTTCAAGATAGAAAAGAGTACGCAATGTCTTGCAACCGTCGCCTTCGCACGGCCAGCCAATGGAGAGTAGAAAATGGCATTCGAACTTCCCGCTCTGCCCTATGCAATCAATGCTCTGGAACCGCACATCTCCCAGGAAACTCTGGAATACCACCATGGCAAGCACCACAACACCTATGTGGTCAACCTGAACAACCTGGTGCCGGGTACCGAGTTTGAAGGCAAGTCTCTGGAAGAGATCATCAAGACCTCCACTGGCGGCATCTTCAACAACGCCGCCCAGATCTGGAACCACACCTTCTACTGGCACTGCCTCTCCCCGAACGGCGGTGGCGAGCCTACTGGCGCCCTGGCCGATGCCATCACCAAGGCCTTCGGCTCCTTCGCCGAGTTCAAGGATGCGTTCACCAAGTCTGCCATCGGCAACTTCGGTTCCAGCTGGACCTGGCTGGTGAAAAAGGCTGACGGCTCCCTGGCCATCGTCAACACCTCCAACGCCGGTTGCCCGCTGACCGAAGCCGGTACCACTCCGCTGCTGACCGTCGACCTGTGGGAACACGCCTACTACATCGATTTCCGCAACCTGCGTCCGAAGTACATGGAAACCTTCTGGACCCTGGTCAACTGGGAATTCGTGGCCAAGAACCTGGCTGCCTGATAGCTCCCGTTCTAGCCAAAACGCCCCGCTCTTGCGGGGCGTTTTTTTTATGCCTGTGCAACAGCAGAGACGAAAAAGGCGCCCGCAGGCGCCTTTGTTGCGTTACTCGAGCAGAATGCGCTGGCATCACTGGTCGATTTCATCCAGATAGTCGTCCAGATTGCTGTCGTCTTGCTTCTCCTGCTGCTCTTGCTTGAGCTCGGTCTGACGGCCGGTCACCTTGTTCTGGTTGTACTGCAGATAGAAGTCCTTGGTCAGGGCGTAAGGATCGAGCGCGTTGTCGATGATCCGCTCCTGATCGATCAGCTTGGAACGGGTACCCAGACCATCCAGCGCCCAGTGCACCACCTTCAACGGGAAAGTCAGCAAGGCATAAGGGAAATACAACGTATCCACGGTATCCCCCACCAACTTGCGGGTGGTGGTCGGGCCGTAGACCGGCACCATCAGGTAGGCGCCATCGCCGATATCGGCGCGGCCCAGCACGGTATTGAGCTCCAGCTTGTTGCGCGCAAGGCCAGCATGCTTGGCCACATCGAAGATACCCAGCAGACCCACGGTGGTGTTGAGGGTGAAGCGACCCAGGTTGGTACCCGCCCCCTTCAAATCGCCGGTGATGAGATGGTTGACCATGCTGCTCGGCTCGTTGAAGTTTTCCACCAGGTTTTCGATGCCGTCCTTCATTCCCTGCGGGATATAGCGGGCGTAGCCATGCACCACGGGACGGGCCACATAGGGCTCCAGTACATCGTAGTTGACGGCCCACATGGCCCGGTTGGCGCCCTGGAACGGGTCACGACCATCGCTGGCCGTGCTGGTCGCACCGGGCCGGCTCGGCGTCTCCTTGAGGTCAAGGCTCTCAGGCCCCTGCTTGGGCGGGCCGCCAGCACAGCCGCCCAGCAACAAGGCCACCATCAATGCCCCTACACGCACATACATATGGAAGTCCTAGCTTTTTATTGTGATTAATCTGAATTATAGGCAGCCCGGCCCCATCGAGGGGCCGGGCCAAAGGCGTATTAGAGGGCGTGATCGATGCGGATGTCAATCGGCGCTGAAGGAATCGAACCGGTTGCGACCGGAACGGAGACGCCTTCAAACGCCCCTTCCTTGTTCATGACGTTGCCGCCACGGGAGAGGCGCGCCTTGAACTGCAGCTCGGGATAGGCAGCCAGCTTGTTGCCTTCCATCATGGCGTCACCGTCACCCAGCGACAGGGTCAGCGGGAAGTGCGGCCCCGGGATGCGCTTGACCGCGATGGGCATGGGCGGTCCGTTGGGGATCACCGCAAACACGAACAGATGGGCATCTTCCGGCAGTGCAATGCCATCGGCCAGCGTTACCTTGAGCGGGAACTCGCCAGCCTTCACTTCCAGCACCTGGTCAGAGGCCGCGTTCTGCCCGCTCGCCTCAGCCGGCACGGTCGCACTGGCCATGCCGAGTTTCTTCAACTGCTGCTCGGCATAGTCGATGGATCGCTCCACCATGGTGTAACGGGTCGAGCCCTTCTCCATCAGCGGCAGCATCTCGCGCCAGCGTTGCAGGGCGGTCTTGAAGTCCTCTTTTTGCAGCGCCATGAAGGCGTAGACGGAGCGCGCCTCGATATTGGCAGGATCCTGGGCAATGGCCACCCGCAGCAGCTGGTCGGCTTGCGCGTCATCCCCTGTCATCATCAGCGCCTGGGCGTAGGGCACCGCCACCATCGCCTTCTGTGGAGCCAGCCCGTAGGCCCGCTCCAGCGCCTCGCGTGCCATCTCGGGATCATTGCCATCCAG
Source organism: Aeromonas hydrophila subsp. hydrophila ATCC 7966 (assembly GCF_000014805.1). Lineage (NCBI taxonomy): Bacteria > Pseudomonadati > Pseudomonadota > Gammaproteobacteria > Aeromonadales > Aeromonadaceae > Aeromonas > Aeromonas hydrophila. The sequence goes on along the minus strand of NC_008570.1, from coordinate 1,533,123 downwards.
TGACAGCCGACCCAGCAGCAGCCAGCCGCGGTAATCATTCGGCTCATCCTTCAGGCGGGTACGCAGGCCTAAGGTAAAGTCCAGCAAATCCTGCTCGGTGACCTCGGCGTCCCGCTCCACCAGGATGCGGTTGCTGAGCTCACCCAGCCGGCTGTTGGCATCCTGCCAGCGGCTGACCTCCTGCCAGGAGCCGAGCTTGTAATAGAGCCCCAGGCTCACCACCAGCAGCACCAGCACACCCGGGATCCAGATCATGCTCTTGCCGCCGCGGGCGGTCTGCTCCACGTCGGGGATGTCGTCCAGCAGGCTGCGTTGCAGCTCGATCAGGGAGTCCTGCTCTTCCGCCAGCACCCCTTGCTCGCGCTCTTCCCCGATCTCCAGCAGACGCTGGCGATAGAGCTGTTTGTTGAGGGCCGAGCGGCTGATGCTCTGCTTGCCCTCACCCCGCCACAACGGCAGCACCAGTGCCAGACTCACCAGCACCAGCAGGGCCGCGATCACTATCCAAAATGCGGTCATTGTTTCTCTTCCTCTTTGAGCAGGGCAGCCAGACGACGCTGCTCCTCCGCGCTCAGGGCGCTATCCGCCGGCGTAGCAGCCGCGGGACGACGGCGACTGCGCACCACCACCATGACGACACCGATGACGATCACCAGCAGGGGGCCGAGCCAGAGGATCAGGGTCGACGCCATCAGCGGCGGGTTGTACAGGATGAAGTTGCCGTAACGGGCGACCATGTAGTCCACCACTTCCTGCTTGTCCTTGCCCTCGCGCACCATCTGGTAGGTCTTGTCACGCAAGTCCTTGGCCAGGCCCGCGTTGGAATCGGCGATATCCTGGTTCTGACACTTGGGGCAGCGCAGCTCCTTGGTCAGCTCGCGAAAGGTCTGCTCCTGGGCGTCGCTGTCGAAGGTGTAGACATCGATGGCGGCCAGCGCCTGGCCCGCCCCGCCCAGTCCCGCCAGCAGCAGCAGGGACGCAATAAACATTCTCATCAGGCTCTCCCTCACTTCATGGCGTCATAGATGGGTTTGAGGGTGCTGGCCCACACCTCGGGGTTGACGTCCCCCACGTGGCGATAGCGAATGATACCCTGACTGTCGATGAAGAAGGTCTCCGGCGCGCCGTAGACCCCCAGATCCAGCCCCAGCATGCCGTCGGGATCATAAAGATTGATCTGATAGGGATTGCCGAGCTCCGCCAGCCAGTTGATGGCCTTGGCCCGCTCATCCTTGTAGTTCATGCCGACGATGTAGATCCCCTGCCCCGCCAGCTGCTTGAGGTAGGTGTGCTCCCCATAGCAGGTCGGGCACCAGGTGGCCCAGACGTTGAGCAGCATGGGGCGCCCCTTGAGAATGCTCCTGTCATGCTGTTTGTTGAGGTCATAGATGTCCTGCAGGGTAAACACGGGCACTTCCTTGCCCACCATCACGGACTCGAGCTTGGTGGGATCGGAGTAGAGCCCCTTGAACAGAAACACGGCCCCCAGCAGAAACACGATGAAGGGGATCAGAAACAACCAGGTCTTCTTGCTCATGCCTTGGCCTCCTCGTCACGGCGACCGAAACGGTAGCGCTTGTCCAGCATCGCCAGCACGCCGCCAATGGCCATGAAGACGCCGCCGAACCAGATCCAGCGCACGAAGGGTTTGTAGTAGATCCGCACCGCCCAAGCGCCGCTGTCGAGCTGCTCGCCGAGCGCCGCGTAGAGATCCCGGGTGAAGCCGGCATCGATGGCCGCCTCGGTCATCGGCATCCGGGTCACCTTGTACATGCGTTTCTCCGGCTTGAGCAGGGCGACCTGCTTGCCGTCCTTGTGCACTTCCAGCACGCCCTTGAAGCCGTCGTAGTTGGGGCCGTTCTTCTCCTTGATGCCGGTGAAGACAAACTCGTAGTCGGCAAACTGGACCCGATCGCCGGCCTGCATCCGCAGATCCTTCTCGATGCTGTAGTTCTGGGTACAGGCGATGCCGATGATGCTGACCGCGAGGCCCACGTGGCCCAGGATCATGGCCCAGTGGCTGTTGCCAAGGCGGCGCACGCCGACGGCGAAGCTGTGCTTGTGGGTGGCACGCACCCAGGTCTCCTGCACGCTGGTCACGATGATCCAGGCGCCAAGCCCGATACCGAGCGCAGCCCAGGGCTTGAACTCCTCAGCCAGCAGCAGCGGCAGCAAAATGGCGGCGGCCAGGCTCAATACCAGCGCCAGCACCACCTTGCCCTTGAGCTCGCCCAGCTCCTGGCGGCGCCAGCGAAACAGCGGGCCGACCCCCAGCAACAGGGCGAACGGAATGATCAGCCAGCTGTAGATGTGGTTGAAGAAGGGAGTACCGATGGAGATGCTGCCCAGCCCCAACTCCTTGTGTACCAGCGGCAGCAGGGTGCCGAGCAGCACGGTCAGCAGACCCGCCACCAGCATGATGTTGTTGCACAGCAGCAGGGTCTCGCGGCTCCACAACTCGTGCTTGCCGTGGCTTCTCACCTGGGAGCCCTTGAAGGCAAACAGCAGCAAGGATGAACCGATTACCGCCAGCAGGAAGCCCAGAATGAACAGGCCGCGGGTCGGGTCGGAGGCAAACGCATGCACCGACACCAGCACGCCGGAGCGCACCAGGAAGGTACCCAGCAGGCTCAGGGAGAAGGCGGAGAGCGCCAGCAGCACGGTCCAGGCCTTGAAGGTGGCGCGCTTTTCACTGACCGCCAGCGAGTGCAGCAGGGCGGTGCCCGCCAGCCAGGGCATGAAGGAGGCGTTTTCTACCGGATCCCAGAACCACCAGCCACCCCAGCCGAGCTCGTAATAGGCCCACCAGGAGCCCAGCACGATACCCAGGGTGAGGAAGACCCAGGCCGCCATGGTCCAGGGACGCGACCAGCGCGCCCAGGTGGCATCGAGCCGACCGGTCATCAAGGACGCGATGGCGAAGGCGAAGGCCACCGAGAAGCCCACATAGCCCATGTAGAGCATGGGCGGGTGGAAGATGAGACCCGGGTCCTGCAACAGCGGGTTGAGGTCGCGCCCATCTACCGGGAAGTAGGGCAAGGTACGAATGAAGGGGTCGGAGGTAAACAGCACGAAGGCGGTAAAACCGACCGAGATGAGGCCGAGCACGCCGAGCACCCGCGCCACCGCGTCGAGCGGCAGGCGACGGCTGAACATGGCGACGGCCGCAGTCCAGCCTCCCAGGGTCAGCACCCACAGCAGCAGCGAACCTTCATGGGCGCCCCACACCGCGGAGATGCGATAGGCCAGCGGCAGCAGGCTGTTGGAGTTGGTGGCCACGTACTGCACGGTAAAGTCGTTGTCGATGAAGGCCCAGGTCAGGCACAGGAACGACAGCAACAGCAGCAGGAACTGGGCATAGGCCAGCGGGCGGGCCGCCGACATCATGCCAAGGCGCCCCCATTTGGCCCCGAGCAGCGGATAGCTGCCCAGCAGCAGGGCGGTGGCGAAGGCCAGGATCAGTGAAAACTGTCCCAATTCAGGGATCATGGCTGAACTCCTTTCAAATGAGCCGCAGCACGAACCTGTAAACCGGCTTGAAAAGGTGAAAACGGTGCGAATGCTGCCGGGATCATTGCTTGCTCCCCTTCAGCTGCGCCTCGGTATATTCCGGCTTGAAGTGCATGCCGTTGGTGGCATCGGCCACTTCCGGCGGCATGTAGTTCTCATCGTGTTTGGCCAGCACCTCGAAGGCGGCGACCGTGGTTGCATCCTTGAGGGTGCCCTGGGCGACGATGCCCTGCCCCTCGCGGAACAGATCCGGCAGGATGCCGTCAAACTCGACGGTCACCAGATGCCCGCCGTTGTCCACCAGCTTGAAGGCCACCTTGAGGCTCTGGGGATCCCGCTGTACCGAACCCGGCACCACCAGACCGCCGATGCGCAGGCGCTGTCCCTCTTCCGGCTTGATCTTGTCCGGGCCCTTGCCCTCCACCAGCTCGCTCGGGGTATAGAAGAGATCAATGTTCTGGCTGAGGGCATAGAGCACTAGGCCGATCACCGCGGCAAGCCCGGCACTGATCGCCAGGATGATGGTGAGGCGTTTCTTGCGTCTCGGGTTCATAGGGTGTTCTCCATCTGCTGGGCCGCCTTGCGGCGGGCCTCGCGCGCCTGCTTGTTGCGCAGTTCACCGAGCAGGGCGCGGGTTTTCATACGGGTGGAAATGACGATGCCGACCAGGCAGAGCAGGGTCAGGCCGAAAGAGAGCCAGACGTAGAAGGCGTAACCGCCCATCGCCAGAAAGTCACTGAATGAGGCAAAGTGCATGCTTACTTCTCCTGCTCGGCTATCTCTTTGACCCAGGGGCGGTGCCACTCCCGCATCAAGAGCTCGTTTCTAAAACGCATCAGGGAGAGGGCCCCGAGGAAGGCGGCAAAGGCCAGGATCATGATGAGCAGCGGCCACAGCATCTCGGGGGAGATGGAAGGCTTGTCAAACTTGGTGATGCTGGCGCCCTGGTGCAGGGTGTTCCACCACTCCACCGAGTAGTGGATGATCGGCAGGTTGATCACCCCCACCAGCGCCAGGATGCCGGCGGCGCGACCGGCCAGTACCTTGTCGCTGAAGGCGTTGTAGAGGGCGATGACGCCGAGGTAGAGGAACAGCAGGATCAGCTCGGAGGTGAGTCGCGCATCCCACACCCACCAGGTGCCCCACATGGGTTTGCCCCAGGCGGCGCCGGTAAACAGTGCGATGAAGGTGAACACGGCGCCGACCGGCGCGACCGCAGCCACCGTCATGTCCGCCATCCGCAACTGCCACACCAGACCGATGAAGGCGGCCACCGCCATGGTGGAGTAGGCCCCCATGGAGAGGATCGCGGCCGGAACATGGATGTAGATGATCCGGAAGGAGTCGCCCTGCTGATAATCCGCAGGTGCAAAGGCCAGCCCCCAGAGGGTGCCGATGATGAATGCCAGCAGGCTTGTCACGGCAAACCAGGGCAGCAGGGTCCCTGCCAACTGGTACGCGCGCTCGGGTTTAGCGTAAGGGTGCAACCATTTCCACATAGCTCACAAAACCTTTCTGTTATTAATATCGTGGCGAGGCCTACCATACCCACTGCCGGAAAACATCACATCCCCCGAAAGCAATAAGCAGCCATCCTCTTGATCTATCTCAATTATATTTTTTATAACGGCCCTTCCATGGCCACTTTTTCAGACGCTTTCGTCAATTCACGCTGACCCGCAGCGCCGCCGAGACCGCCAGTGGGGTCAGGGTCAACGCACCGGCCAGCATGGCCCCCAGAATCGCCAGCTGCCCCGAATAGGGCAGCCCCATCCCCGCCGCATCGATGGCGGAGGTGGCAAAAATCAGTACCGGAATATAGAGCGGCAGGATCAGCAGGCTGAGCAGTACCCCCCCCTTGCGCAAACCGACCGTCAGGGCGACGCCGACCGCCCCGAGCAGGCTCAGCACGGGCGTCCCCAGCGCCAGGGTGGCGACCACCGCCAGATAGGTGTTCATGTCCAGCGACAGCAAAATGGCGAGCAACGGGGAGATGAGCAGCAGCGGCAGGCCGGTCAGCAACCAGTGAGCGATCACTTTGGCCAACGCCAGCAAGCCCAGTGGATGGGGCATCAGCATCATCTGCTCCAGCGCACCGTCGCCGAAGTCGTCGCGAAACAGCCGCTCCAGCGACAGCATGGCCGCCAGCAGGGCGGCCACCCAGATGATGCCGGGAGCGATGCGGGCCAGCAGCTTGGGCTCGGGGCCGATCCCTAACGGAAACAAGGTGATGACGATGAGGAAAAACCAGAGCGGGTTGAGGATGTCAGAGCGCTGGCGCAAGGCCATCAACAACTCGCGGTGGATCAGGTGCATTACGGCGCGCAACATCAGAACTACTCCTGCAGCAAGGGCGTGAGAGAGAGGGTCTTCAACCGTCCCTGCATCAGGGTCATGTCCTGATGGGTGGTGAGGATCACCATGCCCCCTCGTTCGGCGTGGGTCAGGAACAACCGCTCCAGCACCTTCACCCCCTGCTTGTCGATGGCAGTAAACGGCTCATCCAGGATCCAGAGCGCCGGCTTGTCGCTGAGCCACAGACGGGCCAACGCGACACGGCGCTGCTGGCCGGCAGAGAGCTGACCGGTGGGATTGTCTTCAAACCCGGCCAAACCGACCTGGGCCAGTACCCGCCACAGATCCACGCTGGTATCGGCCGCATGGTGCAGCTTCTGGTAAAAGGCGAGGTTTTCGAGCGGTGTCAGGGCAGCCTTGACGCCAGGCTGATGACCAAGATAGAGCAGATTGGCGTGATATTCATCGCGGCAACTGCGGATATTTTCGCCATTCCAGCACACTTCACCGGCAAATGGTTGGGACAAGCCGGTCAGCAAGCGCAGCAGGCTGGTCTTCCCTACCCCGTTGGGGCCTTCAATTTGCACCAGATCACCGGGAGCCACCGCAAAGGAGAGATGTTCAAACAGAGTGCGATCTTCACGCACGCAGCTCAGATTGTGAATTTGAAGCAGCATGAGGATGTAATCAGTGAAAAGAAGCGGCCTGCATATTAACACAGTATCGGGAAGCGTCTTTTCAAAGATGCCAATTATCAGCAGGATTTGTGGGGGAGATCCCGCCTTGAAGAGAGGGGAGGAAAATCAGGAAGGCGGACGCCTTCCCGAACATTCATGAGCGGCCTTTTCGCAATGAAATCAACAATTCAGCCTCGGCCTTAGGCAATTCACATTCATTCATGACCTCATCGAGGTCGGCACCAAGTTCCACCATCTTGGCGGCGCGGCTGTACAGACGGCGTTCCGGATCCTGCAGGGTCAGCTCCTGCTGGCGATCGTTGATCTGCTGCATGGCCCCTTCGACGGACTGCAGACGCTGGCCCATGCCGATGGCCCCGGTATGCAGCTCCATCATCTGCTTGCGCAGGCTCTCGAGCTGCCCTTGCAGCGTCTCCACCCTGGCCTCGGACTCTCGCTGGCCACGTCGGCTGCCAATCACCCCATACAGGGCCAGCACCAACGCCAGCAAGGACAACCCCAAGGCGGCAATTTCAATCATCAACACATTATCTTCCTATCAGAGGGAACCGATATCTTCCCACTCTTCATCGGAGAGCAGCTTGTTCAGATCGACCAGGATCAACAGCTGACCATCGCGGTTGCTGACACCCTGAATGAACTTGGCACTCTCTTCGGTACCCACCGCCGGGGCCGCGTCGATCTCGGAGGAGCGCAGATAGACCACCTCGGCCACGCTGTCGACCATGATGCCGATCACCTGCTTCTCCGCCTCGATGATGACGATACGCGAGTTCTCACTCACATCGCCGGAGGGCAGGCCGAAACGGGAACGGGTATCGATGACGGTCACCACATTGCCGCGCAGGTTGATGATGCCCAGTACATACTCGGGCGCACCGGGCACAGGGGCGATCTCGGTGTAGCGCAGCACCTCCTGCACCTGCATCACGTTGATGCCGTAGGTTTCATTTTCCAGCTGGAAGGTGACCCATTGCAGCACTTCATCTTCGGCCAGATTCTGTGCAATATTGCGCTTTTCTGTCATGTTTTTATTCCTTTTATGAAAACGTCTACTGGTAAAACTAGCAATAAAACAGCCCGAGTGCAGAAGTTATCAGCGACCTTCTATGTTGACCCCGCGCTCCAGCAACAGGAGCAATTCTTTCACATGCAGCAGGGCACACATCTTCTCCTTGACCATGCCCGCCAGCCAGGGGCGTTTGCCCTCCTGATGGCGCCATTTGACCTGGTCACGATGCAATAACTCCGTTCCCTTCAGATGATGGCAGGCAAGTCCCCAGGGAGATTCACCCAGCATGATCAAATACTTGTAATCAGGCACTTCCAGATGCTGGCCGGGCATGACCCACTGCGCCGTGTCCACCACGTTCATCTTCTGTTCGCGGGAAGTCATGATCCCCTTGTACCAGCCTGGCTGACCAAACAGGGTGTTCACTTCTCCCAGTTGATGAATGCCGCCAAGCTCGGTCAACGGCACCGCAAAGGTGACACCGGCGACCTCAAAGAACAGCGCCTGAAACTCCTTGCCGGTATCGATATTCTCCCAGGTGGAGGGTGCAACCTCCTCCTGTGGCGCCAATGCAACATCGGTTTCCGTCACCACCAGCGTGGCAGGATCCGCAGCTGCAGGTTCGGGCATCACCTCGGGCCAGACTGGCTCGACGGGCAGCAGGGCATCTTCTGCCTCAATCTGGAGCGGCTCGCTGACGACCTCTTCATGGCTCAGCGCGTCGATTTCAAACTGCACCTGACCGACCTGAGCCAGCAATTCACTCAACTGCTCCAGCCGTTGATCCGCTTCCAGATAGGGTTGCGCCACCTTATCGGCAACCGGCTGGGGCTGACGCTGCAACTGGATGACGGGGGCAGAGTCAGGCTCGTCGGACGAATCCAGCAACAGCGCATCATCCAGCAACAGGGAGTGGAAGTAATCATCCATGGCCCGAACTTGGGTGGTATCTCTCATGATGTTACCTCATGAGCACGCTGACGCTCTTGCGCATCAAGATAGTTGAGCAGGGTCTCATAGGCATAGGTGCCACGGCTGCTCGGCGAATAGATGGAGGGGGGAATGTGAAGCAAACTGGCATCCCGGAATTTGGTATCTATGGGTATGACGGCATTCCATACCGCATTGCCGTGCTGCTCCTTGATGGACTGCAGAGTCATCAGCGAGGCACGGGTTCGCTTGTCAAACATGGTGGGAATGACGGTATAACGGAACTTCTCCCGCTTGGAGCGCTGCATGATTTCAAACGTCTTCATCATCCGCTCCAGCCCTTTGAGCGCCAGAAACTCGGTCTGTACCGGCACCAGGATCCGGTCACACGCCGCCAGCGCATTGACCATCATGACCCCCAAGACGGGCGGGCAGTCGATCAGCACATAATCGTACTGATCCTGAATGCGCAGCAACGCTCGCTTGAGCACAAGTCCCATCCCTTCCCGATTGCCCATTACCCGATCCAGGGTCGCCAGGGTGATTGACGCGGGCAGCAGATGAATGTTGTCAAACTTGGTGCGCAGCGTCAGTTTATTGACGAGCTCTGCCGTTGGTTTGACCGCCTGAAACAGCTCATAAAGAGTGCCATCCAGCCGGTCGGAATCAAAATCGAGATAAGAGGTCAGGGAGGCATGAGGGTCGGTGTCAATCAACAGCACCCGCTGGCCGCGCTGGGCCAGAATACCGGCCAGCGAGACCACTGTGGTGGTTTTACCGACCCCACCCTTTTGGTTGGCAACCGTCCAAACAATCACTGTATCAATCCTGCCTCGTTGTTATGCGTATGCCACCACCTGGCAGCGTGATCACCTTGACCTCTCCTGCCTCGACCGCCTGTTGCACTGCCGGCACTTGCGTCTCCGTTACAGCCTGCACCGGGGGAGTTGATACCGGAGCTAGTGGCACCCAGGCGAACTTGGAAATAGCGACCACCACCTTGCGATTCTGTAAGCGCCCCTGCTCGGTACTGTTGTCCGTGAAGGGAGAAAACTCCCCGTAAGCTTCATAGGCCAACCGCTGCGGCGCTATCCCTTTGGCGATGAGCGCCGTGAGTACGGCTTCCGCCCTTGCCGCAGACAACGTCCAGTTGGAACGAAAAATTTCATTATTTATCTGCTGGTTATCGGTATAACCGCGCACTCTTACATAGTTATCGACCTGCTTCAGAATACTTGAAAGAGTATTTAGCACGGGATCGGCATTGGTACTCATGAAGGCGCTGCCACTGCCGAACAACAGACCTGAGCTCAGCTCGACGGTCAACCAGTTGTCATTGAGCGTTAACTTGACTACCCCGGCATCGACCAGAGAACCCATGCTCTCCTGCAATTGCGTATCGATCTTCGCAAGAGTCATACCATCTTGCGCGATGGGAACAACTGAGATGGGAGCCAAAGAGGGTGAGCGGGCTGTGGCGCTCTCCAGAACCGAGGAGGCGGCAGATACCTCGTTGTTCAACAACGACTTTCCCTGCCCTTCCAGCAAACCGTCGCTGCGTGGCTGCATGACGTTGAATGCCTGGGTCATACCATCGATGACCGCGCGATACTTGTCCTTGTTGACCAGTGCCACCGAATAGAGCACCACGAACAGGGCGAAGATCAGCGTCATGTAATCGGCGTAGGAAACCAGCCAGCGGTCGAGATGTTCCCGACCTTGCAGATGCAAACGGTAGCGCTTGCGCATGGCTATTCTCCCTTCAGATAAGCCTTCAACCGCCGTTCAACCTGAGGACCATTTTCGCCGTGGGCGATTGCCATCAAGCCTTCCAGCGTCATCTCCTGAAACAGGGCGTAATGATAGTGAAAAGCCCGCAACCGGTTGGCAATCGGCAGGTATAACAGGTTGGCAAAGCCAACCCCGTAAATAGTGGCGACAAACGCAACGGCGATACCGGCCCCCAGCGAGGCGGGTTCTTCCAGATGAAACATGGCCTGGATAAGTCCAATCACAGCACCGATGATACCTATGGTCGGACTGTAGCCCCCCATGGCTTCAAAGACCCTAGCGGAGTGTTCGTTTCGCTCCTGCTCGATATCGATATCTGCTTCCAGCAACATGCGAATATCATCTATCGACACCCCGTCCACTATCATGGTGAGCCCCTGCCGGGTAAATTCGTCGCTCTCCTGATCAGCCTGGTTCTCCAGCGCAAGCAACCCTTGCTGACGTGCAAACACGGCCCAGGCTTGCAGTCGCTCGGCCTGGGCGACCAGATCCCAGGCGGGAGGCAGCAACATCCAACGGGTCTGTCTTATCGCTTCCAGCAGAAACTTGCGTGGTGTCTGCAAAATGACCGCCCCCCAAGTTCCTCCTACAACGATGACGAAAGCAGGCCCATCAAGCAGGGTGAGCAGGTTGCCGCCATGCCATAACTGGGCAATGGCTATGGCTCCCAGTGCCAGGATCAGGCCGAACATGCCCATCGTTAGCGGCCCAGCTCAACCAGGATTCGTTGTGCTACCCGATCCAGCGGCAGTGATTCCGTGGCGATGCCGGCTTTGGCAACCGCTTGCGGCATGCCATATACCACGCAGGAAGCTTCATCCTGTGCCCAGATGGTAGAGCCCTGCTCCTTGAGCAGACGCGCACCATCCCGACCATCTGCCCCCATCCCGGTCAACACGATGGCGAGCACCTTGTCGGCATAGGTTTTGGCGGCAGAGGCAAAGGTGATGTCGACGCACGGTTTGTAATTCACCTTGTCATTGCCATCGACAATCCGGATACGGGCACCCGCACCACGCCCTTCCAGCAGCATCTGCTTGCCGCCCGGAGCCAGGTAAGCATGACCAGGTTTGAGCACATCACCATCTTCCGCTTCCTTGACCCCGATCTGGCACAGACCGTTGAGGCGAGCGGCAAACGCAGCGGTAAAGGTTGCCGGCATATGCTGGATCAACAAGATGGGATGAGGAAAATCACCGGGTAATTTGGTCAACACGTTCTGCAGCGCAACCGGGCCCCCCGTCGAGGTACCGATAGCCACCAGCTGATAACTCTTGCCACTGCGTTTGAAGGCTGCCGCAGGCATAGCTCGCGGCGGCTCGGCCTGACGCTCTGCTGGCCGGGCGATTGAGCTGCTCAGCGGGGAACGGGCGGCAGGTTCAGGGGCTTTGGGACGAGCAGGTGCCGCCATCAGGAAACGCTTGCGAGAAATCTCCTTGACTCGCTGCTGCAACAGGCGAACGGCTTCATCCTTGTCACGGGCGATATCTTCAAATTTCTTGGGCAGGAAATCGAGCGCCCCGGCATCCAGCGCATCCAGCGTCGCCTTGGCCCCTTCATGAGTCAAAGAGGAGAACATCAGGATCGGAGTCGGACACTTGGCCATGATCTCGCGTACGGCGCTGATGCCATCCATCACGGGCATCTCGATGTCCATGGTGATCACATCCGGGCGCAGCTGGATCGCCTTGTCCACGGCTTCGCGTCCATTTTGAGCCGTATCGATCACCGTCAGCATGGGATCCTGAGTGATGATCTCGCTGACCCGACGACGGAAGAAGCTCGAATCGTCGACAACTAATACCTTGACTGCCATTGTTATTTTTCTAACTCCTTGGGCCTGGGCTATCAATGTCTACGGGCATACGCCTTGAGCAGACTCGGCACATCCAGAATGAGTGCAATACCGCCATCGCTGGTGATGGTGGCTCCCGCCATGCCTGGGGTACCTTGCAACAGGCTGTCCAGCGGCTTGATCACCACTTCTTCCTGGCCAATCAGGTTATCCACGACAAAACCGATCTGCTGCGTGCCAATCTGCACGATGACCACATGACCCGTATCTTGCCGTGACTTCTTGTGCTTGCCCCTGACCAGCCAGTTGTACAGATAGAAGAGCGGGATGGCTTTTTCGCGCACTATGATGGTGAGCTGGCCATCCACCATGTTGGCCTTCTTGAGGTCCAAGTGGAAAATCTCGTTCACGCAGCCCAGCGGCAGCGCGAAGGTCTGCTCACCCACTTCCACCATCAGGGTCGGCAGAATGGCCAAGGTCAGCGGCACCTTGATTTCAAGACGGGTACCCTTGCCCCAGGTCGAATCGATATGCACCGAGCCATTGAGGCTGACGATACTGGTCTTCACCACGTCCATCCCGACACCACGGCCGGAGATATCCGAGATCTCGGACTTGGTAGAAAAACCGGGAGCGAAGATCAGGTTGTAGGCATCGTTGTCGCTCATCCGAGCTGCCGTATCGGCATCCAGCACACCACGGCTGATGGCGATGGACTTGAGCTTCTCGGGATCCATACCGGCACCATCATCTTCGATGCACAGCAAGATATGATCGCCCTGCTGGGAAGCGCTCAGGGTAATGGTGCCCTGCCGTGGTTTGCCTGCTTTCTCACGGACATCCGGCATTTCAACCCCATGGTCACAGGAGTTGCGCACCAAGTGAACCAGCGGGTCAGCCAGCGCTTCAACCAGGTTCTTGTCCAGATCCGTCTCTTCCCCGACCATCACCAGCTCGATTTCTTTCTTGAGGGTACGAGCCAGATCACGAACGACGCGCGGGAAGCGACCAAACACTTTCTTGATGGGCTGCATGCGGGTTTTCATGACAGCACCCTGCAGATCTGCCGTCACCACATCCAGATTGGCAACCGCTTTTGACATGTCTTCATCGTTGCTGGCAATACCAAGGCTGACCAGACGGTTGCGCACCAATACCAGCTCACCCACCATGTTCATGATGACGTCCAGCGTCTTGGTATCCACCCGAACGGTGGTATCGCTTTGCACTGCGTTGTCAGCAGGCGCAGGGGCCGGTTGCTTGGCTGGCGCAGGGGCTGGTGCCGGTTTTGCCGGGGCCGCAGCCGGTTTGGCGGCGGCCGGGGCTGGCTTGGCTGCCGGAGCTGGCGTAGCGGCAGCGGGTGCTATCGCGGCCTGTACAGGCGCGGCTGGCGGCGGCGTAATACTGGTTTGCGGCCCTTGGCCACGACCGTGCAGTTCATCCAGCAGTCGCTCGAATTCATCGTCATCGATCAGTTCATCAACTTCTTTTTGTACTGATTTCAATGGATTGCTTTCAGGTGCTCCGCCATGTTGGCCCTGACCATGCAACTGATCGAGCAGGGCCTCGAATTCATCGTCGGTAATATCTCCGGAGCTTGCCACCACCGGGCTAGCGGCAGCAGTCGGAGCACCTCCCACGCCATGCAGTTCATCGAGCAGGCGTTCGAATTCATCGGCGGAGATCTCGTCGATGGAGCTCCCACCACTGACGACGGAAGAAGCGGGGACGGGATCGGCGACAGGTTCCGGGATGGCTGCGGCCACCTCGACCACCTCTTCAACGGCAGGAGCCATCTCTTCAGACGCCACACTGCCACCCGCAGAAGCGGTCAACAGCTGCTCTTCCCCTTCAGGCTTGCAGAGCTCATGCAGGTCGTGCAGGATTTCAGCGGAAGCCGGGCTTGGCGGTTCGCGATTCTGCACCTGGGCAAACATCACATTGATGGCATCCAGCGCCTGCAAAATAACATCCATCAACTCGGCGGTAACGGTTCGCTTGCCATTGCGCAAGATATCGAACACGTTCTCGGCACCGTGACAAACATCCACCAACTCGGTCAGCGAGAGAAAGCCGGCACCGCCTTTGACGGTATGGAAGCCGCGAAATATGGCATTCAACAGATTCTTGTCATCGGGTCGCTTTTCCAAGTCGACCAGTTGTTCAGACAACTGTTCCAATATTTCGGATGCTTCGACCAAAAAGTCTTGCAGTATGTCTTCATCAACTTCGAAGGCCATGCGTCACTCCATTAAAATCCCAGGCTAGACAGCAGATCGTCCACATCATCCTGACCATTGACCACATCGGAACGAGTCTCAGGGTTCATGATGGGGCCTTCAGCTTCAATCCCGCTTACAGGAAGGCTGCGAGAAGAATGCTCAGCAGATGCCTCACCAAACATAGTCAGCATTTCTATTAATTTAGTTTCAACTTCCTGAACCAACTTGATGACCTTGCGGATCATCTGGCCGGTCAAATCCTGAAAATCTTGCGCCATCAGGATTTCTGTCAGCAGTTGCCGTAATTTATCGGCATCAGATTCAGAAGCCTTAATGAAATCATCCAGTTGGTGACATAAAGACTTGAACTGCCCAACACTCATCTCTCTGCTCATCAGGGCATTCCAGTTGGGCAGAACAAGCTGAATATTGTCATTTAGTCGATCGGCAATCGGTAGACTGGCTTCCACGGCATCCATGGTGCGATTGGCAGCTTTGTCCGTCATGTCGATGACATAACTGAGTCGCTCCCGCGCATCGGGGATTTCATGGGTGGCCAGATCGGGGATCCGGGGATCTAGCCGAAAATCTTGTAGGGAATCATGCAGTTGTCGGGTCAACTGACCCACTTTGTCAAACAGGGCCGCCGCATTGGGAGCACACGCATCGGCGATGAGAGTGTCGGCCTGTTCAAATTCACCTTGCTCAAGATGGGCAACAAGCATCCTTGCCTGATCGAGCGAAATCATTGCACTCGTTTTGGCCTTCATCCCTGCTGCTCCTTAGCCGATTCGTTCAAAGATTTTGTCGAGTTTCTCTTTGAGCGTTGCAGCAGTGAAAGGCTTGACGATATAGCCATTGACGCCGGCCTGGGCAGCTTCAATGATCTGCTCGCGTTTCGCTTCGGCAGTCACCATCAGAACCGGCAGGTGTTTGAGTTTGTCATCGACGCGAATAGCCTTGAGCAGGTCGATGCCTTGCATACCCGGCATGTTCCAGTCGGTCACGACAAATTGAAAATCACCATTTTTCAACATTGGCAAGGCCGTGTTGCCATCGTCTGCTTCGTGGGTATTGTTGAATCCCAAGTCACGCAGCAAGTTCTTGATAATCCGGCGCATCGTTGAAAAATCGTCAACAATGAGGATTTTCATGTTCTTGTCCAAAATTCCCTCCTAAATAGCCGCCAGAGCGGCTCACTTACATGATGCAGATCGCAGGTTTTGTTTTGCGGATTATGCCTTAGAGTTTTGTTTCAGTGTAGCCAGTACAAACACTTATACATGCCAATCTCTTAAACGCGCGCGTAATCTGTGCATCGCCTGACTATGTATCTGGCTCACGCGAGACTCGCTGACGTTCAATACCTCGCCTATTTCACGCAAGTTCAGTTCTTCATCGTAGTAAAGGGAGAGCACCAGCGCTTCCCGCTCCGGCAGGCGGCCAATGTGTTCGGCCAGCGCCCCTTGAAAACGCTCGGCAGCCAGTTCATCAAACCCGTTGCTGCCCGGCTCATCATCGGGGTGGCCAATGACATCCTCGCTGACGCCAAGATCTTCGATGCCGATGATCTTGCCGCAGGAGACATCCTGCAGCATCGTGTGATACTCACCAAGGCTGACCCCCATCTGGGCGGCAACCTCGCTATCGCGAGCATCACGGCCATGGGCTTGTTCAACATTTTCGATGGCTTCGGCGATGGTGCGGCTGTTGCGGTGTACCGAACGCGGCACCCAGTCACCCCGCCGGATCTCGTCGAGCATGGAACCGCGGATACGGATCCCGGCGTAGGTTTCAAAGCTCGCCCCCTTGCTGCCGTCAAAATTGCGGGAGGCTTCAAGCAATCCAATCATACCTGCCTGGATCAGGTCATCCAGCAAGACACTGCTTGGCAGGCGAGCCAACAAATGCTGGGCGATCCGTTTCACCAGCGGAGCATGACGCTCGACCAGCACATAGGAATCCTGATGACGCAAGTACGCTTGGGCTTTATTCACGGGAACCTTCCTGTGCTATGACCGGCTTTTGCAGCAAATTTTCCAGGAAAAATTCGAGATGACCGCCGGGTTGGTTAGGAATGGGCCAGCTTGCCGCCTTGTTGGCCAGCGCTCTGAACGCCAGCGCGGCCGGGGACTTGGGGAAGGCTTCGACAATCAGCTTCTGCTTGCGCACGGCGGCTCGCAGATTGGTGTCGTAGGGGACGCAGGCAACCAGCTCCAGCGAGGTATCCAGGAAACGGTCGGTGACCCGGGTCAGCTTGGCATAGAGTTCCTGACCTTCGCGCAAGGAGCGAACCATGTTGGCCACCACCTTGAAGCGGAAGACGCCGTGCTCCTTGGAGAGGATCTTGATGAGGGCGTAGGCATCCGTGATGGAGGTCGGTTCATCGCACACCACCACCATGATGTCCTGGGCCGCACGGGTGAAGCTCAGCACCATGTCGGAGATTCCAGCCGCCGTATCCACCAGCAGGATGTCGACCTGGGTCTTCATCTCGCTGAAAGCGCGGATAAGCTCGGCGTGTTGCACCGGCGAGAGCTCGACCATGGACTGGGTACCCGAGGTGGCCGGCACTATCATCATGCCGTAAGGCCCCTCGACGATGATGTCGTCGATGGTGCATTCGCCGGCCAGCACATGGGACAGGTTGCGATGTACCCGCAGCCCCAGCATGACGTCCACGTTGGCCAGGCCAAGGTCGGCGTCCAGTACCATCACCCGTTTGCCTTGGGCGGCCATGGCTCCCGCCACGTTCAGGGTCACGTTGGTCTTGCCGACGCCCCCCTTGCCACCAGACACGGCGATCACTTTTACTCGATTGTTTTGACGCATTTTGCGCAGACCACTCGCCTGATCCATATACATGTTACTCATAAAACTCCGAATCTTCGGCCTCGCCAAAGCCTGTGCCCCAGAAATAGGGTTCTTCTGTTTCCCGCTCCAGCGAGCCCATGGCAGCTCCGACGAGCTGTGCCGCATTGGCGACCTGAATATCTTCCGGAACCCTTTGTCCATCAGTGATATAGCTGATAGGCAGCGCATTCTGGATACACACGTTAATCACTTCGCCCAGATTCAGACTCTCATCCAATTTGGTAAGTATGCAGCCGCTCAATGGAATACGCCGGAAATGGTCCACCGCTTCCTGCATCACCCGACGCTGGGAAGTGGCCGACATCACCAGGTAGCTGCGGATGCGTACCTTGGCATTCTTGACCAGGGTATCGAGCTGCTCGGTCAGCCGGATATCCCGCTGCCCTACCCCGGCGGTATCAATGAGCACCAGCCGGCGGTGACGGAACTGATAGAGCGCATTGGCCAGCTCCTCGGCATCCCGCACCTGCCGCACCGGGCAGCCCATGATGCGACCATAGGTCTGCAGCTGTTCATGGGCACCGATCCGGTAGTTGTCGGTAGTGATGAGCGCCACCTGCTCGGCGCCATACTTCATGGCAAACCGCGCCGCCAGCTTGGCAATGGTGGTGGTCTTGCCCACCCCGGTCGGCCCGAGCAGGGCAACCGCCCCACCCTGCCGCAGAATTTCGTCTTCGCTGATCTTGAGCTGGGCCGCCAACACCTCGGCCAACTGGGCCATGGCCTGATGGATGGACATATCCTCGGGGATAAGGCCGGCCAGCTGATCGGCAAAGGCATCGTCAAACCCTATCTTCTTGAGCTCCTTGATGAGCAGGGCACGCATCGGCTCGCGACGCTCAACCTCCTGCCACATCAGGCCGGAGATCTGGTGCTCCAGCAGCTTGCGGATGCTGGCCATCTCCTTGCGCATCCCCTCCATCTCCTGATCCCGCTGGGGGGATTGGGGAGCACGGCCGGGCGCGGCGGCTCTCGCCTTCGGTTTGGCGGACTCGGGAGCGGCTCCCCATTGTCCCTGTTCGGCCAGAGTGCGGGGCGCGCCGCTGGCAGCAGCCGACGGGGCACCGCTCTGGCCCGCCTGACCGTTCTGGGCCGGGTTCAGCTTCTGCTGGCGGGCCAGCAGGGCGGCCAGGGTGTCGGCATAATGTTCGTTCTGCTCCTGGGCCGGACTCGGTGCAGGGCGGGTCATCTGCCGTCCGGCAGACGAGATATTGACGCTCTCATCGTTTAACTGACGGCGAACCGGCGCATCTTTGGGTCCCGGAACCTGGGATTGATAATCGACAGCGGCGACTATTTCCACCCCACCGGTGACCTTCTTGTTGGACATGATGACGGCATCGGGCCCGAGAGTCTCCTTGACCTCGGCCAGAGCCGTTCGCATGTCCTTGGCAAAAAACCGCTTAATCTTCACCCGTCATCTCCGCTAACTAGTTCTGCCCTACCGCACTGACGATGCGGATTTGCTTGTCATCAGGCACTTCCTGATAAGACAGAACGCGCAATCCAGGAATGGCATTCTTGACAAATTTCGCCAGGGTATTGCGCAGTATCCCTGATGTCAGAAGCACGGCCGGTTGGCCTTCCAGTTCTTGTCGTTGAGTGGCTTCCACCAGCGAGCGTTGCATCCGCTCCGCCAGACCCGGCTCTATGCCGGCGCCATCACCACCCCCTGCCTGCAGGGATTGATGCAATATACGTTCCAATTCCGGTGCCAAGGTGATCACCGGCAGTTCAGGATCCGGGCCGGCAATTTCCTGCACGATCAGCCGGCGCAGGGCGATACGGCAGGCCGCCGTCAGCACTTCCGGATCCTGGCTGCGCGGGGCATATTCCACCAGGGTCTGCAGGATAGTGCGCATATCGCGGATTGGCACGCCTTCATTGAGCAAATTCTGCAATACCTTCACCAGGTTACCCATGGTGATGACCTCAGGAACCAGCCCTTCCACCAGCTTGTTCTGGTGCTTCCCAATCATGTCGAGCAACTGTTGTACTTCGTCATGGCCCAGCAGCAGGGCGGCATGGTTGGAGAGGATTTGGCTGAGGTGAGTGGCCACCACGGTCGCGGTATCCACCACTGTGTAGCCAAGGGTCTGCGCCTGGGAGACCTGCTCCTTGGCAACCCACACAGCCTCCAGCCCGAAAGCGGGATCCCGGGTCGCAACCCCCTGGATCTGGCCGAACACCTGGCCCGGATTGATGGCCATTTCCTTATCATGGTAAACATTGGCCTCGCCGGTACTGACTCCCATCAAGGTGATGCGATATTGGTTCGGGGCCAGATCCAGGTTGTCGCGGATATGCACCGCAGGCACCAGAAAACCCAGCTCCTGGGAGAGCTTCTTGCGCACCCCCTTGATCCGGTTGAGCAGCTCGCCGCCCTGGTTGCGATCCACCAGCGGGATGAGTTGATAACCCACCTCCAAGCCGATGATGTCCACCGGCATCACGTCGTCCCAGCTCAAGTCTTTCTGCTCGTGGGTCTGCTCCGTGCTCGCCGGCATCAGCTCGCCCTTGGCCGCCTTGGCCGCCAGCTGTTTCTCGCGGCGCAGCAGCCACCAGGCACCGGCAGCGGCGATGGCCCCCAGACTGAGGAACGCCAGATGGGGCATGCCGGGCACGCTGCCCATCATCAGCAGGATACCGGCCGAAATGATCAGGGCTTTGGGATTGTCGAACAACTGGCCCAGCACCGCGGTGCCCATGTCCTGATCCGTGTTCTGGCGGGTCACTATGATGGCGGCGGCGATGGAGAGCAGCAGCGACGGGATCTGGGCCACCAGACCGTCACCGATGGCCAGCAGGGTATAGATCTGGGCCGCTTCGCTGAAAGTGAGCTGGTGCTGCACCATCCCGATGATGAAGCCGCCCAGGATGTTGATGAAAAGGATCATGATCCCCGCCACCGCATCCCCTTTCACGAATTTCGAGGCACCGTCCATGGAACCGTAGAAGTCGGCTTCCTGGGTCACGTCCTGGCGGCGCTTCTTGGCCTCTTCCTGATTGATGAGGCCGGCGTTCAAGTCCGCATCGATGGCCATCTGTTTGCCGGGCATGGCATCCAGGGTGAAGCGGGCGCTAACTTCTGAGATCCGGCCCGCACCCTTGGTGACCACCACGAAGTTGATGATCATCAGGATCATGAAGACGATGATGCCGACCGTGTAGTTGCCGCCGATCACCACGTTGCCGAAGGCTTCGATCACGTGGCCGGCCGCCGCACTGCCGTTGTGGCCTTCCAGCAACACCACCCGGGTAGAGGCGACGTTGAGCGCCAGCCGCAGCAGGGTCGCTATCAGCAGCACGGTCGGGAAGGCGGCAAATTCGAGCGGACGGCGGGTGTAGACGGCCACCAGCAGCACCACAATGGAGAGCGCGATGTTGAAGGAAAACAGGATATCCAGCATCAGCGGCGGAATGGGCAGCACCACCATGCCAAGAGAGGCCAGCACCAGCAGCGGCGTCCCCAGGCCCTTGGTCAACAGCCACTTGTACTCTTTGATTCGGCCCAATGATGCCTGGAGTTTCATCGTTTTTCTCAATCTCAAACCGCTGATGCCAGATTAAAGCAAACATCAAGCCAACAATACAAGATATTGAAATACAATGATTTTATTTTGACTGTGTCAGAAGTTTGTCATTTGCGGAATTCGGTTGGAATGGGCAGATCCTTGGCCAGCGGATTGGGACGGCGACCACGGCCACGGCGGAACTTCTTGAGCTGATAGACATAGGCCAGCACCTGGGCCACGGCGGCAAACAGTCCTTCCGGGATCTCGTGACCAATTTCGGTGGCGTGGTAGATGGCGCGAGTCAACGCCGGGGACGGCATCACCGGGATCTCGTACTCCCTGGCTATCTCTCTGATCTTCATCGCGATTTCATCGGTGCCCTTGGCCACTACCTTGGGCGCGCTGCCCGGCTTGGCGGTATCGTACTTGAGCGCCACCGAGTAGTGGGTTGGGTTGGTGATGACCACGTCCGCCTTGGGTACATCCCCCATCATGCGGCGCATCGCCATCTCCATCTGCAGACGGCGGATCCGCCCCTTCACCTCGGGTTTGCCTTCGCTGTCCTTGAACTCGTCCTTGACCTCCTGCTTGGTCATCTTGAGCTGGCGCATGTGGTTCCACTGCTGGAACGGCACGTCGATGGCCACGATGGGAATGAGGGCGCAGCAGAGGATGATCAGCATCCACAGCAGCAGATCCAGCGCGTCTATGATGCCGCCCGGGTAGCCCTCGAGGGAGAGATTGAGCAGGTGGTTGAACTGGCTGGAGAGCATCCACCAGGCGAACAGGGAGATGAACACCACCTTGGCGATGGACTTGACCAGCTCGACCAGGGATTGCACCCCGAACATCCGCTTGATGCCGTTGAGCGGGCTCAGCTTGCTCCACTTGGGCAGCATGGCCTCGGAGGAGAAGTTCATCCCCCCCATCAGGATGTTGCCGACGAAGGCGGCGATGGCCACCAGCATGAACAGCAGACCGAGTGGGTGCAGCAGCTCGCGCAGCAGGGCCGGCAGCATGGTCATCATGGCATTGGGGTCGAACGCCTGCTCCCGATCCAGAGTAAAGCCCATGGTGAGCACCTTGACCATGGCGCCGGCCAGGCTCTCCTTGACCATCAGCAGGCCAAACACGGCCGCCAGCAGGACGCTGGCGGTACCCAGCTCCTTGGATCGTGCAATCTGCCCTTTTTCCCGGGCTTGTTGCAGTCGTTTGCCCGTGGGTTGTTCGGTACGTTCCTGATCGGTATCAGCCATGCTGACCCCCGCACAGGTCGAGGCAATCCGGCATCAAACCCGCCGGAGCGCCGTTGTTCAGTCGCACCATGCCAACAGGGCAGGTCCAGGCAATCAATCTCGGGCAATGGAGCCCCCAGCCTGCCGCCGGCATCTTACTGCCCCCCCAGGCACTGGGTGCCGATGAGGGTGCAACTGGTCTCCTGCACCCGCTCCCACATGCTGTCGAAATGGCCGAGGAAGCCACCTATGGTGAGCCAGAGGATCAGCAGGCCCGACATCATGCTGACCGCAAAGCCGATACTGAAGATGTTGAGCTGGGGGGCGGCGCGGGTCATGACGCCAAAGGCAAAGTTGATGAGCAGCAGGGCGACGATGGCGGAGAGTGCCATCACCAGCGAGGCCTGATACATGACCCCGAGAAAACCGATCAGATCGCGAATGGAAGGCAGGCTGAGGCCGCTGTCCGACACCGGCAGGGTATCAAAGCTCAGCACCACCATGCGCAGCATGATGAGGTGGCCGTCCACCGCCAGAAACACCAGGGTCGCCAGCATCAGGTAGAACTGGCCCACCACCGGTGCCGACTGGCCGTTCATGGGGTCCACCAGAGTAGCGAAACCCAGACTGGTCTGCATGGCGATGATCTGGCCGGCCATCACGAAGCTCTCCATCAGGAACTGGGTCATGAGACCGAGCGCGACCCCGATGAGCAACTGCTGGCCCAGCACCAGAAAACTGCCGACCGAGAACAGCTCTATCTTGGGCATGGGGGGAAGCAAAGGGGCAATCATCAGGGTCAGCGCCAGCGCCAGGCTGATGCGCACACGGGCCGGTGTCAGCCGGCTGCCAAACACCGCCATCACCATCAGCAGCCCGCTCACCCGCGCCAACGGCCAGACGATGGAAGACAACCACTCCATGATGAGAGCGGTTGTGTAGGTCATCCGGGCACCTTGCGGGCCATCGAGGCCGGCAACGAGCACAGAAGGCCGCCCTGCTCGAGCTGGCCCATCATCCCACCACCTCCGGAATTTGGCTCACCATCAGCAGGAAGAAGTCCATCAGACTCTGCAAGCCCCAGTGCGCCCCCGCCCCCAGTGCAAACAGGGTGACGATGAGACGGGGCAAAAAGCTCAAGGTCTGTTCGTTGATGGAGGTGGCCGCCTGGAAGATGGCCACCAGCAAGCCGACGCAGAGGCTCGGCAGGATCACGGCACACACCATGATGGTGACCAGCCAGAGCGCCTCGCGAAACACGTCGATAAAGGTTTCAGGACTCATGCCGTTCGCTCCTTGCGTTGCTCGCCCTTAGCCACCGGCGCCCAGCCCGAAGCTGTTGGCCAGGGATCCCAGGATCAGGTTCCAGCCATCCACCATGACGAACAACATCAGCTTGAATGGCAGGGAGACCAGCATCGGCGACAACATCATCATCCCCATCGCCATCAGGATACTGGCCACCACCAGGTCTATCACCAGAAACGGCAGAAACAGCATGAAGCCTATCTGGAACGCGGTCTTGAGTTCGCTGGTGACAAACGCCGGGATCAGCACCCGCAGCGGCACGTCGGCGGGCTTGTCCACCTGCACGTTCGCTATCTCCATGAAGGTGTTGAGATCCTTGATCCGGGTCTGGGCCAGCATGAACTGGTGGATGGGCAGCTCGGCCTTCTCCAGCGCCTCCTTGGCCTGGATGGTCTCGGCCAGATAGGGTTGCAGCGCCTCGTTGTTGATGCGATCCAGCACCGGCGACATGATGAAGAACGACATGAACAGGGCAATGCCGATCAACACCTGGTTGGAGGGGCTCTGCTGCAGGCCGATGGCCTGGCGCAGAATGCCGAGCACTATGATGATGCGAGTAAAGGAGGTCATCATGATGACGATGGCCGGCAGGAAGGAGAGCGCCGTCATCAGCGCCAGCACCTGCAGGGTCAGGCTGTATTCCTGGCTGCCATCCGCCATGGTCTTGATGGTGACTGCCGACATGCCGTCCTGGGCCAGCGCCAGCGGCGAGCAGAGGATCAGGAGGGATAACAGGCCGACCAGCAGCCCACCGTGCGGCCGTGAGCCGTTAGCTTTTTTCATGCTTGCCCATCAATTTGCCAAGCTGCTGGGAAAACGCCTGGGGCTGGCTCTCGTCCAGCGGCTCTTCCAGGCGATAGAGAAAGTTGACCTGCTGCGGCGTCACCCCGAGCAACAGTTGCTGTTCGCCCACCTTGACCACCAGCAGCTTCTCCTTGTAGCCCACCGGCAGGCTGGCGATGACCCGCATCTGGCCGCCCCCCATGGCGGTGGCAATCTTGCTCTTCTTGAGCAGGAAACCGAGCACCAGGATGAGGCCTATCACCATCAGGCTGGAGAGCAGCCAGGAGGTGAGGCTGGGCGGATTGGCGCCCGCACCGGGTTCAGCCAGTGCGGGGAGGGAGAGAAGCCACAGCGGGAAGAGACGGATCATTTTAGTTTCTTGATCCTTTCGATCTGACTGATGACGTCAGTCAGCCTGATACCGAACTTGTCGTTCACCACCACTACCTCGCCGTGGGCGATCAGGGTACCGTTGACCAGTACGTCGAGCGGCTCGCCCGCCACCCGATCCAGCTCCACCACCGAGCCTTGGTTGAGCTGCAGCAGGTTGCGGATGCTGATCTGGCTGCGGCCCACTTCCATGGCGATGGTCACCGGAATATCCAGAATGGTATCCAGCTTGCGCCGCTCCTCGGCACTGATGGGGGCATCATCCTTGAGCTCTTCGAGGGGAGCGGGCTTGGCTTCGGCAGTCACCTGCTCTTCCAGCGCGGCTGCCCAGGCGTCCGCCATCAGATCCTCTTCATCAGTTCCGCTCATCTTGAATTCCTTATGCTGCTTTCTTGACGGCCTGCCAGTGCAGATCGCCGTTTATCGTTGTTGATCTTCGATGCTGCGCTCGAGCTCTTCCAGCTCGGCCTCGCCATCAATGCGTACACCGCCCCGGGTCACCAGATGCATCTCGGTCTTGACCCCTTCCGGGCGCTTGAGTTTGTCGGTGATCTTGAGCGCCACATTGTCCTTGGTCCGCCCCATCTTGGCATGGAAGGTGGGCAAGTCCTCCACGAACACCAGCAGGTTCTCCGGCATCTCCACCGGGATGATGTCGCCGGGTTGCAGCTCCATCAGCTCGCGCAGGGTGAGCTCGGTCTCCAGCAACTTGGCCCGCAGCTCCACCTTGACGTCCATGATCTCGTCGCGCAGTGCCTTGCTCCAGCGCACGTCGGTGTCACCCTTGTCGCTCTGCACGCCGGCGTCCAGCAGCTCGCGGATGGGCTCCAGCATGGAGTAGGGCATGGCCACGTGAAAGTCACCGCCACCGCCATCCAGCTCGATGTGGAACGAGCTGACCACGATCACCTCGGTGGGGCTGACGATGTTGGCCATGGCCGGGTTCACCTCGGAGTCGAGGTACTCGAAGCCCACGTCCATCACCGGTGCCCAGGCGTCCTTGTAATCCTCGAACACCAGCTTGAGCAGCATCTGGATAATGCGCCGCTCGGTGGGGGTGAACTCACGCCCCTCGATCTTGGCGTGGTAGCGGCCATCGCCACCGAAGAAGTTCTCCACCAGGATGAAAACCAGCCGTGCCTCCATGGTGATGAGCGCGGTCCCCTTGAGCGGGCGGAAGCGCACCATGTTCAGGCTGGTCGGCACGAACAGGGTGTGCACGTACTCGCCGAACTTGAGCATCTGCACGCCGTTGATGGAGACCTCGGCGGTGCGGCGCATCATGTTGAACAGGCTGATCCGCATGTGACGGGCGAAACGCTCGTTCACCAGCTCCAGGGTCGGCATGCGACCACGGACGATGCGGTCCTGGGAGGAGAAGTCGAACTGGGCGACGCCGGGATCCCCCGCCGCGCCTATCTCTTCCTCTTCGACATCATCGACCCCGTGCAAGAGGGCATCAATTTCGTCCTGACTTAACAGATCGCTCACGCTTCACCCTTATTGCATGACAAAGCCGGTAAACAGCACTTGTTCGATAACGGGGGAAGAGACCAGGTCATTGAGCACCCGACGGCACTCTTCCAGTGAATCCTTGCGCAGCTTCTCCTTGCCCTCGAAGGTCATCAGCTGCTCGCTGGTGGCCGCACTGAAGACCCGCAGCAGGGTGCCTTCGATGAGGGGGATATTCTGCTTGGCCAGCGTCTCGTCGGCGGTGCCGCGCACCATCAGCTGGATCTTGATCTGCACCAGCCGGTCGCGCTGACCACCGGAGACGTTAAACACGAAGGGGCGCGGCATGCCCACGTAGAGCGAAGGCTGGGGCGCCGCCTCCTTGGGCTTGGCGTCTTTGCCCTCCCCCGCGGCCTCGGCCGCCGGTTTGTCGCCGCCGGACAGCATGAACCAGGCGCCGGCCCCGCCGCCACCCAGCACAATCACGGCCAGGGCGATAATCATGATCAGCTTCTTTTTCTTGCCTGCCGCCGGGTCTTTCAGCGTCAGTTCGTTATCGTCTGCCATCCCTTGTCCACCCTAGTCTCAAACTTGTTCGATATCATAAACTTACTCGGGCTGGCATCAAGCATAGAAATCAATTCCGCTGTCGTTTGTCGATTCCGTCGACAAACGCATGCCGGCGCCCGTGACCTCTGCCTCAGTTTGGCCTGTTTCGGCAAAAGATCCGCTGCCTTTTTGGCCTTGCTGGCCCTGACCGGCAAATGCCGACTGGCCCTGTGACTGCTGCTGCGGCTGTTGTTGCACCAGGGTCTGGCCCAGCTGGATGCCCTGTCCGGCCAGCATATCACGCAGCCGGGGCATGGCCTGCTCCAGCATTTCCCGGGTCTGGCCGTGCTGCACCACGAAATGGACGTTGGCCTGGCTGTCAGCCCCCATCTGGATCTGGATCTTCATCTTGCCAAGGCCGAGGGGATCGAGCTGGATCTCCGCCTGCTGCAGCTTGTCCGCCAGCATCAGATTGACCTTCTGATGCAACTGGGCCGGCGCCTCCGGATCGGCCAGCTTGAGATGGGGCAGGTTGGCGGGCTCGCGCCGCGCAGCCGCTTCGGTGGCCGCCGGCCGGTTGTCATGACCCACCGCCTGGGGCTGGCTGTTCTGCTGGACCTGCTGGCTGCGGCTGCCCTCCGGGGTGGTGGTCGTCTCGCTGCTCTCCTGGGCGCTACCACGAGCCAGCTCTGCCACCTTCTGCTTCACGTCGACTTTCACCTCGCTGCGGGCCCTGGGGGCTTCGCTGCGCTCGGTGGCTTCCATCTGCTTGAGCCCGGCTGACAGGCTGGCCAGGGACGCTTGCGGGCCCTGCGGCTCGCTGCTGGCGAGCACCTGTTGCGGCGCCACCAGCACGGGTTCGCTGGCTGGGGCCGGCGCCGGTGCGCCGCTGCTGGCGGCAGGAGCAGGCTGGCCCTCGGCCTTGGCAGCTACCGGCTTGGACTGCCCATCTGCATCGGCAGCGGTCTGCGTCGGCGCCTTGTCAGCAGCGGCGCTGCTCGAGCCGCCATCGGTGCGAGTCACCCCCTCTTCAAACGCTCTGGCGGCGCCGGGCTGAGTGGCCACGGCCTGGTGGGTGGCCTGCAGCGGAGCGGTTTTTACCGGCTCTTCCTTGCCCGCCATGGGCGGCACCACTGGCTTGGCCCCCTTGTCGGCGCCCTCCAGCTGGATTTTGGTGTCATTTTCACCCTGTTCGCTTAACGCGGCGGCGGGCACCTTGCTCAACAAGGCCGCCCGCTCGGCGGCGGAGAGCTCGTTTTTGCTCCCCTTGGTCTCTTTGCCATTGCTATCGGTAGGTTGGTTGGCATTGGCGCCGGTGCCACTCTCCTTGCCACTTCCCTCTTGCCCGGTTTCCTGCAGCTGAGCCGCCAGGGCGGCGTCATCCGTCATGACAACATCCGGCTGCGCGGCCTTCGCATCAACCGGCACACTGGTTTCGCCCGTGAGCAAGCTGGCAGCCTGGCGGGCCAACGCGGCGGCACTGGTCGTCGCCCCCTGCTTGTCGCTGCTGCCGGCGAGCGGCTGGGTGAGGGTGGCCGCTGCCTCGGCCGACTCGGCGTCCGCGCCCTTCTGCGGCAACATCTTGCCGTCCGTCTCGACGACGGGTGCGGTGGCGACCAGATTGATGGCCGGCGGGGCGACCAGGGAGGTGTCCTGTTTGAGGGCATCCTGCAGACGCTGCAAGAAATCGTTGGGGGCGAGAGTGGAGTCGGGCTCGCTTCCCTTCTGTGGTTTGTCGTCGGCGCCAGCGGACTCTTCAGCCTCATTCGCCAAAGATTTGGCAGCCTCGCCCTTGGCGGTCGGCACCGGCTTGTTGCTCTCCAATGCACCAGCACTCCCCTGCTCGGCGCCAGGCCGCGCCGGAACCTTGTTATCAGCATTGGGGGCCTTGCCATCAGCGTTGGCAACCTTGCCATCGGCTTTGGCATTGACCTTGTCAGCCTGCTGCACCCGGTTCATCACCTCGGAAAAGCCGACCTTGCCGTCGCTCTGCAGGGCCCCTTCACCGCCATCCTGGCTCGCCGTCAGCACAGCGCTCTTGTCGGCAGCGGCAGCGGTCGGTGCGGCGGGAGAATTGGTTAACAGTGTCTGCATCATGGTGAAGATTCCTGGCGACATTCGGCTTCGGGTTTATCCTCAGCTCCCCGGGGGAAGTGAGGCGCACACGGGATGACAAGAAGAAAGCAAGTTACAGGCCAGAATGGTGGAAACGGCGCAGCATGGCGTACTCGTCCAGCATCTTCTGCTCCTGACGCTGGGCTTTCTGCTGCTCGCGTCCCGCCTGTTTGGCCAGCAGCAACTCCACCGCCTTGCGCCGCTGCTGGGCGGCCAGCCACTCCTCGCGGCGCAGCTCCAGCGCCTGGCGTACCTGCAGCACTCCTTCGTACTGCTGGGTGGCTGCCTGCTCGAGCTTGTTGATGAAGGCGTGATACTGGCTGTTCTGCTGGGCACCTATGCCCTGCAGGCCGCGGTCGGTCCACTGCTGGTGGTAGATCTGGCGGTACTGGTTGAGCGCGTCCTGCTGCTCCATGAAGATCTTCAGATCCTGCTGGGCCTTTGCCAGCGCCAGCGCCGCCTGCTGTTCGGCCTCCACCAGCCGCTCCGACAACATTACCAAGCCTTTACTCATGGGCACGCCTCCCTCTTATCTTCTCGTCAACGCATCAGCGGCATGGCCACCAGCTGCAGGGCCTGCAGGCCGGCATCGTAGTGAATGACCTCGCGCATTCCCTGCTGCAAGAACTGATCCAGATAGGGTTTTTGTATTATGGCGCGGTCGATGCGGGGGTCGGAGCCCTGGCTGTAGGCACCGATAGTGATGAGATCGCGGTTCTGCTGGTAGAGGGAGTAGAACTGCTTGAGGGTGCGCGCCAGCTCCATGTGTTCCGGCGAGGTCACCATGGGCATCACCCGGCTGATGGACTTTTCGATGTCGATGGCCGGGTAGTGGCCCGCATCGGCCAGCTCGCGCGACAGCACGATGTGGCCGTCGAGGATGGCCCGCGCCGCGTCGGCGATGGGATCCTGCAGATCGTCCCCTTCCGTCAGCACGGTGAAGAAAGCCGTGATCGAGCCCTGGCCGTCGCTGCCGTTGCCGGCCCGTTCCACCAGTGCCGGCAATTTGGCGAACACCGAGGGCGGATAGCCCTTGGTGGCCGGCGGCTCGCCCACCGCCAGGGCGATCTCGCGCTGGGCCTGGGCGTAACGGGTGAGCGAGTCCATCAGCAGCAGCACGTTGAGCCCCTGATCGCGGAAATACTCGGCGATAGCCAGCGCCGTCTCACACCCCTTGAGCCGCATCAGCGGCGAGGCATCGGCCGGCGCCGCCACCACCACGGAGCGGGCACGCCCCTCCTCCCCCAGGATCTCCTCGATGAACTCCTTCACCTCGCGGCCCCGTTCGCCGATGAGCCCCACCACCACCACGTCGGCCACCGAGCCACGGGTCATCATGCCGAGCAGCACGGATTTGCCGACGCCGGAGCCGGCGAACAGCCCCATCCGCTGGCCCTGCCCCACGGTCAGCACGGCGTTGATGGCGCGCACCCCCACGTCCATCGGTTGATGGATCGGGCGGCGGGAGAGCGGGTTGATGCGGTGCTGGGCAAACTGTACCGTCTGGGAAGAGAGGATGGGACCGAGCCCGTCCAGCGGCTGACCGATGCCGTCGATGACCCGCCCCAGCAGGTTCATGCCGACCGGGATGCCGTGCTCCTCGGTGATGGGCACTACCCGGGCACCGGGAATGACCCCCTTGAGCTGTTCGCTTGGCATCAGAAACAGCCGATCGCCGGAGAAACCGACCACTTCGGCCTCCAGCGAGCCATCCTGGGTATCGATGCGACAGAGCGCCCCGATGGCGGCACGACAGCCGATGGCTTCGAGGGTCAGCCCCACCACCCGGGTCAGCTTGCCGGCCACCGGCGGTTTGGGGGCAATATCGCGTACCCGATACCCTTGCAACCGATTGAGTAACGAGCCGCTCATCCGGCCTCCTG
This sequence comes from Aeromonas hydrophila subsp. hydrophila ATCC 7966, assembly GCF_000014805.1. Classification (NCBI taxonomy): domain Bacteria; kingdom Pseudomonadati; phylum Pseudomonadota; class Gammaproteobacteria; order Aeromonadales; family Aeromonadaceae; genus Aeromonas; species Aeromonas hydrophila. Next base: position 1,502,766 of record NC_008570.1, on the reverse strand, counting down.
AGATATGACGTTGAATGGGTAGAGAAAGCAGACGGGCCGCACCCTGGCGGCCCGCACGCCCTTAGCCGCGGGCATCCTGCGATGTATTGTCACGCAGGAAGTTGCGCAGCAGCTGATCGATGCGCCCCGCGAGGGTCAGATCGATGCTGGAGAGTTCGGTGGCCAGTTGCAGATCACCGGGGGAGAGAGTGGGATCGCTTTGCAGCCGCCAGTGGCGCTTGGCACACTCCTCGGCGCCGAACGCCTGCTCGACCCGGGCCAGATCGTCCGGGTGCAGCATCAGGGTGACCCCCAGTTCGGCGGCCGGCAACAGCGCCAGCCCCTGCTTGAGCGCTTCGAGCAACAGCCGGGGCGAGGTTTCGGCCTCGTGACGGATGAGCGCGCGGGCCAGCTGCATCACCAGAGCGATGAGCTGCTGCTCTACCGCGCCGTCCAGCTCCTTGAGCGGGTTGGCGAGGCGATCGATCAGCCCCTGCCAGTGGCTCATTTGCTGCTCCACCAGCTCGCGGCCGAGGGCCAGCCCCTCCTCCTTGCCCTGCTCCAGCCCGGCGGCATGGCCCTGCTGCAAGCCTTCCAGCTTGCCCTCTTCGAGCCCCTTGGCGTAACCGGCGTCACGCCCCTCGGCCATTCCCTCTTCCCAGGCGGCCTGGCGGATCGCTTCGAGCTCCTCGGCAGTGATGCTGGGGGCCGGCTCCTCCACCGGTTCTTCGACCGGAACCTCTTCTTCCTGCCGATACCAGTCTGGCGTCAGCCCGAGAGCATTGGTCTCGACCTCCGCCTCGACCTCCATCTCGGGCCAGCCCCAGGTCTGGACCTGGCTCTCATCCCCGTCGGGTCTGACATAACCGCGCAGCTTGTTGTTGTTCATCTGTCTGCCGCACTCCTCGCCATAATGCTGCCCAGTCTGCTATTCACGCCGACGTGACCGTTCATCAGAGGAACTCCTCGCCGCCACCGGCACCCAGCATGATCTCGCCGGCATCCGCCAGACGGCGGGCGATGGAGAGGATCTCCTTCTGGGCGGCTTCCACTTCGGAGACCCGGATCGGCCCCATGGCCTCCAGATCGTCCGCCAGCATCTCGGCGGCCCGCTTGGACATGTTCTTGAATACCTTCTCGCGCATCTGATCGTCGGAGCCCTTGAGCGCCCGTTGCAGCAGATCCCCCGGCACTTCTCGCAGCATGGTCTGGATGCCGCGATCGTCCACATCGATGAGGTTTTCGAACACGAACATCAGATCCTGGATCTGCTGGCTCATCTCCTCGTCCGACTCGCGGATGGAGTCCATCAGCTGGCCTTCGATGTTGGTGTCGAGGTAGTTCATGATGTTGGCTGCCGCCTTCAGGCCGCCCATCTTGGCTGCCTGGGCACCTGCCGCACCGGCGAACTGTTTCTCCATGATGTCGTTGAGCTCTTGCAGTGCCGCCGGTTGCACCTCTTCCAGGTTGGCGATACGCATCACCAGATCGAGGCGCACCTGTTCCGGGAACTGGCTCAGGATCTCGGCCGACTGTTCCGGCTCCAGATAGGAGAGGACGATGGTCTGGATCTGCGGGTGTTCGTTCTGGATGATGCTGGCCACCTGGCGGGCATCCATCCACTTGAGCGAGTCGAGGCCGCGGGCACCTGACCCCAGGATGATCTGGTCCACCAGGTTGCTGGCCTTGTCTTCGCCAAGGGCCGCCACCAGCGCCTTGCGCACGAAGTCTTCGCTGCCGATACCGATGTTGGTGTACTTCTGGATGTCGTCGATGAATTGACGGTGTACCGCCGCCACCCGGTCGTGACTGAAATCCGACATGGAGGCCATCGACATGCCGAGCCGCTGCACCTGCTTGGGCTCGAGATGGCGGAAGATCTGGGCGGCATCCTCTTCGTTGAGGCTCAGCATCAATACCGCCGCCATCTCCATCCCGCTCATCTGATCCAGGATCTGGCGCTGACTGTCGGTGATGTCATTGCCGGTGACCTGTGTCTTGTTTTCGTCAGCCATCTTTGTTCGCTACCCATTCTTTAATGACCTGTGCGGCCAGATCCGGTTCGTTCGCCACCAGCGCACGTACCGCCTTGAGCAAGTCTTCGTCACGGTGCAGATCCGGCAGTTTCAGATGGCCGTCACGTACCCCGAACACCGGCTCGGATTCAGCCTGAGCCGCCAGCAGACTGAGCTCGTCATCCCCACCCAAGACGGTGTGGTTGTCGAAGTCCAGTTCCCCTTCCGGCTTGGCATCCGGATAGAGCAGGCGCTTGAGCATGGGCCGTACCACGGTGACGATCAACACTATGATGACCAGCACGGAGGCGGCGATGCGCACCGCACGCCAGAACCAGGGCTGTTCGTAGAGCGGCGCTTCGGCCACACTTTCGAGCTCGGGCCGGTTGAACGGGATGGCGACCACCTCCAGAGTATCACCACGGGTCACATCAAAGCCAAGGCCACCGCTCAGCAGACGGCGCAGGGTATCGAGTTCGGGCTGGGTACGGGGCTCGCGGGTCACCTTGCCATCGGCAGCGGTAGACGCCTTGTAATCCACCGCCACCGAGACGGTCATGCGGCGGATGCCACCCATCTGGCGCCGGATATGGCTGACGGTGGTATCCAGTTCAAAGTTGCGGGTCGCCTCCTTGCGGGAGCGGCCGGAAGAGGACGCAGTTGTTTCGGCATTGGGGCCGGTCGCCTGCTGCGGAATGTTGGAGGCGGCAGGCGGCTGATTGGAGAGGGCGCCGGGCACGCCACCGTTGCTGCCGTTGGCGCTGTTCTCTTCCATGGTCATTTCGGAGCGCACCGCCGGCAAGTCCGGGTTGTAGGTCTTGCGGGTCTGCTCCTGCTGGGAGAAGTCGAGGGAGAGATCGACCTCCGCCGTATAATTGTCGGCGCCGAGCACCGGGATCAGGATGGCGTCAATTTTTTGTTTGTATTCCAGCTCCTGCTTCTGCTGCATCGCAAACTCCTTGCGAGTCTGGGCAGAGACGGGATCCTGGGAGCCCGAGTTGAGCAGGCGGCCGTTCTGGTCGGTCACGGTGACGCGAGTCGGCTCCAGACCGTGCACGGCGGAGGCGACCATGTCGACGATGGAGTCTACTTCACCCTGGCCGAGGGCATTGCCCTTGAGGCTCAGCACCACAGTCGCGCTGGGTTTGCGTTCGTTGCGGGCAAACACGTTGTCTTTCGGGATGGCCAGCAGCACCTGGGCCTTGGCCACGTTCTGGAACTGCTCGATGGCGCTGGCCAGCTGGCGCTCGCGGCTCAGCTTGAGACGCTCGCTCTCCATGCGCTGGCTGACGCCAAAGCTGGAGTCCTTGAGCAGGATGTCTTCCCCGTCACTGGTGGTGTCGGTGGCGTTGGCCAGGCCGGCACGGGTCAGCGCCAGCCGGATGCTGGAGTAGTTCTCGGCACTGACCAGCACGCTCTTGCCATCCACCTGATAGGGGATCTTCTGCTGATCGAGGTAGTCGAGGGTCTTGACCAGCTCCTGGGTGGTGTAGGTGCCAAGGGGCCGCATGTCCGGCTCCTTGCCCCACAGCAGGATGAAAACGGCGATCGCCAGACAGATGGCCAACCCCAGGATCAGGGTGATCTGACGCAGCACATCCGTGTTGGACAGAAAGCCGAGTGCTGAACTCTTCTGCTCATTCTCATCGAGGGCGGCACTCCCCTCATCGTTCATCAGCAGTTCGCCGTTTTGGTCATTAGCCACGATTTATGTCCTTATTGCTGACATGTTCATGATGTTCAGTTGCCATGGTGAGCGCGCTTATACCGGCATGTTCATGATGGTCTTGTAGGCATCGACCATCTTGTTGCGTACCTGCACCGTCGCCTCGAAGGCGATGGAGGATTTCTGCCCGGCGATCATCACCTGGGACAAGTCGACCGAGTTGTCGCCCATGTCGAAACGGGTACGCAGATCGTTGGCGGCACCCTGCAACTCGTTGACGTTGCCAAGGGCCTGTTGCAGCAACTGGCCAAAGTCGGACGTGACCTGGCGGCCGGGCTGGGTCAGCGGCGTGGCGCCGGCTTCGACCTTGAGTGCCTGCATCTCTTGCATCAGGCTGCTTGCACTAATTTCCATATTCCATCCCCAGACAGATCATTGACGCTGTCAGGGTGTAAGCAATTAGGGTGCCAACAAGTAGAAAACCACAAGGCAAGCGGGATGAGAGGGGGTAAGCAGCCCGTAACAGGCGATACGAGGGCAGATTATTTGCCAAGTGACGGCCTTCCCGTCAGCCAGCAAGATGCGGGCCGACGGAACAGGCCGGAAAGCGGGTGACTAGCGGGTTAGATCCTTGTCCACCCAATATTTGGAGCCAGAGATGTTGGCATCGAGCAGCAAGCCTTTCTCGCCGATCTGGTAGATGGCCATGCCGCCGTTGTACTTGGCGCTGAGCTCGGCGCTCTCCTTGCCCGCCACGGCCCCCATCTCGGAGGTGGCCTCCCAGCCTTGGCTCACGAAGGCATCGAACCTGGCCTTGTCTTCAAACAGGATCACCTGCTGGTAGAACTTGCCACCGAGCCCGGCCGCGAGCCCGGCACCGAACATCTTCATGTAGGTGTGCTTGCCGCTGGTACGATTGACCGCCACCCCGGCCCCCTGGTTGGTGTGCAGCATCAGGGAAAACTTGCGCGAGTCGAACACCGCATAGCCATAAGCCTTGTCAAACAACAGCTTGGCCGAGGGTTGCTGGTTGAACAGCCGTACCAGGGCGGTGTCAGCCATGGTATCGAGGGCAAGGCGCGCCTCGTCGGCCGTCTTGGGTTCGAGCATCTCGTCGAGCTTCTTGTCGGCCACCGTCAGCCACTCCTTGCCGGTCGCCACGCTCTTGTCGGTCCAGGCGCCGGCGGTGTTGAACGCCTCCGAACCCCACTGGGAAACCGATGCCCAGGTCGCCTTGGAGAAGTCGGTGACGCTCTGCCACGCCTCCTTGCTGGTGTCGCTCACCGCGCTGCCGAGCTCGCTCGCGGCCGCCTTCACCTTGGCCCAGTCAGCCAGGCTGGGGGCCGACGCCAGCGCCATGGTCGTTGCTATCACCAGGAATCGAATCTTCATGCTGTGCTCCACCCTTTGTGATGAGTTGATGGTCACAGTAGCAGATCTGGCCTAAGCCGGATAAGCCCAAGGGCACGAAGCGGGTCAATCAGTGACGCTCGTCATGATGGGCTCCATCCGATTGGCGACCTCGACGGGGCAAAGCCCGCCGCAGCTCTCACGCTATCTCGGGCAGAGTCGCAACAGGGCAAAACGAGGTAAGGCAAGTCATGACACCAGGCCCGCCGCCTAGCTGGCGGCGGGCTCTCGGTATTGCTGATGGATGGCGCGAAACGCCTCCTTGTTGCACAGCGCCGCGGCGACGCAGACGGGGTCGAACTGGCTGCCGGCGTGGGTTTCGAGGTAGGCAAAGGCCGCTTCGAACGTCCAGGCCTGCTTGTAGGGTCGCTCGCTGGTGAGCGCATCGAACACGTCAGCCACCGCGACAATGCGGGCCTCCAGCGGGATTGCCTCCCCCGCCAGCCCCTCCGGATAGCCCTGCCCGTCGAAGCGCTCGTGGTGATAGGCGATGATGTTCTTGAGCATGTCGGTGTGATGGATGCCGTCGAGGCCAAACTCGCTGATCATCAGGGCGATCATCTCCCGCCCCTTGAGCGGGTGGATCTTCATCACCCCGTACTCCTCTGGCGTCAGCTTGCCGGGTTTGAGCAAGATGGCGTCGGGCACCGCAATCTTGCCGATGTCGTGCAGCTCGGAGAAGAGATAGATGAACTCCACCTCCTCGTCGCTCAAGGGATAACGGGTGGCCACGGCGCGGGCGATGAGCCGTGAATAGGCCGACATCCGGTGCAGGTGATTGGCGGTCTCTTCATCCCGGTAGCGGCTGAACTCCCGCGCCGTGGTGAGCGCGCCGCTCAGGGTCTGAATCGAGAAAAACTCCACTGCGATGATGGCCGCCAGGATCTGGGCGTACGCCGCCAGTTCGCCGCGGATGGCGGGGTCGAAGTAGCCAGGCTCCCTGGCATCGCAAAACAGAAAACCGAACAGTTTGCTGTTGAACAACAGCGGTTCGGTGTAGCTGGATTCATAACCGGCCGCCAGCAGCTTGCGGCTGTGCTCGGAGGGGGAGCTCAGCAGCGAATCCAGCGTGTCGAGCACCCTTGCTTGCCGGTGTTCGGCCAGATAGCGTAGAGAGGGGACATCGCTCAGCTTGACCTCGTACTGCACCAGCGGGGAACTTCCCTCGGTGCTGTGGGCAAAGGTCTTGAGCCTGTCCGTGTGCTGGTCATAAATTGCGATGGCCACCCGGCTCAACTTGTCAAACCGCTGCCTGAGCGTGGCGTGCACGTTCTGCATTCTCTCGCCAAATGAGCTGTCCATCCCGTCCTTCCTTCCAGTCTGCCTGCAGGGAGTATAGTGACACCCGTCTTCCCGCTCTCGCAAAATTGAGTTGAAACTCAACAGCCAGCGAACTGACGGGGCAAGGGGGCCGCCATCGGCCCGTATCGGCTCAAAACGGACCTGCCTTGGCACAATCCTGCCTCGCCGGAGATATTGTTCGATTCCGCCGTGCCGGCTGTATAGTTTTTGGTTAGCCATTCCGGTAAAATCCGCGCCCTAAAACTAGAGCCACCTAAGAGTGATTGAGCGATGTCCAACACAAAACAGGCCCCCAAAGTAGGATTCGTCTCCTTGGGTTGCCCCAAAAATCTGGTCGATTCCGAGCGCATCCTGACCCAGCTGCGTACCGAAGGGTACGACGTGGTGCCCAGCTATGACGATGCGGAAGTGGTGGTGGTCAACACCTGCGGCTTCATCGACAGCGCAGTACAGGAGTCCTTGGAAGCCATCGGCGAGGCCCTGGCCGAAAACGGCAAGGTGATCGTCACCGGCTGCCTCGGCGCCAAAGAGAACCAGATCCGCGAGATCCACCCCAAGGTGCTCGAGATCACCGGTCCCCACGCCTATGAAGAGGTGCTGGGCCACGTGCACAAATATGTCGAGAAGCCGACCCACAACCCCTTCACCAGCCTGGTGCCGGCCCAGGGCGTCAAGCTGACCCCCCGCCACTACGCCTATCTGAAGATTTCCGAAGGCTGCAACCACCGCTGCACCTTCTGCATCATCCCCTCCATGCGCGGGGATCTGGTGAGCCGCCCCATCGGCGAGGTATTGGCCGAAGCCAAGCGCCTGAAAGAGGCCGGCGTGAAGGAGATCCTGGTGATCTCCCAGGACACCTCCGCCTACGGCGTGGACGTCAAGCACCGCACCGGTTTCTACGACGGCATGCCGGTCAAGACCAGCATGGTGGCCCTGTGCGAAGAGCTGGCCAAGCTCGGCATGTGGGTGCGCCTGCACTATGTCTACCCGTACCCGCACGTGGATGACGTCATCCCGCTGATGCGCGACGGCAAGGTACTGCCCTACCTCGACATCCCGCTGCAACACGCCAGCCCGCGCATCCTCAAGCTGATGAAGCGCCCGGGCACCGTCGAGCGCACCCTGGAGCGGATCCAGAAGTGGCGCGAGATCTGCCCCGAGATCACCCTGCGCTCCACCTTCATCGTCGGCTTCCCCGGCGAAACCGAAGAAGAGTTCCAGATGCTGCTGGACTTCATCGACAAGGCGGAGCTGGATCGGGTCGGCTGCTTCAAATACAGCCCGGTCGAAGGGGCCAAGGCCAACGAGCTGCCGGATCCGGTGCCGGAAGAGGTGCAGGAAGAGCGCTTCCAGCGCTTCATGGAGCTGCAGCAGCAGGTCTCCATCCGCAAGCTCGCCCGCAAGGTCGGCAAGGAGATGCTGGTACTGATCGACGAGGTGGACGAAGAGGGTGCCACTGGCCGCTCCGCCGCCGATGCCCCCGAAATCGACGGCCTGGTCTATCTGAACGGTGAGACCGGCCTCAAGCCCGGCGACATGGTCAAGGTCCGCATCGATGAAGCGGACGAGTACGACCTGTGGGCCAGCCTCATCGACTGATCCCCGGCAAGCGCCAACAAAAAAGCCAGTCAGTGACCCTGACTGGCTTTTTTATTGATTGCGCGAACTGGCTATACCGGCAGAACAGCAGTATCAAGCATCACTGGACCACCTTTTCTGACGAGGACGGGACGCCGGTATCCGCCACCATCACCAGCACATGAAGGCCTTTATAATGGACCTCCTCAAGGGCCTTGAAACCATGACGGCAATAAACGCCACCGGTCAGGTTCTCGGTTTGCAAGTACAGCTTGCTGATCCCCGCCCGGCGAGCACGGCTGAGGATCTCTGTTACCAGCAAGGAAGCGACCCCCTGCCCGCGCGCTTTTTCAACCACATAGACCCCACCCAACCAATGCTCGTACTCGGGAAACATCGCCATTTCGCGGATCTTGAGCTCGGCAGCCCCCACCCATTCACCGGCCAGGCGGGCCAGTACCATCAGCGGAGCCCGGTCGACCTGGGTGGCCGCCGTGACCTTGGCCAGTACCTGCTCTTGCGTGCAGCGACCAGTGTCGCGGCACCATTCGTCAAAATACCATGAGGCAACCACGCCTGCGGCAGAGGGCGCATCCGCCAGTAACAACAGCTCCATAAAATCCTCTTTTGCCTATGACCCCTGACCAGCAGGGGAGGGATGAACAGGGCGAGGCGAAACCCAGGGTCGCTCCAGCGGACGTCAGCCTCGGCGGCAGCGAGTCTCCAGGACTCGTCTGCCCCAGACTAGGTTACCGAATGGATATCATAACCAGCCGGAGAGCGGAAGCTGGCCATGCCTGAAAAGGCAGGTGCAGCCCCAGCCATTGGCAGAATGCGCTGGTTGCGCGAGGGAGCCAGGAGGCGTGTTCCCGCCATCATGCAGGCAAAGCGATTCACCCCCACCCTCTTGCCATAAAAAAACCTGCTCCGAAGAGCAGGTTTTTACCTAACGGGATGGGAGTCAGGTCGCTCAGGCGACCCGGCCCTTGCCCTGGATCACATCACCCCAGGCCGACTGCACCAGGCTGTTGGCCTGGCTGTCGAGCCGGTTGAGCAGACCCATGTCGCCCGCTTCGGGGGCGAAGCTGCTCATGGCCTGGATCAGCTTGTCCACCGCCTGATGGGAGAGCGCGCTGTAGCTGCGCTCGCCATCAGCCTGCTGCTCGCCAAGCCCGATCACCAGCTGGGCCCGGTTGTCGGCGAAGTAGTTGCTGAAGGTGGCACTGCCCAGCTGCTCGAACTTGCCCTGCTCGCTGGTACCGTCGGTGTGACGGTTGACCAGCAGTTGCAGATCGTAGCCGCTGCGCTTGAACCAGAGATCCCGCCAGCTGACGTCGTTGAAGACGATGAAGTCCTCCTTGCCGATGTCCTGCACCAGGTTCTTTATCACGGCGCCACTGAACACGAAGCTGTCGACGCCGGTGCCACCGCTGAACTGGTTCTGGTAACCGCCCAGCACCAGCAGGTCATCACCGGCGCCGCCATCGAGCTGGCTGAACTTGGCGACCTGATCGGCGATCAACCGATCCTGGCCGTCACCGCCCCGAATGGTGGCGTGATAGCCCATCAGCTTGACCTGGTTGTTGCCATGTTCGGCCAGCAGACGGTTGTGATTGCCAAACACCATGGCAAAGTCGTCGCCTTCTCCGAGCCGGATCTGGTTGTGATGGCCTATGGTCACCGTGAAGTCCTGATCCGAGCCAGCATCTATCTGGTTGTAGTTGCCGGAGGTCACCAGATAATCCTGACCGGCCCCCCCTTCCACTATGCCCTCTTCCCCGAAGATGAAGGCCTGATCGTTGCCCTCCCCCATGAATGCGCGGTTGACACGGCCGGCCAGCACGGCGACATCGTCACCCTGCCCGCCGAACATCATGTTCTCCCGGCCCATCATGATCCCGGTGTCCTGACCGGCACCGCCGGTGAAGATATTGGAAGTCCCGGTGGCGTAGAAGACATCGTCCCCGCGGCCACCCCAGAAGTTGTTGTTGTCGCCGAGGTAGGCCCCCAGATCCTTGCCGTCTCCCCCCCAGTTGAAGTTGTAGTTGCCAAGGGAGACATGCATGTCGCCATCCCCCTGCAGGTGACCACTGTTACGCAGGAAGTCGAAGGTCTGCTCCTTCATGTTGAGCAGATCGGCCGTCAGGTTCTGCTTGAGGTTGCTAGCAAGCGCCACCACCTCCGCCTGCTTGTCCCGGTTGAACAGGGTAGCAAACAGGTTGGGCAGACTCAGCGCATTGAAGCCGAAGGCCCGCTCCTCGGTGGCGGCCGGCAGCGCCGCCGGCTTGGCGTCGTTCCCCTGCTGCACCGTCACGGTACCGGACTTGGCCTCCTCGGGTGCCTCATCCTGCAGGCCGTGGCTGCGGGCAAAGCTGCTGAGGGCATCTTCCCCCAGATCCAGCCCGGCCTTGAGCTGATCGAGCCACTTGGCCGGATCGGTCAGGCTCTTGAGCTGATCGCCACCAAACTCGGCGATGACGCCCAGCATCTCCTGCAACAGGGCCGGCGCATCGATGGCCGCTCCATCACGGGCCACCAGCTGGCCACGGGCGTTGTAATCCACGCCGAAGATGTCCGCCAGCGTGGTATCGGCCCCCACCCCTGCCAGGCGCCCCAGCAACCGGTTCTGCAGCTGGCGCGGCAGATCGGTCGGGGTGAAGGTAAAGGTGGTTTTCGCCTGCCCGCTGGCGGTGAACTCCTGGGTCATCAGCCCGAACAGGGAGCCCAGGTTGGTGTCCAGGATCGCCTGGATGTTGTCACCGAACACGAAGTTCCAGTTGCCCGTGGTGACCTGGATGTCGGCCCCCTGACCGGCCACGGCAAAGTTGAATACCAGCTTCTCGTTGGCCTGGCGCAGCTTGTCCGCCCGGCTCAACGGTCCCTGTTCCCCCTGGCCGCCGCCCGAGATCCGCTTGTTGAACTCCTTGTTGAGGGTTGCCTCCAGATCGCTCTTGAGCCCGCGGCTGCTGCGTTCATGGTCGCTGTCCAGACGCGTGAGCGAGCCGTATTCGACGCTGCTGGTCTGATCCAGACCGGCCATGTCGGCCACGAACTTGTTGGCGCCGGCCAGGGTCCACTGATCCCACTGGCTGGCTACCCAATCCGGCTTTGCACCGTCACCGGCGATCTGCTGCAGGGCGCCGGCAATGCGGGCCGCCCCGCCAAACGGGTTGACCAGCGGCGGAGTGGGGATGGATTTTTCCAGCATCACGATGAGATCGTTGCTGCGCCCCAGGTTGAAGCTGACGTTGCGTTGCCCCACGAACAGCTGGGCCCCTTCCAACGCCCGGTAGCCGGCGATGTCGACGCTGTGTTTGCTGTCGCCATCCCCGATGTGCACCATGACGTTGTTGTCACCGAAGGCCAGCGACTTCATGCCACCCGTGCCCACTTTGACCCCCAGGTTGGTGGTCCCCCAGTTGAGGGCGGTGAACTCGCCATCCCCCACGTTGACCTGGATGTTGCCCGAGTAGCTGACCGCATTGTCGGCATGGCTCGAGGCCGTTTCCGGCTGGCGTTGTTTGTCGGGTGCGACGAAGGTCTCGTCGTTGTCGGCAATGGCGCCCCGGGCACGGCTTTCACCCTCGCCCACCTTGGCCAGCACGATATCCCCTTCAGCCACACCGCCACGCACCCGTTCGTTGTGCACCACGGGTTCGCCGGCGTCATCCAGGGTCAGCACCACCTTGTTGGCAGCCACCTTGCGGGCCCAGACATCCGCCTCATTGCGGGTATGCTTGCGCCCGCCCTGATCGACTGCCACTTCACTGCTGCGGGCCGAGACCTGGGTACGGATCCCCTCATTATCCAGCGCCTGGATGAAACGGCGGGCAAAACCGGTCTGCAGGTCGTCGCTCACCAGGGAGCAACCCACCAGACTGATGTGGCTCGGCTTGGTGGTCACGCCAGCCTCTTGCTGCAGGCGATCGCCCAGGCGGCGCAGATGCCCGGCCAGCTCATCGGCGCTGTAGCCACTGAGGCGGCTGTTGTTCTGCCCGTCGGCATCGCGGCCGTGCCCCACCACCTGCCAGCGGATATTGCCGGCCAGTTGCGCAGGGTCGCCATACACCACCCGATAGTTGCCATCCGCATCCAGCTGCACCACCAGACTGCGGTCTGGGTGCTTGCCAGCCAGGCTGGCCGCGGCCTTGGCGGCCACCGGGTCATCTTCGGTCTGGATGATGACTTGGCTGGTGAAGCGGGTCTCGCCCCCTTCACTGCCCGGCACCACCTCAGGTCGCTGCCACTGCTCGACCCGCTGATTGCGAACCGGCTGATCCGCGCCATCCAGCGCCGCCGGCGGCGTCCACTTCCTGCCGACATCGGCGTACTCGACCCGCTGACTGACATCATCCCCCTGCAGATGGAAGCGATTGTCCGCATCCACCTTCAGGGCCGGCAGCCCCAGACGATGGGTGATGCCGGGCACGAAGCCTTCGATCCCCTTGTGGGACGCCAGGTGCGCACTGCCGTAGATGGCGACGAATTTCTCACCAGCTGGCAGCTTGCCCAGTACGTCGACGGCGACATTGTTGGCTGCCCCGGCCCGGTACATCAGGCCGTGCTCGGTCCCGCCGATAACGGGTCTGGCGGTACTGCCATCGTCCAGCGCCACGATCCGCAGCCCCCGCTCCCGGGCCCGCTCGAACAGGGAGGGCTCCAGGTGCTTGCTCTTGAGCATGGTCGCCAGCTCGGGAGACATTTCCCCCCCCGCCAGATAACGGTCGATCAGCGGCTGCGCCAGCTCACCACGCAGATGCTCCAAGCCGATGACGGTCACGCCCTGGGCCTTGAGTGCATCCATCTGTTCATTGACAAACCGCAGGCCGTTGACATCGCTGCCATGGGTTTCACCGATCAGCAGGCCATTGCGGTTATCCAGCAGGCGTGCCAGTTGTCCGGCCAGCGTACTATCCCCATCCAGCTGCGCGTTCAGCGTCCGCAGGGCGTCGCTACCATAGCGGGCATCCCAGGCCGCCACATCGGTCTGTTTGCTGCTGTGATAGATGTTCTCGATCTGCTCGATGCGGCGAGACTCCAGCTCACCGAGGTAACGGCGGTCACCGAACTTGTCCAGCATGATGTGCTCGGCAGAGAGATCCGAACCGGGTGCGGCCTGCTTGGCAGCCTCCTTGATGAAGTAGACTGCCATCTGGGCGGACTGCTCCCCCGTCATGTCCTGCAGCTCCTGATAGGAGTAACCCAGATGCAGCAACTTGCGGGTGTCGTCCAGCACGGCCCGGCTCAGCAGCCCTTTCCCCTGGGCCTCGGTCAGCCACTTCTTCAGGTCACCATGGTGTTCGCCCAGCGCGATGTGGAAGCGGGCATCAAACGGCAAATCCGCCGGCACGCCCCCCTGGTATCCAGCCTTGGCCGCCAGATAGGGGTCTTGCGCCGCCCAGCGCAGCACCATCTGGGTGAGACCCGGATGCTGGCCCTGCGCCTCTTCGGCAGCCTTGCCGATGACAATGGCAGCCAGGTCCGGGCGGGTCTTGGCCAGCGCCGTCACCTCGGTCTGCAACGAGGCCAGCTCGCCACGATAGAGATTGCCGTGAAGCTGACTCTGCAGCTTGCTCAGCGCCGGGTTTCTGCCGGAACCTTCGTACTTGACCAGGTAGTCGTCAATCAGATTGTTCAACCGCAATGCGGCCTCTATCTTGGTCTGCCCGCTGGCACCGTGCAGCGTGGCGAGCTGATCCAGGATCTGCTGATAAGACTCGCCAATGGGCTTGGCAAAGACCTGGGCGGCTTTTTTCAGCTCATCCGGGCTGTAGACGTCGGCAAACAGCTTGGCTGTGCGCTCCGTCACCACCGTTTTGCCCGGCAGCTCCGCCATCGGACTCTCGTCAAATACCGGCAACTGCAGGATCTCCTGCAGGGTGACCTTGTTGGCCAGATCCTTGGACGGCTTGAAGCGGGCGAGCTCGGCGCCGTTCATCTCGCTGACCCTGAAGAACAGCGGCTTGCCATCCGGCCCCGGCTTGAGGTGGTAGCCGTTGGCCATGTCCAGCCCTTCTTTGCCAAAGAAGCCCGTCATGTAACGACTGAACTTCTCGGCGGAGGAGAATTCGACGATGCCGGCATTGGGATCGTAGAAGCCGTAGATCCGGCCAGACTCTCCCTGCTTGGCCCAGGCCGCCATGGCGTGGCCCGGTGCATCCAGCTCCATCAACACGGGAGCATCGCTGCCCTTGGCGGTCAGCTTGGTGAGCACGGTGCCGAGGGAGATGGCGTTCTTGCCCTCCCACTTCTCCTTGACGATGTCGTACTTGATGCTGCGCAGGCTGTCGTAGTTGTAGGCGGCCGGCGTGTTGGTATGGATCTCCGCCAGGCTGCCCACCAGCTTGCGGGCATTGTCCAGCTCGGTTGCCGAGTAGCGATCCGGGTTGTTGATGACCGCCGCCGCGGAGTAGAGCTTCTCCATCATGCGCCGCGCCAGATCGGGCTGCCCCTCGCTCTCCAGCTGCTTGGCAACCAGCACCAGCTTGGAGAGGGGATCGCAGCGACCACCGAAGCCGTCATCCGCCAGATTGAGCAGCAACAGCTGGGGAGCCAGATGCTCTCTGGCATATGGATCCGTGCCACCTTGCGAAGCCACGTCGCGGAACAGACGGTTGGACTGCTCAATCCTGGGCTTGATGGTGCTCTTGAGCGCCCGGTTTTCGATCTCCCAGGCCAGCGCCCCCTGCTGCTGTGGCGACAGGGTCGGCTGGACGAACAGGTCCACCAGCTGGGTCATGCTCATGTCGGGCTGGAAGCCCTCGACCACCTTGCCGGCCAACCCTTGCTGATACCCGGCCAAGAAGGCCTTGGTGGTACGGATGTCTCTGGTCGCCCCATTGCTGCCCACCTGCGGGGTGAGCGCCTCCTGATAGCGTTTGAGATCGCGCCTGATGGCCTCGATGCCCTTGAGCGGCGCCTCGATGTCTGCAGCCGACGGCGTGCGGTTGAACAAGTCATCCACAATCTGCTCGGCGTACTGGCCCATCAGGCGGTTGCTGGCCAGATGGCCATAGAAGGTCTGCTCGCCGCTGACCTGATAACCGGCCACCGCCAGCTTGGCCCGCAGTTTTTCCCCTTCTCTGCCGAGCCCTTCGTTGTCGGTCAGCAGCATGATGGGCGTGCTCTTGGGCAAGCCATCGAGGTTTTTCTCCACCGAGAAACGACCGTTGATCGCCTTGGCAAGCGCCCCCACCAGACCGCCCGGGTTGGGCAGCTCGTGGGCCGTGATCGCCTTGCTCATGCTGGGCATGGGGCGATCGAGCAGCAGCCCGCCCACCGGCTTGCCCTGCTCGGCGGCATAACGGGCCAGATCGGCGGCAATGGGACCGCCCATGGAGTAGCCGTGGATCAGGATCTTGTCAGGCGCCACCCCACGCTCTTCCACCAAATAGCGGAACATGGTGCGGGCATCCTGGTAGACCCCCTGTTCGCTGGGTCCGCCATCGCTCGTCCCATAACCACGCAAGTTGACCGCCAGCATGTCGATGCCCTGCTTCTGGTAGTGGCTGCGAACCGCATCGGCCTGCTCCTCGGCGGAAGACCCCGAACCGTGCAGGAACAGCACCACCTCGGGCTTGCCATCCTGCGGCGTACCTGGCCGCTCGGCTCCCTTGTGCAGGTAACCGGACAGACGGCCGGCATCTCCTTGCAGGGTCACCTGCTCGGCCTCGCCCTTGCTCACCGCATGGTCGAGCAGTTGGCGGGTGATGTCGCCCACCTGGCGCCGCTCATCACGGGTGCCGTAGAGGTTGTCGTTGAGGAAGCGGGTCAGCGGATTGAGTGGCTGCTTGTCCAGCGGGACCGTATCGGCATTCGCCACGCCCGGGCTCTGGTCTCCCGGTTTGTGGCCGCCCAGAGCCTGCAGTCCGCTTGCATCCTGCGCTTGATGCTCGGCGGTGAGCTGGCTCCATGCCTCGGCATGGTTGGCCATCACCCACTCGGCCTTGTGGTTGGCAGAGGCCACCTTCTTGGCATTCTTGACCGGTGGCAACCCCTGGCGCTCCCGATAGGCCTGATACCAGCTGTCGAAGTCCGCGCTCTGCTCGACCAGATTGTTCACCGCCGCCACTATGGTGCGGCGGCTGACTGGGTCGAACTGGTCGAGGGTCTTCACCTCCACCCTGGCGGTCGATTCCGACTTCGGCACAAACTGGCTCAGCTCGTTCGGTACCTGGCGGAACTCGAACAGGATGGCCGGCTCGGGGTGCTTGCTGTCCCCCGTGGTCGCATTGTTGATGCCATGCCCGGCCACCTCGCCACCAAACTTGAAGTAGTCATAGATGTTCTGTGCCAGCGCCGGTGAATAGGCCGACTTGAGGGTCGCCAGGATCTGCTCGGACACCAGCTTGCGGTCATGGGCACTGAGCAGGGCCAACATGGCCACCGGCTTGGTTCTCGGCAGGATTTCCCAGGCATTCTTGACCTTGGGATCGGTCAACCCCTGGGCGTTGGGCGTGATCCCTTCTGCCAGCGGATCCCAGTCATTGATGTGAATGCCATATTCCCGGGCCAGATCGGCCGTCTTGCCGTAGATGGAGGTGAGATAGGCAAACACATTCTGTGCGGTGGCCGCATCCTCCCACTGCACATTGGCCATGTTGGACAACAGCAGATCCTTCAGCTCGGGGTGATACCAGGGAGCGGACTCCAGCAGCCGGATCTCCTGGGAAGAGCCGCTACCAAACGCCTTGGCGCTGACCGCCACGGTCGCCTGCTGGCCGCTCGGCGTCATGCCGATGGTCTGCCCCTGACCGTCACGGGCGGCGCCATTGCCGGCCGCGATCACGTGGTTGGCATTGGAGATGACCAGAGTAAAACGGCCATCCTCGCTCACGAGATCGGACAGTCTGGTGTGATTGGTCTGGCTGATGTGCTGGGTGAACTCTCTGGCAAGCCAGAGCATGGCCTCCTTGCGTGCTTCCACCGCCTGCTGATCCTGCATCTCGCTTGGATAGGTCACCAGCTCGATGGTATGGGTCTGCCACTGGTTGATCCCTTTGACATCGCTGATCCCGGCGGGATTGGTGTACCCCCCCTGGTTCATGTCCTTGGTCAGCATGAACAGCGGGTTGCCTGCCGCATCGTGCACGTAACCAAACTTCTGTGCCGAGTTCTTCGGCAGCGCCACCACCAGCCCAGTCAGCTCGTTCTCTATGCCGATGGAAGAGCCGTCGAAGTGGCTGCTGAACTCAGGCACGGCCTTGCTGCCCGGGCGGGGGCCATGCAGACCGGTGAGATCCACGGCCGCCTTGGCCAGTACCTCATGCTGCTGCGCCGGTTTGGTCACCGTGGCTGTCGCCTGCGCCTCCTGCTGCACCTCGGTCGGTGTTGGGGTCGGCGTTGGGGCCACCGGTTGACGGGAGCCGGCATTGATCTGCAACCGGTTGACCGCCGCCAGCGCCCCGTCGAGAGCGGACTGTTCCTGCTCGCTCAGCCCGGTGGCGGTGTCGATGGCCGAAGACGGAACCTCATCAGGAGCCGACAAGGTACTGACGGCGGGCACATCCAGTTCGCCGGTCTGCAACAGGGGCTGCCCGGCTGCCGTCGACGGGCCGGACTGAACGCCCTGGCGGGTCGGCTTGTCGCCGCTTTGCTTGAGGCTCGCCGCATTCTGTTTGGCCTGGTTTGCCTGCAAGCCGGCCTGACTGGCCGCCTGCTCGCCGGCGAGCTGTGCCTGGCTGGCACTCGCTTCGCCCTGCTGCTGCCGCGATGTCGCCTCCCCCTGGCGAGCCAGCGCGTCGAGACGGCGCTGTTCAGCCTGCGCAGCCCTGTGCTGGCCCGCCGCCTCGGCATTACCCTGCTGCTGTTCGCTGCGCTGCTGACCCGTTTTGGACTTGGCCAGCGCGGTGTCTAGCTGCTGGTGCTGCGCCTCATGGCGGGATCTGCCCTCTTCGATCGCCGTGCCGGCCGTGTTGCCGGCATCGTCCAGATCTTCCTGGACCGTGCTCAGCAGGCGGTCGGCAAAGCCGGTGCGCCAGTGCTGACCGGACGGTTCGCTCGCCGCGTCGGAAGCTCTGACCTGCTCGAAGCGACGCGCCAGCGTATCGAGCTGCGCCGTCATCTCGCGGGATTCCGCCTCGATGGCGGCACGCTGATCCTGACCATTTTGCGCCAGCTTGTGCTGATCGGTGGCCTCCAGCTGGGCCTGGGTGCCGGCAATGGCGGCCAGCTGCTGCCCCTTCTCCTGCTCCAGCCGCTGCTTGTCGGCGTCGGCACTCGCCTGATCGCCTCTCGCCCGGGCCGCGTTGTCGTCTTGCGCCAGCTGGGCGCTGACCTGGCCTATCTCGGCCTTGCCAGAGGCGGTGGCCACCACGTTGTCGAGCAGGTAGCCAAGGCCGTTGCTCTCACCGATACCGCGGAACGCCAGGGTGTTGCGACCCTCGCTGGCCGTCAGCGTCAGCGCCTTGCTCTGCCAGCTGCTGGCGTCTCCTTCACTGGCAAACACCCGCTCGCCATTCCACAGCACTTCGATGCCGTGTTGCAGGGAAATATTCGCCCGGCGGGCAAAATCAAATGTCAGGTTGACGGTCTCGCCCGCCTTGAGGCCGGCAAGATCCTGGGAAATCTGGGTATTGCGGTCAGTCGACAGTTCACTGACCCGGGCACCGTGCCCGTCGGCAGCCAGCCCGTAGGTGGCGGCGGAAAAATCGGCTTCAATGCCGGCACCGGCATGCTGCCAACCCTGGGCGCCCCGCTCGAAATCGCCGTTGACGATGAGGTTCTCACCCCCTCGGGCCAATCCCTGCTCATCGAGCTGCAGCGCTTTGTCCATGGCCTGCTCGTCGTGCTCGCCGGCCTGGCTCACCTTGCCGGTCAGACTGCCGGCCAGGGAAGACTTCACCTCGCCAATCTCGTCCAGCCCAAAGCCGCTGAGCCCCTGCACCTCGCCCAGGCTGGCCGCTTGCGGCGCCTTGAGCGGGCCCTCTTCGTCCCCCTGCACCAGATAGTTGATGGCCTGGTTGCCCGCGCTGCCGAGCAGGGTCTGCTTGATGTTGTCAAACAGGGTGCCGAGCTTGTTGCTGCTGGTGTTGCTGCTGGCGATGGCCAGACTGTAGAAATCGCCGTTGCCGATCTTGATGGCCACGTTGTGACGGGCATAAGCCGCCGTGATGTCCAGCCCGTCGCCGATCTGGACGTTGGCATTGCCCTTGCCCTTCATGACCGCAACGTTGAGGCCGTCTCCCACCTTGGTGTTGAGGTTGTAGTCACCCCACGCCAGGTTGATGGTGGTGCCATCGCCCACCTTGACGTTGTTGTTGAACTTGCCGTAGGCGGCCGTCACGCTCAGGCCGTCCCCGACCGTGGTGGTCTGGTTGACCTCCCCCTTGGCGAGGGTGACCTGGATGCCATCCCCCACCCGGGTGACGATGTTGGCCTTGCCGAGCAGCGCCTGATAGCCATCGCCCTCCCCGACCTGGGTCACTATGTTCGCATCACCCTTGGCCAGCACGACCTGACGGCCATCCCCCACCTTGGTGATGACGTTGGCCTTGCCCCAGGCGCCGGTGTAGCCGTCGCCGTTGCCGACCTGGGTGACCAGGTTGGCCTCCCCTTGCAGCACGGCCACTTCCCGGCCATCGCCCACCTTGGTCAGCACGTTGGCACGGCCCTTGGCGAAGCTGTAACGATCGCCGTTGCCGACCTGGGTCAGCAGGTTGACGTCGCCCCAGGCGCCCTGTACCACCAGCCCGTCACCCACCTTGGTGATGAGGTTGGCGCGCCCCTTGGCCAGGCCGATGGTGCTGCCGGCCCCGACGTGGGTCATCACGTTGCCCACCTCGGAGATGAGCAGACCCACGGTGGTGCCGTCACCGATCTTGGTCAGCAGGTTGCCCTTGCCCCACAGCACGCCGGCGGTGGTGCCATTGCCCACGTGGGTCAGCACGTTGGCATCGGCCTTGGCGATGGCGCCGAGGAAGTCATCCCCCACCTTGGTGATGATGTTGGCCTTGCCCAGCGCCAGTACGCCGGTCAGACCGCCGCCGACATGGGTCACTATGTTGGCCTTGCCGAACAGGGCTGCCAGCGTGGTGCCGTTGCCCACCTTGGTCATCACGTTCAGCTCGCCGGCAAACAACCCCAGGCTGGTGCCGTTGCCGATGTGGCTGTAGACGTTGGCCTTGCCGATCATCAGCGCAGCCGTCAGGCCATCCCCCACCTTGGTGAACAGGTTGGCCTGCCCCAGCATGGCGGCGAAGGTTTCACCAGCACCGACGTGGGTGAAGACGTTGGCATTGCCCACCATGGCGGCCAGCGTCATGCCGTTGCCCACCTTGGTCGCCAGGTTGCCCTGGGCCAACATCAGCGCCACGGTCAGGCCGTCACCGATATGGGTGAAGACGTTGGCCTTGGCCACCATCAGCGCCAGCGCATTGCCATCGCCGACCTTGGTGAAGATGTTGGCCACCCCGCCCATCAGTGCCCAGGCATCGCCTTGGCCTATCTGGGTAAACA
This sequence comes from Aeromonas hydrophila subsp. hydrophila ATCC 7966, assembly GCF_000014805.1. Classification (NCBI taxonomy): domain Bacteria; kingdom Pseudomonadati; phylum Pseudomonadota; class Gammaproteobacteria; order Aeromonadales; family Aeromonadaceae; genus Aeromonas; species Aeromonas hydrophila. The sequence goes on along the minus strand of NC_008570.1, from coordinate 1,482,360 downwards.
GGTTGCCGGCGCCGATCATGGCGGCAATCGCCGTGCCGTCGCCCACCTTGGTAAACAGGTTGCCAGCGGCCCCCATCACGCCCAGGGTGTCGCCGTTGCCGACATGGGTCAGCACGTTGGCGCCCCCCAGCATCACCGCAGAGAGATCGCCATCACCGACCCGGGTCAGCACGTTGGCAGCCCCCAGCAGCAGCGCCTGGGTATCCCCCTGACCAATCTGGGTCAACACGTTGGCGCCGCCTCCCAGAATCGCCTGCACCTTGCCGTTGCCCTTCTTGGTCAGCACGTTGGCACCGCCCAGCAGCACGGCGCGGGTGTCGGCAGCCTCCTCGCCCTGAGTGACGTGAGTCAGCACGTTGGCGCCGCCCAGCAGGCCGGCGGTCAGTTGACCCGCACCCAGCTTGGTCAGCACGTTGGCCCCACCCACCGACAGGGCGTCGAGCCGGCCGTTGCCGACCTGGGTCAGCAGGTTGAAGCCGCCCCCCGCCAGCCACAGACCGTGGCCGTCGCCCAACTGGGTATGGGTGTTGTAACCGCCCAGCATGACCACCTGGCTGTCGCCACGGCCCTGCTGCACCGAGATGTTGCCATAGGCCAGCAGACGGGCCAGGTACTCGCCGTCACCGCTGCGCACCAGCACGTTGGCCGCACCGGCTGCATAGACATCCATCCGGCCCTGGGCACCCTGATGAACCAGCACGTTGGCCAGGCCCGCCCCACGGAACACCAGGTCGCCGCGCTGGCCGCGCTTGATCAGCACGTTGGCCGCCCCGGCGCCGTTGAAATGGATGTTGCCCTCGGTCACGTCGGACTCGATGACGTTGCCGCCACCGGCGCCGTCAAAGAAGATGTCGCCCTTGCTCTTGCCGCCGCTCTGCTGGCGAGGCAGCAACGACTGGCTGGAGAACTCGCGGGTGGCCGGCAGTCGATCCGACACAGCCGTGACGGTATCGAGCTGGTAGCGCACCTCGCTCAGGGAGTAGCCCCCCGTCCCCATGGCGGTGAAGCCGGTATGCTCCGAAATGACCTTATCGGCCAGCCCCGCCAGGTGGTTGCCCTCCTTGTACCAGGCCTTGGCGAGGTACTTGAGCGCCCCGGTCTCCCGATCATTGGCCAGCTCCACCACCACTATCTTGGTGTAGGGACCAAGCTGTTTGGCAAACACATAGGTATTGGCCTGCGCCCGGGATTTCACCGCGTTCACGTCGACCTTGGTGCCATCCTCAAAAATGGCGTAGCCGCTCATCTTGGCGCTGGAGAGCGTCACGTCGGCAGCCGCCACGTTCACCCCGCCACCGTAGTTGATCCAGCTGTTTTCGGTCAGATCCGCTTCCACCGCCTCCAGCTTGATGCGCTGACGCCGCTCGAACACCAGATCGCTCAGCCGATAGGCGCCGTCGGTTTGCGTCGAGACGAAGCCGTTGCCCGCATCAATTTGACGACCGGCCAAGCCATCGAGGTGATTGCCCTCCTTGTACCAGGAGGTGGCGTGATAGCGCAGGGCACCGTTCGCGCCATCGTTGGAGAGCTCAACCCGGTTGACCTTGGTGTACATGCCGTCAAAGAAGGCAAACAGGTAGGTATTGGGCTGCAGGCTGGACTTGATGGCCGTGACGGGCTGAGACTGGTTGATCCAGCTGCCGCCCATGGTGGCGGTGGTCAACGCGATCTCGTCGGCACGGGCGCCGGCGAAGGGGGAGCTGTCGCTGTCCGCGCCCTTGCGGGAGAGATGGTTGTAACCCCCCGCCCCCTTGAAGTGGATGTTGCCCTCGGCCACGTCCGACAGCAGCCGGTTGTAGCCACCGGCCCCGTTGAAGCGGATGTCGCCACGGGTCTGCAGGTACTCATCCTGCTCGTTGCGCAAGCGGGAGAGCTCGTTCCAGCCGCCGGCCCCGTTGAAGTTGACGTCCCCCTCGCGCCCCTTGCGGAACACCTTGTTGTAGGCACCGGCGCCGTTCAGGGTGACGTTGCCGGACTCCACCTGGGAGCTGATGATGTTGGCCGCACCGGCCCCCGCGAAGTGGATGTTGCCCTGCGAGCCCTGATACTGGCTGTGCCAGGTGCGGTCCAGCTTGTTGGCCGCCCCGGCCCCGCTGTAGCTCAGATCGCCGCGGTCGGTCTGGTGCCAGAGCTTGTTGTAGCCGCCGGCCCCCTCGAAGCTGACGTTGCCGCTGATCCCCTTGCGGGTCAGGAAGTTGGCCAGCGCCGCCCCCTGATAGCGGATGTCGCCGTCGCGCCCCTGGTGATCGATGTTGGTGGCGCCGCTGGCCCCGGCGAAATGGACATTGCCGGACTGGGACTTGCTGATGTCGGCATAGCCCGCCGCCCCCTTGACGGTCAGGTTGCCGGAGTCGTCAACCACCTTGAGGTAGGCAGCACCGCCATAGACGCTGTCGTTGCCCGTACCGGTATAGACGGTGGCGCCGATGGAGCCGACCCTGATGGTGTCGTCACCACCATAGGCATGGATGACGCCACCGAGGCCATAGGCATCGATATCATTGTTTCCGTCATCTGCCGTGTAATTACCGGTAAAGAAGTACTCAATACTTCTCCATACACTCTTTCCCATGTATTAACTCATTATGATTAAATGGAAAACCACTGCACCCTGCGCACACAATGGCCAAGTTCGGCATGAACATGACCGCGCACTGTGCAGACCCGCTGCCCTTTCCATGGCAAGAATATCCGGCGACGCAGATCGCTCACCACGGCGCGGGCGTGTCCGTATGGCGCTATCATCTCCGGAATAAAAATGTGGTCGCCGGATTGCCAATCCTCACGGATCAGCTCCCGCTCGGCGGCCAGCAAGGTGTCACGAATGGATAAAGAGACAAACGCCCAGTTGCAAAATGCAACCGGGCGTCCGCATGAGTCTTCGTAATAGCAGAACTGGTTCAATTCAAATGCTGGCAATATACGTTGCTGCCACTCGGCGACGGAATAACGCCGGTGCAGGGAGGAGTGCTGACTGAGCAGCATGACACCTCCCAACATATGTTGTTTTTGTTGCCAGTTAGGTTCCGTTGGTTGCAATACCAAGTGCATTGACTCCCCACACCGGAAACTTATTTCTTCTTGCGCGGCGCAGCCTGTGCAGTGGCGGCAGGAGCGGTTTCCTGTGCGTCGGCGGGGGTGGCCGGGATCAGACCAGCGGCAATCAGCTTGTCGAACTCGGCCGCCATGCGCGGATCTTCAAGCATGTTTTTTATCATTGAAACCATATACATAAAGCCAGCTGCCGGCATGTGCACCGTCTGTTTCAGCGCCAGCTCATTGTCGCTTTCAGCCATGACGCCCTGCGCCATCTTGAGCGGATCCTGGCCGACGAAATAGAGGGAGAAAATCCCCTTGTTGTAGTTGACGCTGGATACTGTCTGTACAAACTGCTCTGTCATATAAATTCCATTATCAATAAATATAAGGTAAAACAAAAAACAAAAATCCCACCAAAGATAAATCAACATGGTGCTAACATTTCATTTTTCGCTATATTTACCATATTTGAAAATATTATTTGATTCAATTAAACAATGATTCAAAAATAGAGTAATTACGTCAATATAAGTATCAACAAACTCATTAAGGTTAATAATGAGGCCATACTTGAGATTACCTTTAGATATATTGACCCAGTAAATTTATTATTGATTTTGTCAGCGCACATAATATTTGACAGATAATTATCGGCTCGTTAGTATGCGCGCCCTGCCTGTAACAGGTCACCTCGCTCCATATAAACAGGAGGGGTTTAAACGCGGCAACGGGGTATATTATGACTGCGCATGACGAGTCTGTTTTGGCATGCTTGAAGATTATTACCGGATTATTGGGCTGTCCCCCTAAAGATATAGATATCACGCCAGACGAACCCTTTGATATTATTGTCGATAGGCTGCAGCAGCAGACCGACAGCCAGATCCGCCAACGTCACATTGCTCCCCGCAAACTCGCCAAACAGACGCTCCCCCTGGTCCTGCTCAGTGACAACGGCAACCCCTGCGTCCTGGCCCAGCGTCAGGGGGAGCAGGCCCTGATCCTGGACCCCGCCGTCGGCAACCCGCAGGTCATCGACCAGCAGGCGCTGCTGGCTCGCTGGAACGGACGAGTCTATCAAGTACGCAGACAGCAGAGCCGCTTTGACATCCGCTGGTTCATCCCGGCCTTCCTGCAGCAAAAACGGCTGCTGGGGGAGATATTGCTTTTTTCGCTGGTCTTGCAGCTCCTGGCTCTCATCTCCCCGCTCTTTTTTCAGGTCGTCATGGACAAGGTGCTGGTGCATCAGGCCTGGTCGACGCTGGATGTGCTGGTGTTCGGGCTGCTGATCACCGCCCTGGTGGAGGTCTGTCTGCGCGGATTGCGGGAGTACCAATACGCCCACACCGCCAACCGGATCGACATCCAGCTCGGCCTGCGCATGGTGCAGCACCTGTTTGCTCTGCCCCTGCTCTATTTCAAGAGCCGCCAGGTGGGGGCCATCGTGACCCGGGTGCAGGAGCTCAATACCATCCGCGAGTTCCTGACCGGCACCATGTTCACCCTGACGGTGGACGTGCTGTTCATGTTCGTCTTCCTGGCGGTCATGGCCAGCCTTTCCGGCATGCTGACCCTGGTGATCCTGCTCTCCATCCCCGCCTATGTACTGATCGCCTGGTGGATCACGCCGCGCATGCAGCAGGCGGTCGAACAGCAGTTTGGCCACGCCGCCGCCAACACCGCCTTCTTGAACGAGACGGTCGCCGGCGCCGAGACCCTCAAGAGCCTGGCGCTGGAACCGCGCTTCGTGCGGCGCTGGGATGAGCAAACCAGCCAGATGGTGACTGCCGGTTACCGAGTTCAACAGCTCAACAATGCCTCCCAGCACGGCGTCATGTGGCTGCAAAAACTGGTGAGCGCCGGCGTGCTCTGGCTCGGCGCGAGCGAGGTGATCAGCCTGCAGCTCACCATCGGCCAGCTCATCGCCTTCAACATGATGGCCGGCCACGTGGCCCAGCCCCTGTCACGGCTGGTCGAGCTGTGGGGCCAGTTCATCCAGACCCGGATCGCGGTGGACAAATTGGGTGACATGCTCAACCTGCCCCCCGAGCACCAGCGTGATGGCGCGGGTCAGGTGAGTGCCGGCGCCATTTTGCTGGAGAGGGTGCGGTTTCGCTATCAGCCGGACGCCCCCCTCATCATCGATGATCTCTCCCTGACCATAGCGCCCGGCGAAACGCTCGGGGTGGTCGGCGGCTCAGGCTCGGGCAAGAGCACCCTGGCCAGACTGCTGCTGCGCCTCTACCAACCCGAGCAGGGCGAGATCTTCATCGACGGCCAGCCCATCCGCCAGCTCCCCCTCCACCACCTGCGCGAGCAGATGGGGGTGGTGCTGCAGGAGAACCACCTGTTCAACAAATCGGTACGGGACAACATCGCCCAGTCGATGCCCCATGCCAGCCTGGACCAGATCATCCGGGCTGCCACCCTGGCCGGCGCCCACGACTTCATTCTGCGGCTGCCCCTTGGTTACGACACCGTGCTGGCGGAGGGGGGCAGCTCGCTCTCCGGCGGCCAGCGCCAGCGCATCGCCATCGCCCGCACCCTGCTGGCCGATCCCAGGATCCTCATCTTCGACGAGGCCACCAGTGCCCTCGACGATGAGTCCCAGGCGCTGATCCAGCGCAACATGCGCCAGATCGCCTGTGGCCGTACCGTCATCACCATCGCCCACCGTCTCTCCACCGTGCGCCAGTGCGACCGCATCATAGTCCTGCAGCGCGGCAAGATCGTCGAGCAGGGCGACCACGCCAGCCTGCTGGCGCGAGGAGAGCATTACGCCCGGCTGTGGCGACTGCAGCAGGACTTGCACGAGGAGACATCATGAATCTGCGTACCTGGCTGGCCCGCTTTCGCCAACCCCGTCCACCTCGGCAGGCGGATACCCACTACGGCTTTCTGCCGGCCCACCTGGCGCTGGCCGAGACGCCCCCCTCTCCCTTTGCCCGCATCACGGCGCTGACCCTCAGCGCCGGCGTGCTGCTGACCCTGCTGTGGGCCTGCTGGGGCGAGCTAGACATCCAGGCCACCGCCAGCGGCCGCTTGCTGGTGCTTGGCCGCAGCCAGATGATCCAGTCCTACGAGCAGGCCAGAGTGGTGAGCATCCACGTGGAAGACGGTCAGGCGGTTGCCGCCGATGCGCCGCTGCTGACCCTCAATACTCTCGGGGTCAGCCAGGATCTGAGCCGCTTGCGCCAGCAGCAGGCGTTCCAGTACCAGACGTTGATCCGCTACCAGTCGCTCTACCGTGACCAGACCCCCGATCAGCATCCGGACTATCTCAGGCTCACGCCGGAGCAGCAGCAGGCGCTGGTGGAGAACTACCAGAGCGAACTGCACGAATTTCACAGCACTCTCGGCAACCTGCAGGCCGAGCTCGGGGTCAACCAGGCCAACCAGGCCGCCAGACGGGGTGACATGGCTTCTCTCACCACCCTGCTGGCCAACATCCGTCCCCGCCTGCAGGCCCGTCAGACCCTGAGCCAGTCCCATGCCATCTCCCGGGTGGAGTATCTGGAGCAGGAAAAAGAGCTGCTGGAGACCCAGCGTCAGCTCGCCCAGCAGCGGGCGGAGCTCGAGGTGCTGCAATCCCAGCAGCAAAGCCTGCAGGAGCGGCTGGCCGGCTTCAAGGCACAAAAGCAGCGGGAGTGGATCGAGAAACGCCAGCAGGCCAGGCTGCAGCTGACCGCCATCGAGCAGGAGCTCGCCAAGCTGCGCGAGCGGGAACATCTGGAGGTGATCCGCGCCCCCGTGGCCGGCACGGTGCAGCAGCTGGCCATTCACACTCAGGGCGCCGTGGTGCAGCCAGCCCAGCAGTTGCTGGTGATCGTGCCCAACGAAGGGGTGCAGCTCGCCGAGGTGAAGATCCTCAACAAGGACATCGGCTTCGTGCACGAGGGGCAGGCGGTGAGCATCAAGGTGGATGCCTTCCCCTACACCCGCTACGGCACCATAGATGGCGAGCTGGTGAGCGTGTCGCGCGACGCCACCGCCGATGAGCAGCTGGGGCTGGTCTTTGCCGCCAGGGTCAAGCTGAGCCGGGACGAGATGCTGATCGACCAGCAGCCCGTCAAGCTCACCCCCGGCATGTCGGTGGTGGCGGAGATCAAGACCGACCGGCGCCGGGTCATCGACTATCTGCTGAGCCCCATTCGCGAGTATCAGGCCGAGGCGCTGCGGGAGCGATGACGATGCAGCAGACCCACGCCGCCGACAGCGCCCCTGTCGCCAATGGCGCCCTCGCCGCCCTCACCCACGCAGCGCACCAGCTGATGCTGACGGCCGATGCCGAACAGCTGGCCCACGCCCTGGGGTGCGATCTGGCACCGCCCGATCTGACGGTGCGGGAAGCCGCTGCCCGTCTTGGCCTGCGCAGCGCCCTGTCGCAGGGGCCGGGCTGCCCGCTCGCGGCGCTGCCGCTGCCGACCTTGCTCAAGCGGGATGGCCGCTGGTACACCATCACCGCCATCACGCCAGAGGGCTGGCTGCTGTTTGATCCCGCCAGCGGCAGCAGCGGGCAGCAACCGCTGCCGAGCCAGGCCGAGGCGGCGCAGTGGCACTTTCTGTTGCTGGCCCAGCAGGATCTCACCCAAGCCGAGGTCAAATTCGGGCTGAGCTGGTTCAGCCCGGCGGTGCTGCGCCAGCAGAAACAGCTGCGGGACGTCTTCTGTTTCGCCATCTTGCTGCAGCTCATCGCCCTCGCCAGTCCGCTGCTGTTCGAGAACATCATCGACAAGGTGCTGGTGGGGCGCAGCCTCGGCAGTCTGCACGTGCTGGCCCTGGCCATGGTGGCACTGGCCTGCGCCGAGCCGCTCTACGGCTTTCTGCGCGGCCAGGTGTTCGGTCACCTGGCCAACCAGGTCAATGCCGAGCTCTCCGGCAAGCTCTATCGCCATCTGGTCGGCCTGCCCATCGGCTATTTCAAGGCCCGCCAGACCGGCCAGATCATCGCCCGGGTCAAGGAGATGGCCCAGATCCGCCAGTTCCTCACCGGCTCGACCCTGATGCTGGTGCTGGATCTGCTGTTCATCCTGCTGTTCGTCGGGGTCATGTTTCACTACGCCCCGCGCCTGACCGCCTGCGTGCTGGGCTCGCTGCTGATCTACTTCCTGCTCTGGCTGCTGATAGGGCCGCTGGTGCGCAGAAAGGTCGAGGCGGAGTATCAGGCGGATGCCGATGCCACCAGCTTTCTGACCGAGGCGGTCACCGGCATCGAAACCATCAAGACCACGGCCACCGAACGCCGCTTCTACCAGGAGTGGCAGCGCCTGCTGGCACGCCAGCTCAGACGGGGCTTTCAGGCCAAAAAGGTGGGGTTGGCGGCCGGCCAGGGCATCGATCTGGTGCAAAAACTCACCGCCGCCCTGCTGCTCTGGCTCGGGGTCGGCGAGGTACTGAACGGTCGCATGAGCCCGGGGGAACTGGTCGCCTTCAACATGCTGGCCGGCCACGTCACCCAGCCGGTGCTGCGCCTGGCCCAGGTGTGGCAGGATTTTCAGCACACCCTGATCGCCCTGCGCCGGGTCGGCGACATCCTCGACGAGGCGCCGGAGCATGGCAACAACGGGCTCGCCTCCGTGCCCGCCCTCCAGGGTGCCATCGAGTTTCGCCACATCCGCTTTCGTTACCAGCCGGATGCCCCCGAGGTGCTGGCCAACCTCTCCCTCACCATTGAGCCGGGGCAGTTCATCGGCATCACGGGGCCGTCCGGCTGCGGCAAGAGCACCCTGACCCGTTTGCTGCAGCGGCTCTATGTGCCTCAGCACGGCCAGGTACTGGTGGACAACATGGATCTCGCCATCGCCGACCCCGTCTCCCTGCGCCGCAACATGAGCGTGGTGCTGCAGGAGAGCGTGCTGTTCTCCGGCACCATCGCCGACAACATCCGCATCTGCCGCCCCGATGCCACCCAGGCCGAACTGGAGCAGGCGGCGCAGCTGGCCGGTGCCCTCGCCTTCATTCGCGAGCTGCCCCATGGCTTCGAGCAACAGGTAGGAGAGAAGGGAGCCCGCTTGTCGGGCGGCCAGCGCCAGCGCATTGCCCTGGCCCGCGCCCTGCTGGTCAACCCCAGGATCCTGCTGCTCGACGAGGCCACCTCGGCCCTCGACTATGAGTCGGAAGCGGCCATCATGGCCAACATGGCGGCCATCCGCCGCGGCCGCACCCTCATCAGCATCGCCCATCGCCTCAATACCCTGCGCGAAGCGGACCGTATCCTGGTGATGGAGGCAGGGCAGATAGTGGAGTCGGGCAGCCATGATGAACTGCTGGCCCGCGAGGGGCTCTATGCCAGGCTGTGGCGTCAGCAGACCGGAGCTGAGACAAGTCAGACCCTGACTCACACTGGCTAGGAAGTGGCTAATGATGGGGTGGTGAGTAATGGCGGGCTGATTCAGTCCCGATACAGCCAGGGCTGTTAGGATCCGGATTGACTCTCCCCGTCATAAGCCCTCTAATTGACAGCCTGGATCCCCATGATCGCGCACCTTATGAAAATATTGTTGGTCGAAGACGACAAGCTGCTCAATCACCACCTCAGCACCCTGCTGACCGAAGCCCAGAATCAGGTACACAGCACCGACAGCGCCCAGGTGGCACTGCATTACGCCGCCGACTATCCCATCGACGTGGCCATCATCGATCTGGGCCTGCCGGACATGGACGGCCTGCAACTCATCCGCCAGCTGCGCGAGCAGCAGATCCCCTTCCCCATCATCGTATTGACCGCCCGCGGCAACTGGCAGGACAAGGTGGAAGGGCTGGAAGCCGGAGCGGACGACTACCTGGTCAAGCCGTTCCAGAAGGACGAACTGCTGGCCCGCCTCAACGCCCTGGTGCGCCGCAGCGCCGGCTTCATCTCCCCCAGGGTCAAGGCCGGCGACTACGAACTGGATCTCTCCCGCAAGGAGCTGACCATCGCCGGCACCCCGGTGGTGCTCACCAGCTTTGAATACCTGATCCTCGAATACCTGATGCGCAACGCCCGCCAGGTGGTCTCTAAGCAGCAACTGCTGGACCAGCTCTATGGCGATGGCGAGGGGGACCCCAACACCATCGAGGTGATGGTGAGCCGGCTGCGCAAGAAGCTGGATCCGGAGGGGACCATCCAGCCCATCTCCACCATCCGCCGCCAAGGTTACATCTTCAACCTGTCGTGCAACTGATGGACGTTCGTCTGCTGCGCCCCATGCGCTTCATCCGCCGCTCGCTGCACATCAAGCTGATGCTGAGCGCCATGCTGGTCATCGCGCTCATCATGGCCTTCTCGGTCTACATCCTCTATCTGGGTCACACCGAGGAGCAAGCCCAGAAGGCCAGCACCCGCATGCAGGAGAACCTCTCCAAGCTGTTCTCCTCCAAACTGCCGGACGCCCATGCCACCACGGATCTGGGCCGGATCACCCCGGATGCCGTCGACCCCAATCTGGATACCCTGATCTGCCGGGCCGATGGCCAGCTGAGCTGGTCCAGCATGCACATGCCGGAGGTGATCCAGGCCAGGGACACCATCTGCCAGGATCTGATGAAGTATCTGGGCGGGCTGGATCAGGACTACTTCTTCAAGCGTCACACCATCAAGAACGGCGAGAGCTACTTCATTTACAGCCTGCGCTTTTTGCGCAATCACGGCGACGGCCCCACCACCTATTACGTGGTGATGGTCGATTCGGCCAAGCGCTATCTGGCCCAGACCCGCGATTACCTCTACCAGTGCATCCGCCAGGCCCTGCTCGCCTACTCTCTGCTCGGCGCCCTGCTGCTGCTCACCAGCTTCTGGAGCCTGGGCTCCCTGCGCACCATGGCGCGCCAGATGGACGAGATCCGGGCCGGCAAGCGGGAGGCGCTCTCCAACGACTATGAGCGGGAGCTGACGCCGCTGACCGAGTCGGTCAACCAGCTGCTGGAGAACGAACGGCAGCAGACCCAGCGCTACCAGCACGCCCTGAACGATCTGGCCCACAGCCTGAAAACCCGGCTGGCGCTGATCCAGATGACGGCGCAGGAGGTCAAGCTGGGGCGCGACATCCACGACAACATCAATGAGCAGATCCTGACCATGGATCAGATCATCCAGTACCAGCTGCGCCGTGCCGTCACCGGCCGCAAGCGCCTCGCCAGCAAGGGTACCGAGCCGGTGCCCCTCATCGAGAAGCTGCTGGCCAGCCTCGCCAAGGTCTATCGCCACAAGAAGCTGCAGACCCGCTTCAAGTTCGATGACGACGTCTTCTTCGCCGGCGAGCAGGGGGACTTGATGGAGCTGATGGGCAACCTGCTCGACAACGCCTTCAAGTTCGCCATCAGCGAGATCAAGGTGACGGTGAGCCGCCGGCTCGACCGGCTGCGGATCGAGATCGAAGACGACGGCCCCGGCATCGACCCCGGCAAGTCGCAGCAAATCTTCCAGCGCGGGGTACGCGCCGACAGCTCCCCCGGCCAGGGCATCGGGCTGGCGGTGGTCACCGAAATCGTGCACAGCTACGGCGGCCAGATCATGGTGGATGAATCCCCGCTCGGAGGCGCCCGCTTCACCCTCGACCTGCCCTGAGCCCATCCCTACCCACTGCGCCTGCCACCCGGCAGGCGCAGTCCATTGCGGCGCAGGCCCATCCTTGTTGTAGATGACGACATCCCCATCCAGCCGGCAAAGCGCAGGCATAAAAAAACCGGCCGCGAGGGCCGGTGAAACAGTTCAGGCTTGTCAGGTGACAAACGCACCCAGCGGATGAAGACAAGTCCCAACTCCTTATGGAGCCCTGCCTTCTTGAGTACGTGTTGACACTCTACGCCATGGTCACTGAATCAAGGCTGAACCATGGCCGATCCGTCCCCCGGCAAGCCTCCTGCTTATAGCTTGATGCCGAGCGACTGGCGCAGATAGGCGCCGGCGCCGAGCAGACCCGGCCCCTCGTGGGTGATGAGGAAGACGGGGATATCCTTGAGGTAGGATTTGAAACGCCCCTTGTCTTCGAAGGCCACCCGAAAGCCCGAGCCGATGAAGAACTCCTGAAAGCGCGGCACTATGCCACCGGCGATGTAGACGCCGCCGAAGGTGCCCATGTTGAGCGCCAGGTTGCCGGCAAAGCGGCCCATCAGCACGCAGAACAGGCTCAAGGTACGGCGGCAGTCCAGGCACTCGCCCGCCAGCGCGCGCTCGGTGATATCCTTGGGTTCGAACGCCTGCGGCTCGCGGCCGTCGGATTTCACCAGCCCACGGTAGATGTTGACGAGGCCGGGGCCGGAGAGCAGCCGCTCGGCCGAGACGTGGCCCAGCTCGGCGCGCATCACCTGCAGCACCGCATCCTCTTCTTCGCTGTTGGCGGCAAAGTCCACGTGACCGCCCTCGCCCGGCAGGCTCAACCACTGCTCGCCGGTGTGCACCAGGTGGGCCACGCCAAGGCCTGTACCGGCCCCGTAGATGGCGATGGGCTTGCCAGCCACGGGCGCCGCGCCTCCCAGCTGGATGCAGTCAGCCGCGTCCAGCACCGGCACCGCCATGGAGACGGCGGTAAAATCGTTGATCACCTGCAACCGGCTCAGGCCCAGATTGGCCTGCATCTCGCTGATGGAAAACTCCCAGCTGTGGTTGGTCATGGCGACCCAGTCGCCGTTGATGGGGCAGGCGATGGCGATGCAGGCTTCGCCCACCTGCACCTTGTGTTCATCCAGATAGAGGCGAACCACGGCTTCCAGACTGGGATGGGCCAGCCCGGAATAGGTCTTGGCCTGGGAAATGGTGCCGGTTGCCAGCTCGCACAGGGCCAACCGGGCATTGGTGCCGCCTACGTCGCCGACCAGCGCATGGGTATGCTGCATAAAACAACTCCTTCGTTACTGGGGTCGGGGCGGCCGTTACCGTCCCGCACTTATTATTTGGTGCCAATTCTACCCGAGCCCCTCCCCTTGCGGCGCGTTTGATGGGTGCAACTGTGCGCCCGCTCACAGTGTTGTTGCTTTGCAACATTTGTAAGCGCTTTCACGGAATGACTGGAAGTTTGTAACCAAAACAACGAAATAATTAGACATGAGTCATACTTTGCAGGGCCGAGATTAGTTTCGATAAGAGCTTGTCTTGTATAGTCATCAAGTTGATTGGAAACCTGCTTAGCCATGAATTTAGTGCAAAGACACTGAAGCTAAATTACAAAAACGCCTGGTGGTGATGATGAATACCCTTGATAAAATTACTAATAATTTGGAAAGTTTCAGTAAATCAGAGCGTAAAGTCGCCGAGGTCATCCTGGCCTCCCCGCAGACGGCCATCCACTCCAGTATCGCCACCCTCGCCAAGATGGCTGACGTCAGCGAGCCGACCGTCAACCGTTTCTGCCGCCGTCTCGATACCAAAGGCTTTCCCGATTTCAAACTGCATCTGGCCCAGAGCCTGGCCAACGGTACGCCCTATGTGAACCGCCACGTGGAGGCGGAAGACGGGCCCGATACCTATACCGCCAAGATCTTCGAATCCACCATGGCCTGCCTCGATGCCGCCAAGAACAGCCTGGACATCTCCGCCATCAATCGCTGCGTCGATATCCTGACCCAGTCCAAGAAGATCAGCTTCTTTGGCCTCGGCGCCTCCTCCGCCGTCGCCCGCGATGCCCAGAACAAGTTCTTCCGCTTCAACATCCCGGTGGTGAGCTTCGATGACATCGTCATGATGCGCATGAGCTGCATCAACAGCAGCGAAGGGGACGTGGTGGTGCTCATCTCCCACACCGGCCGCACCAAGGCGCTGGTGGAGATTGCCGCGCTGGCCCGCGAGAACGACGCCACCGTCATCGGCATGACCGCCAAGGACTCCCCGCTGGCGCGCGAGTGCAACCTGGTGCTCTCCATGGACGTGCCGGAAGACACCGACGTCTACATGCCGATGGCATCGCGCATCGCCCAGCTCGCCCTGGTGGACGTGCTGGCGACCGGTTTCACCCTGCGCCGCGGCATGAAATTTCGCGAAAACCTGAAGAAAGTCAAAGAAGGTTTGCGCGAATCCCGCTTTGATACACCCCACTCTTCGTAAGCAGCGGGGGCCTCGGCCCCCGGCTGTCTCTGCCACCTTCCTTGGTGTAGTATTGTAATTTAGTAACAAAAGCCACCCAGATGGCTTGCAAGCGGGTGCAATGGGTCATGCGCTTGACGGGGCAGTATCTCAAGTCATATCAACTTCAAAACTGGAGTCTTTCATGCCAAGACGTACAAAGATTGTAACCACACTCGGTCCGGCCACCGATCGCGAAGGGATCCTCGAGGGGATCATCCGTGCCGGTGCCGACATGGTGCGGATGAACTTCTCCCACGGCACTGCTGAAGACCACATCCTGCGCGCCAACCAGGTGCGTGACATCGCCGCCAAGCTGGGTCGTCACGTCGCCATCATGGGCGACCTGCAGGGCCCCAAGATCCGTGTTTCCACCTTCAAGGACGGCAAGATCTATCTGGCCGTCGGCGACAAGTTCATCCTCGATGCCGCCCTCGGCAAGGGTGAAGGCTGCCAGGAGCAGGTCGGCATCGACTACAAGAGCCTGCCGGGCGACGTGATCGCCGGCGACATCCTGCTGCTGGACGACGGTCGCGTGCAGTTGAAGGTGGAGCAGGTCGAAGGCACCCGCATCCACACTACTGTCACCGTGGCCGGTCCGCTCTCCAACAACAAGGGCATCAACAAGAAGGGTGGCGGCCTCTCCGCCCCGGCCCTGACCGAGAAGGACAAGGAAGACATCAAGACCGCCGCCCGCATGAACGTGGACTACCTGGCCGTCTCCTTCCCCCGTTGCGGCGATGACCTGCGCTACGCCCGCGAGCTGGCCCGCGAAGCCGGCTCCAACGCCAAGATCGTGGCCAAGGTCGAGCGCGCCGAAACCGTCGCCACCGACGAGGCGATGGAAGACATCATCCTCGGCTCCGATGCCGTCATGGTGGCGCGTGGTGATCTGGGCGTCGAAATCGGCGATCCCGAGCTGGTCGGCGTGCAGAAAAAACTCATTCGCCACTCCCGCCGCCTGAACCGCGTGGTCATCACCGCCACCCAGATGATGGAGTCGATGATCAACGCGCCGCTGCCGACCCGTGCCGAAGTGATGGACGTGGCCAACGCCGTGCTGGACGGTACCGATGCGGTGATGCTCTCCGCCGAGACCGCCGCCGGCCAGTTCCCCATCGAGACCGTCACCTCCATGGCCAGCGTCTGCGTCGGTGCCGAGAAGCATCCGAGCCTGAACGTCTCCAACCACCGCATGAGCTACACCTTCACTTCGGTGGAAGAGGCCGTCGCCATGTCCACCATGTATGCGGCCAACCACCTGGAAGGGGTCAAGGCGATCGTGGCGCTGACCGAATCGGGCACCACCCCGCTGCTGATGTCCCGCATCAGCTCCGGCCTGCCGATCTTCGCCATGTCACCGCACAACAAGACCCTGGCCTGGACCAACCTCTACCGCGGTGTCACCCCTGTGCTGTTCGACGGCGACGAGACCAAGCCGGTCTACGAGGTGTGCCGCGACGCGCTGGACGTGCTCAAGGCCAAGGGGCTGCTGCAAAGCGGCGACATGGTGTTGCTGACCCACGGCGACAAGATGGAAACCGTCGGCAGTACCAACACCTGCAAGGTGATGATGGTCGAGTAATCGCCCTTCACCGGCACCAAAAACGGCTCCCGCGGGAGCCGTTTTTTTATGGCGAAACCGCCGCCTCAGCCGCGAAACAGTTCGACCTTGTCGCCGTCCTGCAGGCTGCCGGCGCCACGCACCACCACCCTGTCACCCTGCTTGAGCGCTCCGCTCACCGCCACCTGCCGGCTGTCGCCAAACAGCACGGTCACCGGCACCCGGTTCACCGTCAGCTCCTCGCCGCGCTGCTCCACCTGATAGACCACGCTCCCCTCGGTGTTGAGTACCAGGGCATCGCGCGGCAGCAGCATGGTCTGCTGCTCCGCCAGCGGCAGCGCCACCCGCACCGGCGAACCGATGATGAAGCGGCCCGCTTCGGGCTTGAGGCGCAGCTCGATGAGGCGCGACTTGGGATCGGCACTCGCCGCCCGCTGGTAATAGACACCGTGGCCGCTGAGCTGCTCCCCTTCCACCCGCAGCCGGGTCTGGGGCGCCAGCTGACCGGCCCAGACGATGGGGGCCTGCAGCCGGATGTCGGGCTGATCGGGATTGACCAGCTCCAGCGCCTGCTCGCCGGCATCCACGTGCTCCCCCGGCTGAATGAAGTGGTTGTTCACCACCCCGTCGAACGGCGCGAAGATGTGGCTTCTGCGCAGTTGCTCCTCAATCTGGCGCACCTGTACCCGCGCCAGCCGCTCGGCCAGTTCAGCCTGCTCCACGTCGTAGCGCGCCTTGTCATACTGGCTCTGGGAGGTGCTCTTCTGGCGGTGCAGCGTCGCCAGCCGGCCAAACTCGGCGCGGGCGAAGCGCACGTTGCTCTCCCACTTGGCCTGCTCGGCCTGGGCCTGCTCCAGCGAGAGCCGCAGCGCCGCACTGTCGAGGCGCAGCAGCTCATCCCCCTTGCTGACCCGGCTGCCGAACTCGGCGATCCACTCCACCCGGCCGCTCACCTCGGCGCTGAGCGCCGCCTGCTGGCGGCTCGCCACCGTGCCGCTGACCCAGATGCTGGCCGCCGCCTCCCCCCGGGTCACGTCCGCCAGGGTCACCATCTTGCCCTGGGCCAACGCGGGGAGCACGCTACCCGCCAGCAGCGCCGCGCCCACTACCATCCTTGTATAACCGTGTGTCATCGATGAGCTCCTTGCTCAGGCCCGCTGGCGCAGGGCGAGCGGTGATTCGACCCGCTCTCCCAGTCGCAGGAAAGCGGGCAACAGGATCAGGGTAAACAGGGTGCTGCAACTCATGCCGCCGACGATGACGGTGGCCAGCCCCCGGTAAATTTCACTGCCCTCGCTCGGGCTCAGCATCAGCGGCAGCATGCCGAAGATGCTGGTGAGGCTGGTCATGGCGATGGGCCGCATCCGGCTTTGCAGGGCATCGGCCACCGCCAGCTGGCGGCTCATCCCCTCCCGCTCCGCGGTGCGGGTCTGATGCACCAGCAGGATGGCGTTGTTGACCACCAACCCCAGCAAAATGACGAAGCCGATGATGGTCAAGAGATCCATCGGCAGCGGCACCAGCAGGCCGCTCAGGTGCAGCGCCAGCACGCCGCCGACGGTGGCAAGCGGCAGGGTCAGCAGCACCAGCACGGCATCCTTGAGGGAGGCAAAGACCCCCCACAACAGGATCAGCAGGATCATCACGGCAAACAGGAAGATGGCCCCCAAGTTGCCGAGCGCCTGCTGCAGGCTGTCGGCATTGCCGGAGACCCGCAGCTCGCCGCCGGCGGGCAGCAGTGGTCGGATGGCGGCAAAGCTTTTGCTCTGCAGGGTATCGAGTACCTGTTCCATGCTCATCCCCGCCGGGGGCGAGATCTGCAGGCTGATGCTGCGCCGGCCGTCGGCCCGAAAGATGCTGGCCGGCCCCATGTCGTGCTCCACCCGCAGCAGCTCGCCGAGCGGCACGATGCGCCCGGACGGGGTCGCCAGCGGCACCGCCTTGAGCTCGTCCGGGTTGGCCGAGGTCTGCCCCATCAGCATGATGTCGAGCCGCTCCTCCCCGTCGAAATATTCACCGACCCGCAGCCCGTCGCCGAAGGTCTGGATGATGGCGGGCATGGGCGTGCGATCCCAACCCACCTCGGCCAGACGCCTGTCCTGCGGCACCAGCCGCAGCTCGGGGGCGGTGAAATCGAGATCCGGCTGCGGCCTCACCTGGGCGCCCGGCAGATCCTGTTTGACGATGGCCATGGCGGCCCGCGCCGCCTGGTAGAGTTCGGCCAGATCGCCCCCCTGCAGCAGCAGGGAGATCCCGTTCTCGCTGTCAAAGCCGCCGAACAGCGACCCCTGGCCGCCAAACACCTGGGTGTCGGGGATCCCCACCAGCAGCTGCTTCATCAACAGCTGCTCCAGCACCTTGATCTGATCCTCCTCTTTCGGCCGTACCCCGATCTGGGCGCCGCCCGGATAGCGCAGGATGTAGTAGTTCTTGAGGGCCGGCTCCCGCTCCCCCTTCATGTAGGGGGCGAGGCGAGCGATCAGGGTGTCGATCACCTCCTCCCGCTGGGCCTGCAGGTTGAAGCCCGGGGTGAAGTTCATCCAGACATCCACCGCATCGCGCTTCACGTCCGGCAGATAGTCCATCTTCGGCAACAGGGCCCAGGTGGCCAGCGCCGGCAGGCTCATCATCAGGGTGATGACGGTCCAGCGCTGGCGGGAGGTGCCGGTCCAGCGGATCACCCGTCGGGTGGTGCCCTGCCACAGCCCCTCATAGGGATCGATCAGCCGCTCACGTCCCATCCAGCGCGCCGCCACTGCCGGCAGCACGGTCACCGCCACCAGCATGGAGACGGTCACCGCGCAGGCGATGGTGAGCGCCAGATCGGCAAACAGCTGCCCCTCCACGTCGTTGAGCAGCAGCACCGGCAGGAAGATGGCGACCGTGGTCAGGGTGGAGGCCACCAGCGCGGTCCACACCCGGCTGGTGCCTTCCAGCGCCGCCTCCGCCTTGCTCAGATCCCCTCGCTCGTGGCGCCGGTAGATGCTCTCCAGCACCACGATGGCGGCATCGAGCACCATGCCCACCGCAAAGGCGATTCCCGCCAGCGAGATGACGTTGAGGGTCCGCCCCAGCACCTTGAGCAGGCAGAAGGTGAGCATGATGCTGATGGGAATGGCGATCGCGATCATCAGGGTCGCCTTGAGCTGGCGCAGAAAGACCCAGAGGATGGCGCAGGAGAGCAGCACGCCGAGCCCCAGGTTGGCAGTCACCATGCCCACCGCCCGGTTGATGTAGAGGGAGGCGTCAAACGACTGCTCCATGTGCAGGCCGACCGGCTCCAGCATCTCGCGGTTGAGCTCGCCCACCTTGAGCTTGATGGCCTCCAGCGCCGCCAGGGCGTTGGCGCCGCTCTCCTTGAAGATCTGGGCCGCGATGGCGGTGTTGCCGTTCTGGATGCGCAGCACTGGGTTCTCCTCCCGGGCCAGCTGGATCTCCGCCACGTCCCGCAGATAGATGGGCAGGCCGTCGCGCCAGTCCACTACCTTGTCTCCCAGGGTCACCACGTCGTAGCGACCGGCAAAGCGCAGCTTGTATTCCCAGCGGCCAATGTCGAGGGTGCCGGCGGAGACGTCCCAGCCGGTGCTGGCCCGGCTGGCCAATACCGGGATCTCCACCCCCAGCTCGGCGGCGCGGTAAGGGTCGAAACGGATCTGGATCTGGCGCTCGTTGATCCCCTCGATGTCGACCGTCGACACCCCGGGGATCCGCTCCAGCTCCGGCTTGACCCGCGCCTCGATCAGCGCCTGATGATCGTCGATCTGCCCCTTGGCACCGGGCAGCTGCTGGATGAAGAAGAAGGTGAGGGTGTCGTTGCTGCTGTAGTTGTTGACATAGGGGCCGCCAATCTTGTCCGGCAGGCCGGAGACCCGGTTCAGGCGGGAGATGACGTCGAGCTGGGCCCGCTGCATGTCGGTGCCGAGGGCAAACTCCAGGTCGATTTCGGTGAAGCCGGGGAAGCTGTTGCTGGTGAGGTTCTTGAGCCCCTGCACCCCCTGCATCTCCTGCTCGATGGGGTCGGTTATCTCCGACTCCATCTCCTGGGGCGAGGCCGAGCGCCAGTCCACCGAGATGTTGAGGTGCGGGCGATCGATGTCGGGAAACAGCTGGATCGGCAGCCCCCGGATGCTGAGCAGGCCCAGCAGAAAAATCAGCACGATCGAGACCGCCACCCAGATGGGGCGTTCGATCGCCGTTTTGGCGAGATTCATTCACTCTTCCTGAGTTTGTTGTTGTCGGCCATTCCGCTGGCCTTGCTTCCTGCCCCAAGGGTGAGGGGCCATTGCATTAAACTGGAATTAATCGAGGTTGTAAATGCAGGGTTAACAAACAAAAAAACCGGCCATGATGGCCGGTTTCAGGTTCAGGAGTGAGTGCTCTCTCAGGCGGCGTGCACCACCGGATTTTGCTGGGATAACCCCTCCAGCTCACCCGGGGCGAAGTTGTCCACCTGGATCGCCTCGTAGCGCAGGGCATCGGCGGCCAGCAGCTTGTCCGCCTCGTCCTTGCTCAGGATGGATTGGGACAGGGCAGCGGCAACCAGCTCCGGCAGCGCCAGCTTACGGGGCAGTTTGCCCTCTTTCTGGGCCTGCACCAGCTTCTTCTCGTAGGGCTGCACCGAGACCATGGCCTGGAAGGCGCGCTCCATCAGGCCGACCGGATCCGCCTCGTCCTTGCCGACGTAGCACAGCGCCGTCAGACGGTCACGGAACTCGCCCGGCTTCATCATGGCCAGACAGATGGCGTGGCAACGATCGTCGGCCGGCATCTGGTAACCGACACCAAACGGGAATACCACCCGCTTGAGTACGGCCCCCACCACCTTGTTCGGGAAGTTCTGGAAGAAGCCCTCGAACGCCTTGCCAATCAGGTAGAGGTTGCGCTCCACCGCGTACTGCACGAACGGCAGATCGGAGACCATGCGGCCCTGATCCTCGTAGTGCTTGAGGGTGGCGGAGGCCAGGTAGAGGTGGCTCAGCACGTCACCCAGACGGGCGGAGATCATCTCCTTGCGCTTGAGATCGCCACCCAGCATCAGCATGGAGACGTCGGCGCACAGCGCCAGCCCTTTACTCATGCGAGAGAGCTGCTTGTAGTAGCGGGCGGTTTCACCGGCCACCGGCGCGCTGTTGAACTGGCCCAGGGTCAGCCCCTGGAACAGGGAACCGAAGAAGTTGCCGGCGCCGAAGGCGATGTGCTTCAGCAGCAGGGCGTCAAACTTCTCGAGACCGCGCTCCACATCGGTATCGGCCGCCGCTTCCAGCTCGGCAAACACGTACGGGTGGCAGCGGGTGGCACCCTGCCCAAAGATCATCAGGTTGCGGGTCAGGATGTTGGCCCCTTCCACCGTGATGGCCACCGGAATGCCCATGTAGGCGTAGCCAGTGTAGTTTTTCGGGCCCAGCTGGATGGCACGACCGGCGTGGATGTCCATGGAGTCATCCATGATCTGGCGCGCCATCTCGGTCATGTGATACTTGGAGATCGCGGTAACGATGGCCGGAGCCTGACCCAAGTCCAGGGAGCCGGCGGTCATGCGACGGGCCCCTTCCAGCTGATAGGTGAGGCCGCCGATACGGGCCAGCGCTTCCTGCACCCCTTCAAACTTGCCGATGGACATGCCGAACTGCTTGCGCACGTAGGAGTAGGCGCCCACGGTGCGGCTCGCCATGTGACCACAGGCGGTACCCAGAGCAGGCAGCGAGATGCCGCGACCGGCGGAGAGGCACTCCACCAGCATGCGCCAGCCGCGGCCGGCGTAATCCGGGCCACCGATGATCCAGTCGAGTGGAATGAACACATCCTTGCCGAAAGTCGGGCCGTTCAGGAACGCCAGCCCCATGGGGTAGTGGCGATCGCCGACGCGCACGCCAGGGTGGCTGGTGGGGATGAGCGCGCAGGTGATGCCGAGCTCTTCCTTGTCACCCAGCAGTTTTTCCGGGTCATAGAGTTTGAACGCCAGCCCCAGCACGGTGGCACGAGGGGCCAGGGTGATGTAGCGCTTGTTCCAGTTGAGGCGAATACCCAGCACCTCTTCACCCTTGTGCATCCCCTTGCAGACGATCCCCTTGTCAGGGATGGCGCCAGCATCGGAGCCCGCTTCCGGCCCGGTCAGGGCGAAGCAGGGCACCTCTTTGCCATTGGCCAGCCCCGGCAGCCAAAAATCTTTCTGGGCTTGGGTGCCGTAGTGCATCAGTAGCTCGCCCGGGCCAAGAGAGTTCGGCACCATGACGGTGACCGCCACGCTCAGGCTCTTGGTGGCGATGCGGGTGACGATGGTAGAGTTGGCAATCGCCGAGAATTCACGGCCGCCGTAGGATTTCGGGATGATCAGGGAGAAGAAACCTTCCTTCTTCAGATAGTCCCAAACCGGCTCCGGCAGGTCTTTGGTTTCATTGACGATCTTGAAGTCGTCGACCATGGCGAGCAGGGTTTCGACCTGGTTGTCGATGAAGGCCTGCTCCTCGGCGGTCAGCTCGGCTTTACCGTAGCCGTGCAGTTTTTTCCAGTCGGGGTTGCCGCGAAACAGCTCCCCATCCCACCAGACGGAGCCGGCTTCCATGGCCTCCCGCTCGGTGGCCGACAAGGGCGGCAGTATCTTCTTGAAGATGCCGAACACCGGGCGGGTGACCACCTTTTTACGGATGGAGGGCACGCCGAGCACAACGGCTATCGCCAGCACCAGCAGGATAAGCAATGTGATCATACTCAAGTTCCTTCTATTTCACTGTTTCCGTTGATTTATTGTTGGTTGTTACACGGCCAGGGAGAGCCTGGTCGACTCCACGGGCGCCCCGACACCGGACGCCAGATAAGGAATGACGTTGCGTACCAGCCCCTCCACATCGAGCTGCTGGCCGAAATCGGCCTGGGCGATGTCGCGCAGCGCATCGGCCGAGGCCATGGTGAACACGACGGTGCCCAGGGTGAAGTGCAGCCGCCAGAACAGATCCGCCGGCGACAAGGCCGGGTTGGCCTTGGAGATGGCCTGGGTGATCCGCTGCAAAATGGGGCCGTAGTGGGCAGTGATGAAGCGGCGCAGGTGGCCCTGGCTGTCGATGTAGCCACGCCCCAGCAGCTGCATGAAGATGGCCGGGCCGTTGGTGCGCACCGCCACCAGCTTCATCAGGGGATCGACGAAGCTCTCGAACACCTGCAGCAGGGTCAGCTGCTCCTGCGCCATCAGGGTATGCAGGCGTGCATCCAGCTCGGGCATGAACAGGCTCAGATAGCGATCGAGCACCGCCTGGATCAGCTCCTTCTTGGAGCCGAAGTGGTAGTTCACCGACGCCAGATTGACATCGGCCTCGCTGGTGATCAGACGCAAAGAGGTATCGGCGAACCCCCGTTCGGCAAACAACACCTCAGCGGCATCGAGAATGCGGTTTTTGGTATCGATTTTACTCACAGGACACCTCACTTAAACGAATGTTTAAAAAGTACGTTTCACAACCTTTTGTGTCAAGAGAATGTGAACGGGTGTTAGTGAAATGTTTTTGTTGAAAATGGGGAACAAGGCGGGAACTTCACGGACGAATCGGACTCTATATCTATGCCACTGCAATTAAACATTAAGTCTCGCCCAACCTGCTTCATGCTAGTTGGGCATTTTTTTGCCCGGTAACCACGCTGCGCGCTGGCAAACAGGCAAAAAAAACCGTCGCAGGGCGCGACGGCGGGGAAATGAGGTTGCACCATCCTGATCCAACCCATCGATGCGAGTTCAGGCTTTCATCGATGACGCCATCATGACCGCCAAGCGTGTTCAAACTTTGTCATCCAGCCCCCAATTTGTGACAAAGTATGACAAGCCACGACATGGTCTCGACCCGCCGCCTTTGCTATGCTGGCGCCTCACGCCAGAGGGGAAGATAAGATGAAGTACACGGTCGATACCCACACCCACACCGTCGCCAGCACCCACGCCTACAGCACCATCCACGACTACCTGCCCATCGCCAAGGCAAAGGGGATCAAGCTGTTCGCCACCACGGATCATGGCCCCGACATGGCCGATGCCCCCCACTTCTGGCACTTCGTCAATCTGCACGTGTTGCCACGGGTGGTCGACGGGGTCGGCATCCTGCGCGGCATCGAAGCCAACATCAAGAACATCGACGGCGAGATCGACTTCCCCGAGCGCTACGAGTCGCGGCTCGACATGATCATGGCGGGCTTTCACGAGCCGGTGTTCCCCCCCTGTGACCAGGCCACCCACACCCAGGCCATGATCAACGCCATCAAGAGCGGCCGGGTCGACATGATAAGCCACCCTGGCAATCCCGCCTTCCCCATCGACATCCAGGCCGTGGTCAAGGCGGCGGCAGAGTATCGGGTGGCGCTGGAACTCAACAACTCCTCCTTCAGCCACTCCCGCCCAGGCAGTGAAGGCAACTGCCGCGCCATCGTCGAGGCAGCACGGGACATGGGTGCCTACCTCACCTTCGGCTCCGACTCCCACGTGGCCTTCAGCCTCGGGGATTTCGAGCACTGCCACCGACTGGTGACCGAGGCCGGCTTCCCAGCAGAGCGGATCCTGGCACGCTCCCCCCGTGCGCTGCTCGATTTTCTCGAAAGCCGCGGCCGGGCCCATATTCCGGAGTTCGCCGACCTCTGACATTGACCGTAACTCCATGAGCTCACTCATAAAACTGAGTGCAGCTCATTGACTTGCCCCATTGTTTTCGGGAATCTAGTGGCACGCCGGTATAGCTCAGTTGGTAGAGCAGCGCATTCGTAATGCGAAGGTCGGGGGTTCGACTCCTCTTACCGGCACCAGTCACGCAATCAACAACGCCGCATCTCTTATGCGGCGTTGTTGTTTATAGGATGTGCGGGCTCTGCTGCATTGGGCTGGCAGGCTTGAACCGGCTCACGCCTGCAAACCTCTCAGCTCATAGCAGCAACAGATTGTCCTGCCGATTGGAAGCAGTCACCAGCACCGGGATGGACTTGGAGGTCGGCGTAAACGAGCCCGCCCCTATGCTGTCGATGGGGACCAGTGGGTTGGTTTCCGGATAGTAGGCCGCGATGTTGCCACGCGGGATCTCGTAGATCACCACCACAAAACCCGTCACGCTACGCTCGCGCCCGTCGTTGCAGATGGCCGCCATGTCGACCCGATCCCCTTCGGCAAAGCCAAGCTGACGGGCATCCGCCTCATTCATGAACACCACGTTGCGCTGGCCCTTGATGCCGCGATAACGGTCATCCATGCCGTAGATGGTGGTGTTGTACTGATCGTGAGAGCGCAGGCTCTGTAGCAGCAGTACCGGCTGATCCGCCATCTGCTCGGCATGGCGGGTACACTCCGGCAGCACTGATTGCGGTAGGGTGCTGGCACGAAACTCAGCGCAGCCGCTGGCAGTATTCCAGGTCAGCAGCGCCGCGGAGTTATCGAGATGAAAACCGCACGGCTGCTGGATGCGGGCATTGAAATCGGCAAAACCGGCGATAGTCTGCTCGATAAGATCGCGGATAAGCGCGTAGTCATCGCGCAGGGCGAGCCAGTCGACCCGCTCGCTACCCACGGTAGCGTGAGCCATCCGCGCCACTATATCAGTCTCGGAGAAGCAGAGCGCCGAGACCGGCTCGGCCGCACCGGTCGAGGCGTGTACCATGCTGAAGGTGTCCTCCACCGTGATCTTCTGGTTGCCGCTGCGCTGGATATCGAGCTCGGTACGGCCGAGGCAGGGCAGGATCAGCGCCGCCTTGCCTACCTGCAGGTGGCTGCGGTTGAGCTTGGTGCTGATCTGCACGTTGAGTTCGGCCTTTTTCATCGCCCCGTAGGTGAAGCCGGTATCGGGCGCCGCTGCCGCCAGGTTGCCGCCCAGGCAGATGAGCACCTTGCTCTTGCCTTCGTCCAGCGCCTTGAGCGCCTCGTAAACGTTGTGGCCACGGGCCCGCGGCAGGCTCACCTGCAGGTGACGCTCGAGCCGGTCGATAAAGGCGGCGGTCGGCTTTTCGTTGATCCCCATGGTGCGGTTGCCCTGCACGTTGCTGTGGCCCCGTACCGGACAGAGCCCCGCCCCCGGCTTGCCAATCTGACCGCGCATCAGATGCAGGTTGACGATTTCGCGGATGGTATCGACCGAGTGCAGATGCTGGGTCACCCCCATAGCCCAGCAACTGATAATGCGCTGGCTGGCGGCAAAGACCTTGGCTGCCTGCACGATATCGGCGCGAGTCAGGCCGGACTGCTGCTCGATTGCCGCCCAGTCGGTGGCACGCACCTGCGCCTCATACTCATCAAAATGGCGGGTGTGGCGGGCGATGAAGTCGCGATCCACCACCTGTGGCGCCTCTTCCAGGATGTACTTGGCCATGCCGCGGATGGCGGCCATGTCACCCCCCAGTTTCGGCGTCAGGTATTGGTGGCTGATGGTGGTGGCAGCCGGGGTCAGCAGCTCGAGCGGGCTCTGCGGGCTGGCAAAACGCTCCAGCGCTACCTCTTTCAAGTTGTTGAAGCTGACGATCTTGCAGCCGCCACGCGCCGCCTGGCGCAGGGCATTCATCATGCGCGGATGGTTGGTACCCGGATTCTGGCCATAGACGAACACCGCATCGGCCTGATCGAAGTCACCCAGCACCACAGTCCCCTTGCCGATGCCGACCGACTGGATCAGCGCCACCCCGCTCGCCTCGTGGCACATGTTGGAGCAGTCGGGGAAGTTGTTGGTACCAAACAGGCGGCCAAACAGCTGATAAAGATAAGAAGCTTCGTTGCTGGCACGCCCCGAGGTGTAGAACTCCACCTCGTCCGGGCTATTCAGCCCCTTGAGGGTGTCCGCGATCAGGGCAAAGGCATCGTCCCAGCTTGTTGGCTCGTAGTGATCGGTCGCCGGGTTGTAGCACATCGGCTCGGTCAGCCGCCCCTGATACTCGAGCCAGTAGTCGCTCTGGGTCGCCAGCTGGCGTACCGAGTGGGCGGCGAAAAACTCGGCCCCCACCGTCTTGCCGGTGGATTCCCAGGCCACCGCCTTGGCGCCGTTTTCACAAAACTGGAAGGTGCCGTGGTCGTTGTCACCCCAGGCGCAGCCCGGGCAGTCGAAGCCATCGGTCTGGTTGACCCGCAGCAGGTTCTTGATGTTCTGACGGGTCTTCTGGCTGCGCAGCACCTGTTTCATGGTGGATTGCAGGGACGAAAAACCGCCGGCTTTGGCGGGCTTTTCAATATGACTCATGGCACTCTCCGATGGGATCCGCCGGACGATAGCTGGAGTAGCTGACCGGGGCATCAAACTTGGGAATATGAACGACGTTGAGGTTGTATTTGAGGGCCAGCCTGACCGCCAGCTGACTGGGCGATGCCAGACAGATGAGGTGACGGGCACCGAAACGGGCGGCTTTTTGCACCAGCTCGCTGCCGCAGCGGCTGGTCACCACCAGGGTGTCACACGCACTGTGCCCGCGCAGCAGCAGGCCGATCAGCTTGTCGAGGGCATTGTGGCGCCCGATATCTTCCCGGCAGTGCAGGATCCGGCCCTCGGCATCCAGCGCCAGCGCCGCATGCAGGGCACCGTGTTGCTGTCCCTTGAGCTGCCACTGGGCGATCTGAGGGCGCAGCCCTGCCAGCAAGGCCCCATCCAGCGGCGGCGTCAGTGGCAACACCGGCAATGCGGGCAGCGCCTGCTCCACCGCCGCCACGCCGCAGATGCCGCAGCCGGTCACCCCGGTCAGCCGGCGCTTGTGTTCGGCCAGAGCGGCCATAGAGCGGTTGGCAATGGTCACATCCAGCACAATACCCTGTTCGGCTGGCGCGACCTGGATGTCGTGGACTTCGTGGTTATGCCGGATGATCCCCTCACCAAACAGAAAGCCGACGGCAAAGTCGTCGAGATCGTCCGGGGTCGCCATCATCACCGCATGGTTGATGCCATTGATGTTGATGGCGACGGCTACCTCTTCCACCAGATGATCCAGTGACGGCAAGTTGGCGGGGGTTGCGACGGGAGAATGGGCAGGCATGCAGGTTGGCCTAAAAATGCAAACTGCATTCAAGTTTAGAGAGGCGGCAGACGCAAAACCAATGAAATAAATCTATATGGCAATAGAGTTGTTCTATTGACGACGTTTTTTCAATTGATTAATTTTTAGGTTCATCCTCGCCTCCCGAATGATCATGAACATCAAGCAGCTGCACTATTTCCACGAACTGGCCAAACATCAGCATTTTGCCAGGGCGGCCAAGGCCTGCCACATCACCCAGCCGACCCTCTCAGCCAGCATCACGGCACTGGAGAAAAACCTCGGCACCGATCTGGTGGTGCGTACCAGCCAGTTCGTCGCCCTCACCGAAGCGGGCGAGCTGGTGCGCCAGTATGCCGAGCGGATGCTGCTGGAGCAGGAGGCGCTCAAGCAGGAGCTGGCACTGTTTCATGGCGAGCTCTCCGGCACCTTGCGCATCGGCATCGTGCCCCAGTCCAATGTCGACATCATGCCGCTCATCGCCCGCTGCAAGCAGCGCTACCCGGACATCGTCATCCGTCTCTCGGTGCTCAGCAACGAAGCCCTGCTGTCACAGCTGGAGCTGCACCAGTGCGATATCGGGCTGGGGTTTGATGAGCCGCTCACCGGTGCCGCCAGACAGACTTTCCACCTCTATCCCCAGGGCAACAACCAGATGGCGGTGCTGATGAACCGCGACGAGGCGGATCAGAGCCTCCCCGGCGATAAGCTGACCCTGACCGCACTGCAGCAGCGGCCGCTGGTACTGCCCAGCCGCACCATGCAGTTTCGCAAGTATCTGGACCGCGCCGCCGAGCGGGCCGGCATCCGGCTTGACGTGGTGCTGGAAACCGACTCCCTGTTTCATCTGGTGAGCGCCGTGCGCCACCGGCTGGGCTGGGCCATCGTCAGTGCCGGCCTCGCCCGATCCGCCAGCAAGCTCTCGGATCTGGTCTGCCTGCCACTGGCGCCGCAACGCGACATCGGCCACACCGCCTTCATCACCCGCCAGCACAGCATCACCCCCGCCATGCGCGCCTTCCTCGAGCTGGTGCGAGAGGCAGATGCCCCTCTTGAAAAATAAGGTGACGCCAACAAACACACTGCTTTTTTATATTTCCGCCATGGCCAAAGGTGGCATAAATATATACCTTACCACTGAAAACAATCGCGCCATGGTTAAATAGAAGAGATGAGCACTCAGGAAAATGATTGCTGCAATGAGGTAAACAAATGACAACTTAATCCCTATCTAGACTCCTTAAAATAGTTATTCCTCATTGAAAATGACTTTAACCAGGAGATAAAAACGTCGTGTTCAATACACAAGTAGAGTTCTCAAACAAATCCAATTAAAATATTTAAAGCGACGCTTTCATCTTTATTTCAAGGTTATTTGTGAAGCACCACACAATAACGACTTTTCCTCCCGCGTCCCATTTCCTCATATTGATGGCGATCAAGAATGATCATACCGTCTGGTCGGTATGATTGGGCCATGAACATAGAAACCCAACATAGAAAAAAAGACCCTGTACGTCTTTATCGACAACTGCTGGAGTCGGCCGCCACCATCGCCGGCCGGGATGGTATCGCCGCCCTGTCGTTGAACGCCGTTGCCTATGAGGCCGGGGTGAGCAAGGGGGGCTTGCTGCACCACTTCCCCAACAAGCAGGCGCTGATCTTTGCCCTGTTTGCGCGTCTGCTGGCCATCATGGAAGAGGCCATCTCAGCACTGATGGCGGCAGACAAGACCGCCTACGGCCGCTTTACCCGTGCTTACCTGCACTATCTCTCTGCTCCTGAATTGACGGACACCCAGGAGAGCCGCCAGCTGATGGTGCTCTCGCTGGCCATGCCAGATGAGCCGGTGCTGCGGCAATGCTGGCGTGACTGGATGCTGGCGCATCTGGCGCAAGGGGATGAACTGGATAATGGCCATACCGGCACCCTGGTACGTTATGCCGCAGACGGCATCTGGCTATCGGAATTGACCGAGGGGCGCACCATGAGCACCGAGCACCGTCAGGCGCTGGTCAAGACCCTGCATAATATGACGCTCCCCACGTGAAGCTGATGGATTGAGGCCGAGATGCGCTACCACATCAATGCCCGCTTCATTTATGACGCGACCGATGGTTCCCTGACTCAGCGGGAAAGCGTTGAGCCGGACAGCCAATTATCCATCACCGCCAATGCGCTGTTTTATTTTTTCTTGCGAAATACCGGGATAGTCAGCCGCGAGGAAGTGCTTAAAAAAGTCTGGGACGATAACGGATTAACCTCATCGAACAGTAACCTCAACCAATACCTGAGCATATTGCGCAAAGCTTTTCGCCACTACGATATCGACAATATCATCATCACGGTGTCGCGCGGTTATTTGCAGCTCAATCCCGAGGTCATTATCGAGCCTATTGAGCATGTGCCTGCACCATCCATTGAAATAGTGCCTTCGCCCTCCACGGTGGCCGCCGCCGAGCCGGCATTCGACCCTGCCGAATGGCCACTTCCCCTCACCCCCCGTTCACGCGGCATCTGCTGGTACATCGCGGGGGGCTGCATGCTCGCGTTTGCCCTCATGCTGCTGGCATTCGGTCTCTTGAATGGCCGTGAGCCGCGCCCCGTCACCCTGACCGGGATCCCCAACAGCCAGTGCGAATTGCTGGCCAGCGACGAGATGCTGCGCTCGGTCAGCGCCACGACCTACGGTGAGCATTTCGAGCAGGTGCGCCAGCGCTTGAACATCAGTTGCAAACCCGGTGAGCGTTTTTTGTTTTTCTACGGGGACAGACTGGAAACCAACGGCCTGGGCCGGGTATTTCTGGCCCACTGCGCCATGCACGAAGACAACCCGTTCAGCTATTGCGACAACTATTTCTACTACTCCTGGAAGCCGTGATGATACTTGCGCCGCGTCCCTTCTTTCTCTTCTCCTGCACCCTGTTCCTCGCCGCGGCACTCTATGCCTGCTACCAGCTGCCCAGCGAAAATGATGGTGTCATGAGCTGCGCCACCAAAGGCATCATGCGCTTTGAGGACATGAACAAAGAGAACGTCAACGGCAACATCCACTTCAATTTCGGCCGCCAGGGGAAAGGCTCCATGGTGGTTGAAGGCTATACCGATTCGGCCGCAGGCTGGCTCTACCTCCAGCGCTACGTCACGTTTACCTATAGCAGCAACCGGGTCTCCGCCACCGAGCGTCAGTACCGCATCAACAAATGGGATGCGAGCGCCTCCTCCATCGATCAATCGCCGGACGTGATCTTCGACTACTTCATGCGCGAGATGTCCGACAGTCACGATGGGCTGTTTCTGAGCGCCCAGCGGCTCAATCAGCAGGCCATACTGCTGAGCTCCATCAACTCGCCGCTCTGGATCTGCACCCTCAAATCCGGCAGCGAACTGAACTAGTCCCGGCAATACGGCAGATGCCCCGACCCAAGCGCCGATGACGCACACATATCGCCCTGCCCCCACAACCTGACCCGTGCAAGCCCCTGATGACTCAGCCCTGATTCGGCCTGCCCCCCCCCTTCCCCCGACTGCACATCCGTGCCGACAAGACGCCCCTTGCGCATCACCAGGCAAGACCGGCACCCGCTACTTTTCCAGCCCGACCCATCCACTCTCGCACCGGCACCCACATGACGCGCGCCCCGCTCTCAATGCCACCTCTCCCCGTCTGACCCGCCCTCACCGCCCTTATCTCGCCTTCCCGTCACACCCGGCTCACTTTTTACATTTAGCCTCGCCGGCAAAACATGAGCTCCGCCACAGTTAGCAGCCGGCCAAATTACCTCTCGGCCCCCATTGCCCAACAACTCATTAACATCGACCAACGATCTTTTCCCGGGCCTGAATTCGGCCTTATGCAAGGCGAAAACAGCCTCGTGGTCGCAGCATAGATAGATAAATACGGCTTATAAAAATCATAAATACAGAACAACAAACTAAATATCTCAATTTTACAGATTCAAATTCCACAAATGCCGCCAGTACCTATAGTGGCGATTGAACGCCGCAACCGTGGCTCAACGCCGTGACACGGACGGAGTTCCTTAACCACACCACACAATCTGTTCTGAGGAGATCACCATGGGTGATGCATTGGGGCTTATCGAAACCAAAGGTCTGGTGGCCTGCATTGAAGCCGCGGATGCCATGTGCAAATCCGCCAACGTGGAGCTGATCAGCTATGAAAACATCGGCTCTGGCCTGGTCACCGTCATGGTGAAGGGGGATGTCGGCGCGGTGAAAGCGGCGGTGGATTCCGGCGTGGAGTCGGCACAGCGCATCGGTGAAGTGGTGACCTCGCTGGTCATCGCCCGTCCGCACAACGACATCAACAAAATCGTCATTAAACACAAGGCTTGAGGCCGGGAGATCGCAAATGGGTGATGCATTGGGTTTGATTGAAACCAAGGGCCTGGTGGCCTGCATTGAAGCGGCGGATGCCATGTGCAAAGCCGCCAACGTCGAGCTGATCGGCTATGAGAACGTCGGCTCTGGCCTGGTCACCGCCATGGTGAAAGGCGACGTAGGGGCCGTGAAAGCCGCGGTGGACTCCGGCGTGGAATCCGCACAGCGCATCGGTGAAGTGGTGACCTCGCTGGTCATCGCCCGTCCGCACAACGACATCAGCAAGATTGTCGCCCACTACAAAATTGCCGAATAACGGGAGAGAACATGATGAAAGAAGCGCTTGGTCTGATTGAGACCAAAGGCCTGGTGGCCTGCATCGAAGCGGCAGATGCCATGTGCAAGGCCGCCAACGTCGAGCTGATCGGCTATGAGAACGTCGGCTCTGGCCTGGTCACCGCCATGGTGAAAGGCGACGTCGGCGCGGTCAATGCGGCGGTGGATTCCGGTGTGGAAGCGGCGAAACGCATTGGCGAAGTGGTTACCTCTCGCGTCATCGCACGCCCGCACAACGACATCGAAAAAATCGCGGCGCAGCACAAGGCATGACCTGAGAGGGCACGCCCCGTCCGCACTTTTTTAGTCTGATGAAGGATAGATTCATGATTGAACTCGATACCGATTTGCTCTCCCGCCAGAACGCGAGAGAACTGGTGCGCAACGCCAAACAGGCGCAGGTGATTATGGCCACCTTTTCGCAGCAGAAAATCGACGCCATCGTGAAGAACGTGGCCGAAGAAGCCGCGCGCCATGCCGAAACGCTGGCGAAAATGGCCGCAGAAGAGACCGGTTTTGGCAACTGGCAGGACAAGGTGCTGAAAAACCGGTTCGCTTCGCTGCACGTTTACGATGCCATCAAAGAGATGAAGACCGTCGGGATCATTCATGACGATCAGGCGAAAAAAGTGATGGATGTGGGCGTGCCGCTGGGCGTGATCTGCGCGCTGGTACCCTCCACCAACCCCACCTCCACCATCTTCTACAAAACCCTGATCGCCCTCAAGGCGGGCAATGCCAT
Organism: Aeromonas hydrophila subsp. hydrophila ATCC 7966; assembly: GCF_000014805.1. Lineage (NCBI taxonomy): Bacteria > Pseudomonadati > Pseudomonadota > Gammaproteobacteria > Aeromonadales > Aeromonadaceae > Aeromonas > Aeromonas hydrophila. Next base: position 1,449,333 of record NC_008570.1, on the reverse strand, counting down.
CATCTTCTCGCCGCACCCGGGCGCACGCCAGTGCAGCTGGAAAGCCATCGAAATCGTCAAGCGCGCCGCCGAAGCCGCCGGTGCCCCGGCGGGCATCGTGGACGGTGTCACCCAGCTGACCCTGGAGGCCACCTCCGAGCTGATGCACAGCAAGGACGTATCGCTGATCCTGGCAACCGGTGGCGAAGGCATGGTGCGCGCGGCCTATGCCTCCGGCACCCCGACCATCAGTGGCGGCCCGGGCAACGGCCCGGCCTTTATCGAGCGCAGCGCCGACATTCACCAGGCGGTGAAGGACATCATCACCAGCAAGACCTTCGACAACGGCGTGATCTGCGCCTCCGAACAGTCGATCATCGTCGAACGCTGCATCTACGACGAGGTTCATCGCGAGCTGGCGGCCCAGGGCGCCTACTTCATGAACGAAGACGAAGCCGCCAGGATGGCTGCCCTGCTGCTGCGCCCGAACGGCACCATCAACCCGAAAGTGGTGGGCAAGACGGCGCTCCATCTCAGCCAGCTGGCCGGTTTCAGCGTCCCCCCCAGCACCCGCGTGCTGGTGGCCGAACAGACCACTGTCTCCCACAGCAACCCCTACTCCCGTGAAAAGCTCTGCCCGGTGCTCGGCCTCTACGTGGAAGAGGAGTGGCGCGCCGCCTGTCATCGGGTGGTTGAGCTGCTGACCAACGAAGGGCTGGGCCACACCCTGGTGATCCATACCCGCAATCAGGACGTGATCCGCCAGTTCAGCCTGGAAAAACCGGTCAACCGGATCCTGATCAACACCCCGGCCGCCCTCGGCGGCATCGGTGCCACCACCAACCTCACACCGGCACTGACCCTCGGCTGCGGCGCCGTCGGCGGCGGCTCCAGCTCCGACAACGTCGGCCCGATGAACCTGCTCAACATCCGCAAGGTGGGTTACGGCGTGCGCACCATCGAAGAGCTGCGCGCCCCCATCCAGCCGGTTGCAGTGCAGCCCGCCAGTGCTGCCCCCACCGCACCCCAGCCCTGCAGCATCCTCGACGATGCCCGCTTCAGTGCCCCGGCGCCGGCCTGCCACAGTGCCGACGACCGTTTTGCCGGCGCCAGCGCCGAGGTCGGCGGCGAGATCAGCGAGCAGAACGTGGAGCGGGTCATCCGTCAGGTGCTTGAGCGCCTTGGCAAGTAACCCATTTAGATAAGGCGATAAAAACCATGATTCTCGCAAAGGTAACCGGACATGTCGTCGCCACGCAGAAGTGCGATGAGCTGCGCGGCAGCAACCTGCTGCTCATCACCCAGCTGGACGATCAGCAGCAACCGATGAAGGACCGCTCCTGGGTCGCCGTCGACAGCGTCGGCGCAGGCATGCACGACGTCGTACTGGCCGAGGAGTACCTCGCGCTCAACAGAGACCGCTACAAGGCCATGTCGGTGGTCGCCATTGTCGAGAAGGTGTTTCGGGACGCTTGAGGAGTGAATGACCCAATGAGTGAATTTTTGCTGAAACCCCGGATCCGCTTCGGTCAGGACGCCCTGTCCGCCCTGGCCGAAGTGCCCGCCCGCCAGGCGCTGCTGGTCACCGATCAGATGATGGTGAAAGTTGGCCTGGCCGACCGGGTGACGCAGATCCTGCGCCAGCGCGGCATCCCGTTCCTGTGCTGGGACGATGTAGTGGCCGATCCGGACATCACCACGGTCGTGCGCGGCATGAAGCTCATGGACGGCTGCTATCCGGATCTGGTGATCGCGCTGGGCGGCGGTTCGGTGATTGATGCAGCCAAAGCGGTCATGTTCGCCCTGGCGCAAACCCGCCCGCATCTGGGGCGCGAGCGCCCCTGTTTCGTGGCCATCCCGACCACCAGCGGCACCGGTTCGGAAGTGACCAGCTTCTCGGTGGTCAAGGCCCGCAGCGAGAAGCTGGTGCTGGTCGACCCGTCATTGCTGCCGGATATCGCCATTCTCGACCCCTCGCTGGTGGCATCGGTACCGCCCGCCATTACCGCCGACACCGGGATGGACGTGCTGTGCCATGCGCTGGAGGCCTATGTCTCCCGGGCGGCCAGCGACTTTTCCGACGCATTGGCGGAGAAGGTGGTGCAGCAGGTCTTTCGCTACCTGCCCGCCTGCTGGCGCGACGGCCACGATCTGCTGGCGCGGGAGAAGATGCACAACGCCTCCTGCATGGCGGGCATGGCCTTCACCAACGCCTCGCTCGGCATCACCCACAGCCTGGCCCATGCCCTCGGCGGCGTATTCCGCGTCCCGCACGGGCGTGCCAACGCGCTCCTGATGGCGCAGGTCGTGGCATGGAACGCCGATCATGACGGGCAGTGCGATACCCAGGCCGCCCACAAGTATGCCCGCCTGGCCCACCTGCTGGACCTGCCCGCCCAGACGCCGCGCGAGGGGGTCAACAGCCTGCTGGTGGCCATCCAGGCGCTCAAAGACGAGATGAAGATGCCCGCCGGCATTGGCGATACCGGCCTCCTCGCTGCCGATTTCGACCAGCGGCTGGCGGAGATGGTCAGCCAGGCGCTGCGCGACAACTGCACCCCGACCAACCCGCGCGCACCGGATGCCCGGGCATTGACCGAACTCTATCGCAAGGCATGGTGCGGCACTCTCGCCGCCGGCCACTAAGAACAAGAACTGGAGAACCTACCTCATGGCACACTACAGCTTAACGCCGCGCGTCAACGTGCTGGCTGAACGTTTACTGGCGCACACCAGCACCCTGTGCAGCGAACACGCCACGATTTTGAGCGGGCTGGATGGCGACATCGCAGGCATTCCCGCCGCCGTCAAACCGGCACGTCGCTTTTACGAGCTGATGCGTCAGCTACCGCTGACCATCAGTGCCGACGAGTTGATTGTTGGCAATCAGACCCGCACCCCGCACGGCGCCATTTTCCACGACGAAAGTGCCGGGCAGCGACCGTCCACCTTCCAGTTCCTGAATCTGAACAGCGCCATCGACTCCCCCGACTACAAGCTGGTGGTGGAGAAGGGCGTGCTGGCCATCAAGCAGCAGCTGGAAGAGAAAACCCGCGCGCTGGGCAGCGCCGTCAGCCGCAGCGGCATGGACGAGGTCAACGGCTGCCGCGCCGCCATCCACGCCTGCGATGCCCTGATGGCGCTGGCACAGAACCTGGCCAACAGCGCCGAAACCCTGGCCGCCGCCGAAACCAACCCGTTCCGCCAGGCCGAGCTGCGCGACAGCGCCGCCATTTTGCACCATGTACCGGCCCACCCGGCGCGCAACTTCAAAGAGGCCTGCCAGTCGTTCTACCTGTTCCAGCTGGCGCTTCAACTCGACAACGGCAGCTATGCAGTCAACCCGGAAGGGGCCGACAAGGCGCTGCTGCCCTACTTCCAGCGCGATATCGCCAACGGCGCACTGACCGAGCAGCAGGCGTACGAGATCGTCGAGTGCCTGTGGTTCAAGCTGGCAGAGCTGAGCGAAGTGCGCGCCACCTGCGCCATCGACGGCTACCCCATGTTTGATGCCCTGCTGCACGGCGCCAGCCTGGAGCAGGCGAGCATCAACCCGCTCTCCGAGATGTTCCTCTGCGCCCAGCAAAACCTGAGCGCCCTCAAGCTGCCGGTTCGCCTCTTTCGCGGAGTGCAGCACGTCTCCGCCGCCCCGTTCGCCGCCTGTGCCGATACGCCGGTGATGGAGGGGCTGACGCCGCGCCTGCAGCGCCTGCGCAACCACTATCTGACCGTGCGCCCCAGCGTCTCCATCTACCGGGCACAGGCCTTTACCGAGGTCGTCAAGGCCAACCCAGGCATGCCGACCATCTTGCTGCGGGCCAAGGCGTTCCGTCACGCCTGCGAAACCGCCCCCATCCTTATCCAGGATGACGAGCTGATCGTCGGCCACCCGTGCGGCAAGCCGCGCGCCGGTGCCTTCTCGCCGGACATTGCCTGGCGCTGGGTTCGCGACGAGCTCGATACCATGAGCACCCGTCCGCAAGATCCCTTTGAAATCAGCGAAGCGGACAAGAAAACCATCCGCGAAGAGATAGTGCCGTTCTGGGAAGGCCGCTCGCTGGACGAGATCTGCGAAGCGCAGTACCGGGAAGCCGGCGTCTGGGCCTTCAGCGGCGAAACCTTCGTCAGCGACCTCTCCTACCACCAGATCAACGGGGGTGGCGACACCTGCCCGGGCTACGACGTGCTGCTGTTCACCAAGGGGATGAACGGCATCAAGGCAGACGCCCAAGCCCATCTCGACCAGCTAAGCATGGAGAACCCGGACGACATCGATCGCATCTACTACTACAAGGCAGCGATCGAAACCTGCGAAGGGGTGGTCAACTACGCCCGCCGCATCGCAGCCCATGCCCGCGAACTGGCGGCGAAAGAGCAGGATGCCCAGCGCCGCGCCGAACTGCTGACCATCGCCGAGGTGAACGAGAACGTGCCGGCCAACCCGCCCAAGACCCTGCAAGAAGCGCTGCAGAGCATCTGGACGGTGGAGTCGCTGTTCGAGATCGAAGAGAACCAGACCGGTCTGTCACTCGGTCGGGTCGACCAGTACTGCTACCCCATGTTCGAAGCGGATATCCGCGAGGGTCGTCTGACCCACGAAAGCGCACTCGAGCTGATGCAGGCCTTCATCATCAAGTGTGCCGAGCTGATGTGGATGTCGAGCGAGCTGGGGGCGAAATACTTCGCCGGCTATCAGCCCTTCATCAACCTGACCGTGGGTGGCCAGAAGCGCAGCGGCGGCGATGCCTGCAACGATCTGACCTACCTCATCATGGATGCCGTGCGGTTCGTGAAGGTCTACCAGCCGTCGCTGGCCTGCCGCATTCACAACCAGTCACCGCAGAAATACATGGAGAAGATCGTCGACGTCGTGAAGGCGGGGATGGGTTTCCCGGCCTGCCACTTCGATGACTCCCACATCAAGATGATGCTGCGCAAGGGCTTCGACTTTGAAGACGCCCGCGACTACTGCCTGATGGGCTGTGTCGAGCCGCAAAAATCGGGACGCATCTATCAGTGGACCTCCACCGGTTACACCCAGTGGCCCATCGCCATCGAGTTCGTGCTCAACCGTGGCCGCATGGTGCTGTTCGACAGCCATCAGGGGCTGGATACCGGCGACCTGCGCGAGCTGCGCACCTTCGAGCAGTTCGATGCGGCGGTCAAACAGCAGATTGCCCACATCGTTCGCATGTCAGCAGTCGGCACCGTGATCAGTCAGCGCGTGCACCGCGACGTGGCGCCGAAACCGCTGATGTCACTCATGGTGGAAGGGTGCATGGAGAGCGGAAAAGATGTCTCCGCTGGCGGTGCAATGATCAACTATGGGCCCGGACTCATCTTTTCTGGCCTTGCAACTTATGTCGACTCCATGGCGGCAATCCGCAAGCTGGTGTTCGAGGAGCAGAGATACACACTCGAACAAATTCGCGATGCGCTGCTGGCCAACTTCGAAGGGTTTGAAGCGCTGCGCCGCGACTGTCTCAATGCACCCAAGTACGGCAACGACGACAACTACGTCGACCAGTACGCACTGGATATCACCGAGTGGACGGAGAAGGAGTGTCGCAAGTACAAGATGCTCTACTCCAGAATGAGTCACGGCACCCTCTCCATCTCCAACAACACCCCCATCGGCGAGCTGACCAACGCCACGCCGAACGGGCGCCTGGCCTGGATGCCGCTCTCCGACGGCATCAGCCCGACCCAGGGGGCAGACAAGCAGGGGCCGACGGCCATCATCAAGTCCGTCAGCAAGATGAACGTGGAGACCATGAACATCGGCATGGTGCATAACTTCAAGTTCCTCAAGGGGCTGCTGGATACCCAGGAGGGACGCCATGGCCTCATCACCCTGCTGCGCACCGCCTCCATCCTCGGCAATGGCCAGATGCAGTTCAGCTATGTCGACAACGAAGTGCTGAAAAAGGCGCAGCAGGAGCCGGAGAAGTACCGCGACCTCATCGTGCGCGTCGCCGGCTACAGCGCCTATTTCGTCGAGCTGTGCAAAGAGGTGCAGGACGAGATCATCAGCCGCACCGTGATTGAGAAGTTCTGATCGATGCGTTGATAACCCGTCTTTCTTAATCACCAAAATAACCGGAAGTACTCCGTGATGGCAGGTCGCAAATAATGCGACTGCGGCCTGCCACATCCGGAGAGGAGGCAAGCGTGATCGCAAATAATGAATTAACCGGCCGCATATTCAATATCCAGAAATATTCGATATATGACGGCGATGGCATTCGCACGCTGGTTTTTTTCAAGGGCTGCAACCTTTGCTGCCCCTGGTGCGCCAACCCTGAAGGGCTCAGCAGCCAATTTCAGGTGATGTTTTCCCACGACAAATGCATCAACTGCGGTGACTGCGTAAATGTCTGTCCGGCCGGAGTCCATTACCGGGCCGAAGAGAACGGCAGCATGAAACACTTCGTCGATCGCAATAAAGATTGCATCGGCTGCCGCAAATGCGAGGAGGTCTGCACCCAGCATGCGCTGGACATCATGGGCAAGGATGTCACCGTCAGCGAGCTGATGGAGATCATCATGCAGGACTATGACTTTTACATCTCCTCCGGCGGTGGCGTCACCATCGGCGGCGGCGAGATGAGCCTGCAGACCGACTTTGCCGTCGCGCTGTTCAGCGAATGCAAGAAGATGATGATCAATACCGCCATCGAGACTCAGGGCACCACCTCGCTTGCCAATTACCAGCAGCTGGCGCCCGTCACCGATACCTTTTTGTTCGATATCAAGCAAATCAACAGCGAACAGCATAAAGCGATGCTGGGTATCGGCAATGAAGGTATTCGCCGCAATCTGGAATGGCTGGTTGATTACGGCGCCAAGGTGATTGTGCGCATGCCGCTCATCCGTGGATATAACGATTCATGGGATGCCATTACCGGCGCCATCGAATACGTACAGAAATTGGCAAAGCGGGGAAATATTCTGCGGATCGACATGCTGCCGTACCACCAGTTGGGCCGCAAGAAATATGAGCGGCTGGATATGCCCTACCCGATTGCGCAAGACCCCTCTTACACGCCGGACGAATTGGATCGGCTGGAGAGCTTCTTTGCACAATTTGATTTCGATATTCGCTTGGTCCGCCATTAACAGGAGTCGACGATGAAAAGTTTGGGCGTAATTGAAACGCGAGGATGGGTCGCCGCCATTCAGGCCGTAGACGCCGCCTGCAAAGCGGCAGGCGTCAGCTGCATCGGCTATCGCAAGGTGGGTTCCGGGCTGGTGAGTGTCTGCTTCGAAGGGGAGATCAGCGCCATCCACACCGCCATCGAGCGTGGCGTCGCGGTGGCCGCCACCATCGACCAGCAGGTCCATTCCCTGGTGATTGCCCGTCCGGAGCCAAGCGCGGTAGCGGCGCTCGGCAACCTCAAGGGTTACCCGCCGCGCGCACCGGCCAGCACCAGAACCGAGTTGACGGCCGCAACAGGTGCAGCCCCGGCCCTGCCACCGCCAAGCGGTGCCGATACCGAACCGACCACTCCATCGGCCAGCCAGCCTGCCACGGATCTGGCGGAAGACAGACAGGCCGCGGCAAGAAAAGGGAAGAAAGCATGATCGATCCCCAACTGCATCAAAAGATCGCCGCCCGTCTGAGCCTGGTCAGCCCGGCGATCCCGGTCGGCATCTCGAATCGCCACGTCCACCTGGCACAACAGGATGTGGAGGCCCTGTTCGGCAAGGGCTACACCCTGACGCCGCTCAAACCGCTGCGCCAGCCGGGTCAGTTTGCCGCCGAAGAGTGCGTCACCGTGGTCGGCCCCAAGGGCTCGCTGACCCGGGTACGGGTGCTCGGACCGACCCGGCCGGTTTCACAGCTGGAGGTCTCCCGCGCCGACTGCTTCACCCTCGGTATCAAGGCGCCGGTCCGAGAGTCAGGCCAGCTGGAAAATACCGGCAGCGCCCTGCTCATCGGCCCCGCCGGCCACGTGGAGTTGCGCTCCCAGGTGATCTGCGCCTGGCGCCATATCCACCTCTCGCCACAAGACGCTCGCCAGCTGAACGTGACCCACGGTCAGAAGGTGAGCGTGCGCAGCGACGGCGAGCGCCAGTTGACCTTCGATGAGGTGGTGGTGCGGGTACGCGACGATTTTGCGCTGGAATTTCACATCGATACCGAAGAGGCCAACGCCGCCGGCTTGAAAAACGGTGCGCAGGTCAGGCTGCTCGGCTAACGGAGATCCCCATGACCGACCAACAGATTGAACGCCTGATCGAACAGATGCTCAGACGCCTGCAGCCGCCACTGCTGGTGATGGTGACCGCGGCCCAGGGCTATCGGCAGGCCATTCGAGACCGTCTGGCCGGCTGTGGGCAGCCCCTGCTGCTTGCGCTGGCAGCAGACATCGAGGATGGCGCGCTGTGGCAACCGCTGGGGGAGACAGTGCCGGCCAGCGTCTGGCAACAGGCCCTGCCGCCCGGCCCCTATCGCGCGCTGGTGCTGCCCTTTCTCGACTACCCGCTGGCGATGGATCTGCTGAGCGGCTCGCTGCAAAGCCCCGTCGCCCGGCGGCTGCACGATGCCCTGCTGAGCGGCTTGCCGGTGCTGGCGCTGCGCTATCACTGCGATCCCGCTAGCGAGCTGAACCTGCTGCTGGGGGCGCAACCGAGCACGCCATACGCCGGGCACATGCAGGCGGCGCTCAGCCGTCTGGGCGAGATCGGTGTGGTGCTGTGCACCATGAATGAGCTGCTGGAAAAGCTGGCACCGGCGAACGACGCGGCCCCGGTGCCGGCGGGCACGGCGCGGCGTTATCTCACGGTCAGCGATGTTGAGAAGGATCCGGCGCTGGCACAGACGGCCGAGGCCCAGCTGACCGATGCCGCCATCGATTTTTTGAAAAGCAGAAGAAAAGAACAACAACCTTACCTTAAATAACAAACCCGGAGTTTAACTTATGTCTTCAAAAACAAAATGTTGGCTATGGATGCTGCTGGTGATCGTGTCCGAAACCTCGGCCACCTCCACCCTCAAGATGTTTGGCAGCAGTGAAGGAACCACCAAGATGCTGTTGCTCGGTCTGCTCGTGCTGCTCTATTGCACCTGCTACTACTCCCTCTCCCGCGCGGTAAAAGACATTCCCGTTGGGCTTGCCTACGCCACCTGGTCCGGCACCGGCATCCTGGTGGTCTCCACGCTGGGGATGGCGTTTTACGGCCAGCACCCGGACACCGCCGCCATGATCGGCATGGCCGTCATCGCCAGCGGCATCGTCATCATGAACCTGTTCTCCAAGATGGGCAGCGAAGAGGGCACCGATGCCTCCGCCGAGCCCCTCACTCCCCCCATGAACAACAACATCGCCAACTGACGCAAAAGGAATGACCCCATGTTTAATTTCGGATTTTTATGGCTGGCGCTCTCTATCGGCTCTGAGATCACCGGCACCTCGATGATCAAGAAGACCAACGGTTTTAGCAGACTGGGGCCATCCATACTGGTCGTCTGCGCCTACAGCCTGTGCTACTTCGCCCTCACCCGCGCCATGAGCACCATTCCGGTCGGGGTGGCCTATTCGCTCTGGTGCGGCTTCGGCATCGTCGGGGTCACCATCTGTTCGATGATCCTCTACAAGCAAAAGCCGGATCTGCCCGCCATCCTGGCGATGGCGCTGATCATCTCGGGCGGGGTGATCATGAATGTCTTCTCCAGCATGTAACGCCGTGACAAGACCATGGCAGTGGCGCTCTGCCCCTGCCACCGGCGCGCCGGCATGCCAGCCCTGACACGCCCTGCCGGGTAACAAGCCGGCAAGCGTGCAAATAGAGAAAGGCCCAAGCTGGCTAGCAGCTTGGGCCTGATATTTGATCTCGTTGTCGCTCCCGCGACATACACGCCCCCCATCGCATGCCTCAACCCCATCACCATGAGATGGGGAAAGAGCCTCTCTTGCCGGCAGGCTGTTGGCCTAGATGGGCCAGGAGAGCGTGAATGTCGTTCCGCCACGTTCGGTTGGTTGGCAAACCGCACTGCCGCCGTGGGCCTCGGCAATCGCCTTGACCACGGCCAGCCCGAGCCCGCTGCCGCCACTCTTGCGCGAGCGTGACGGATCCCCCCGGCGAAACGCCTCGAAGATATAGGCGGCGACCTCCTCGCTGATGCCGGGCCCTTCGTCTTCCACGCTCAGGATGCATTGGGCGCCCGAACGATGCAGGCGCACGGTCAGCATGCCGGGCACCGCGTGCTTTTGGGCATTTTCCAGCAGCGCCATCAGGGCCTGACGGATGCGAAGTGCATCGCAACAGACACAAAGCTCGGCATCGAGCTCCCGCTTGAGAGTGAAACCGCTCGCGGCCAGAGGGGTGGCAAACGCCTCGAGCACCACGGCAAGCTCGTCGGCCAGCTTGACCTCTGAGTGTTGCAACTCCAGGTGGCCGCTGTCGTTGAGACTGAGCACCCGCAAGTCTTCGATCAGGTGGGTCAATCCCTCCACCTGACGCAGCAGCCCTTCAAAGAGCGAACGCTCTGGCGGAAATACCCCTTCGGCCAGCCCCTGCAAGCGGCCGCGCAATATGGTCACCGGGGTGCGCAACTCGTGGGCGATGGCGGCATTCCAGAACTCCCGCTCGCGGGTCATGCTCTGCAGTCGCTCGGCCATGGTGTTGAAGTCGCGCACCAGTTGCGCCGTCTCCCCGATCGCCTGTTCATCCAGCGGTACACGGGCGTCGAGCCGACCCTGTGCCACCTCTCGCAGGCTGTTCGCCACCGAGTTGAGGGGAGTCAGGATGCGACGAGAGAGGCGCACCGCCACGTACAGCGCCATCCCCAATGCAATGAGAATGGTCGAGCCAATCCAGATCATCTCGACCCTGGAGGGCATCCAGCTCTCGGAGATGCTGCCAGGCACATAGGTCACGGCAATGGCGTAGAACACATAGGTGCCGATCACCGCAAGGGAGATGATGCCGAGCGCCATCAAACCCAGGGAGTAGATGATCTGCCTGCGCAGGCCGGGTGCCGATGTCACGCATCGCTCCCGAAGCGATAGCCGACGCCCCAGACACTGGCGGGCACCCCCTGAATGCCCTGTGCCTCCAGCTTCTTGCGCAGCTTGCTGATGTGGCTGTCCACCGTGCGCTCCTGGGTATCCCCCTCGGGCAGGCAGTGGGTCAGCAGTTCGGCGCGGCTGAACACCCTTTTTGGTGTCCGCATCAGGGAGGCGAGCAACTTGAACTCGGTCAGGGTCAGATCCAGCATCTGTTGCCTCTCATCTCGGCAAATGCTGGCCTCGTGGCTCTCCAGATCGATCTGGAAGGGGCCGACCCGCAGCACCCTGGCCGTGGCCTGTTTTGCTGCCTGGCTGCGTCTGAGCACCGCCTGTACCCGGGCCACCACTTCGGCCGGGTTGAAGGGTTTGACCACATAGTCATCCGCCCCCATGCGCAGCCCCATCAGCTTGTCAAGGTCCTGATCCAGGGCGGTCAGCATGATCACCGGCATGTCGCCACGGGCCCGGATCTCGCTGAGCACCTGCCAGCCATCAAGCTGCGGCATCTGCACATCCAGCAACAGGAGATCGGGTTTGCATGTCTGGTGCATGGCCAGGGCTTCGCGGCCATCGGCGGCATGCAAAGTGCGCAATCCGTGGCGTTGCAGGTAAGCGGCGAGGATGTCGGCTATCTCGGCTTCATCCTCTGCAATCAGTACCAGTGACTGGGCCGCCGGGTTGGCGGAAGCAGGAAGATACGACATGGTCAGCCTCGAAAATGGTGGGCTTGAACTTTATCACCGGCTCCATGGATTCTCCACAAAGCCTCGAATCATTCGCAATAGCCCCTCTCCATAATGCCTGCTCGATATTCTCTCGCGGCAACACCATGCCGGGGAGACGGTTTAACGAGGTGAGTATGATGTTTGTCAAACAGCGGTATGCGGGCGCCCTGCTCGCCGTCATTGCCGTATTCGGATTGGCAGGTTGCGATGGGGCGCCGCAAGCACAGGACGTGCCGGCCCTTCCTCAGGTGTCGGTGATGGCGCTGGCAGGTCAGGACTTGGTCATCAGCGAGGATCTGCCCGCCCGGGTGACCGCGCTGCGCAGCGCCGAAATTCGAGCCCAGATCAGCGGCATTGTGCAGCGCCGCCTGTTCGAGCAGGGCGCCGAAATCAGCGCAGGCACCGTGCTCTTCCAGATAAACCCGGCCCCCTTCAAGGCGGATGTCGACAGCGCCGCCGCGGCATTGCTGCGGGCCCAGGCCGTATTGGCCCGCGCCCGCATCCAGATTGACCGTCTGGTACCGCTGCTACGCACCGAGGCCATCAGCCGCCAGACCTATGACGACGCCGTCTCCCAGCGGGATCAGGCGGCCGCCGACGTGGCCCAGGCCAAGGCAACCCTGGCCCGGCACCAGCTGAATCTGCAATTTGCCAGCGTGGAGGCCCCCATCGCCGGGCGCATCGATCAAGCGCTGGTGAGTGAAGGGGCCCTGGTGTCCCCCACCGATGCTACCCCCATGGCCAGGATCCAGCAGATCGATCAGGTCTACGTCGATGTGCGTCAACCTGCCTCTGTACTGGACACCCTGCGCCAGCAGGCTGGTTCGACGGCACCGGAACTGGCGGTGGCGATCCTCGGCAGCGACGGCAAGCCGCTGGGGATGCAGGGACGCATCCTCTTCTCCGGCATCGAGGTGGATGCCGGTACCGGCGATGTGCTGCTGCGGGTGCTGGTGGACAACCCCGAAAGGCGCCTGTTGCCCGGTCTCTACGTGCAGGCGCGCATTCCCCGGGCTCACTATGCCAACGCCCTGAGCGTGCCTCAGCAGGCGGTGGTGCGTACATCGGGCCAGACCAGCGTGTGGGTGCTGGATGACCAGGGGCAGGCACAGCAGATACCGGTCAAAACCGGTGAGCTGGTGGCGCGCCATTACCGCATCGCATCCGGACTCAGCGCCGGACAACAGGTGGTGATCGAGGGGATCGACCGCCTGACCCCGGGGGCGCAAGTCATTGCCCATCCCTGGCAATCCCCCGCTGTCAGCCAGCAGGCTGATGCCGGCACCCGCTGAATCGGAGAGTTTTCCATGCCGCAGTTTTTCATTCATCGCCCGGTGTTTGCCTGGGTGATCGCCCTCTTCATCGTGCTGGCAGGCGTCATCGCCATCCCCAAGCTGCCCATCTCCCACTACCCCTCAGTGGCGCCGGTATCGGTGACCCTCTATGCCACCTACTCCGGTGCCACACCGCAGACCCTGAACGATGCGGTGGTGAGCCTGATCGAGCGCGAGCTGTCGGGGGTGAAGAACCTGCTCTACTTCGAGTCATCGGTAGACGCCTCCGGCAGCGCGCAGATCACCGCCACCTTCAAGCCGGGCACCGATCCGGAGCTGGCCCAGATGGACGTGCAAAACCGCATCAAGGCGGTCGAACCCCGTTTACCGCAAGCAGTGCGGCAAAATGGCCTGCAGGTGGAATCCGCCTCTTCCGGTTTTCTGATGATGGTCGGCATGACCTCACCGGATGGCCGCTTCGAGGAGGTCGCCCTCAACGACTACATGGCGCGCAATATCGTGCAGGAGCTGCGCCGCATCGACGGCGTGGGGCGAGTGCAGCTGTTCGGCGCCGAGCAGGCCATGCGCATCTGGGTGGATCCGGGCAAGCTCGCCGCCTACGGGCTGACCATCAGCGAGGTGGCGCAGGCCATCGAGCAGCAGAACGTGCAGATTGCACCGGGGCGCCTCGGCGACGAACCCGCCCTGCCAGGCCAGCGGCTGACGGTCCCCCTCACGGTAGAGGGGCAGCTGACGACTCCCGAGGCGTTTGCCGCCATCGTGCTGCGGGCCGGTACTGATGGCGCCAAGCTGGTGCTGGGTGATGTGGCCCGGGTCGAGCTGGGGGCACAATCCTACGCCTTTGCCAACCGCGAGAACGGCGTAGCCGCCACCAGCGCCGCCATCCAGCTCTCCCCCGGCGCCAACGCCGTGCGCACCGCCGATGCGGTACGCACTCGCCTTGCCCAGCTCTCGCCAACCCTGCCGGCGGGCATGGCTTACTCCATCCCGTTCGACTCGGCCCCCTTCGTCAAGGTCTCCATCGAAAAGGTGATCCACACCCTGCTGGAAGCCATGGTGCTGGTGTTTCTGGTGATGTTCCTGTTCCTGCAGAACCTGCGCTACACCCTGATCCCGGCCATCGTCGCCCCCATCGCTCTGCTCGGCACCTTCGCAGTGATGCTGCTGGCCGGCTTTTCCATCAACTCCCTGACCATGTTCGGCATGGTGCTGGCCATCGGCATCATAGTCGACGACGCCATCGTGGTGGTGGAGAACGTCGAACGCCTGATGGCCAGCCGAGGGCTGTCACCCAGGGAGGCAACGTCGCAGGCCATGAAGGAGATCAGCGGGGCGGTGATCGGCATCACCCTGGTGCTCACAGCGGTGTTCATCCCCATGGCGTTCGGCGGCGGCTCGGTGGGGGTCATCTACCAGCAGTTCACCCTGTCGATGGCGGTGTCGATCCTCTTCTCCGCCTTCCTCGCCCTGACCCTGACGCCGGCGCTCTGTGCCACCCTGCTGCGGCCGATCAGCCCGGATCACCATGAAAAGCGCGGTTTCTTCGGCGCCTTCAACCGGGGCGTCGAGCGGCTCACGGCGGGCTACGGCGCACGGGTGACTTCGCTAGTCGGGCGCAGCGGACGCGTGATGGCCACCTTCGCCGCCCTCTGTGCCGTGCTGGCCATCGCGGCCACCCAGCTGCCCTCCTCTTTTCTACCGGACGAGGATCAGGGCTACTTCATGACCTCCATCCAGTTGCCGACCGGAGCCACCAGCGAGCGCACCCAGGCCGTCATCAAGGAGTTCGAGGCCCATGTGGCCTCTCGCGAGGCGCTCGACACCAACCTGGTGGTGCAAGGCTTCAGCTTCTCCGGCGCCGGCCCCAATGCGGCCATGGCCTTCACCATGCTCAAAGACTGGGATCAGCGTCATGGTGCCACGGCCGCCGAAGAGGCAGAGCTGGCACAAGCGGCCATGGCCAACAGCCATGAAGGCACGGTAATGAGCCTGATGCCGCCCACCATCGACGAGCTGGGCACCGCTTCCGGCTTCACCCTCTTTCTGCAGGACAGGGCCAATCGGGGAGAAGCCGCACTGCTGGCCGCCCAGGCACAACTGCTGGCGCTGGCCGCCAACAGCAAGGTGGTGAGCGATGTCTACCCGGACAGTCTGCCCCCCGGCCAGAGCGTTCACCTCGAGATCAACCGGCAGAAGGCCGAGGCCATGGGGCTCTCGTTCACCAGCGTGAGCAGTACCCTGTCGGCGGCGATGGGGTCGCTCTATGTCAACGATTTCCCCAACGACGGACACATGCAGCAAGTCATCCTGCAGGCCGATGCGTCGGCACGCATGCAGCTCGATGACGTGCTCGGCCTGCGGGTACGCAATGCCAGCGGCGGCATGGTGCCGCTGCGGGAGGTGGTGACACCGGTCTGGCGGGAATCACCGCAACAGATGATGCGTTTTGATGGTTTCCCCGCCGTGCGTATTGCCGGGGGGGCGGCGCCAGGCATATCCAGCGGCGCAGCGATGGCGGAGATGGAGCGTCTGGTGGCGCAACTGCCGCCAGGCTTCGCCGTGGCCTGGACGGGACAGTCGCTGCAGGAACGCCAGTCGGCGGCGCAAGCCCCCCTGCTGATGCTGCTGTCGGGGCTGGTGGTGTTCCTGGTGCTGGCCGCGCTCTACGAGAGCTGGTCCATCCCGCTCTCGGTGATGCTGGTGGTGCCGCTGGGCCTGCTCGGCGCCGTCGCGGCGGTGATGCTGCGCGGCATGCCCAACGACGTCTTTTTCAAGGTGGGCATGATCACCATCATCGGCCTGTCGGCCAAAAACGCCATCCTCATCGTGGAGTTTGCCCGCCAGTTACATGGCGAAGGACGCTCGCTGCTTGACGCTGCGGTAACCGCCGCCCGCCTGCGCCTGCGCCCCATCCTGATGACGTCGCTGGCCTTCACCCTCGGCGTGGTACCGCTGATGCTTGCCAGTGGTGCCAGCGCCGAGACCCAGCATGCCATCGGTACCGGCGTGTTCGGCGGCATGATCAGCGGCACCCTGCTGGCCATCTTCTTCGTGCCGGTCTTTTTTGTCTTCATTATCGGGGCGCAGGAGCGCCTGCAGCGCTGGCAGGCCCGCCGTGCAGAGCAACGGGGGAGCCAATAAGGTGAAAGCAATGCTTCGAACAGCCCAACACTGGCCAGATAAGCCAGGGGGATCCACTGGCATGGAATACGGGGTGGCATACTCGTAGACGCAAAAACGAAAAAGCCCAAGCTGGCTGGCAGCTTGGGCCTTGAAGATGGCGGAGAGACAGGGATTCGAACCCTGGGTGGCATTGCTGCCACAATTGATTTCGAGTCAATCCCGTTCGGCCACTCCGGCATCTCTCCACGGGGCATCATTGTTACCGGAGCCGCCTCTGGAAATCAACTTGAATATCTTTAAAGATCAAACGACTGCACATAAAACCAGCAGATGAGCGCATGCCCGGTGGCGAGATGTTCTCCGCCGTCGTGCCTGCTGTCGTTGCAGCACTGACGCCGAGACATTCTCCCTGTATGGGTGCTTCCGGCGCTACTCACCACTCATCCCCTCTCCCACGCCCCTCCAGGCATGCTGTTCATTGCAGGTTATGCTGCCTTGCATTAAAAACGGGCAAGAAACGGTCAAAATGATGGATTACCATGTCGGGACCCGGCTGTAACCCTGGCAGCCAAGCTGGCAATCGTCACCCGTTTGACTGACAATTTCCCCCTTTTACCCAGGGCGGTCGCCTCGCTGCCCCCTCATCTCAATCAGACAGGAAGTACATGTTCATAGCACGAACCCTCTCATTGCTGGCGCTGGCCGCCAGCCTGCTGACGGCTCCGGTCCTCGCCACCACCTATCCGCTGCCCCCGGCAGGCAGCCGCCTGATCGGCGAACTGGAGGACTACATAGTCCAGCCAGATGAACATCTTGAGCTCATCGGCAAGCACACCCAGATTGGTTTTCTGGCGCTGCTCGAAGCCAATCCAGGGGTTGACCCCTATTTACCAAAACCGGGCACCCGGCTGACCCTGCCAACCCAGATGCTGCTGCCGAATGTGCCTCGCGAGGGCATCGTCATCAATCTGCCGGAGCTGCGCCTCTACTACTTCCCGAAAGGCAAAAACGAAGTGATGGTGCTGCCCATCGGCATTGGCGACATAGGGCGGGAGACGCCTGAGATGACCACCACAGTGATCGCCAAGAACCCCAATCCGACCTGGGTGCCCGGCCCCATGGTGCGCAAGTCCTGGCTGGAGCAAAAGGGGATCACCCTGCCGGCGGTGGTGCCGCCCGGTCCCGACAATCCCCTCGGCAAGTTCGCCATGCGCCTCGGTTATGGCAAGCAGGACTACCTCATCCACGGCACCAACAAGGATTTTGGCGTCGGTCTGCGGGTCAGCGCCGGCTGCATTCGGTTGCGCCCCGACGACATCGAGGCCCTGTTCAAGATTGTCCCCATCGGCACTCAGGTGCGGGTGATCAACCAGCCGGTCAAAACCGCCATCGAGCCCGATGGCCGTCACTGGCTGGAGGTGCACTCCCCGCTCTCCCGTACCGAACTGGAGCTGGAACAGGGCGCCCCATTGATCCTCTCCCCTGAGGTGGAGGCCTTCATCGCCAAACCGGAAGTCGATGGTGACAAGGCCGCCGGCGTGCTAAACAGCAAGAACGGTATCCCCCGTCCCGTCAGCGGCTGATGGCCAACCATGTTCACGAGGATCTTCATGAGCTACCGCATTTTTTTTCTGCTGGCCCTGCTGCTGAGCCCGGCGGTATCGGCCGACATCCTCTGGATGGACAACGGTGACCGGCTGACCGGCACCATAGAGGAGATAGGTGACCAGCAAGTGCGCATCGCGCTCCCTTACAGCGCCCCCATCACCGTCAAGCGCGAAGCGGTCAAGCGCTGGCGCATCGAGAAGCAGGACAAACCCAAACCGACCGTCAAGACCGGCATTACCCTGCTGGCCCTGACGCCGGATGACCAGAAAGCCTGGCTGTGGAGCGGCAGCAGCGATCTGAACGTCAAGCTCAAGCACAGCGACAAGCAGACCAACAACGTCAACCTGAAAGCCTCCACCGAGGTGGCCAACCTCGACTGGCGCTATACGCTGGATGGGGAGTACATCTACGAGACCGCCAACAACGTCACCAACAGCCATGAGTACCGGCTCAAGCCCATGCTGGACTTCTTCTTCGATCAGCGCTGGTTTCTGCGCACCGCCGTCGACTTTGAATACCAGATGCTGAGCCCCGAATACATGGATGTGGGTTATGTGACCGGACCTGGTTACCGGTTCTGGAACGACAAGCGGCGACGGCTGGAGCTGATCAGCCAGGCCGGACTGGAGCGATCCTACTTCCGGCCGGATGACATCAACACCATCTTTATCATCGATCTGTTCAACGACAGGATCATCAACTACCCCCTGATGGGCCTTGGCTGGGACTACCGCCAACCCATCGCGCTCTGGTCGGAGCAACTGGAGCTGTTCAGCAAGGGTAACTACAAGCGCTATCTGGACCAGCCATCCCCCTACATCACCCGAGAGCAGGCCGTGCAGGGTAGCCTGGGGATGCGCTACTACTTCAACGATCATCTGCGCCTCTCCTGGTCGAGCGAGCTCGATTGGGAAGACTCCAGGTTGGACTATCAAGGTGTGCAAACACCCTTATCAGGCAAAGAGTGGCGTCATCTGATAAGCCTGGGGGCCAGCTTCTAGCCCTCGGGGCAAGTCATGGATGCGCGAGTGGCGCCTATATAGAGGCGACATAGGCAAGTACAGCAAACGCCATAAAAAAACAGGCTCACCGAGGTGAGCCTGTTTTTTTCAATACGATTCATGCCAGCGGGTGACACCGTCACCTCATCAGAAGTAGATCCGGGTGACCGATTCAATGACGCAGCCTGGGCGACGAATACCCTCGATCTCGACCTTGATCTCCTTGAGCAGCTCCAGCCCGCCCTTGATCGGGGTAACCCGAGCCAGCTTGGTGCGGGCGCGGATGTTGCTGTCCACCTTGATGGGGTACGGGAAACGCACCTGATCCAGGCCGAAGTTCACCACCATGCGGGCGGTCGGAAACTCGGGGGCGGCCTCGTTGATGCTGCCCGTCAACCGCGGCAACAACGCCAGGGTCAGGAAGCCATGGGCAATGGTGGTTTTGAACGGTGACTCGGCCGCTGCGCGCTCCGGATCGGTGTGGATCCACTGGTTGTCGCCGGTCACGGCGGCAAACTCGTTGATCATCTGCTGGCTGACCAGCAACCACTCACCGACATGGGTCTCTTCGCCGATGCGCTCCTGCAGGGTGGCAAACAGAGCGGCTGCCTCACCGCTGAGTTCGACGGCAGGGGTATCCAGCGGCACGGGCTGGCCATTGACGGCTTGCGCCGCGCCCTGCTGTTGCTGTGTGGACTGGCTGTCGCTCTGCAAATCCAGCACCCGGCCCAGCAGAGGGTGGAGGTGTGCCTTTTGCTGAAACTCACGCCAGTAGTCGCGGATCGCCGGAGAGAGCCAATCCTTGAGCTCAAAGGGGTGCTGCGCCAGTATTTCGCGCTTGCGCTTCAGAAAATCGACAACTTTCATGTACCGATCCCTATTCGATTCAAAGCCTGTAAAGAGGTCTAACCAGTCCTATTTTATGAAAGTTTCAACTGCAAGTGCAAAAAAATCTCAGCGTACAACTGTACCGAGGGTGAAAGTGATCACTAACATGCAGGCGCCAGCCCAGATGCCACAAGGGGAAAAACGATTGTCATGGGTGCCGGGTATCGACCCAGACTGGCCACTGGCGCTCCCCAAAAAACAAGGGGCATACCATCGGCATGCCCCTTGTCGTCGTCCCGCTTCAGCCGGCTCAGGCGTTATCGTGCGCCATTGGCGACCACCACTGCCTGCTGGCAGCCTCGTCTTGGAAAGACCAGGCCAGGACCCGGCTGATCTTGTTGCCCTGGGCCATCTCGAGCACCCTCACCTGACGGGCCCCGATCCGGCTCAGTCCCTGCTTCGCTGCCGGCAGGTTCTCTTTTTTTGACACCAGTGAGCTGAACCAGAGGCACTGGCTGGCGAATGCTTTGCTCTGAGTGATCATGCTGGCCAGAAAGGCGGCCTCCCCCCCTTCACACCAGAGCTCGGCCTTCTGACCGCCGAAATTGAGCACCGGCTTGGCCGTCGCCTCCTTGCCCAGGTTGCGCAGCTTGCGCTCCGTTCCCTTGCTCGCCTCTGCCAGTGAAGCATGAAAGGGAGGATTGCAGAGGGTCAGCGCAAAACGCTCGCGCTGCGCCACAATCCCCTGAAAAATGTCGCCGGCCTTGCCCTGCAGACGGCATTCGATCTGGCTGCCCAGCCCGTTGCTCTTGGCCAGCAGGGTAGCGGCCTTGACCGACACCGGATCGATGTCGGAGCCGACGAAGCGCCAGCCATATTCGCGGGCACCCAGCAGCGGATAGATGCAGTTAGCACCAACCCCGATATCCAGCACCCGCACGCCCTTGCCGGTCGGCACCTTGCCGGCACTCTCGGCCAGCAGATCGGCCACCCGATGCAGATAATCCACCCGCCCCGGAATGGGCGGGCAAAGATAGCCGGCCGGCAGATCCCAGTGCGCAATGCCATAGTGCAGCGCCAGCAACGCCTTGTTCAGCGCCTTGACGGCAGCCGGATCGGCAAAGTCCAGGGTCTGGGTGCCGTGCTCGTTGACGAACACGAAGGGTTGCAGCTCGGGGGTGCGCTGACAGAGCGCATCGAAATCATAGGGAGCCTGATGGCGATTGCGTGGATGCAATCCGGATTTACGGTCGGAATGGGTCTTCATGCTGGGCCTGCCGAGGAAAACGGGCCCACACTATAGTGACTTGGCCCCGGAAAGTCTAAATGACGGCCATAAAAAACCGGGCTGTCGAGCCCGGTTCAAGTG
This sequence comes from Aeromonas hydrophila subsp. hydrophila ATCC 7966, assembly GCF_000014805.1. Lineage (NCBI taxonomy): Bacteria > Pseudomonadati > Pseudomonadota > Gammaproteobacteria > Aeromonadales > Aeromonadaceae > Aeromonas > Aeromonas hydrophila. The sequence continues at coordinate 1,428,390 of NC_008570.1, read as the reverse complement.
AGGTTGGAAAAACAGTCCGTACTGCGAGCCGTTTGTCCAGCCTGACTCAGATGTCGATCCGGCGTGCCTGCCAGAATTTGCTGCGCCAGTAGGAGCTGTCGAGCTTGGAGCGCGTTACCCCGGCGCGGGTGGAGGCGTGAATGAATTCACCATTGCCCACATAGATGCCGACATGATTGAGACGGCGATTGATCTTGAAGAAAACCAGGTCACCTTCGACCAGATCCTGCTTGGAAACGCGGGTGCCTTCATGGACTTGGGAGCGGGTATCACGGGGAAGTTCGATGCCGACGGCGTTGCGGAACACTTCACGGGCGAAGGCGGAACAATCGATGCCGCGCTGGCTGCTGCCGCCCATGCGGTAAGGAACACCGCGCCACTCTTTGTATACTGTCAGGATTTCGTTTACATCTGGGGTTTGCGAAGCTTCCGGTTCAATAACGGGTTCCATCATGGAAACTTCGATCTTGCTCGCGACCTCGGGCTGGGGTGCCGAGGCACAACCCACCATTCCGAGCGCGACCAGCAGTAGCATCAGGTGGCGCAATCCTTTATCCCCGCAAAATAGTAAAACTTGTTAAAATACGGCCCGAATGGGCAATTTATAAGGCAACAGCACCCGACTATATCCAAGAATTCTATCGAGGCAAGCGAAAATCCCTATCGACATCACATTTCTGCAAGGAAATGCATTATTTTTCCTGATTAATGTGATCGTGGCCAAACAATATACAATCTCGAAAGGGGCCACCCAGGCCGGATCAAACTGACTTTTATCGCTGTTTCAGCATGCTTTTTAAGTGAAAAATTATGATCTCTGTGGATCTCTATTTGTTAAAACCGGCAAACACGGACGCCGACCAGCTGAGCCTGCTGCAAACCTTGCTCTCCCCCGAAGAACGGCAGACATGGCAGTCCATCGGTCAGCCGGCACGCCGCCAGGAGTACCTGCTCAGCCGTGGCTTGCTGCGACGGCTGCTGGCCGAGCGCCTGCTGTGCCGCCCCGATGCGCTGCAGTTTTGCAGCAACCCGCACGGCAAGCCGGCACTGAGCGACGGGCGCTGGCAGTTCAACCTCAGCCACAGCGGTGACTGGCTGGCGATTGCCCTCTGTGCCGCCGGCCCGCTCGGAGTGGACATAGAGATGGGTCAGCGGCGCCGCCAGACTCTGCCACTGGCCCGCCGTTTTTATGCGCAGAGTGAATATGAGTGGCTGCTCGCCCTGCCCGAGGCGGAGCAAGAGTCGGCCTTCTATCGGTTCTGGTCGCGCAAGGAGGCGGTATTGAAGGCCCACGGCGCCGGCATTGCCGCCGGTCTCGACAAGGTGCACTTCGTGCCAGAGGAAGCGTGGCGGCTCGACAACCAACTCGATGAACAGGATTACCGGGTACAGGATTGGCCCATCGGCCGGGGCTGGCTCAGCCTGGCGGCACCGACCCTCACCGTCAACGGCTGGCTGCTCGATGGCAGCTTGAATTCTGTGCCCATCAACCCCATGTTAACTCACACCATTTTCCAAGAGTCAGCCTCATGATCGTCGACATCCATCCCCAGAATTTCCAAAGCGCCCTGATCGATGCTTCCATGAAAAAGCCGATCGTCATCTATTTCCACGCCCCCCAGAGGCCGGAGTGTCAGGCCATGACCCCGCTGGTGGAAGCGCTGGTCGGCCCGGCCAATCCCCAGGTGACCCTGGCCAGGGTGGACATGAACGATCCGCAGCTGCAGCCGCTGGCTGGCCAGCTCGGCCTGCGCGCCCTGCCGGCGCTGGTACTGTTCCACCAGGGCCGCCCTGACGAGCAGGCCATTCTGGAAGGCCCACAGGACGAAGCTACCTTGCGCCACTACTTTGCCGCCTTCGCCCCCAAGGAGGAGGAGTTGCTGTTCGAACAGGGACAGCAGGCGCTGGCGGAGGGTCAGGCGGACCTTGCCTATGCCCATCTCGGCAAGGCCCATCAGCTGGCACCGGAGCGCCACGACATCAGCCTGTGGCTTATTCAGGCGGCGCTCGATCTCAATCTGCTGGACGAAGCACAGGAACGGCTGGGCAAAATCCCGATGATCGCCCAGGACGATCACTACCAGACCCTGACATCCCGGCTGGCACTGGCCCAGCAGGCCGCCGACAGCCCGGAGCTGCGGGCGCTGGAAGCCCGTCACCAGCAGGAGCCGGACAACTTTGCCCTGGCCCAGGAGCTGGCGGTGCAATACAGCCAGGCCGGCCGGCAGGAAGAGGCGCTGACGCTGCTGTTTACCATCCTCAAGCAGGATCTCGCCTTCGGTGATGCCAAGAAGACCTATCTCGACATCCTGACCACCATGGGCAGCAACCCGGCGGCGCAGAGCTACCGTCGCAAGCTCTACAGCCTGCTCTACTGATCGATGCGGGAATGAAAAACGGGGTGATGCCGAGTGATCGGCATTGCCTTGTCAGGCGAGCATCAGAGGGGAAAACGCGGGAATTTGACGAATTTCAGGCAAAAAAAATGGCGCATAACTGCGCCATTTTTTCGCATGGATTACTTCTTGTAGGAAGTAGCCATGTTGTCGATGCGCTGGTTAGCACGCATAGCTTCTTGCTTGGCTTCTGCAACATCAGCAGCGATCTTGGATTGATCAGCACGAACAGCGCTAACATCTTGAGCCAGTTGGTCAACTTTGTTAGACAGATTCTGAACGGAAGTTTCCAGTTCGCTGGTGTTTGCACAACCGCCCAGCAGAGCGGACAGACCAACAACACCTACCAACAACATTTTTTTCATTTTAAAAGCTCCCTTTAACTCGCCAGACGTTTAGCAAGCGGCGTGATTATGGCACAAAAAAATCATAGTTTGGATAGGCCCCATCACAGATAAATGCATTAAAACCCTCATTTTTTTTTAAACGTACACTTTTTGTGCAAAGTTAAGCCAAAAATGAGGGTCTCTGGATGAGGTTCGCACAAAGCGTAACCAAATTTTGGGCTTATTACAATTTCGTATGAGGCTCAGGCTGAACGTTCTGACAGCAATTGACGATATTGCACCAGATCCTCGATGGTCAGCACCGGCATCTGATGCTGGCGACCGAATGCCACCAGATCCGGCAGCCGCGCCATGGAACCATCTTCCTTGGTCAGTTCGCACAACACCCCGAACGGTTTGAGTCCGGCCAGCTGCATCAGATCGACCGTGGCTTCGGTGTGGCCGCGACGGGTCAACACCCCGCCGGTGCGAGCCCGCAGCGGGAAGACGTGGCCCGGGCGGTGCAGATCGGACGGTCTGGCTCCATCGGCGATGGCGGCCCGGATGGTGGTGATGCGATCGGCCGCCGACACGCCGGTGGTCACCCCCTGCGCCGCTTCGATGGTCACGGTGAAGGCGGTCTGATAATGGCTGGAGTTGGCCTCCACCATCATCGGCAGTTCGAGCTGACGTACCCGCTCATCGGTCAGGCAGAGGCAGACGATGCCGGAACACTCGCGGATCATCATCGCCATCTGTTCGTTGGTCATGGACTCGGCGGCGAAGATGAGATCCCCTTCGTTCTCCCGATCTTCATCGTCGGCCACCAGCACGCCGCGGCCGGCACGCAGAGCCGCTAGCGCCGCTTCGACACGGGCAATGGGATCACCAAATTCACTGAGAAGAGACTGATTCATGGTAAGACTCCTAAACAAGACAAGGACCAGAATCAGGGCATGGAAAGGCAGACAGAGATAGGTATGCAGCGGCCGGCCCATGGGGCTTGCCTGCAATATCTGTCTTATCCTCTTTCATCCGGACTATGACCGTCGGCTCCGGCATCTCACCGGATCTGCTGACCCCGTCCCGGTGCAATACCGGGTCGGGCGCTCGCGGGCTCCCCGAGTCACATCGGGATACCGCCGGTGGGGAATTTCACCCCGCCCTGAGAATAAGCGCAGACAGCGTAAAGAAAAAAAACGCAGGATACCAGCCCAAAACCCATCAAAGATGAATAGCGTACCGCTTGTGGCCGCATTGCATCAGGGCACACGGCGCACTGTCTTTTCTGATTTTGTTTGTGGCATAGTGCCTGAAAAAACGCGCAGCCTGCGCAGACTCAGGCGCCAACAACACAAACGGAATCATGACAGAGATGGAAAAGAAAATACTGCTGACGGACTGCCCGGACGCCAAGGGCCTCATCGCCAAGATCACCAACATCTGCTACAAGCACCAGCTCAACATCAACAAGAACGACGAGTTCGTGGATCACGAAAATGGCCGCTTCTTCATGCGCACCGAGCTGGAGGGACGCTTCAACGACGAGACCCTGCTGGCCGACCTCGATGATGCCCTCCCCGCCGGAGCCCAGCGCCGGCTGGTCAAGGCCGGCAAGAAGCGCATCGTCATCCTGGTGACCAAGGAGACCCACTGCCTCGGCGACATCCTGATGAAGAACTACGCCGGTGCGCTGGACATGGACATAGTCGCGGTGATCGGCAACTACGACACCCTCGCCGAGCTGACCGGCAAGTTCGACATTCCGTTCCACACCGTCAGCCACGAGGATCTGAGCCGCACCGAGCACGAAGAGCAGGTGCGCGCCATCATCGACGGCTACCAGCCCGACTACGTGGTGCTGGCCAAGTACATGCGGGTGCTGACCCCGAGTTTCGTCGAGGCCTATCCGCGCAAGATCATCAACATCCACCACTCCTTCCTGCCCGCCTTCATCGGTGCCCGCCCCTATCGTCAGGCCTTCGATCGCGGGGTCAAGCTGATCGGCGCCACCGCCCACTTCGTCACCGACGATCTGGATGAGGGCCCCATCGTCGAGCAGGACGTGATCCACGTCGATCACACCTTCAGCGCCGACGACATGGCCAAGGCTGGCCGCGACGTGGAGAAATCGGTGCTGAGCCGGGCACTGGAGCTGGTGCTGAACGAGCGGGTGTTCGTCTACGGCAACAAGACGGTGGTATTCAAGTAATCCCGGCCACTGAAAACAACAAAGGCTCCCACGGGAGCCTTTGTTGTATGTGCACTAAAGCAACGTCAATCAGAGCGGCAGACCGTTGACGGTCATGGCACCCTTGTCGAGCTTGAGCTCGGCCGTCAGTTGCTCCTTGTCCGCCTTGAGGTAACCCATGGCGGCGAACTGATCCAGCATGGGCGCCAGCTGCGGCACCGCCTTGCCCAGCTTGCCGCTCAGGTTGGCGTGCAGCAGGCCGGAGAGCGCGTGCATGCCCTCTTCGCTGTTGAACAGCTGCTCCAGCGAGGTAGCCGCCAGCTTGATGTCGCCCTTCATGGCCACCGGCTCGCCATTGAGGTGGGAGCTCAAGTCCACCAGCTCCAGCGTGGCGCCACGCTTGAGCATCTTGTCCAGCGCCTGCTGGATCGCCTCCTCTTCCACGCCCTGGCCGCTGGAGGCCTGCAGCGCCTGATAGCCTTCCAGATCCAGCCCCTTCAGATTGAGGGCCAGCTTGCTCTGGGTCAGCGCCAGGTTGTCGGTCTCGTTCTCCAGATTGAGGGTATCCACCTTCATCTGGTAGCTGCTGGAGAGAGTCTGGGCATCATCCCCCGCCAACTGGGTTTCGGTGGTCAGCCCCTGCAGGGAGACCTTGACGCTGTCAGGCAGCTGTACTGACAGCGCGGAGAGGGTCATGTCGCTGCGCGGAGAGAGCCAGATGCCGCTGATCTCGGCCATGTCGGCACTGCCCTTGAGCTCGGCCAGCACCATGTCCATCTTGTTCTGCTCTTCGTGCACCGTCATGCCCTGCCAGTGGAAGGTGACGTGACCGTTGCCTTCCAGATCGCCGTGATAGTCGCCCTTCATCGGCAGGAAGTTGAACTCGTCGAGCCCCTGCTTGATCTTGAACTCGTTGGCCCAGAAGCGGCTGCTGTTGCTGGCGGTCCACAGGCTGCTGACCGACTCGATGCCGAACTGCCACTGCTCCATCTTGAAGGCGTTGAACACCGGCGCCAGCGAACCCTGTTTGGTGTCGAGCAGCATGTGGCTCTTGATGTAGAGCGGCAGGATGCGGCTGTTGACGATGAACTGCGCCTCGACCGGCTCACTCCCCTCCAGCTGACCATCCAGGCTGGCCAGGGTCTGCGGGGTGACCACCACCTTCAACACGCCGTCGCGGGCAAACAGGTTGCTCGAGCTCGGCTGCCAGCTCAGTTCGACGCCGCTCTCCTGCTTCACCTTGGCGATCTGCTCGGCCATGATGCGATCGAACGTGTTGCCCGTGTACCAGCAGGCACCCAGCCCACCCACCACCAAGGCCGCCGTGACGGCCAGCGCTACTCGCTTCTTCATCTTCTTCTGTTTCTCCAGGGAGTGATTGCCGCACTCTACGGGGCCAGCTTGGGGCTAGGCAAGCGCAATTCGGCGCCTGCCGCAATTAAGTGATGTCACAACAAGGGGCTGAACAGGTAGAACATGTTCTCCATCACCTTCTTGTACCAGGGACGTGCCCGCCACTTGGCCAGCGACATGGGGGTCGCCTCTATCATGTAGCCCTGCACCAGCTGGGTCATCTCGGCGACGAACACCGGGTTGTCGATGAGCAGGGTCACCTCGAAGTTGAGCCAGAGGCTGCGCCGGTCCAGGTTGACCGTGCCCACCAGGGCGAAGTCGTCATCCACCAGCACGCTCTTGGTGTGCAGCAGGCCGGCGTCATAGCGATAGACCTCCACCCCCGCCTCCAGCAGCTCTTCCATGAAGGCGTTGCAGGCGTAATTGGCCATCAGGGAGTCGTTGCGCGCCGGCAGCACCAGCTGCACCTGCACGCCGCGGGCCGCCGCCGAGGAGAGCGCCGCCGCCAGCGGATCATCCGGCACGAAGTAGGGGGTGGTCAGCACCAGATGGTGGCGAGCCTGGTAGATGGCCAGCAGCAGGCTCTGCTGGATGCAGTCGCCGCCGACGAAGGGGCCGGATGGAATGAGCTGGGCCCGGTAGTTGCTCTGGGGCCAGGCCTCCGGCTCGTGCTGCAGGCTGTCGAGCAGCCGCTCGCCGGTCTCCATCTCCCAGTCCCAGACGAAGATGGACCACATCAGCGGCACCATGGGCCCCTGTACCCGGATCATGATGTCGACCCACTGGCCGACCCCGGCGTTCTGCTTGAAGAAGCGGGGATCCACCATGTTCATGGAACCGGTGTACCCGACCCGGTCATCGATCACCACCAGCTTGCGGTGCATGCGCAGGTCCTGACGCTGGAACGGGATGCGCCAGGCACCGACCGGCAGCACCTCCACCAGCTTGACCCCGGCCTTGCGCAGCTTTTTCGGCCAGGATGAGCGGAAGAAGGTCTTGCTGCCCATGGAATCGAGCAGCAAGCGACAATCCACGCCGCGCGCCGCCACTTCCATCAGCGCTTCACACACCTCGTCGGTGTCGCCGCCCGGGTGCCAGATGTAGAACTCCAGGTAGCAGGACTGGGAGGATTGGCGGATGTCGCGCACTATCTCGCGCAGGATGGCTTCCGGCTTGCTCAGCAGCGTCATCCGGTTGCCGGAGAGCATGGGCATGGCCAATCGGCCCTGGATCAGATCGTGCAGCGGCTGGGCCTTCTCCCCCACCTCGCAGCAGTGCTGGGGGAAGAGCCGGGCCAGCTGGCGGATCCAGATGGCGTAAGGGCGGTACATGGCCTGCGCCCGCTCGGCGCGGCGCCGGCCGAGGCGGATCTCGCCGAACAGCACGTAAAAACCGACCCCGGCAAACGGGATGGCATAGATGAGGGCGAGCCAGGCCAGCGAGACCCCGATGGGGCGCCGTTTCATCACCACCCGAAATGAAACCCCCGCCACGATCACGGTGTGAAACAGCAGCAGCAACCAGCCGAGGAACTGGGAAAACAGCAGTTGGATGTCGTGCTCCAGACCGTTGATCACGAGAACTCCTTTTACAGACGAGTGAAATGCGGTGGGCAGATCCCGCGAAGCCAGGATGGTATGCTGTAAAACACACCCATTCTATCAGGTCGTTAGCATGATCCTGCAATCTATGCTGCTCAGTCTGGCCATGCTAGGTCAAGGCTCATATGACATCAATGAGCAACAGATAAACCAGTACCTGCAATCCCAGGTGCAAGTGAACAAACAGCTGGAGCTGCCCGGCATCATCAAGGCTCATGTGCAGCTCGAGCAGAGCGATGTCCAGATCGGGCGCCAGAGCCCGGACACCGCCAGGGTCTATGGCAAGGGCAAGCTCAAGATCGCCCTGCCGGATCAGACCGAGTACGACGCGCGGCTGAACATGACCTATGAGGCGAGACCGCGCTACGACAAGGCGCAGAGCGCGCTGTTCCTCGACAACATGAAGTTGATTGAATACAAGCTGGAGCCGGAGGCGGCGCAGCAGAAGTTCGGCTTCATGCTCGGCATGCTGCTGCAGAGCATGGAAAAGCGGCTGGAGACCCAGCCGGTCTATCGGCTCAACGACAAGGATCCGAACCAGGCCTGGCTGAAGGAGAATCTGTTGGGGCTGGAGCTGTCACCGGGCAAGATCCACCTGTTGACCAAGCCCCAGTGAGTCGTCAGTTGTAGACCGGGGCCTTGGCCTGGCGCACCAGCAGCTCGATCTGGTAACCCTGTTCGCGCTGCTGGTCATAAAGCGAGAAGAGCGGCCCCTCCAGTTCATGCAGGGGCAGGTCGGCGAAGCCGGCCTTGAGGTAGAACGGCTTTTCAAACGGCAAGGCCTGACACACCACCGGCTTGTCTTGCAGATCGTTGCAGGCGTGCTGCAACAGGCGCGAGCCCAGCCCCAGCGACTGGTAGTGGGGCAGCAGACGAAAACCACACAGGTGGTAGTAATCCTGTTCGTCGCGCAGGCGCACGGCTCCCACCAGCCAGTGGGCGTCGCGTACCACGAAGATCCGCTCGGCCAGATCCGGCACATAGTGGGAGAAAGTGGTTTCGTAGTAATCCCTGATCAGGGAAAGGTCTGCATCACAGTACTCTTCGAACGTGAGTTCCATCGCCCGCTTGCCTATCACACCCGTTCCATCCATGGCCATTCGGCCCGGTCCTCATACATTGATGTCGGTCGCAGAGATCCGACCAGATTGACGATATCACGGCTTTTAATAACAAAAAAGCCAATAACCACACCGAGTTGCATAATTTTTAACATGCCGTCAGCCGGTCTGGCCAGTGGCGATCCTATCACGGCAAGCCAGTGGCAGACACTGTTTGCGCCTCTTCCCTGCCCTTTACGACTGCCCGCCATTTCTTGGCCCGCAACTCACTGATTTGGCTCTACAAACCCTTTTCGTAAACATTTGTTAACAAACAGATGCCGCTATCCCTCCGCACAAAAAGCCCCATTTGAATAGCAACTTTGGCATTTGCCCCTATGGTGAAGCCTTGGCATAGCCTCGCGCTGTTGTTGCCCGCGTGGGTCCATCCCCACACCGACACCTCACCACTTTGCCAAGGAGTTATCATGTCCAGACCGATCCCCTCCCTGCTGATGCTGGCCCTGCTTCCCGCCGCCGGCTGGGCCGGCGACATCCATGCCCCGCTTGCCCCCTATCACTTCACGGCGCAGCAGCTTGCCGCCAGTCAGACCCCGGCCCTCCCCCTGGATGAGGCCCACTTCGTGTTCGGCGAGGCGGCCATGGCCTTCGATCTGCACGACTTTTTGCTGCAACAGGCGCCCCACCTGCTGCCCAAGGAGGAGGTGATCCTGCACTGGAGCGGCATCACCAGCCTCAACCCCCAGTTGCTGCTGGCTCTGATGGAGGCGAGCAGCCAGCTCATCTCGGCTCCCTCCGAGCAGGCCATGGCGGCGCCGTTCGCCAAACTGGTCAATGCCAGGGGCTTTGACAACCAGCTGGAGCTGATGGCGCGCCAGCTCTCCGAGCGCTTCTATCAGGCCCGCGCCCAGCAAAAACTTATGCAGCGCAGCGCCCCCGCCCTGGCGCCACAGGCTGCGCACCAGGCTGCCCTCGCCAGCATGCTGAGCACGTCAATGCAGCGCCAGCTCGGTGAGCAGTGGCAGACCCTGTTCGGTCAGGACGCCATGACCTCTCCCAGGGGCGGCGCGGCCGCCCCCGCCGCACCGCTGGCCGGCGGCCAGTTCCAGCTGCCCTGGCGCCAGGGCTACAGCTGGAAGGCCAATGGCGCCCACTCCCATACCGGCTCCGGCTACCCCTACTCCTCCATCGATGTCTCCTACGACTGGCCGGGCTGGGGCGGCGCCACCTACACGGTCACCGCCGCCAACAGCGGCACCGTCACCGTCTTCTCCCGCTGCCAGGTGCGCGTCACCGCCACCAACGGCTGGGCCACCAACTACTACCACATGAGCGGGATCTCGGTGCGCAGCGGCGACTACGTGGCCGCCGACACCCCCATCGGCACCTATGCCAGCAACCGCAACGAGGCGCTGTGCGAGGGCGGCTCCTCCACCGGCCCGCACCTGCACTTCTCCCTGCTCTACAACGGGGTGTTCCAGTCCCTGCAGGGGCAGCGGCTGAGCAGCTATGCCGTCAACGTCGGCGCCAGCAACTACGACGACAACTGCAACCGCTTCTGGCTCTACAACCAGCGCAATGGCCAGCGCTACTGCGCCTGGCAACCGCTCTACAACAACGGGATTGACTGAGCCGAAAACAGCCCGGTGAAGTGATTGAAAAGTCAGTAATGACGCGGCCTGCGCGGTTTTTTGCAAGCCGTCACAGATCCGCACAGTCCGCTTTGAAAGTGCTCACAAAATCGCCGCCCGGCGATTGCTGGCAAGACAGGCCGGTGTGAGGCTCTGGGTGCCCATCTGGGCACCCAAAACAAGGACTGACAATAATGAAACACACAGCGGGAATCTGGGCGATCGCAGGCATGCTGATCGCGCCTTTGGCACATGCCGACGTCATACTGCACGCCTTCAACTGGAAATACAGTGAAGTCACCGCCAAGGCCGATCTCATCAAGGCCGCCGGCTACAAACAGGTGCTCATCTCGCCACCCCTCAAGTCATCGGGCAACGAGTGGTGGGCACGTTACCAACCCCAGGACCTGCGCCTCATCGACACCCCGCTTGGCAACAAGCAGGATCTGGAGCAGCTGATCGCCGCCATGCAGGCGCGGGGCATCGCCGTCTATGCGGACGTGGTGCTCAACCACATGGCCAACGAGAGCTGGAAGCGCAGCGATCTCAACTACCCCGGCAGCGAGCTGCTGCAAAGCTATGCCGTCAACCCCGGCTACTTCGAGCGGCAGAAGCTGTTTGGCGATCTGGGCCAGAACTTGCTCGCCGGCCAGGACTTCCACCCGGAAGGGTGCATCAGCGACTGGAACGATCCGGGCAACGTGCAGTACTGGCGGCTGTGCGGCAGCGCGGGCGACAAGGGGCTGCCGGATCTTGACCCCAACAACTGGGTAGTGAGCCAGCAGCAGGCCTACCTCAAGGCGCTCAAGGGGATGGGGATCAAGGGCTTTCGGGTCGATGCGGTCAAGCACATGAGTGATTACCAGATCAACGCCGTGTTCACCCCCGAGATAAAGCAGGGGATGCACGTGTTCGGCGAGGTGATCACCACCGGCGGCGCCGGCAGCAACGATTACGAGCGCTTCCTCAAGCCCTATCTCGACAGCAGCGGTCAGGGCGCCTATGACTTCCCGCTGTTTGCCTCCCTGCGCGGAGCCCTTGGCTATGGCGGCAGCATGAACCAGCTGGCAGATCCGGGGGCCTATGGCCAGGCGCTGCCGGGCAGCCGGGCGGTCACCTTCGCCATCACCCACGACATTCCTACCAACGACGGCTTTCGCTACCAGATCCTGAACCCGACCGACGAGAAGCTGGCCTATGCCTACCTGCTCGGCCGCGACGGCGGCTCGCCGCTGGTCTATTCGGATCATGGCGAGACCCAGGCCAAGGACGGGCTGCGCTGGCAGGACTATTACCTGCGCAGCGACCTCAAGGGGATGATCCGCTTCCACAACGCGGTGCAGGGCCAACCCATGCAGCTGGTCGGCAGCGGCGACTGCTTCGTGCTGTTCAAGCGTGGCAAGCAGGGGCTGGTCGGCATCAACAAGTGCGACTACGAGCAGGAGTACTGGCTCGATACCGCCAAGTTCGAGATGAACTGGTATCGCAACTATCGGGACGTGCTAGACCAAAGCGCCGTGGTCAATGTGCAGAGCCAGTGGGTGCGGGTCGCCATTCCCGCCCGCAGCGCCCGCCTCTGGCTGCAGGAGTAAACCGGCCATTGCCGCGCGAGGCCGCCACCGGGCGGCCTCTTTATTTGGTCTGTCACCGCTATTTTCTCGGCCGAGTGCACGGGTCGGTCAGGGCGGGCTTGTTCTGCCCGCGCCGTGATGCTTTACTCAACAAGGCTAACGAGGCTGAAGGAGCAAGCCGTTGAAAGCATGGATGTTGATGGGATTGATCCCGCTGTTTTCCCCGCCCGGCTGGAGCCAGACACCCGCCCCGGCCGAGGTGGTGATCCTCACTGCCGAGCCGCCGGCACCGCCCCCCGCGGCGGCCCCCGTCACCATGCACACCCCGGGCGTGCTGCCGCCCCCCGAGCCGGCCAGCCCCCCGCTGCCGCCCGGCACTCGCCAGATCCAGGTCTACAAGTCGGTGCAGAAAAACGGTGTGGTGCGCTACTCCGACATGATGCCGGAGCAGGGTCACTACGAGCTGCTGCTGTTCAACGACTGCTACGCCTGCGACCCCGACTCCAAGGTCAACTGGCACACCACGGGGCTGTTTCTCTATGACTACGCCAGCACCATCCAGGCGGCGGCCAAGGCCTATCAGGTGGAGCCAGCCCTCATCCGGGCATTGATCCATGCCGAGTCCGCCTTCAACCCGCTGGCTGTGTCCCGCAAGGGGGCCATGGGGCTGACCCAGCTGATGCCGGCCACGGCGCGGGAGCTGGGAGTGGGCAACGCCCTGCTGGCGGAGCAGAACATCTTCGGCGGAGTGAAATACCTGGCGGGGCTGCTCAAGCAGTATGGCGGCAACGTGGCACTGGCCACCGCGGCCTACAACGCCGGTGCCGGCTCGGTGCAAAAACATGGGGGCATCCCTCCTTATGCCGAAACTCGCGCCTATGTGGAGCGGGTGCAACTGCTGCGCCAGCGCTACAAAGACATGCTGAGCGCCAAGGGGTTGTAAGACCTTTCCTCTTTCACCCAGCAACGCAAGCAGCCGGGCCCTTGTGGCCCGTTTTCGTTCCCGCCAGAAACGAAAAAACACGCCCGGGGGCGTGTCGATACCACACTTTGTTGCCCTGACGGATCAGGCTTTGGTCGCGATCGCGCGATAGGCCAATGCACCCAGAATGGCACCGACGATGGGCGCAACCCAGAACAGCCACAGCTGGCCCAGTGCCCAGTCCCCTACGAAGAAGGCCACGCCCGTGCTGCGCGCCGGGTTGACCGAGGTGTTGGTCACCGGAATGCTGATGAGGTGAATGAGGGTCAGGCACAGGCCGATGGCGATGGGAGCAAAGCCGGCCGGGGCCCGGCTATCGGTGGCGCCCATGATGACGAACAGGAAGAAACCGGTCATCACCACTTCACACACCAGCGCCGCCAGCATGCTGTAGCCGCCCGGGGAGTGCTCGCCATAGCCGTTGGAGGCAAAGCCCGCCGCCAGATCGAAACCGGCCTGACCGCTGGCAATCACATAGAGCACCGCCGCTGCCGCAATCCCGCCCAGTACCTGAGCGACCATGTAGGGCAGCACGCCGGAGGCCGGGAAACGACCGCCGGCCCAGAGACCAATGGTCACGGCCGGGTTCAGGTGACAGCCCGAGATATGGCCGATGGCGTAAGCCATGGTCAGCACGGTCAGACCGAACGCCAGCGCCACGCCAAGCAGGCCGATGCCGACGTTCGGAAAGGCGGCGGCCAGCACGGCGCTGCCGCAGCCCCCCAGCACCAGCCAGAAGGTTCCCATGAATTCAGCTGCAAAAGGTTTCACTTCTCAACTCTCCCAATGATGGATGAAGCGGGAGCCAGCGGCTCACCGGGCCGCACCACGCGGCCGGCGCACATTATGGGAGTCCCGTTCGGGCAAGCGAAGGGAAGCGATGAAGGCCTGAAAACGTGACTTGCGTCACAAGTCGTTGATTAACTGAGAAGATTGTCGTTAGCACCCGGGCGGGCTGCGCCTTGCGGCAGGCAGGCAGTGCGACAGCTTGTGACTCTGTTGAGGCTTTTGCCGACAGTCGCCGCCAGAGGGGCAACCAGCCGGCACATGGCCGCTTGCCTGAGATTGCCGGCATCAGACCGGCAATCTCGGCTCAGCGGTAACGACCGCGCACCGATCCCGTGCTGCGCCCGGCCATCTTGATCAGGATCTGGCGGGTATGGAAGTGGCAAAGCGCCACCCCGAGGGCATCCGCCGCATCCGCCTGAGGGGTGGCCGAGAGCTTGAGCAGGTGGGTCACCATGTGCTGCACCTGCTCCTTGGCCGCGCCGCCCGTGCCCACCACCGCCTGCTTGATCTGGGTGGCCGAGTATTCGCTGACCGGCAGCAGGGCATTGACCGCCGCCACGATGGCGCTGCCGCGAGCCTGACCCAGCTTCAAAGCCGAATCCGCGTTGCGTGCCATAAAGACCCGCTCGATGGCGAACTCGTCGGGTTTGAACTGGGTGATGATCTCGCTCACTCCGTCATAGACCTGCTTGAGGCGCGAAGGCAGTTCGCCCAGATCGGTGCGGATGCAGCCCGAGCCCAGGTACTCCGCCTTGCCTGCCACGATGCGAATGACCCCGTAACCTGTGATGCGCGAACCCGGGTCTATCCCCAAAATGATGCTCATGGACGGGCCACCCTGGCCATCATGGCGGGGATCCGCTGCCGTTTGGCAAGGGCAGCCAGCCGGCCACCCCGTTTCAATAGCTGGTTCATCACACTCTGTCGCTCTGCTGGCAGTTCATGGCCGCCAAGATAGCAAACAAGCGCCCGCTTGGCTTGCGCGGCAGCGCCCCCGCCAATCAACTGCGCAGGGATGCGCCATCTCATACAGTGGTCCGGCGATTTTTTCGCCCGCCGCCCCGCCCATGGCCCTGCGCGGCGATCACCCTCACTCCCCCGCCAAGGCCACCAGTCGCTCTGCCAGCCGGTGGCTGTGCAGGTAGCTCTCAATCAGCGCCCCGTCGGCCCGCCCCGCTTCAATCTGCTGATACCAGTGAGCCAGCATGGCGGCAAAGCCCCGTTGGGTAAGCACCGACTGCCAGTCGTCGGGGGCCAGGGTCTGCACGGTTTTATCGCGGGCCAGGGTGCCCCGGGTGCAATTTTCGATATGCAGGGAGAGGTTGTCGCCATAGGCATCGATGCGCTCCTCGGTGAGGCCGGCGCTGCGGTTCATGCTGCCGCTCACCGCCACCTGCCCGCTCTGCCAGGCAACGCTCACCCCGGCCAGCAGCTCGGGTTGACGGGCACAGCGCCGCAGCACCGCATGCAGATCCCCATCAGGCGCGCCGCCGTAGTAGCAGAGGCTGTCGAGCACATGGATGAAGTCGTCGAACAGAAACGAGCGCGGCGCCCCCGGCAAGGCGTGGCGGTGCTTTTGCCAGTTGAGCTCGGTAAGCAGCTGGCCGCGGGCCGCGCTCATGGCGGGCAGATAGCGGCGGTTGAAGCCCACAAACAGCGGGCGGTTCTGCGCCAGCGCCAGGTTGGCGAGCTCCTCTACCCCGGCAAGAGTGTCGCAGAGCGGCTTGTCGACAAAGGTGGGGATGCCGGCGCGCAGGCACTGGGCGGCCAGCTCAAGGTGCACCGCAGTGGCGGCGTGGATCATCACCGCATCCGGGCGGCTTGCCAGCAGGTCGCCCAGCTCGGTAAAGCACTCGGCGATCCGGTACTGGCGAGCCAGCTTATCCAATACCGCTGGATTGCGGGTACAGAGCAGCGGGGTGACTTGCTCGTCACTGGCAAGCAGCGGCAGATAGGCTTTCTGGGCGATATCACCAAGACCTACGAGGGCAATGCGCATGGGGACTCCTTGTGGCGGCGGGTTATGGGCGCAGTTTTATCCGGCAACGGCTGACAGGGTAGCATCCCCGCCGACCCGGACACAGCCGATGGCTGGCCCAACCCTGCCCTCTGCCGGGGGAGTGTTATTTGGGGCTCCATCTGGCTAAGATGTCCGCTTTTGGACATAAGACGCGCCAAGGAGTGCCATGCCAAGCTCAACCCTGCTCTCGCTGTTTCGCTACAAGGCCTGGGCCGATGGCGAACTGCTGGATGCCCTCGCCACCCTGGATGCCGCGCAAGATGGTGAGGCCCACCACACGGCCCTGCGCATCTTCAACCATATCCATGTGGTCGATGCCATCTTCAAGGCCAATCTGCTGGGGGAACGGCACAGCTTTACCGCCACCAATACCCCGGAGACACCGACCCTGGCGATGCTGCGCACCGCCATCGGCAAGCTGGATGCCTGGTATCTGGAGTACGTTGCCGGCCTGAGCCAGGCAGATGGCGAGGCCGTGCTCTCGTTCAACTTCGTGGATGGCGACAAGGGGCAGATGAGCCGCGCCGAGATGCTGTTGCACCTGGTGACCCACGGCGGCTATCACAGGGGGGCGATCGGGCGCATTCTGGTGCAGTGCGGCATCACGCCGCCGCGCGATACCCTGACCACCTTTTTGCATCGCAGTGAACCCAGGCGGCGGGGCGATGCGGCCCTGACAGATGGCGAGGCCCGCCCATGAAACGCGCCTGTTTGCGGCTCGCACCGCTGCTGCTGATCGGGCTGCTAAGCGGCTGCGCCGCCGCCATCGATCACTACTCGGGGCGCTTTCGCGAGACCCTGGCAGCGGGGCAGACCCGCGCGACCATTCGCGCCGAACTGGGCGAGCCCCAGCTCTGCCAGCAGGCCACCTATCTGACCGAGGATAAGGTGCAGGGCTGCGATCGCTTTACCGTGCTCGGCAAGATCCACAAACGCGGTGATGGCAATGGCCAGGCCACGGCGAGCGCCGTGACTATGGGGCTGGGGGAGCTGATCCTGATACCCATGACGGTGGCCGGCGTGGCGGCGGATTATACCCAGCAGCACACCCTCACCGTCTATTACGATCGGGACGATCACTATCTCTTTCACACCCTGCTCAATGCCAAGGGGCAGGAAGTGTGGCAGTAGGCGCACCAGCCAGTGGGCCTTCTTTGGCCGGCGCATCCTCCCGACGAGGAGACCTTACTGACAGCGCAGCGCCGGTTTGTCTTCCAGCAGCCAGGCTATCCAGCGCCGCCGCGAGTTCAGCACAAACCCTTCGTCTGCCGCGATCCCGCTGACGATATAGCCGTCGGCCGCCAGGTCAGCGGCCTCGCGGGAGAAGATGAAGTCGCTGCTGTTCACCCGCTCACCCTTGCTGAGCGCCACATCGAGCCGCGGCGTCATGACGACGATGGCCAGCCCCGCGGCGGAGTCGATGCCAAGGCCGCTGCTCGCCAGCTTGCCGACCGCCACCGGCACCCGGATGGCGCAGTGACGCCCCTCGGCATCAGTGGTGGTATAGGTTCCCTCCCCCACCCGCCCTTGCATCCACAGCAGCTCGCCACGGGTCAGGCTGTCGACCTGCAGCAGGCCCAGTGCCCCCTTGGGAAAATCGTGGGGATTGTCGACGGCAGCCACCGTCAGCGAGCTGCACAGCATAAACAACCAGAGTGCGTGTCTCATGCCGATGCCTCCTTGCCAACATGGGTTGCCCCGCTTTGCTGCGCCAGCAAATAGATAAGCAGCAAGGGCCCCACGGCCGGCACCAGAAAGACCCAGCCCCACCAACCGGAGCGACCGGTGTCGTGCAAGCGACGCACGATAAGCGCAATCAGGGGCACGCTGCTTACCAGGCCGTAGCCCAGATCCAGCCAACCCAGGTTGGCAAGCAGCACGTCCAGCCAGATGCAGATCAGGGTGACCAACAGATGGCCCAACATGAACCACCCACATTCGGCCCGGGTGGCGCGACCCGAAAAATCCAGGGCGCGTTGCCACCCCAGCCAGTAGAAAGAGAACATGGATACCTGCCTTTTATGGTGATTGGGAGCCCTTATCATGGGGAGCAAAGCGCCCCCTGGCGTCCTCAAACCGGTTTCAGGTCGTCCTCGAACCGCGCCCGCGCCATCATGGGCTTCATTCGCCTGACCCAAGCCGTTATGCTGGCATGCCGCCGCCGGTCAACGGCCTCTCTTTGCACACGGGATACATGATGCTGGCCATACCCATACCCTTTATCGTCTCCTTGCTGCTGGCTCTGCTGGCCGCCGTGCTGCTGGCGCGCCTCGGCCGGGCGGCCAGAACGACCGCCCTCTTTTTGCTGCTGTGCGCCATCACCACCGGCGTGGTGGGGCTGCGCTGGACCTTCGATCTGGCGCTGCTCAGTCTCGCGCAGCCGATCCTCGCCTCACTTATTCCGGTGGCCGCCTGGCATATCTTCAGCCGGGCCAGGGCGCCAGGGGCCCGCTTCTCCTGGCTGCACGGCATCGGTCCCGCGCTGGTTACCCTTGGCATGCTGACCCACAACTGGTTGCCACTGCCGCTGGATGGCCTGCTGACCTCCATCTATCTCTGCTACGGCATCGCGTTGGTGCGTTTTTCCGATAAGACGCAACTACTGCTTTATGTCTCGTTCAATGAGTGGGAGGGGGTCAGACGGGCGGAACATATCGCGGGCTGGATGCTGCTGTTTTCGGCGGCCATCGATGCCGCAATCTCCCTCGACTTCGCCTTCAATCAAGGCCAGCTGGCGCCCTACATCCTGTCGCTGGGTCACCTGATGCTGGTGCCCATGCTGGCGGCGGCCGTGGTGATGGTGGGGGTCAATACCGCTGACGCAGAAGAGGAGGAGATGCCAGCCTCCGTTCCCGAGCCTGCGGAGAAAGCGCAACTGCTGAGCGAAGATCGTGCCCGGGAGATAGTGGCCCTGCTGGATAACCTGATGAAAGAGAAAGCCTGCTATCTGGATCCTGAGCTGACCCTAGCCCGTCTCTCACGCAAACTGGGCATTCCCGCCAAGCAGATCTCCAGTGCCGTCAATCTGGTGTGCCAGCAGAGCATCCCCAGGGTCATCAACGAATATCGGATTGCCCATGTCAAGCAGGCTCTGCTTAACACGGATGAGAGCATCACCCAGATCTTGATGAACGCCGGTTTTCAGACCAAATCCAACTTCAATCGCGAGTTTCAGCGCATCACCGGTCTGACTCCCAGCCAGTTCAGAGCAACCCGCGACCTGTCGGCCGCCTCCTGAATCAGTCGCCAGCGCTCGTTTGCTCCCGGCGATCCAGCCACTTGCCTATCCTGGCCCCCAGCTCGGAGCAGACCAGCGCCGTCACGGCGGCCCAGAGCATCTGGTTGCCATCAAAGCCCGCCTGCTTTTCAAAGAAAACAGGCACCAGCAGATTGAAGCCGATGATCCCGAGCAGCAGCCCAAGGCCGCTGCCCACCTTCTCCCTGCGGGATCGCATCTTTAACGCCATCTGATTGCTCCTGTTGAGATGAGATAAGGGGCACACATCGCCCCTGCAGACATCCCCGGCAAGATAACAAAGCCTCCCCCGATGAAGACAGTCATCTTTTGGGGCGATGAAAATAGCCACATATGCCCTTTCAAATCCATTTGCTGATCCAGTTCAAAAAACGATGAGATTCTGATGGTTGCATCATTTTAAGGCTCGCACAGGTAGTTTCGTTTGGCTTACCATAGCCATCCAGAACCTGTTGAACTGCGATGGGTTGCTGCCATCGCTGGTCAAGGGAGCATATTGGAAGCTGTAATCCACGAGCGGTAGCGTGGGATTTGGTGACGTTACGCCCCACACCGGAAGATGGGTGTCCCAGAATTTCACCATGGATTTGCTTCTTATTCAAAACGATTGATTTCTCAGTCATCTTTATTTATCAACATATCTAAATATAAAAGCCAGACTGATTTCTTATCCTTCTGGGATCTGTTACTCAGAATAGCTATTTAACATGGATTTTTACGAGGTGATATTTTGGCCGGATTTTGGGAAAAAGATGAATATAAAAATTCTAAAAAATGGATCCACAAATCTAGACATGGTAACCTGAATGTCATCCCATGTATATCTGGCTGGATAGATATTTGTGGTTTCGGCACAGCATTAGAAAAATGTGCATGGGATCTCTCTAAATTACAAGATAGTGGTCTAATAACGCTCCTAAATGATGTATACCAGACTGCTGCTCGCCCATTTTTAGTTGGAGTAGAACCTGCACCATATGAAAGTATTTTGGTCATAAATGATGGTATATCTCGTACTGTTGATTTAGGTAAACCCGAGTTTGCTCATGCTCCCATTATTATTTTTTACTTAAGAGATTTATTCGTTGCCCATAGAAACTTAATGAACTTAACCCGGTCCTATGGATATGGAATTAGAACTGTCTTTGCCGGTGGCGAGCGAGTTCAATATTCACCGGAATCATATACAGGAAACATGTTCCTTCAATACAACGAAGAGAATATTACTGACTATGGAAAAGCACTTCTTAATAAAAACTTTCTACACAACCCTTCAGAATTTCAAATGAACACCGCCTTCGCTAAGGCATACTCTGTTGATTCCCTTGGTAGCAAACACGGATTTAAAGTAAACAACTGCTATGTTGAAAAAACATTTTGGCAGTTGATAAACTCAATTCCGATGATCAACATTGAAAAGAAAGGCGCTTCAATTTTAATTAAAATAAATGATATGCCCGCCATTGAAATATATTTTGGAGAGCAGATAAATACCTCTTTCAAGGGTATTAATATGTCTATAAACCAAGTAATTGCAATTCGAATCGATAAAGATTTTGAGGGTGAAGATACTTATATAGATATCACGATGCCGCCAGCGCCCGAGCTCAATCCGGCTTTCGGCAAGGTCATAGATGTCAAAGCTCCCAGATTTCACAAGTCTTAAACAATAAGGCGTAGCATCTTGAAAATTGTATTTAATGTAAACGGAAAGAAAGTACCAATCAAATCGTTAAAGTACATAAGCAAAGCAAATAAACTAGAAGTAATGCGCAGCTGGTTCTACGAGAACTTTGAAAATCCAGTGGAGTCGTGTCCACACGATAGCGAAGATGGGTATATTTACATTTATGGTGGGCCATATGAGGCAAGTGAAGAACTTCAAGAGATGTTTGGCGAGTACATCGATGAAAAATTAATTGAAGAGTTAGTAGCCGATCTCAACAATGAATGTTATGAATGGTCTGCAAACTCCAATAATATCAACGACTGGTACGATGATGATATCTACGATGCCGTAATATCATCAGAACAACCATACATTAAGTTTTGCGAAAACATCAATAGCATAAAGGCACTTTCAAAAAACAATCCCAAATCACAGCAAAAAGAACACTTGCTTGGTCTTTTGTACACCAATGTAATCACCGCCTTAGAAACTCTTTATGTTGAACTCTACGTTAAGTCAATGGAAAAAAACGATACGTATGTGTCAAATTGCATAGAGAAAGGAAAGATAGAGTTCAAAGTAAGCAAGGATATTGCAGCTTTACCTTTCAAAGGTGAAACTATCGAAAAGATGCACGAAGAACTTCTCAAAGCAGTCGTTGATTGCTTGATAAATGCAAGTTGGCACAGCACTAATAAAGTTATTGAGCGTTACAAGGCAACATTTGGCATTCAAGTTCAAAAAAACTGGCCCATAAGTGAAATTGAAGCTGCAACGCTGATAAGAAACCACTTAGTGCATCGAGGTGGAAAGGATAAAGAAGGTAATCCAGTAGTGATTAGCGAACATGACTTAGAGAAGCTGTTAGATAATGCAATGGTACTCGCTGAAAATCTCAACAATAGTGTAGAAGCTGTTATAAAGGATAAAAAGAGAGCTGACATAGAGGCTAGCATTGCCAAATATGGATTCTAGAATGAGGGGCATTGCCCCTCAAGTATTAGTGACATTGGACTTCAATTTGTTCGTGGCTTAACCCAGTAAAATCTCTTCCGTTATCACAAACAATAATGACAGTGTCAAAGGCAACAGGGACTCTGTTGTAAGATATATATTCCGGCTAAAGCGGTCTGATTTTTTAAACGGAAGTTGAACTTCAGAGTTGAATCCCACTTATCAATAAACTTTCTATATAAGTTGGCTATTAAAAAGGCGACCATCCGGTCGCCTTTTTTTATTTCTATCGCTTTCCAATCAGGAAAAATTACCGCGCCGGTCGCTTGGCACCATTGCCTTTTGCCACTGGCTTGCTGCCCTGAGTAGCGGGTTTGGCAGAGCCGGCACGGGTCGGCGCCTTGCCCTTATGGGCGGGTTTGCCGGTCGGTTTGCCCTTACCTGCACTCTTACCAGCACTATGACCTGCGCCTTGTCCGGCGGGCTGGCCGTTCCCTTTACCCAACTTGAGCTCGGAACCCAGCGGCTTGCCATTGCCCTTGCCGCTCTTGTTGGCGTTGCCACTAGCGTGCTGGCCGTTGCTCTGGCCCGCCCCCTTGTTGCCGTTGCCAGTACCGTTGCCACGCTGATGGGCAATGTTGCTATGGCGAGTCAGGGCCGGTTTCATCCCCTTGCCAGTGGCGGCGCGCTCGTTGCGCCCTTCCGCCGGCACCAGACAACCCGGGCCGTTGCCGATCAGGTGACCCTTGCCCATCTCCAGCAGGGCTTCGCGGATCATCGGCCAGCCGGCCGGATCGTGGTAGCGCAGCAGCGCCTTGTGCAGGCGACGGCGACGCTCCCCTTTCACCACGAACACGTCCCCACCCTGGCGGCTCACCTTGTTGAGCGGGTTTTTCTCGGTGTAATACATGGTGGTGGCGTTGGCGAGCGGCGACGGGTAGAAGTTCTGCACCTGATCGAGCTTGAAGCGGTTGGACTTGATCCAGAGCGCCATGTTCACCATGTCTTCATCCGTGGTGCCCGGATGGGCCGAGATGAAGTAAGGGATCAGGTACTGCTGCTTGCCGGCCTCTTTGGAATACTTGTCGAACAGCTCCTTAAAGCTGTAGTAGCTGCCCATGCCCGGCTTCATCATCTTGGAGAGCGGGCCCTCTTCGGTGTGTTCCGGCGCGATCTTGAGGTAGCCGCCGACGTGGTACTTGGCCAGCTCCTTGATGTAGCGCGGATCTTCCACCGCGATGTCGTAACGCACCCCGGAGGCGATGAGGATCTTCTTGATCCCCTTGAGGTCGCGCGCCTTGCGATAGAGGTTGATGGTCGGGCTGTGGTCGGTGTCCATATGCGGGCAGATGGTCGGCCAGACGCAGGAGGCGCGGCGACAGGTCTGCTCGGCCTTGGGGCTCTTGCAGCGCAACTTGTACATGTTGGCGGTGGGGCCGCCCAGATCCGAGATGACGCCGGTAAAGCCCGGCACCTTGTCGCGGATCTCTTCGATTTCTTTCAAGATCGACTCTTCCGAGCGGCTCTGGATGATGCGCCCCTCGTGCTCGGTGATGGAGCAGAAGGAGCAGCCGCCGAAGCAGCCGCGCATGATGTTGACCGAGGTCTTGATCATGTCGTAGGCCGGGATCTTCTCGTTGCCATAGGCCGGGTGCGGCACCCGCTGATACGGCAGGCCGAACACCCCGTCCATCTCGTCGGTTTCGAGCGGGAAGGCGGGCGGGTTGACCCAGATGATGCGATCACCGTGCGCCTGGGAGAGCGCGCGGGCGCAGCCCGGGTTGGTCTCGTGGTGCAGGATGCGCGACGCATGGGCGTAGAGCACCTTGTCCTCCTTCACCCGCTCGAACGCTGGCAGCTTGACGTAGGTTTGCTCCCACGGCTTTTGCTTAGGGGGCTGCACCAGGATGGGCTTGGCCTCCTGCTCCACCGGCGCGGTGCCTTCGTCATCGCTGCAGGGAGCCCCTTCCATATAGGGGTTGGGGATAGGATCGATGCGGCCAATCTGATCGAGCTTGCTCGAATCCACCCCGCGCCAGCCCGGCAGCGGCTCCTTGCGGATCACCGCGGTGCCGCGAATGTCCTGCATGGTGTCGATGGTCTCGCCGCCTGCGATGCGGTGAGCCACCTCGATCAACGGCCGCTCGGCGTTGCCGTAGATGAGGATGTCGGCCTTGGCATCGATCAGGATGGAGCGACGGATGGTCTCGGACCAGTAGTCGTAGTGGGCGATGCGGCGCAGCGATGCCTCGATGCCGCCGATGACCACCGGCACCTCTTTATAGGCCTCTTTGCAGCGCTGGGTGTAGACCAGGGTGGCGCGGTCCGGCCGCTTGCCGCCCACGTCCCCCGGGGTGTAGGCGTCGTCGTGGCGCAGCTTCTTGTCAGCGGTGTAGCGGTTGATCATGGAGTCCATGTTGCCCGCGGTCACCCCGTAGAAGAGGTTCGGCTTGCCCAGGCGCATGAAGTCATCTTTCGATGACCAGTCCGGCTGGGCGATGATGCCGACCCGAAACCCCTGGGATTCGAGCATGCGGCCGATCACCGCCATGCCGAAGCTCGGGTGATCCACGTAGGCGTCCCCGGTCACCAGCACGATGTCGCAGCTGTCCCAGCCAAGCTTGTCCATCTCCGCGCGGGACATGGGCAGGAAGGGCGCCGTGCCGTAGCACTCGGCCCAGTAACGGGGATAGGAGAAGAGGTTGGTAACCGGCTGCATTTTGACCACCTGGAACAATTCGGGTCGCGCATTATACCGGCAGAGCAAGGCGGGGGCGACGGCTTTTTGCCCCTACGATAGATACGGAAAAGGCGAGCCAGCGGGGCTCGCCTGAAAAGTGCGGGTTGATTGTCGGCTCAGGCCAGGACGCGGGCCAGCACGATGCGGTTGTAGTGGCGCTGCAGCAACTGATAGCCGCCCAGCAGGCACCAGACCAGGGCGGGCGCCAGGAACACCGGGTGGGTGGCCAGGCGCAACATCAGCAGGCCCAGCAGGATCAGCGCGAACGGCCGGCTCTCGTAGAGCCACAGCGGCCAGCCCTGCTTTCGCAGTTGCTGCTTGTCGGGCCGGCGATAGGCGCCGCGTCGAAACCAGGCCAGCGAACCGGCCAGATAGAATGCCAACCCGGCCAGCAACAGCCCCGGCTGATCGGCAATCCCCAACAACAGCAAACCGCTGCCCATATAGGCAAAGGGCAGCGGTTCATAAATGGCTGATGGCAACATAGCTCACCTCAACATTAAACTGGCTATATATTAACCCGCTTACCCGAGGATGCCATCAGCTTGCAGTGCTTTTCACCTATATGGGTGTAGGCATCAGGCCGCCGGTTTGTCCTGCTGCGAGGCGGCCTCGCTGGCCGCCAGCGCCTCGTCCACCAGTTGATCCCGCGCCCCGGTCATGCCGGCCCGTTTGGCCAGCAGATGGTAGATGGCGGGCACCAGCAGCAGGGTCACCAGAGTCGCCAGAGAGAGGCCGAAGAAGACCACGGTGCCCACCGACATCCGGCTCTCGTAACCCGCCCCCATGGAGAGCATCAGCGGCACGGCCCCTATGATGGCGGTGAGCGAGGTCATCAGGATCGGGCGCAAGCGGCGCACCGAACCTGCGATGATCGCCTCGTCGAACCCCTCACCGCGCTGGCGCAGCTGATTGATGAACTCGACGATCAGGATGCCGTTCTTGGTCACCATGCCGATCAGCATGATCATGCCGATCTGGCTGTAGATGCTCATCTCCTGCCCCGTCAGCCAGAGGCCAAGCAGGCCACCGAAGATACCGAGCGGCACCGTCACCATCACCACCGCCGGGGTCAGCATGCTCTCGAACTGGGCCACCAGCACCAGATAGACCACCAGCAAGGCCAGACCGAACACCATCACCATCTCGCCCTGGTTGTCGCGATAGTCCTTGGACTCGCCGGCATAATCCACCGTCATGCCGCTTGGCAGGTTGGCGCTGGCCCAGCCGTCCAGGTAATCCAGCGCCTCGCCCAGGGTGTGGCCCGGCGCCAGATCCGCAGTCAGGGTCACCGCCTTCTGACGCTGATAGTGGTTGAGGCGCTGCGGGCTCGCCACCTGCTTGACGGTGGCCAGGGTCGAGAGGGTCACCATCTCGCCGTTGGCCGCCTTGAGGTAGATGCGGCTCAAGTCGGAGACGCCGTTGAAGTCGCGCTGGTTGGCGCGCAGGTAGACGTCGTACTCCTCTCCTCTGTCTACATAGGTGGTCTGGCTGATGCCGCCGAGCAGGGCCTGCAGGGAACTCGCCACTGTGGAGACCGGGATGCCGAGCTGGTTGGCCCGATCCCGCTCTATGGTCACCTGCAGCTCCGGGGTCTTCTCGGCATAGTCGAGATCCGGTGTCTCCATCAGGCCGCTCTGGGCTGCCGCCTCTTTCAGGGCCAACCCCTGCTGATAGAGCTCGGCGTAATCGGAGCCCTGCAGCACGAACTGCACCGCCGCGGTGGAGCCACCGCGAAAGCCCGGCTGGAAGGTGCGGATCATCACGTCCGGAATGCCGGCCAGCCGCCCGCTCAGGGACTTGGCAAACTCGGTGGCGGTCTCATCCCGCTCGGCCCAGTCAGTGAGCTGGATGATGGCCATGCCGGTCTGATCGCCGCCGCGGCCGAAGGCCGGGGTGCTGAAGCTCATGGCCTGCACCACCCCCTTGCCAAGCAGCGGCATGATGGCCGCCTCCACCTGCTGCATGTTGCGCTTCATCCGCTCGATGCTGGTGCCCTCGGCCCCCTTGACGAACACGTAGAGCACGCCCCGATCCTCGGTCGGGGTCAGGCTGGTAGGCAGCTGGGCAAACAGGGCGCCGATGCCGCCAAGGCAGAGCACCAGCACCAGTGGGGTCCAGCGCGAATGGTGCAGCATCCAGCCGAGCAGCCGGCGGTAGTGGGTCTCCACCCAGCCGAGGCCGCGATCGAGCGCCGCCGTCAACCGGTTGGGCCGATCCACCGAGCGCATCAGCCAGGAGCCCATGGCCGGGGTCAGGGTGAGCGCGATCAGCGACGAGAAGAGCACCGCCAGCGACAGCAGGATGGCGAACTCGGTAAAGAGCCGGCCCACCATGCCATCCATGAAGGCGATGGGCACGAACACCATCACCAGCACGGCGGTGGTGGCGATCACCGCAAAGCCCACCTCGCGGGTGCCGTGCCAGGCGGCCAGCAGGGGCTGTTCGCCGCGCTGCAGATGGTGGTGAATGTTCTCCACCACCACGATGGCGTCATCCACTACCAGACCGATGGCGAGAATGAGCGCCAGCAAGGTGATGAGGTTGATGGAAAAGCCCAGATACCAGGCGCCGATAAAGGCCGAGATGAGGGAGACCGGCACAGTGATGGCCGGAATGAGGGTGGTGCGCCCCTGCCCCAGAAACAGGTAGAGCACGGCCACCACCAGCACGGCGCAGATGGCGAGGGTCTCGTACACCTCGTCGATGGCCTGCTTGATGAAGATGGTGGAGTCGTAGTCGACCTCCAGCGCCGCCCCCTCCGGCAGGAAGCGCTGCATCTCGGCCATCTTCTTCTCGACCCCCTGCGCCACCGCCAGCGGGTTGGCGGTGGACTGGGCGACGATGCCTATCCCCAGGCTCTCGCGGCCGTTGCGCTGGTAGGCGCTGTCTTCGTTCTTGGCGCCCACCTCCACATCGGCGATGTCGGCCAGATAGATGCTCTGGCCGTTGGTGGCAGTGCGCACCTGCAGTGCCTGGAAATCGGCGGCGGTGTGATAGAGCCGGGCAATCTGCACCGCCATGGTCATGCTGTTGTTGCGGATCTCGCCGCCCGGCAGCTCGATGTTCTCGCGCTTGAGGGCGTCCTGCACATCCGCCACCGTGACGCCGCGCGCCGCCATGTCGGCTGGGCGCAGCCGTACGTACATTACCTGGGTCAGATCGCCGGAGAGCGACACCTCGCTCACCCCGTCCACCAGGCTCAGGGGATCCACCAACACCCGGTTGGCGTAGTCGGTCATGGCGGTGCGGTCCATCTGGGTGCTGCTGAAGTTGAGCCAGACCGCCACGTCGCCGTTGCCGTTGTCCTTGGTGACCAGGGGTTCATCCACCTCGTCCGGCAGCTTGGGGCGGGCGCGGGAGATGGCATCGCGCACATCGGAGATCCCCTCCACCATGTTCCAGCCGAGCTTGAACTCCACCGTGATGACAGAGCGCCCCTTGCGGGTCACCGAGTTGATGTTCTTGATGCCGCTGATGCCGGAGAGCTGATCCTCGATGGGCTTGGTGACCTGGCTCTCCATGACGGCGGGGGCGGCCCCCTCGTACATGGTGGTGATGGAGACGGACGGCGTCTGCACGTCCGGCATCTCCCGCACCGTCAGCTTGGAAAACGCCACCAGACCGAACACGGTGAGCAGCGCGCTCAGCACCACCGCCACCAGCGGGCGGCGCACGGAAATATCGGAGAGCCACATCAGCCTTTGACCTCCGCCAGATCGTGCACGCTGACGCCGTCACGCAGGTTGACCAACCCCTCGACCACGATGCGATCGCCCACCTTGAGCCCTTCGGTCACCCACACCTCTTCGCCATGGGTATCCCCCAGCACCACCGGTACCCGCTTGACCTTGCCGTTGGGTTCGAGACGATAGACGAAGCGCTGCTCGCCGGCATACTCCACCGACTGGGCCGGGATCAGGGTCATCTTCTGTGGCGGCAGGGAGAGTTCGACGTTGAGCAGCATGCCGGGGCGCAGCTGACCGTCAGGATTGGGGATGATCACCCGCGCCTTGATGTTCTGGGTATCGTTGGAGACGCGGCTGTCCAGCGTCTCCAGCACACCGCGGAAAGATTGGTCCGGCCAGGCCGAACTGGTCGCAGTCACCGCCATGCCGGGGCGCAGCAGCGAGAGGTAGCGCTCAGGCACCGCCAGATCGAGCCGCAGCTTGGCCAGTTCGTCCAGGTGGAGCAGGGTATCGCCGCTGTTGACCAAGGCCCCTTCGCTCAGATCGATGAGGCTGACCGAGCCGTCGAACGGCGCCAGCAGGGTGCGCAGGGAGAGCTCGTACTTGGCGGCATCGGCGCGAGCCTGAGCCTGGGCGACCGTGGCCTCCTGCCCCTCCAGCTCGGAGGTGGTGATGGCGCCGCGCGCCACCAGCCGGCGCATGTCCCGCAGCTTGCGGCTCTCGTCGCGCACGCTGGCGCTCTGCTCGGCCAGCTCCGCCTGCTGCTTGCCGGCGTCGAGGGCGATCAGCACATCCCCCTGCTTGACCTGCTGGCCGGAGCGCACCGCGATTTTGACGATGCGGCCGGTCACCTCCGGGCTTATCACTACGGAGCGATTGGCGGCCAGCTTGCTCACCAGCTTGATGGAGGGTTCGGCCAGGCTCTGGCTGACCGTCTGCGCCCTGATGTTGACCTGACGTGGCTGGGGTTTGCCGACAGGGGCGGAGTGGCGGTAATACAAGCCGGCGGAAATCAGCAGAGAGAGGCAGGCAAGCACCAGCCATATACGCATTTTCATCAAGCAATCCATGAAATTAAGAGAAAAGAGGGCACTTCATCAATGATGGTCACCATGTTACCCCCTGACTATGCCGTGACTATGTATAAATGTGACAAAACGTAACAGAAACGGCGATATTTGATTGAAATAGCAGTAGCAGAAGACGGGCTTCACGATTGTGCCCTAAACTGATGCTCCGAACCTGTCCGGATCCCGCCTAACGCCTATGCCTGAACCCAGATCTCATTTTGTTACCTGTCGCCTGCAATGGCTGCTCTGCGCCTTTGTCGCCCTGCTGCTGGCCATCACTCTCAAGCTGACCCTGACCCAGGTCACCGACCATTATCAGAGCGACACCCTCAGCACTGCCTCCCGCTTGAAATCCCAGTTTCAGCAGATGGAAACCTTTCTCGAGGCCATGCGCGGTCAGGCAGAGGAGCGGCTGCGCAGCAACCCGCAATCCGCCCTCACCCAGCAGCTCTACGGCGCCCTGCGGGAGAATGGTGACCAGGGCTTTGCGCTGGATAAGGTGCCCGCCAACCTGCCCAAGGGGCTGAGCGGCAACCTGACCGGACTGGGGCCGCTGCCGGCCCCCGGCAGCCAGCGCGCCGC
Organism: Aeromonas hydrophila subsp. hydrophila ATCC 7966; assembly: GCF_000014805.1. Lineage (NCBI taxonomy): Bacteria > Pseudomonadati > Pseudomonadota > Gammaproteobacteria > Aeromonadales > Aeromonadaceae > Aeromonas > Aeromonas hydrophila. The sequence continues at coordinate 1,398,509 of NC_008570.1, read as the reverse complement.
CAGGCTGCACCTGGCGCTGAGCCTCTCCCCCCTGCTCTCCACCGCCAGCAAGCTGCTCGGGGACAAGGTCGGCTGGCTCTACTTCACCGGGGTCGATGACTTCGTCTATCTCTACCCCTGGGTCCCCGCCAGCCAGTTTCACTTTCGGCGCAACATCTATCTCAAGTCCTACTGGCAGGATGCCCTCAAGCAGAAGGAGAAGAGCCTGCACGCCACCGTCTCGCGCCCCTACGAGGACTTTGCTGGCGCGGGCCAGATGATCACCCTGTCACAGCCCATAGTGAAAGATCAGGTGCTGGTGGGCGTCATCAGCATCGATGTGCTGCTCTCCCGGCTGGAGCAGCTGCTGCGCGAATCCACCCCAGGTATCGGCACCCTGTTTCTGGTCAACCAGCATCAGCAGATCCTCGCCAGCAGCAATCAGGAGGTCGACTTCGTCCCAAAGCCGTCAACGGCTCTGGATGGCTACCGCTGGCAGCAGGGGGCGTTTCAGTTCCAGTACGCCATTCCTGACACCGAGCTCACCCTGCTCCACCGCATCCCCCTGCCCTCCCTGCTGTGGGCCCTGCTCTGTCAGTCCGCTCCGACCCTGATCGCCCTGTTCTTCATGGCCTGGGCCGTGCTCGCCAATCTCAAGTCTCGCCGCCTGAACCGGCAGCTGGACTATCTCTCTCGCCACGATGCCCTGACCGGCGCCTTCAACCGCCACTACTTAGACGAGTTCGAGCGCCGCCATCAGCAGCGCGGGGGCAGCCTCGGGGTGATCATGTTCGACTGCGATCACTTCAAGCAGGTCAACGACCGCTTTGGCCACGAGGTGGGCGATCAGGTGCTGATCCAGCTGGTGCGCCTGTGCCAGCAGCACCTGCGGCGGGAAGACGCCCTGATCCGCTGGGGCGGCGAGGAGTTTCTGCTGCTGGCGGCCAAAGGGGGCGAACCACTCGACCAGCTGGCCGAACAGCTGCGTCTGCGCATCGCCCGTTACCCCTGGCAGGAGCTGGCGCCGGCCCTGGCGGTGACCGTTAGCCTGGGTTACCACCACAGCACTACCGATACCCAGTTGCAGGAGGCCATTCGGCGGGCCGACGTGGCGCTCTATCAGGCCAAGGCCAACGGCCGCAATCGCAGCGAACGCTGGCAGGATGACGGCGCCGGCAACTGCGGGTAAGCTGGCTTTCTCACTCACTCCTGGAGAGACAAAGTGGCACGAAAACCCCGTGTGGGACTGGCTCTTGGTAGCGGCGCGGCCCGTGGATGGGCACACATCGGCATCATACGGGCGCTGGAGCGGCTCGGCGTCAAACCGGATCTGGTGGCGGGATGCTCCATCGGCAGCTTTGTCGGCGCCGCCTATGCCGCCGGTGAACTGGACAAGCTGGAGAGCTGGGTACGCGGCTTCAGCCGCTTGCAGGTGGTCAGCCTGCTCGACCCGGCCCTCTCCGGCGGCCTGTTTCGCGGCGAGAAGGTGTTCGGCATCGCCGCCAACCACTTAGGCGATCCCGCCATCGAGACGCTGCCGCTGCCCTTTGCCTGCGTCGCCACCGAGCTCGACACCGGCCGCGAGATCTGGCTGCAGCAGGGGCCGCTGCGCCAGTGCGTGCGCGCCTCCTGCGGCATGCCCGGCATCCTGACCCCGACCCGGGTCGAGGATCGCTGGCTGGTGGACGGCGCCGTGGTCAACCCGGTGCCCATCTCGCTGGCCCGCGCCATGGGGGCCGAGGTGGTGATCGCCGTCAACCTCAACGCCGACATGCACCAGCCCTGGACCGACGAGCCGGATGAACCGAGCGGTGGCAACCGCTTCAGCCAGTGGTTCAACCGGGGCGACAGCCCCAACACGCCGGGCATGTGGAGCGTGATGACCGGCTCCATCAACATCATGCAGGAGCGCATCACCCGCGCCCGGATGGCCGGCGACCCGCCCGAGATCCAGCTCTGCCCGCGCCTTGGCAGCTTCTCCATCATGGATTTCCACCGCGCCAGCGACGCCATCAACGAGGGCGAGGCCTGCGTCGAGCGCAACCTCGACCAGCTCAAGGATGAACTCGGCCGCCTCGGTGTGCTCTAGTACAGTTCACCGGATTCGTCCTCCCCAACAAAAAGAGCGCCTTGCGGCGCTCTTTTGCTGTGGGAACTGTGGGTCCAACCCTGCTGGCTAGAACAGCCCCAACCCTTTGAGCATCACGATCAGGATCAGCAGCGGCGACACGTAACGGATGATGAAGAAGAGCGGCTTGAGGATCGCCAGCTCCAGCTCGCCGCCGTTGGTCAGCGCCTCCTTCATCCGCTCGAAACCCCACACCCAGCCCACGAACAGGCAGAGGAAGATGCCGCCAAGAGGCATCAATACGTTGGAAGAGACGAAATCGAACAGGTCGAAGAAGGTCTTGCCGGCGATATGAACGTCCGCCAGCGAGCTGTTGGAGAGCGCACAGGTCGACCCCACCGCCCCCAGCACCAGCAGGTTGAGCAGGGTCGCCTTGGGGCGGCTCATGCCAAATCGCTCTGACACCACCGAGACCGGCACTTCCAGAATGGAGAGCATGGCGCCGGTGGCGGCGATGGCAGAGAGCACGAAGAACAGCACCATGAACAGGTGGCCGAACGGAATGCTGGCGAAGACCGCCGGAATGGTGATGAACAGCAGGGAGGGACCGGCAGTGGGCTCAAAACCGAAGGCGAATACCGCCGGGAAGATGGCGATGCCGGCCAGCATGGAGACGAACAGGTCGGCGCACATCACCCGGAAGGTGGTCAGCGGGATGTTCTGATCATCCCGAAAGTAGCTGCCATAGGTCATCATGCAACCCATGCCGATGGAGAGCTTGAAGAAGGCCAGCCCCATGGCGGTCAGCACCACCCCGGCCGTTATCTTGGAAAAATCCGGTGAGAACAGAAAATGCAGCCCCTGGCTCGCCCCCGGCAGGGTCAGACTGCGGATGCCGATAACGAGCAGCAGGATGAAGAGTACCGGCATCAGCTTCTTGGTCACCGCCTCGATCCCCTTGGAGACTCCCATCAGCAGGATGCCGCCCATCAGCGCCAGCACCAGCCACTGCCAGAGCAGGCTCTGCAGCGGGTCGCTTATCAGCGCCCCGAAGGCCGCCCCGGTCACCTTAGGGTCGGTCGACAGAATGGAGCCGTCAACGGCCTTGAAGATGTAGGCAAAGACCCAGGCTGCCACCTCGGAATAGAAGGACATGATAAGGAAGGCAGCCAGCACCCCCATGGCCGCGATCAACCACCAGGGCTGCCCCTTTGGAGCCAGCTTGCTGAGGGTGGTGACGGCATCGGACTTGCCTTTGCGCCCCAGCATGATCTCGGAGATCATCACCGGCAGGCCGACCAGCAGCGTCGCGATGACATAGACCAGCAGGAAACCGGCGCCACCGTTTTCGCCCGTCAGGTAGGGAAACTTCCAGATATTTCCCAGCCCGACGGCTGAGCCCAGGGTGGCGGCAAGGACGCCGAATTTGCTGGTAAAGCCATCTCTGGCCTTGGGGGTGATTTGACTCATGCTTGTCTCACTGTGCGCATCATGCGAGGGATACCGCTAATTTTAGCGGTCAGAATTTTCTGAGGATTAATCCGGCTTGCCAAGGTATTTTCGTGAAAAGCCTTGGTGAGAGCACAATTAGCCAAATTTAATTAATTTCGTGGGTTATTTGATGGATAAAAAATGCCGCCTCGATGGCGGCATTTTTGTCAAAGCTCAATCAAATCAAGCCTTGGCAATATCGTCCGGGCCGCTCTGACCGATTTCGGCGACTTTTTTGTCAGCCAGCAGCCAGAGGGTGAACTTGTGCAGTTCCGGGTGATGAGCCAGTGCCACCAGGAAGGCGCCACCAACTTCACGATAACCCAGTTCGTAGTTCTTCAGGGTGGTCGGGGGAACGCCCAGCAGATCTGCAAACTTGGGACGGCTCAGGCCGACCGCTTCACGGATCTGACGGATCTTCTTGCCAACAGTTACGATATTTGAATTCATGTGTTCCATACTCCGTACGGCGGATTGACTCCACCTTTATTTTTCGCGACGACTCGTAGTCAAGTGTATCAGTTTTGAACGGACTCGTTATGGTCGAGCCTCTATCTTTAATCAGCGTCTTTCGACGACAACCCTTGCAAACATCGGGGATGGTAATCGCTCAACCGCCTCAGGTAAACAGTCTCGAAAAGAAACCTTTATTGTTGCCACAGGAATAACTCGTATAATTCGCCGGCTATCCCCTAAGAGTAAGAACTCATGGCGCTTCCCGGCATAATCTCCTGTTTACACCCTGTCACCCCCCCCGCAGAACTCGCTCGTCAACTGCAGCAAGGCCAGCAGACTCGTGCCGAGGCCTTCTGGTTGCCCGCCGCACTGCACGATCAGGCGGCAGCAGTTTTGGCTGCGCTCGATGACAAGAGCAGCCTGTTTCTTGAGCGGCCCGCAACCGGGCTGCCAATGCGCAGTCACGATGGCGTCATGCAGGAAAATGGAACCCTGCTGCTTGGTAATGGTCTGCACCTAACACTGGCCAAAGAGCCGGGCGATGGCGGCCTGGTCCCCGTCAACGGTCTGGCCGAGATGGCCGACTGGCTCGAAGCAGGCCACCTGCATTTTTGCTGTTCAGCTGCAGTACAGCCTGTGGCGCGAGCCATCCTCAACATCTGGCCGCTCGATCCCTACCTGGCCCGTCATTTTTTGTGCAGTTTTACACCCTTACTGTGCGAAGCAACCGAGGCCGATTACCTGGCCGTGTTCCAGGCGAGGGAATTTCCCGCCATGGCGCAATCTGACTGGGTTCAGGCCTATATGAAACTCGAGAAGAGACTGCACCGAGCCTATTTGGATCACTAATTAATTTGGATAAACAGCCAGTTATCCACACGACACAATTTGCCATATGGATTATGTGTGAGCTTGATCATGTTTTGAAATCGGCATAGAGTGCGCCACGTCATCGGAATGACATCGGCTGTTCGTGAAGGGTTGAAGGCATTGCTTACGCTGCCACCCGCTCGCTTGTGCACCAGGAATGTGTGCCTCCCGGATGGATCCGGGATCCCTGCCAGACTCAACGCTGTTGTTCGGCAGAGCCTGCAGCTTACATAAATTAAAAAGTGCGAAGCACGTGAACAACGTGCCATCTCAACGAGGATTTTTTTATGATGAAAATGGCTCCTTCCCTGATCGCCATCGCCATGGCTGCCATGGGTGCAACTGCAGCTCACGCCGCTGACGACATCTACTTCGGTGCCGGTGCCGGTGCTGCCCACTTCAACGGTCTGAACAAGATCGGTGGTGGCGGTTACGCTGGTACTGAAGACGCTGCTGCTGCCAACGCCTTCGTTGGTTACAACTTCACCGAAAACTTCGGTACCGAGTTCGGCTACCAGTACGCTGGCCGCGGCAACACCGATGGTCTGCGTTACGAGAACCAGGGTGCCACCCTGTCCGGTATCGCTCGTCTGCCGCTGGGCGGCGACTTCTCTGCCTTCGCTGAAGGCGGCGCCTACTGGGCTCACACCGACGGTCTGGGCACCAGCGACACCAAAGTATCCCCGCTGGCCGGCCTGGGCGTGACCTACAAGGTTAACGACGCGCTGGATCTGCAAGCTCGTTACCGCTACATGTGGGACGTGGCTGACCTGCACGCAGGCGATGCCCCGGACGACGTACGCTACAAGTCCAACCAGAGCGTTGCGACCCTGGAAGCCGTATACCACCCGTTCCGCACTTCCTACGTAGCCCCGGCTCCGGCCCCGGTTGTTGAAGAAGCGCCGGCTCCGGCTCCGCAGGTTGTCGAGAAGAACTTCGCCCTGAACTCCGACGTGCTGTTTGCCTTTGGCAAAGACAGCCTGAAGCCGGAAGGCGTTGCTGCCCTGAACGGTCTGTACCAGCAAATCGTTGAATTCCAGCCGAAAGATGGCAACGCTGTTGTCGTTGGTTACACCGACCGCATCGGTTCCGACGCTTACAACCAGAAGCTGTCCGAAGCCCGCGCTCGCACTGTTGCCAACTTCCTGGTCAGCAAAGGCATGGCCGCCAGCAAGGTTGCTGTTGAAGGTCGTGGCGAAGCCAACCCGGTCACCGGCACCAAGTGCAACGGCGTGAAAGCCAAAGCTCAGCTGATCTCCTGCCTGGCTCCGGACCGTCGCGTTGAAGTTCGCGTATCCGGCGTACAAGAAGTTCAGAAGTAATCTGACTCCGTTCAGATGATGCGAAAAGGGGATGCCACGGCATCCCCTTTTGTTTGTCTCCCCGCCACCAACTGACCAAAAACACAGCAAGGCGCGTCACTTTCTGTCAAATCGTTTCCCTCCGCCAGTTTTCTAGCACCAAGTGCAGAGCCGCGCCAGCGCTGGATATCTGTACAGAAACTTGATCAACGCGAGTCAAAAGAATACAGTAATCCCGCTTGTAAGGCATTGGATGAACTATTAAAAGTGCTTCCGGCCCGGTTAGTTGTCCATGGAGCCAAGGCTTCGTGAGTATCCAGGAACCATCTCTTTTTTCATTCAGGCCAACCGTGGTTCACCATGGCGGTCGCAGCTGAATTGTCACTTGTGACCGGTATAACTGAAGAGTGCGCAGTACGCCCTAGCACGGCAAACTCAACGAGGATAAAACGATGAAAATGAAAATGGCACCCGCCCTGATTGCTCTGGCCATCGCGGCCATGGGGACTTCCACCGCTCAGGCTGCCAACGACTGGTACACAGGTATCGGTGCTGGTTGGGCTTATGGCCACGACCTGAACGACTTTGGCAAAGATGCCGACAAGGATGCCACCGCGCTCTCCCTGTTTGGCGGCTACAACTTCAACGATAACTTCGGCGCCGAGCTGGGTTATCTCTACGCCGGCAAGGGTGGCGTCGATGGCGTTGACTTCAAGACCCAGGGCGCAACCCTGTCCGGTCTGGCTCGTCTGCCGCTCGGCGACATCTTCTCCGTGTTTGCAGAAGGCGGCGCCTACTTCAACCACGTCAACGGCAACGGCAGCAGCGACAACGGCACAGCGCCGCTGGCCGGTCTGGGCGTGACCGCCAAGCTCTCTGACCTGATCGATCTGCAGGCCCGTTACCGCTACATGTGGAACCTGGGTGACGAGCAGAAGACCTGGGAAACCAACATGAGCGTGGCCACCCTGGAACTGGTGATGCACCCGAACCGCTCCACTTACGTGGCACCGGTAGCGGCACCGGCTCCCGAGCCGGTTCCTGAGCCAGTCGTGGTCGACAAGAACTTCGCCCTGAGCTCAGACGTGCTGTTTGCCTTCGGCAAATCCACCCTGAAACCGGAAGGCGTTGCCGCCCTGAACACCCTGTATCAACAGATCGTCGACGTACAGCCGAAAGATGGCAGCGCCGTGGTCGTCGGTTACACCGACCGCATCGGCTCCGACGCCTACAACCTGAAGCTGTCTGAAGCCCGTGCCCGCACCGTGGCCGACTTCCTGGTCGGCAAGGGTCTGCCTGCCGGCAAGGTAGCCATCGAAGGTCGTGGCGAAGCCAACCCGGTCACCGGCACCCAGTGCAACGGCATCAAGGCCAAGGCCCAGCTGATCTCCTGCCTGGCCCCGGATCGCCGCGTAGAAGTGCGCGTCACCGGCGTACAGCAAGTCACCCAGTAAGTCACCTTGGTGGCCGAAAAGGAGGCCATCCGGCCTCCTTTTTTATTGCCTGGCGCTCACCCTGAGCACCTCGACTGACCAGCAGATCCCCGCTCATTGCCATCCTCGATACCACCTAAGTGGTTAAAAACCCTGCATCGCCTATAAATAGTGGTGGTTGTACACAACAGGGCTTGCGCCCTACTACACCAGACATCGACGAGGATACGCGATGAACATAAGAGTAAAACCTGTTTGGATTGCATTGGCACTGGCAGCCACGGGCGCACAGGCGGCGCCGGACAACGACTGGTACGCCGGGGTGGGAGGTGGCTGGGCCATCGCTCACGATCTGGGTGACTTTGGCAAGGATGCGAGCAAGGACGCCACCGCGCTCTCCCTGTTCGGCGGCTACAACTTCACCGAGAATCTGGGGGCTGAGCTCGGCTACCTGTCGACCGGTGACTGGGACGTGCAGGGCAACGACTTCAGCAGCCAGGGCGCCACCCTGTCGGTGATTGGTCGGTTGCCGCTGGGAGATATCTTCTCGGTGTTCGCCGAGGGCGGCGGTTATGTCTACCACGTCAAGTCCATCAACGGCGGCGACAACAACCTGGCTCCGCTGGCCGGCCTCGGCCTCACCGCCAAGCTGCACGACTGGGTCGACATCCAGGCCCGCTACCGCTACATGGTCCGGGTCGGCGACGATCCCGACAATGACAAGGTGGGCAGCGGCACCCAGCGCTGGGTCAGCGACATCAGCACCGCCACCCTGGAGCTGGTGATCCACCCCAACCGCAGCAAACCGGTCGAGCCAGCCCCAGCCCCCATGGTCGTTCCCCCGCCACCACCCGCTCCCGAGCCGGTGGATCAGACCTTCAACCTGAGTTCGGACGTGCTGTTTGCGTTCGGCAAGGCGGAGCTGAAACCGGAGGGGATGCAGGCGCTGGAGTCGCTCTATCAGCAGATAGCCGACGTCAAGCCCAAGGATGGCAACGCCGTGGTGATGGGCTATACCGACCGCATCGGGTCGGATGCCAACAACCAGGCGCTGTCGGAAGCCCGAGCCAGCACGGTCGCCAACTTCCTGATCGGCAAGGGGCTGCCCGCCGACAAGGTGAGCATCCAGGGCAATGGCGAGAGCAACCCGGTCACTGGCAGCCAGTGTGATGCCATCAAGGCCAGGGCCGCCCTCATCGACTGCCTGGCACCGGATCGCCGGGTAGAAGTCAGGGTCACCGGCACTCAGGGGGCCCCCGAGGCAGCCGCCGCCCCGGCCGAGCAGTAATCCCAGCCACCAAGAGAGCACAGCGTCAGACGTGTGAAGAGGTGCAGATAACAACAAGTGGTGAGCAAGCCCACCCACAACGCGATGCACAAAAAAGGGATGCCGAGGCATCCCTTTTGCTTTGCGCCTTCCCGCAGAAATCAGAAGGAGGTACGGCGATAGCGACGATACTCGGGGCGCCAGAAGTTGGCCTCGATGGATTGATCGATCACCTCGTCCGGGGTCTGTACCGCCTTGCCCTGCAGCATGGCGGTCTTGGCCACCATCTTGGCGATGTAGCGGGAGACCTGGTGAATATCCGCCAGATCCGGCAGCAAGGAGCCCTCCTCCCCTTTCACCAGCGGCGAGCACTCCGCCAGCGCGCGGCTGGCCGACATCAGCATGGCATCGGTCACCCGGGTGGCACCGGCGGCGATCACGCCAAGGCCGATCCCCGGGAAGATGAAGGAGTTGTTGCACTGGGCGATGACGTAGCGCTTGCCCTTGTACTCCACCGGTGCAAATGGGCTGCCAGTGGCCACCAGCGCCTGACCGTCGGTCCAGCGGATCAGATCTGCCGGTGTCGCCTCGACCCGGGAGGTGGGGTTGGAGAGCGGGAAGATGATGGGGCGGGCACAGTGCTTGTGCATGGTCTTGACCACCTCTTCGGTGAACAGCCCCGGCTGGCCGGAGACCCCGATCAGGATGTCCGGGCGACCGTGCTCCATCACCTCCAGCAGGGAGATGTTGTCCCCCACCGGCCAGTCGGCGATGCGCTCCACCGGCTGGGAGAGGCGGCGCTGGAAGTCGAGCTGGTTGGGGATCTTGTCGGTGATGAGGCCGAATCTATCCACCATGAAGACCCGGCTGCGGGCCTGGGCATCGGTCAGCCCCTCGGCTTTCATCTGCGCCACGATCTGCTCGGCGATGCCGCAACCGGCGCTGCCCGCGCCGAGGAAGGCGACCCGCTTCTCGGAGAGCTTGGCGCCGGAGGCTTTGCAGGCGGCGATGAGGCTGCCCAGGGTCACGGCGGCGGTGCCCTGAATGTCGTCGTTGAAGCAGCAGAGCTCGTTCTTGTAGCGATTGAGCAGCGGCATGGCGTTGTTCTGGGCGAAGTCCTCGAACTGCAGCAGGATGTCGGGCCAGCGGCGTTTGACCGCCTGAATGAAGGCGTCGACGAACTCGGCATACTCTTCGCCGGAGATGCGCGGATTGCGCCAGCCCATGTAGAAGGGGTCATTGAGCAGCTGCTGGTTGTTGGTACCCACGTCCAGCACCACCGGCAGGCAGTAGGCCGGCGAGATGCCGCCACAGGCGGTGTAGAGCGACAGCTTGCCGATGGGAATGCCCATGCCGCCGATGCCCTGATCGCCGAGGCCCAGGATCCGCTCACCGTCGGTAACCACGATCACCTTGACGTTCTGCTTGGTGGCGTTCTGCAGCATGTCATCGATCCTGTCCTTGTCCGGATAGGAGATGAACAGGCCACGGGCGCGGCGATAGATGTTGGAGAACTCCTCGCACGCCTTGCCGACGGTCGGGGTGTAGATGACCGGCAGCATCTCGGTCAGGTGGTTGGTCAGCAACCGGTAGAACAGCGTCTCGTTGGTGTCCTGGATATTGCGCAGGTAGATGTGCTTGTCCATGTCGTTGCCGAACGCCATGAACTGACGGTAGGCCCGCTCGGCCTGCTCTTCGATGGTCTCGATATTCTGGGGCAGCAGGCCTTCGAGGTTGAAGTTGCTGCGCTCCTCGCTGGTGAAGGCGCTGCCCTTGTTGAGCAGCGGGGTCTCCAGCAGGGCCGGACCGGCATAGGGGATATAGAGGGGACGTTTCTGGTTATTATCTTCAAACATGGATCGGGTACCTAAACGATGACCTGGACGAAGGAGTCCGCCGATCCTATGGGCTTGCGCCATTAATTTCAAAGAGTTTGCACATCCGTTGCAAAAGGTTTGCGACCCAGGCGACGAAAGGCGCCGGGGGTCAAACCAGTGAGCCGGCGAAAGCGGTTGGCAAAGTTGGCGCCGTCGCTGTAACCGACCCGGCCAGCCAGCTCGCCGAGTGGCCAGTTGGTGTAGAGCAGCAGCTGGCGCGCCTTGTTCATCCTGAGCTCGGTCACCTTCGCCATGGGCCCCATGCCGAACGCCTGCTGGCAGAGCCGATGCAGATGGGGCACCGAGCAGGCCATCTGATCGGCGAGCAACGCCACGCTCCATGGCTCGTCGAGGCGCGCCTCCACCCGGCGAAACAGCGCCTGCAACCTGAGCTCAGGCGTGCCGCGCACCTCCCCCTGCAGAGTGCGCTCCAGGAGCGCCAGCAGCAGGCTCAACAACTGGGGCTGCAGCGGTGACCGAGTGCCCTCCCCCTGCATCAGGCTGAGCAGGTGATAGAGCTGCTCCCCCTCCTCCCCCTGCCAGATGCGGTGGCCGAGCCGGTGCAGGTGCTGCCAGCGCGGCACGTCATCCAGCAGGATCCAGCTGGTGCGCCACTGCGCCCCCACCAGCTTGAGACCACCGGGCACTGCCGCCGGCAGGAAGATGAGCGAACCGGCCGGGATGGGCTGCTCGCCACCATCGGTGAGCAGGGCGCCCCCCTCGTCGTGGCTCACCATCAGGATGTGAAACTCCGGCCGGTTGCGACGGATCAGGTAGTGATCGCGGATGCTCGAGAGCCCGGTCAGGAAGATGCCCGCCTCGCCGAGCAGCGGCAGCCCTTCGCGCCCCAGCATTCGCTCCTCGCAGGCCGGGGCGATTTCCAGACTCTCGCTGACAAACGGCATAACACCTCAACAGGATAGTTTTACACAAGAAAGCCGAGAGAGGCTCACAGTGAAGCCGCCCACCACTCCCCCTATCATACCCATGACGAACCTTGCTTTTTATCTACCCGGTTAACATAAATGAATTATTGGCAAGCGATTTTAAAACAAACCACCGATCGTGAGTTCATGACCCGATTGTGGCGGCTGGCCCTGCCGGTCTCGCTGCAATCCATGATGTTCTCCCTGCTCGGCCTCATCGACATCATGATGGTGAGCCAGCTTGGCACCACGGCTGTGGCGGCGGTTGGCTTGGGTAACCGGGTCTTCTTCTTCAATCTGCTGGTGATAGCGGGACTCTCGGGCGGGGTCTCGGTGTTGGCGGCACAATATTACGGTCGCGGCGAGATGGCCGGGGTGCGCCGCTCGCTGGCGCTGGCGCTGGTGGGGGCCCTGCTGGTGAGCCTGCCGTTTGCCCTGGTCTACGTGCTCTCACCGGGCAGCGTGCTCGGCTTTGCCAGCCAGGAGCCCGCGCTGCGCGAGCTGGCCGATCAGTTTCTGATGATCACCGGCGCCACCATCCTCTGCACCGCCGTGGTGGTACCGCTGGAGTCGGCGCTGCGCTCGGTCGGCAATGCCGCCGCCCCCACCCGCATCGGTATCATCGCCATCATCGCCAACGTCACCCTCAACTACGCCCTCATCTTCGGTCATTTCGGCTTCGAGGCGATGGGGGTAGCCGGCTCGGCCTGGGGCACCACCCTTTCACGGCTGCTGCAAACGACCCTGCTGCTGCTCTACGTGAGACGCTATGAGGCGCGCCTGATCCCGCGAAAGGATGACTGGCTGGCCGCCTTCAAACGCAAGGAGGTGGTGCGCTTCACCCTGATCGCCCTGCCGCTCCTGTTCCACGACGGGCTCTGGGCCTTCGGCATGCTGCTCTACGGCTTTCTTTACGCGCACCTTGGCACCGACTCGCTGGCCATCATGACCACCCTCGGCACGCTGGAGAGCATCCTCATCTCCCTCTTCTTCGGGCTGGCGGTGGCCTGCTCCACCCTACTCGGCCACCGGCTCGGGGCGGAAGAGTACGAGGTTGCCTGGCAGCACTCCCAGCTCTTTCTGCTGCTCGCCCCCATTGGTGCCCTGCTGGTGGGGATCGCGGTCTGGCTGCTGCAGACCCACCTGCTGCAGTGGATCGGCAACCTGCCGGGCGAGCTGATGACGGAGGCCGGCCAGGTGCTCGCCATCATGTGTCTGGGCATGCTGCTCAAGGTGTTCAACATGGTGGGCATCATAGGGGTGCTGCGCTCGGGCGGGGATGTGAACTACAGCATCTTCATCGACATCGTCGGCATGTGGTGCATCGGACTGCCACTCGCCTGGGGCGCGGTCAACCTGCTGGGCTGGCCCCTCTCCTGGGTAGTGGCGGTGGTGTTGCTGGAAGAGCTCAGCAAGGTACTGCTGGTGCAACGTCGCATTCGCCAGCGCCGCTGGCTCAGAAATCTGGTGCTGGGATAAGGGGACAGAGCAAAGCGGGAAAATGCGGGGTCATATCAATGACAGAAAATCCCTGTTTGCAGTATGCTGGCCCCCTCTTCAATCAGAGGCAGGGCGCACCGCGTGCAGCGACATTATGCCCCTGCCCAGTAGTCGTTTAAGGAGACGAGCATGCAACCACAAAAAGAGCTGATCACCGAGACTGCCCTGCTGGAGATGGCCAACAAGATCATCAAGGAACACGAAGACTTCATCCACGGCATGCGTGCCGATTCGGTGGAGCAGAAGGGGGAGATCCTGGTGTTCAAGGGGGAGTTCTTCCTGGCCGAAGATGGCACTCCGACCGGCAAGACCATGGCGGTGTTCAACATGTTCAAGCTGCTGGCCCAGCAGCTCTCCGGCAAGTACCAGCTGGGCTGAGCCCGCTCAACCCAGCGCAAGCAAGATGCCGCCCTCAGGCGGCATCTGTCTGTATGGCGGCAGGCTGTGCCGGCTTGCCGCCCAGCTCCCCCACCACGCAGTTGCGCCCGGCCATCTTGGCCATGTAGAGGCACTCGTCGGCCCGGTTGAGCAGATCCTCCACCCCCTCGCCACGCAGGGCCAGGGTCAGGCCGATACTCACCGTCACCTCCAGCAGTTCGTCGGAGGTGGGGCTCTTCACCAGCCGCGCCTCCACCGCCACCCGCAGCCGCTCGGCCACCCGCTTGGCCTGGGCCAGCTCGGCGCAGTTGGGCAGCAGGATGGCAAACTCCTCGCCGCCGTAGCGGCCCAGCACCATGCCGGGCTCCAGCTGCTCCGCCAGGGTCGCCGCTACCTCCTTGAGCACCGCATCCCCCGCCAGATGGCCGAAGGTGTCGTTGATGCGCTTGAAGCGGTCCAGATCCAGCAGCAGCACCGCGAACGGCGCCTGCTTGCGGATCATGCTCATCCTCGCCTTCTCCAGCTGTTTCATCAGCAGGCGGCGGTTCATCATCCCGGTCAGCTCGTCGGTGGTGGACTCCCGGTAGAGCTGCAGCAACATGTTGAGCTGGCCGCACTGCACCCAGCTGCTGGCGAGGGCAAACAGCCCCAGCAACCAGATCTGGTTGAGGGTCTGCACGCTCCAGAGCGGCTGCCCCACCAGCAGCCAGTTGCCGGCCAGCATGGTGACCAGAATGCCCCCCGCCAGCTGCAGGCCGAGGGAGAGCGGAATGGGGAAGATGGCGAACAGGCTGATGAGCAGGTAGGGGAAGGCCATGTAGCCCGCCTGCAGCTCCTGATCCGCGCCGAAGCTGTGCAGGCAGATGAGGGAGAAGAGCATCATCACCGCCATCAGGTAGCCGAGCGCCAGCTTCATGCGTTCGCGTCTGAAGTGGATGAGGTAGGAGAAGGGGATTAGCGGGGAGAGGGCGAGCAGGCAGAAGATCCGGGCCTGAAACAGTTCATCGAACTGGGCGGAGGGCAAGGTCAGCCAGTCCACCACCGCCCAGGCGGGCAGGCCCACCATCAACAGACAGGTGAGCAGCCGAAGACGCACCGTCATAAAGCCCATGCGGGTCAGGGTAAAATCTTCGGAGTGGGCACGGGCACTCCAGAACTCCGACAGCTTCAGCATCCAGAGCCTCCAAATCGCAACAGAGGGCTCATTCTACGCCGTGCGGCGGCAAAATCCTATGCAACCGGCGCCATTTCCGGGCGAGCGCCGTCACACAAACCGGCGGATCATAATCGCCGCGCGCAAACGTTTCAACCCATCAAAAAATAAACCCGTTACAACCCGAATTAGCGCTGGTCAGCCCGTTCTCAATCACTAAAATAGCGCCCAATTTTCTGCCCCCTCCCCCACACATTCGAGGTATTTATGGAACAGGCTGCCGCCGTACGCGCAACCCGAGAGGCCCATCCCCCCAGGCGAGCCCACAGCGAACTGGTCTATGGCATAGAGGATGTCCCGCCCCTGCCCCAGACCCTGTTCGCCGCCCTGCAGCATATGCTCGCCATGTTTGTCGCCATCATCACCCCGCCCCTCATCATCGCCAACGCCCTCGGCCTCCCTGCCGCCGACACCCGCTATATCGTCTCCATGTCGCTGGTCATGTCCGGCATCGCCTCCTTCATCCAGACCCGCCGCTTCGGCCCCCTCGGTTCCGGCCTGCTCTCGGTACAGGGCACCAGCTTCAACTTCCTCGGCCCCATCATCGCCTCCGGCCTCGCCCTCAAGCAGGCGGCCATGCCCACCGAGGATCTGCTGGGCACCCTGTTCGGCACCATGCTGGCGGCCGCCCTCACCATCGTCGTGATGAGCCGCTTCCTGCACCTGGTCAAACGGATCATCACCCCGCTGGTGACCGGCATCGTCGTGCTGCTGATCGGCCTGACCCTCATCAAGGTGGGCCTCATCAGCATGGGGGGCGGCTACGGCGCCCTGGCGGACGGCAGCTTCGCCAGCCACACCAACCTCTTCCTCTCCCTGCTGGTGCTCGGCCTCATCGTGCTGCTGCAGCGCAGCCGCAACCCCTGGCTGCGCCTCTCCGCCATCATGCTCGCCATGCTGGTGGGCTATGCAGTAGCGCTGCTGCTGGGCAAGGTCAACGCCCCCACCTTCGACGGCCCGCTGCTGATGGTGCCTATTCCGCTCCACTACGGGCTCGGCTTTGACTGGCAGCTGTTCGTGCCGCTCGCCATCATCTTCGTGGTGACGGCGCTCGAGGCCATCGGCGACATGACCGCCACCTCCGACATCTCCGGCGAGCCGCTGGAAGGGCCGGTCTACATGGAACGGATCAAGGGCGGCGTGCTGGCCGATGGCGCCAACTCCATGCTGGCGGCGGTCTTCTCCACCTTCCCCATGTCCACCTTCGCCCAGAACAACGGCGTCATCCAGCTGACCGGGGTGGCCAGCCGCCACGTCGGCCTGTTCATCGCCGCCATGCTGGCGCTGCTCGGCCTGTTCCCGGCTGTCGCCAGTCTGGTACAGCAGATCCCCGAACCCGTGCTGGGGGGCGCCACCATCGTCATGTTCGGCACCATCGCCGCCGCCGGCGTGCGCATCATCTCCCGCGAGGAGCTCGATCGCCGCGCCCTGATGATCCTGGCGGTGTCGCTGGCAATGGGCCTCGGGGTGGCGCAGGTGCCGGAAGTGCTGCAGCACCTGCCGGATCTGGCCAAGAGCGTGCTCTCCTACGGCGTCGCCACCGGCGGCCTCACCGCCATCATCATGAACCTGCTGCTGCCCAAGCGCGCCGCCGCACAAGTCTGACACTCCGCCATCCTTGCACCAAAGCCCCGCCATGCGGGGCTTTACCTCCTTCGCTGCCACGGGTAGTGTGCTGGGCAGCCTCTGCTCAGGATGCCTTTCATGCCCTATACCCTGCTTCCCTCCCTGCCCGCCAGCCACACCCCGGATCAGATCCTGGCCGAGGAGCAGCGCTGGCTGCGAGAATGTGCCCATGACCGCCAGCCCCGCGCCCACCTCTGGCAGGCGCCCCAATGCCTCATCGTCACCCGCAAGGACGCCCGCTTGCCCCGCTACCAGGCCGCCTGCGAGCAGCTTGCCGCCGAGGGCTGGCCCGTGCATGTGCGCGACAGCGGCGGCACTGCCGTGCCCCACGGCGCCGGCATCCTCAATCTGTCGCTCATGCTGCCTCGCACCACCACGGATCTGGCTCACTACTACCGGCTGCTGGGAGCGCCGCTGCTGAGCCTGCTCGGGGAATACGGTCTCGCGGGCAGCTATGACTTCGTGCCCGGCTCGTTTTGCGATGGCCAGTACAATCTGGTGATCGGGGGTCGCAAGGTGACCGGCACCGCCCAGCGCTGGCTGGCACCGGGCCAGGATCACCAAGGGGCCGTGCTGGCCCAGGCCATGCTGCTGGTGGCCGGCAATGTGGACCAAGGCACCCGGATGGCGAGCCGCTTCTACGAGCTGGCGGGCGGCGAGCTGCGCTTTCTCCCCGCCACCTCCACCACCATCACGCAAGCCATAAACTGGCAGGGGAGCGAGGGCGAATTGGTGGAGAGGGTGCGAACCCGGCTCACCGCGCTGCTGACCCAGGAGTGAGCTCCGCGCCCTGCTGCCGGGCACCACAACCGGCCCCCTCATCAAAAATGCCCATAAAACAAGCCACGACCCGGGTCGTGGCTTTTCGTTTGGATGGATGGTCGCGGCGTCAGGCCGTCTGCGGCTCGGGCTCGGACTCCGTATCCCGGTCCCGGCTGAAATAGGCGCGGGTCTCGGCGATCACCACGTGGCGCAGGCCGATGAGGCCGATGAGGTTGGGCACCGCCATCAGGCCGTTGACGATGTCTGCCAAGAGCCAGATCAGGTCCAGATGGAGGAAGGCACCACTCGCCACCAGCACCAGATAGATGAGGCGGTAGGGTTTGATCGCCTTCACCCCGAACAGGTACTCGGTGCAACGCTCACCGTAGTAGTTCCAGCCAAGGATGGTGGTAAAGGCGAAGAACAACAGGCCGATGCTCACCAGATACTGGCCGACATGGGCATCGAGCCCCTGGGCAAAGGCCAGACTGGTCATGGCCGCGCCGCTCACATCGCCGCTCCACACCCCGGTCACCACCAGGGTCAGACCGGTCATGGTGCAGATGATGATGGTGTCGATGAAGGTGCCGGTCATGGAGACCAGCCCCTGCTCCACACAGGAGTCGGTCTTGGCCGCCGCCGCCGCGATGGGGGCAGAACCCAGCCCCGACTCGTTGGAGAAGACCCCGCGCGCCACCCCGGACTGGATCGCCAGCATGATGCCGGCACCCACGAAGCCGCCGGTGGCTGCATGGCCAGTGAAGGCACTCCCGATCACCAGGGCGATCGCCTCCGGCAGGGCGGCGGCATTGTTCACCAGCACACCGAGGCAGGCGACGATGTAGAAGATGGCCATGAAGGGCACCACCTTGCTCGACACGCTGGAGATGGACTGGATGCCCCCCAGGGTCACCAGCGCCACGATCAGGGTCAGCACCACGGCGGTCACTTCACGGGGTACCGAGAAGGAGAGGCTCATGGCGTCACTGATGGCGTTGACCTGCGGGAAGGTGCCGATGCCGAAGAAGGCGACGCCGATGCCGAACAGAGCGAACAGCTTGGCCAGTGGCCTGGAGCCGAGCCCCTTCTCCAGATAGTACATGGGGCCGCCGGCCATCTGGCCGTTGGCGTCCTGCTGGCGATATTTGACCGCTAGCAGGCACTCGGCGTACTTGGTGGCCATGCCGAACAGGGCGGCCATCCACATCCAGAACAGGGCGCCTGGGCCCCCCAGCTTGATGGCGGTGGCCACCCCGACGATGTTGCCGGTGCCTATGGTGGCGGAGAGGGCGGTGCAGAGCGCGCCGAAGCTGGATACATCCCCCTGCTTGCCCTGACCCTGATCGCGGCCAAAGACCAGCCGCAGGGCGAGCGGCAAGCGCACCACCTGAAGCAGACCCAGACGCAGGGTAAGGTAGATACCGGTCCCGACCAGCAGGATCAGCAGGGGTGGCCCCCAGATAAAGCTATCGATGGCGGCGAGCGCCGATTGAATTGATGACATGCATCCTCCTTAAGAAACAGAAATTAAGGAGGAGAAGGATGATCTTCCCATAGGTGTCGCGATCAGCCAGAGGCGATCGGATGCGGGCCAAGCCCAGGTACAACCATCCCATCCCCTCTGTCCTTTTGCCTGAGAGTTTCCGGCGCCAGATTGCGATGCAATCACGGTGCCTTGCTCCTTCGGCGCCCGATTCAACGGGTCTCTCCAGAGTATCGTCCAGTAGCAGTCCACACCGGTTGCCCGGTACCTGAAAGATTCACTTCTTCGGTGGATGGTTGCCCATCACTCTCCTGCTACCTTCATCCGAACTAGTTTGGATTAGGAAGCCGGCATGGTAATCCAAAAAGTGTGAGCTGTCTCCCACTCGGCCACCCCGGCCGCCGTTTTTTTTCGCACCGAACCATCTGTTATTTGTTCGTTAACTATCAATAAGTTATTCCCACTTATCGCAGATGGCCCAGCTTCACTAGCCGATACGGCCGCCATATCAAGATGATATTTCGTCTCGACCAGAAAAACTTGCCGACATATCCAATCAAAAGGGTTGCACGCAAACGCAATAAGCCGATAATCCCGCGCATAACTAAGCACTTTGCAATGGAGTTATGCAATGTGCCTGGTTGGTCCCTCCGGACCGCTCGCCTGAGCCGGCCGTCGCCGGTTCAACCCCATATGGCTTGGGCATATCACGCCCCCTAAGGATGACCAAAAGAGAATGAACGAGACCCTGGTAGCACAAGATTACCGTCAGCTGGTTGAACAGTTCGGCTCCCCCCTGCTGCTGCTCGACAAGGCAGCCGTCCGCAAACAGTATCGGGCCCTGGCGGCCGCCCTGCCCGATGTACGATTGCACTATGCACTCAAACCCCTGCCCCACGAGGCAGTGGTCTCTGTCTTGAAGGAAGAGGGGGCCTGTTTCGATCTGGCCACCAATGGCGAAGTGGATCTGGTGCGCAGTCAGGGTGTCCGCCCGGGACGCTGCATTCATACCCATCCCATCAAGCGCGACAGCGACATCCGCTATGCGCTGGAGTACGGCTGCACCGTGTTTGTCTACGACAACCCGCTGGAGCTGGAGAAGTTCATTCCCTACAAGGATGAAGTGAAACTGCTGCTGCGAGTCAGCTTCCCCAACCCCGAGACCAAGGTCGATCTCTCCAAGAAGTTCGGCTGCACCCCGGAGCAGGCGCTGCCGCTGCTGCAACTGGCCCACGCCAAGGGGATCAAGGTGATGGGGCTGTCGTTCCACGTCGGTTCCCAGGTGCCCCACGCCCGTCGCCACGTGCAGGCCATCGATGCCTGCCGCGAGATCATGGAGCAGGCCTGGGAACTCGGTCTCAAGCCCTGGGTACTGGATATCGGCGGCGGCTTCCCGGTGGATTATGAGGGCGGCGAGTTCGACATCGACGGCTTCTGCGCGCCGATCCGCGAGGCGCTGGCCAAGCTGCCGGCCACGGTGCAGAAGATTGCCGAGCCGGGCCGCTTCATCAGCGCGCCGGCCATGACCTCGGTCTCCAGCGTGATGGGCAAGGCTCATCGCGGCGACAAGATCTGGTACTACCTGGATGACGGTCTCTACGGCAGCTACAACGGCCAGCTCTACGATCACGTCACCTACCCGGTGAGCACCCCGCTGGCTCGCGGCGAGCTGCACAACTCGGTGCTCTCCGGCCCTACCTGCGACAGCGTGGACGTGATCCGTGACGGCATCATGCTGCCGGATCTGGCCATCGGCGAGCTGGTGGTGGGCCGGGTGATGGGAGCCTACACCTGGGCCTCGGCCTCCACCTTCAACTTCTTCCCCAAGGCGAGCATCCTCATTCTGGACAGCAGCCAGAAAGGGCAAAAGCTGGTGGCAGTCGCTTAAGAGCCATCAACAGAATGCAAAGAGGGGAAGCCGCGGCTTCCCCTCTTTCGTTTCATCCAGCTCAAACGGCTAGATAAACTGGCTGGCCAGCAACCAGCCGGTGTAGCCCACGAAGCAGGCGAGCAGCAGGCCCCCCTCCAGCCGGTTGATCCGCCCCTGCCCCTTGCGGCCCAGGCACATCACCAGCAGCAACAGGGTCAGCCCCATCATCACGCTCCAGTCGCGGGAGAGCACTTCCGGTGCCACGTCGAGCGGGTGGATCCCCGCCGCGATCCCCACCACCGCCAGGGTGTTGAACAGGTTGGAGCCGAGCACGTTGCCAAGGGCCAGATCGTGCTCGTTCTTGCGAATGGCGATGAGGGATGAGGCGAGCTCCGGCAGCGAGGTGCCGATAGCGACTATGGTGAGGCCAATCACCAGATCGCTGATGCCGAGCGCCTGGGCGATGGTCACCGCCCCCCACACCAGCAGGCGGGAGGCCGCAATCAGCAGCACCAGCCCGACGATGAGCCAGCCGATGGCCGCCTTGAGAGACATCCCCTCGCTGTCGATGCTCTCCTCGGTTTCCGCATCCAGCGCATCCCCCTTGCCGCGCATGCCGGCCCGGATCGACCAGCCCATCAGGCCAACGAACACCACGCCGAGGATGACGGCGTCCGTGCGGTCCAGATGACCGTCCAGCAGCAGAGCGCCGGAGAGCAGGGTGATGCCGAGCAGGATGGGGATCTCCTTGCGCACCACCTGGGAGGCCACGGCGATGGGGCTGATCAGGGCGGTCAGTCCCAGGATCAGGGCGATATTGGTGATGTTGGAGCCATAGGCGTTGCCGAGCGCGAGGCCGGGGTTGCCCTGGGAGGCCGCCAGCGCGGAGACCACCATCTCGGGGGCCGAGGTGCCAAAGCCGATGATCACCATGCCGATCAGCAGCGGCGGCATGCCGGCGTAACGGGCGGTGGCGGCGGCGCCATCGACAAACTTGTCCGCACTCCAGACCAGCAGCGCCAGTCCGGCAATCAGGGCAACAAAAGCCAGGGTCATAACATCTCCATTCCATCGCCAGCAAACGCAAGAGCCAGGCGATGGCCCGGCTCTTTGCAGAAGTGGGCCCAGTGTAGCGAGCCGACTTTCCATTTCAAGGAAAAATCAAACGACGATTGATATTTTACAGCGCCGCCAGCAGGCTCTGGGCATCCGACACCTCGAACTTGCCGGGGGCCTCCACAAACAGCTGCTCGACCACGCCATCGTTGGCGATGAGGGCAAAGCGCTGGGCACGCACGCCACCAAAGGCCCCGGTCTCCTTGGCCAGACCCAGTGCCCGGGTCCAGCTGCCATCGCCGTCGGCCAGCATGGTGATGGCCTCGGCGTTCTGGGCATCCTGCCACGCCTTCATCACGAAGGCGTCGTTGACCGACAGACAGCAGATGGCATCGACCCCCTTCTCCTTGAACTTGTCCGCCAGCACCACATAGCCGGGCAGGTGGGCGTTGGAACAGGTGGGGGTAAAGGCACCGGGCACCGCAAACAGCACCACCCGCTTGCCGCCAAACAGGCTTTGGCTATCCCGCTGCTGCTTGCCCTCGGCGGTGATGAAGGTGAATTCGCCCGCAGGCAGGGCTTGGCCAATCGCTATCATGATCTCTCGTCCTCAACTGGATGGCAGGGGCTCCAGTCTACCCCACTCCCGCCATGTGACACAGACCCCGATCCCGTTCGCCTTTTGGACTAACCTTGAGCAGGATCAGCCGACCAAGGAGGCCTCATGCAGCACTATTACGATGGACTGGAAATTCGCCCCTCCGCCTTGCGAGAGCAGCAACAACTGGATCAACTCAATCACCTGCTTACCCATGTCGGCCAGTATTGCGCCGGTTATTCCAGTGCCTACCGCCAGCGTCGCCTGCAGGATCTGGGCGAGCTGACCAGCCTGCCCCTGCTCAACGCCAGCGAACTGTTCGCCGCCCAACAGGCTCACCCGCCCTTTGCCGGCCTCACCGGCCGCCCCGCCAGTCAGGCGCTGCGGGTCTTCGCCTGTCCGGGCCAGCTGGCCATTCCCGAGTACGCCGGCGCCGACTGGTGGGGGGCGGCGCGCGCCCTGTTCGCCGCCGGTTTCAAGGCCGGGGAGGTATTGCTCAACGGCCACGACTACCACATCAGCCCCACCGCCTTCATCTTCGACAACGGCGCCCGCCAGCTGGGTGCACCCGTGGTGCCCTGCGGCCCCCACGATACCGGGCGCCAGCTGGAGGCACTGCAGCGCTATGAGCCGACCGGGTTCGTCGGGCCGCTGGCGGTGCTGCTGGATCTGCTGGAGGCGGCGGAACGGGCCAACGTGCCGAGCGACAGCCTGCGCTGCGCCCTGCTGTGCGAATCCTCCCACCCCGATACCCGGCCGCTGCAGGCGGTGCACGGCATCCGGGCGCTCAACTGCCTGTTGCTGCAGGATGCGGGGGTGATCGCCTATGAGAGCCAGCCCGGCCAGGGCTTCATCGTCAACGAAAGCTGCCTCATCGAGATCATCGATCTGGCCAGCGGCGAGCCGGTCATCGGTGATGGCGTCGGTCAGCTGGTGGTAACCCGGCTCGATCTGGAATACCCGCTGCTGCGTCTGGTGACCGAGTGGCAGGGCCATTGGCTCGCCGGTGCCAGTCCGTGCGGGCGCACCAACCGCCGACTCAGGCTGATCTAACATCCCCCGCCCCGAAACAAAACGGGCAGCCAGTGGCTGCCCGTTTTGTTTGCAGGGTGCGCGTCAGCGCCGTGCCTGCCAGGTGGCGATGGCGAGCAGGGAGTCGGGGGTAAATTCGGCGGCCCGCGCGGCGATCTCCGCCTGGCTCATCCAGCACACCTCGCTCACCTCTTCGGCCTGCAGTTGCAACGGCCCCTGATAGCGGCAACTGAAGAGACCGCCCCAGACCCGATACCCCTCCCCTTCGGCATAGAAGTCACCGAATGCCTGCAGCGGCACATCGCGGATCCCCAGCTCCTCGGCCAGCTCGCGGCGGGCGGAGGGCTTCATCTGCTCGCCCGTGGTGACCACGCCACCGGCGCAGGCATCCAGCATGCCGGGGCAGAAGTCCTTGCTGAGGGTGCGGCGCTGCACCAGGATGCGGTCAGCCTCGTCGAGCACCAAGATATAGCTGGCGCGGTGGCAGAGGTTCTCCCGCCGCACCTTGGCACGCTCGGCAACCCCGACCACCTGATTGTTTCCATCCACCACATCCACCCATTCCACACGCAGACCCTTCTTGTTCATGGCGTTAAACTGCCCGCAGTATATCGGGGTAACGGCTTGTCATGGCAGCCTTTTTTCACTCCCGCCCCAGATGGACGGCCAATGCGGGTGGAGGACAAACCGGATTCATACAAACCTCCACAAACTGTCACATCCGTGTCACCTGGCAACGCCATAGTGTGCCCTGTCCACGCAACAGGTGTTTTGTGATGAAGGTGTTCAAGAACTTGTCTCCCCGCCAGATTGCCCGCTACATCAAGAGCTTCCATCACGGCAGCTTCATGGTGGAGGCCCACGGGCGGTTCGAGTTCAGCGGCGGCGAGATCAATCTGGAGAGCCTGACCTGCCGTCAGACCCTGAGTCTGGCCAGGCAGATCAATCTGGAGGTTCGCGGCCTGCGTCACACCACCCTGCTGTTGGGGTAACTTCCATAGTCCTTTCTGTTTTGTAGTCTGCGTTCATGCACGTCTTTGCCCGCCGGCTACTCGCCGCGCGGGCCGTTTTCGATATCGGTGATCACCCCGTTTCGCACGGTGACGAAGCGCATGAACTCGTTCTTGCCGAAGTTGTAGGTCCAGCGCTCCCCATACTTCACCTGCATCAGGTTGCCGAATTGATTCTCCTCGTTGCGGGTCAGCTCCTCGCGCAGCATGGGTTCGCCGCATTTGAGCAGCATCTCGGCGGTGCTGTCCCCTTCGGTGATCAGCGCATTCTTGCAGCGCATGGCGCCGGCACTGGCCGGCAGACTCAACAGCAGGGCCAGCAGGGCCCCGCCAACCAGCGGTAGTGACTTCATCGGTGACTCCATTTGAACAGGGCACTGCCCAGGGTGATGCAGCAGAGCGTAAACAGCAGGACCCAGCCCAGTGGCGCCGCCACCTCGGCCCAGCCTGCCCCTTCCAGCATGACGGCGCGGGCCGCCGCGATGATCTGGCTGAGCGGCAGCCAGGCCGCCAGCTGCTGCAGCCAGGCGGGGGCCCCTTCCAGCGAGAACCAGACACCGGAGAGAAACATCATCGGCATGCTGATGACGTTGAGCAGCCCGCTCGCCAGTTCCTCGTTCTGGATGCGGGCCGCCACCAGCAGGCCGAGGGACGCCATGGACGCCCCGCCCAGCAGGGCGATCAACAGCAGCAGCCAGCCCGAGCCCAGCAGCGGCACCCCGAGCAAGAAGTAAGCCACTAAAAATACCAGCAGGCTCACCACCAGGGTGATCAGAATGCGCGACAACAGCTGGGCGCAGAGAAACTCGGCGGCCGAGAGCGGGGTGGCCCGCAGCCGCTTGAGCACCCCGTTCTTGCGGTAGCGGACGATGACGAAGCCCACCCCGAACAGGCCGGAGAACATCAGGTTCATGCCGATCACCCCGGGCAGCAGCCAGTCACCGTAGCGAATGGCCTGCCCGCTCAGGGTCTCCCGCACCAGCTGCACCGGCACGGCCTGGCGCAGCAGGTACTCGGCCATGGCTCCCTGGGGGGCGTCCGGGTTGATCCAGTAACGGCCCGTGCCGGGCGAGAGCAGCAGATCCAGCTGATGGTGGCGCACCTTGAGCCGGCCCTTCTCCTCTTCGTCATAGGGGATGATCTTGAGCAGCGGCACGGCGCGCAGCGGGGCATAGGTCGCGGGCTGCTCCCCCACCACCCCCATCTGCACCAGCGGCTTGGGCGGGCCGGAGAAGATGAGGGTGAACCCCAGCACCAACAGCAGCGGAAAGGCCAGGTTCCAGATCAGCGCGGCCCGATCCCGCACGAACTCCAGGTTGCGGGCATAGAAGAGCGCGCCGATGCGCTTGAGGGATCCCGTCATCTGGTGCTCCTTGGGCTGGCAGGCTGGGGTGACATGCCGGTAGGCGCCGCTGCGGGGTGCCACGGGGCAGCCTTCATGCGCCGCTCCGCAGGCTGTGGCCGGTCAGATGGAGGAAGAGATCCTCCAGATTGGGGGAGCGCACCTGCATGCTGGTCAGCGGCACGCCCAGGCTCAGCAGCCGTGGCAGCAAGTCCGCCACGTCAGGGCAGCTCAGCTCCACCTGCTCGCCCAGCGGGCGCAGGGGATAGCCGAGACTGGCGAGGGCCGGGTGAGCCGCAAGGCGCACCAGCACACCGTCAAAATGCTGGGCCAGCAGGGCGACCGGGGTATCCAGGCTGAGCAGATGGCCGTGATCGACGATGGCAATCTGATCGCACAGCTGCTGGGCCTCGTCCATGTAGTGGGTGGTGAGCACCACCGTCTTGCCCTGCGCCTTGATCGCCTCGATGCGCTGCCAGAAGTGGTGGCGGGCCTGGGGATCGAGCCCCGTGGTGGGCTCGTCCAGAAACAGCAGCTCAGGGTCGCCGAGCAGGGCCAGCGCCAGCAGCAGCCGTTGCCGCTGACCGCCGGAAAGCTTGCGGCTGTCCCGATCGATAAATTCCCCCAAGGCGCACAGCTCGATGAGCTGGGCCTGGGGCAAGGGGGCCGGGTAGAGGCTGGCAAACAGTCGCAGGGTATCGCGCACCGTCAGGAAATCCTGCAGCGCCGTGTGTTGGAACTGGATGCCGATGCGGGAGCGGTAGTCGGGGCCGCGCGGGGCACCGTGGAACAGGATCTGGCCGCTGTCCGGGGTGAGGATCCCCTCCAGCAGTTCGATGGTGGTGGTCTTGCCCGCCCCGTTCGGGCCGAGCAGGCCGAAACAGCTGCCAGCGGGAATGGCAAAGCTGAGCCCGTCCACCGCTTTCACGCCGGGGAAGTGCTTGACGAGATCGACGACTTCAATGATGGCAGCCATGGGCGCTCTCCCAGCAGGAGCCATGACTATATCCAAAAGCGCAGGCGCTGCCCATGCCCCGCCGCGCGTGGCGCAAAAAAACAGACGGCGACCCGAGGGCCGCCGTCTGTATCAATCAAGCCAGCCGGATCACAGGATGTCCAGCAGCTCCACTTCGAATACCAGGGCGGAGTACGGCGGGATGGAACCGGCACCGCGTGCGCCGTAGGCCAGATCCTGCGGAATGTAGAGCTTCCACTTGGAGCCAACCGGCATCAGTTGCAGCGCTTCTACCCAGCCGGCGATCACGCCAGTGACCGGGAATTCGGCCGGCTGGCCGCGGGCGACGGAGCTGTCGAACACGCCACCGTGGGTGAAGGTACCGTGGTAGTGCACACGGACGGACTGACCGGCTACCGGTACGGCACCGTTGCCTTCCACCAGCACTTCGTACTGCAGACCGGACTCGGTGGTCTTCACTTCGGCGCGCTTGGCGTTGTCCGCCAGGAAGGCTTCGCCTTCGGCGGCGGCAGCCTTGGCGACGGCTTCCTGCTCTTCCTGCATGCGGGCGGTGATGACCTGGAAGGCATCGTTGATATCGTCACGGCTGACCGCGAACTCCAGACCATTCAGGGCATCTGCCAGACCTTGCTGCAGGGCCGGGATATCCAGACCGGCGAAGGCTTGCTGCGCCAGTTGATCACCCATGTTGCGGCCGATGCCATAGCTGGCCTTCTGTTCGATAGAGTCGTATTGGGACATTGAGAAGTTGCTCCGGGTCCTGAGGGTAAAAAGAGACGGGATAATATCAGACTTTTGCGCCGGGTGCTGCCGGCCTGGCGCCTGATTTCCCCCACCGTGGGAGAGAGTTCACACAAGCTGGCAGAAGGGCGCCGACATGCGGCGTCCTTCTGTTTCGTAGGATTATCTCCTTCGCCGAGCCGGTATCAGGCCCTGTCCAGCAGAGCCCGCACCGCCGCCACCTTGGCGCCGTCGGTGATATTGACCCGGCCGTCGTCCGAGGTGCCCATGTTGACGCCCCATGACGAGACACCATGCCGCCGCACGGCCCGTATCAGGCCCTGTCCAGCAGAGCCCGAACCGCCGCCACCTTGGCGCCGTCGGTGATATTGACCCGGCCATCGTCCGAGGTGCCCATGTTGACGCCATGGGGCACCATGCCGCCGCGCCAGCCCATGCCGGACATGTGCACCTCGTTCACCCCGGTGAACTCCACTATGGTGAGCACGTTGTCGGCATTGACCCCGGCACCCGGCATCAGGCTGGCCCGCCCCGCCAGCGCCTGCTGCATCGCCTGCAGAGTCTCCAGCCCCGCCAGCGCGGTCGGCGCGTGGCCCGAGCTCAGAATGCGCTCGCAGCCGGCGGCAACTATGGTCTCCAAGTCGAGGCGCCAGTCGGAGGAGAGGTCGATGGCGCGGTGGAAGGTAACGCCGAGGGGCCCTGCCGCCTCCACCAGCTGGGTGAGTTTGGCGGCAGGCACCCGTCCCTGCTCGTCCAGCAGGCCGACCACCACCCCTTGCAGGCCGGCGGCGCGGGCCGCCGCGATGTCCTGCAGCATCATCTCGAACTCCCCGTCACCAAAACAGAAGTCGCCGGCCCGGGGCCGGATCATGGCGTAGACGGGAACGGTGGCATGGCGCGCCGCCAGCTGCATGAAGCCATAGGAGGGAGTCAGGCCGCCCAGCCCCAGCGCAGAGCAGAGCTCGATGCGATTCGCGCCAGCCTCCTGGGCGGTAAACAGGGATTCCAGATTGTCGATACAGATTTCAAGAGAGGTCATGATGGACTCCTTTATTGGGGAGATCAGACCCCGGATCTGATCTCATAAATTGAGCAAGGCGGCCCCGCGCACCCCGCCGGCGCCGCCGAAGCGGGCCTCGCGGATCTCGGGCAGGGCAACCCCGGGCAGCAGATGGCCAGGCAGGCGCAGCGGCAGCTGTTCGTAGAGCGCGGGCAGGCCGCTCAGGCCGCCCCCCAGCACCACCACGTCGGGGTCGACCACCGAGATGGCGGTGGCCAGCCCGGCGGCCATGATTTCGAGCCAGCAGTCGACCGTGGCCACCGCATGGGGTTCGTGCGCCTCGAAGCGCCCCACTATCTGGTGGCCGCTGGCACGCTGGCCGTGGAAGTGGTGGTAGAGCCGCTCCAGCCCGGTGCCGGAGGCATAGGTTTCAAAACAGACCAGACGGCCGCAGCCGCAACGGGGACGAGGCAGGTCGGGGTACTTCATCAGCATGGTGGCCGGCAGCGGGTAGTGACCTATCTCCCCCGCCAGCCAGTTGCGGCCCTGGATGAGCTTGCCCGCCAGATAGACGGCGCCACCGATACCGGTGCCGATGGTGACGCCGAGGGCGCTGTCGGCTCCCGCCGCCGCCCCCTGATGTACCTCGGACCAGAGGAAGCAGTTGGCATCGTTGTCCACCTTGACCGGACGCGCCAGCAGTTCAGCCAGATCGGCGCCCAGGTGGCGGCCATTGATGGAGGGCAGATTGGCCGCCACTATGCTGTGGTCGTGCCGGTTGAGAATGCCGGGAAAGCCGATGCCCACCGCACCACGGGCGCCGAAACGGGCATCCGCCTGTTCGACCCGCGCGCGGATCAGCTGCTGCAGCCCTTCATAATCATTGCCGGGAGTGCTCATGCGCTCCTCGTGACAGAGATTCAAGGCGCCGTCATACACAGCGAACGCTATCTTGGTGCCACCAATATCAAAGCCGTAATACATGCCACACTCCCTTGTCGATGAGTCGCCTCACCTCAGCCTGTCCAGAGGGGGACATTGTATTAATTCGCAAAAAAAATAAAGTGACCGGAGGCGAAAAACGGGAGAGAGATCAAAGCAAACGAAACATTTGTCGCTGCAGGCAGGGCTGGCCGAGGCTCATCAGGGTGCGCTCCTGACCGTCGAACATGAAGCCGCGGCGCAAGTAGAACCCCTCGCCGATGTGGTTGCCATCGAGCAGCCACAATCTGACGCCTTCGCAGCCGGCGCGTCGCATCTGCATCGCCACCGCCTGCCACAGCCGCTTGCCGTGGCCCTGGCGCCAGTGGTCGGGGTGCAGGTAAAAGGCGCGGATCCAGGCGGTGGGGTACTCCCCCGTCGTCTCCGGCTGCCAGTAGAGCAGGCCGATGACCACCTCGTCCTGGCACAGCAGCATGGGCCTGGGGCCTGTCTCCGCCAGCCGGCGCTGCCAGATCTGCAGATGCTCGGTCACCGCCAGCTGGGCCAGCATGTCGGCACCGAGCACGCCGCCGTATGCGGCGAGCCAGCTGGCCCGCTGCATCACCGTCATGGCGGCGGCGTCATCGGGCCGCGCCATGCGCAGGCTTATGCCTTGCATTGGGGTACCAGCCCGGAGGCGCGGGCCTGCTCGTAGAGCGGCACGGCTTCAGCCTGTTGGGCCTGCAGCTCGGCGATCCGGTTCTCGTTGCTGGGGTGGGTGGAGAGCAGCTGGGGCGGCGCATTGCCACCCGCGGCGGCGCTCATGTTCTGCCACAGGGGAATGGCTTCGGCCGGATTGAAACCGGCGCGGGCCATCAGATCCAGACCCAGCCGGTCCGCCTCGCTCTCCTGCTCGCGGCCATAGGGCAGCATGACGCCGACCTCCACCCCGAGCCCCAGCGCTGCCATGGTGGCACCGCGGTATTCGCTGCTGCCCATGGCGATGTCGGCCGCCGCCAGCCCAAGGCCGGTCAGCTGGCTGCGGGAGAGCCGCTCGTTGGAGTGCTGGGCCAGCACGTGGGTCAGCTCGTGGCCGATGACGGTGGCGAGCTGATCCTGGTTCTTGGCCACCTTGAGCAGGCCGCTGTAGACCCCGATCTTGCCGCCGGGCAGGGCGAAGGCGTTGACCTGCTTGGAGTCAAACACCACCACTTCCCAGCTGGTGATGCCGTACTGGCTCGGCACCTGGGCGGTCACCGCCTTGGCGACGCAGGAGACATAGGCGTTCATCTTCGCATCCGTGCTCACCTTCTCCTGCTTCTTCATCTCTTCGAAGGAGTCGGCCCCCAGCTTGCTCATCTGCTGGGGCGAGAACAGCAGCATCTGGCTGCGGCCGGTGGGAGACTGGGCACAGCTGGCGAGCAGGGTGGAACAGAGTGCCGCCAGGCCAAGCTTGAACAGGGGAGATGTCATGGAGGTGTCCTTCACCATAAAGATGCCCTATTTTCGGAAATGCGGGCGTCCGGTGCAAGTCGACAAATCACCCGGTCTGGCGAAAGCGGTCACATACCGCCATCATGCGGCGGCCAAAAAACAAAACGGGCCCCGCAGGGCCCGTCTGGCAAAGGAAACCGGCTTACATGATGCCCAGTTTCTTCAGGTCGGCTTCGACCACCTTGGCCGGTACCGGTACGTAGCCATCTTTGGCAACGATGTTCTGGCCCGCCTTGGAGAGCACCATCTTCAGGAACTCTTGCTCCATCGGAGAGAGCGGCTTGTTCGGGTGCTTGTTCACGTAAACGTACAGGAAGCGCGACAGCGGATACTTGCCGGTGATGGCGTTGTCAGAGGTCGCCTCGATGAAGGTCTTGCCATCCTTGGAGAGCGGTACGGCGCGCACGCCGGAGGTGACGTAACCGATGCCGGAGTAGCCGATGCCGTTCAGGGAGGAGGAAACCGACTGCACCACGGAGGCAGAACCCGGCTGCTCGTTCACGCCGCTCTTGAAGTCACCGTTGCACAGGGCGTGTTCCTTGAAGTAACCGTAGGTACCGGACACCGAGTTGCGACCGAACAGTTGCAGATCCTTGGAGGACCAGTTGCCGTCCAGACCCAGATCAGCCCACTTGGTTGCGGCCTTGGCTTCGCCGCACTTGAGGGTGCTGGAGAAGATGGCATCCAGTTGCGGCATGGTCAGCCCCTTGATGGGGTTGTCCTTGTTGACGAACACCGCCAGGGCATCGACCGCGACGCGGATGGCGGTCGGCTTGTAGCCGTAGCGCTTCTCGAAGGCCTCTTCCTCGCCGGATTTCATGGCGCGGCTCATGGGGCCGAACTGGGCAACGCCTTCGGTCAGTGCGGTCGGCGCGGTGGAGGAACCGGCGGCCTGGATCTGCACGTTGACGTTGGGGTACATGCGCTTAAATTCTTCGGCCCACAGGGTCATCATGTTGGCCAGAGTATCCGAGCCGACAGAGGACAGGTTGCCCGAGATGCCGCTGGTCGGAGTGTAATCCGGCAGGTTTTTATCCACACCGGCAGCCAGGGTGCTGACGGAAAACAGGGTAGCTGCGGTGAATCCGATTACACCAGCCAGTTTGTTGAGTTTCATCCAATCTCTCCAAGGTTGCAGAACGCAGTCCATCAAAACACGGGTTAACTTGGCTCACCGCCGGCCACGCCGGACGATGCGCTGAGTGTCATTTCCTGCCCTCTTCCTCCAGTCCTGTGGTGGCAGAAGGCAAGCGTCAATCTGAGGCCGAAAGTGGTCACATCCCGAGCACTGCGATCGGCTGGTCGCGTTTCGTGCTCTCCCTGCGCCAAACCGGCGACAGGTCCGTTCTCAAGACGGCGCCAGTATCTGACCTGGCAGTGACAAATTTATGGATTTAATGTGACACTTTAATGACATGGCGGGCTTGTTTAACAAATGAAAAAAGGGCCGCCATCGCCGCCCTCTTTTGATGCCAACCCCTTGCCGGAAAAGACTATTTCACCACCACCATGCGGCCGGGGATGAGAAAGCTGAAGCGGCTGCCGAGGCCGACCCGGCTCTCGATGTCGAGCTGGCAGTCGTGGTGACTCAAGGCATGCTTGACGATGGCAAGCCCCAGCCCCGAGCCGCCGGTGTGACGGGAGCGGGCCTTGTCGACCCGATAGAAGCGCTCGGTGAGCCGCGCCAGGTGCTCGGGCGGGATCCCCTCCCCCTCGTCCTGCACCGCAAACAGCGCCATCGCCCCCTGCTTGCGCCACTCCACCGTGATCTTGCGCCCCGCCGGGGTGTAGTGGATGGCGTTGTAGACCAGGTTGGAGACGGCGCTGCGCAACTGATCCTGATCGCCGCGCACCAACAGATTGGGCTGCACCATGAACTCGATCTGGTGGGCCCGCTCGCCGGAGAGCGCCCGCGCCTCCTGCTCCAGCAGCCCCAGCATGGCGGGCATGTCCACCAGGTGGGAGAGATCCACGGTCGGCGCCGCCTCGATGCGCGACAGGGTGAGCAGCTGATTGACCAGATTGTCCATCCGGATGGTCTGCTCCATCATCACCTTGTGCGCCTTGGCCCACATGGCGGGCGGCGGCGGTTCCTCGGTCATCTCCAGATAGCCCTTGAGCACGGTCAGCGGTGTGCGCAGCTCGTGGGAGACGTTGGAGACGAAGTGCTTGCGGGTCTTCTCCAGGCTGCGCAGCCGGGTCACGTCCCGCACCACCAGCATGGCCTGATCCTCGGCGTAGGGCATGATGCGAAACTCGAGAAACTTCTCCTCGTTGATGGGCGAGGTCATCTCGAACGGTTCATCATACTGCCCCTTGCCGAGGTAGGCGCCGAAGGCGGGATTGCGAATGAGGTTGCCGATGTGCTGGCCGGCATCTTCCGGCCAGCGAAAACCGAGCAGCTGCTCGGCCAGCCGGTTGCACCAGAGGATGCTGCCGTCGGTGCGAAACACCACGGCCGCATCGGGCAGAGCCTCCGCCCCTTCCCGAAAGCGGCGGATCAGCCCCGCCAGCTCGCGGCGGCGGGCCCGGTGGCGCTGCTGCAACTTGTAGATGCCGTTGAAGATGTACTCCCAACTGCCGCTGCCGTTGGGGGGCACCAGGCTGCGATCGTGCCACAGCCAGTCCGACAGCCGCTTCTGGAAGCGATAGTGCCAGCCCAGGTGCAGCACGGTGGCCGCCAGCAGGCAGAGGGCGAGGGTATTCGTCAACCAGCCGACCAAGGCGAAGGGCGCATAGAAGAACGCCATTCGCCACAACTGGCGCCGCCAGGCATAAGGTTGCAACATAACTTCCTCTACAGACGGGTTGAGAAGCGATAGCCTGCGCCGCGCACCGTCTGGATCAAGCGATCGTGCCCCGTCTCTTCAATGGCCTTGCGCAGGCGACGGATGTGCACATCCACGGTTCTGTCCTCGACGTACACATTGGTACCCCAGACATTGTTGAGCAGCTGCTCGCGGCTGTAGACCCGCTCCGGGTGAGTCATGAAGAAGTGCAGCAGCTTGAATTCGGTCGGCCCCATGTCGAGCGCCTTCTCCTCGGCGCTGACCCGGTGGGAAACGGGGTCCAGCTTGAGCCCCTGCACCTCGATCACCTCGTCCACCGAGGTGGGAGAGACGCGGCGCATCACCGCATGCAGACGGGCGGTGAGCTCCTTGGGCGAGAACGGCTTGGTGATGTAGTCATCGGCCCCCGCCTCCAGCCCGCGCACCTTGTCCTCTTCCTCGCCGCGAGCGGTCAGCATCACCACCGGGATCTGGCGGGTCACCTCATCCTGCTTGAGCTGCTTGATGAACTGGATGCCGCTGCCGCCCGGCATCATCCAGTCCAGCACGATGAGTTCGGGGTAGGGTTCGCGCACCTTCGCCAATCCGTCGGCAAAATCTTCAGCTTCTACTGTTTCATATCCCTTCTGCTCGAGCACGAAGCAGAGCATTTCGCGGATCGGTGCTTCGTCCTCGACCACCAGAATTCGCTTAGCCATATCCCTTCTCTCTCCTCTGTGAAGATGGGTGCGCCAATTATTAGAACTTTCTGTGACACTTTTATGACTTTATGACAGGCGGGATGATAAACGTTTTCAGATTCAGTTGGCAGCAGCGAGTTGCAGCAGATCCCAGCGGTTGCCACTGATGTCCTCGAACACCACTACGGTGCCGTAAGCCTCGATACGCGGCTGTTCACAAAAGTGGACACCGTACGCCTGCATGCGCTGGTAATCGCCCCAGAAGTCGTCGGTCTCGAGGAACAGGAACACCCGGCCGCCCCCCTGCTGGCCGATGGCGGCCCGCTGCTCCGGAGTGGCGGCACGCGCCAGCAACAGGGCGGAACCCGGGGCCCCCTTGGGGGCAACCCGCACCCAGCGCTTGCCCGGTTTGCCCGGCTCGTCGAGGGGCGTGTCTTCCAGCAGCTCGAACCCCAGTCCCTGGGTAAAGAAGGTGATGGCCGCATCGTAATCGGCCACCAGCAGGGCCAGGGCGCCAATGTGTTGTGCCATGGGAAGTTCCTCAACAGATGAATGGACGGGGCGCATCATAACGGGGGACGGCCCCGGGCTCCAGCACCGGGGCAGATGAGAGGACAAAGGGCAGAAGACGGGTGCATCCCGTCTAAAGCAATCGGTTCAGCCCTGCCCGAGCCAGTCGCGCAGCACGCTATCCCGGTCCCCGTCCAGCGCCGGCGAGGCGCGCCCGTAGCGCACCGGGGTGGCCGACAGATGCAGCGGATTGGCCAGGGTGGGCAAGGGTTGCTCGCCGCGCTGCACCTGCTGCACCCAGCCACGCACCGCCCCCTGCTCGAGGGCGAACAGGGCATCCAGGGTGAGGATGGGGCCGCCCGGCACCCCGGCCGCCTCCAGCATGGCACTCCACTCGGCGCTGCTGCGCGCCAGCAGCCGCTCGGCAATCAAGGCATTGAGCCGGTGGCGCTGGCGCACCCGGGCGCTGTTGCTGGCAAAGTCCGGGTCCTGCGCCCAGCCGGGTTCCCCCAGCAGGGCCGCCAACGCGGCAAACTGGCCGTCGTTGCCCACCGCGAGGATCAGATGGCCATCCCGGGTGGGGTAGACGTCGTAGGGGACGATATTGGGGTGGCCGTTGCCAAGGCGTCCGGGCGCCTGACCGGTGGCGAGATAGTTCATCGCCTGGTTGGCCAGCACCGCCACCGACACGTCGAGCAGGGCCAGATCGATCTGCTGCCCCTCCCCGGTCCGCTCCCGGTGGCGCAGAGCCGCCTGGATGCCGATGGTGGCGTAGAGGCCGGTGAGGATGTCGACAAGCGCCACCCCCACCTTGACCGGCCCGCCGCCGGGGGCCTCGTCCGGCTGGCCGGTGATGCTCATCAAGCCGCCCAGCCCCTGGATCAGCAGATCGTAACCGGGTCGCTGGGCCCAGGGACCGTCCTGGCCAAAACCGGTGATGGAGCAGTAGATGAGCGCTGGGCGGCGGGCCTTGAGGCTCGGGTAATCGAGGCCATAGCGCGCCAGCCCCCCTACCTTGAAATTCTCGATCACCACGTCGGCCCGCTCCACCAGGGCCAGCAGGGTCTCGCGATCACGGGCCAGATCGAGGGCGATGGAGCGCTTGCCCCGGTTGGCGGCATGAAAGTAGGCCGCCTCCCCCGCCACCAGCTCGGGCGGGCCCCAGTGGCGGGTGTCGTCACCGCGCCCGGGGGCCTCCACCTTGACCACGTCGGCGCCGAGATCGGCAAGCAGCTGGCTGGCCCAGGGGCCGGCCAGCACGCGGCTGAGATCCAGCACGCGCACGCCGGCAAGGGGCCCCATCACTCAAATGCCTGCAGGTCGGTCTGGGCCCGCCCCAGGATCAGGGCGTGGATGTCGTGGGTCCCCTCGTAGGTGTTGACCGCCTCCAGGTTCATCACGTGACGAATGACGTGAAACTCGTCGCTGATACCGTTACCGCCGTGCATATCGCGGGCGACGCGGGCTATCTCCAGCGCCTTGCCACAGCTGTTGCGCTTGATGAGCGACACCAGCTCCACCGGGCAGCGCCCTTCGTCCATCAGGCGCCCGGCCTGCAGGCAGCCCTGCAGGCCGAGGGCAATCTCGGTCTGCATGTTGGCCAGCTTGAGCTGAAACAGCTGGGTGGCGGCCAGCGGGCGGCCGAACTGCTGGCGATCCAGCCCGTACTGGCGGGCGGCGTGCCAGCAGAACTCGGCGGCGCCGAGCGCCCCCCAGGCGATGCCGTAGCGCGCCTTGTTGAGGCAGCCGAACGGCCCCTTGAGGCCGCTCACCCCCGCCAGCCGGTTCGCTTCTGGCACGAAGACCCGCTCCATCACTATCTCGCCGGTGATGGAGGCGCGCAGGGAGAACTTGCCCTCGATCTTGGGGGCAGAGAGCCCGGCCATCCCCTTCTCCAGCACGAAGCCGGTGATCTCGCCATCCAGCTTGGCCCACACCACGAACAGATCGGCGATGGGGGAGTTGGTGATCCACATCTTGTTGCCGGTCAGCAGATAGCCGCCGTCGACCCGCTCGGCACGGCTCTTCATGGAGCCAGGGTCGGAGCCCGCGTCCGGCTCGGTAAGGCCGAAGCAGCCCACCAGTTCGCCCCGGGCCAGCCCCGGCAGCCAGCGCTGGCGCTGGGCCTCGTCGCCATAGGCGTGGATCGGGTGCATCACCAGGGACGACTGCACGCTCATGGCCGAGCGGTAGCCACTGTCGACCCGCTCCACCTCCCGGGCGATGAGGCCGTAGGCCACGTGATTGACCCCGGCGCAGCCGTACTGCTCCGGCAGGGTGGCGCCGAGCAGCCCCAGCTCCCCCAGCTCGTTCATGATGGTGCGGTCAAACTGCTCGCGGCGGTTCGCCTCCAGCACCCTGGGCATCAGCCGTGCCTGGCAGTAATCGCGGGCGGCGTCGCGGATGAGCCGCTCCTCTTCGCCGAGCTGGCCATCGAGAAAGAAGGGGTCTTGCCAATCAAATCGGGTACGCGTCATAAAGCACTCCATGCCATGCAAAAGAATCATCAAAGGGTCTCTTGTGGACCCATCTTAACCACGAAAAAGCTCAGGCAACAAACCCCTCAGCCTGCCTCCCGCAGCGCCCGATAGAGGGTAGTGCGGCTGATGCCGAGCCGGCGCGCCGCCTCGCTCACGTTGCCATCGCACTCTGTCAGAGTCTGCTGCACCCGTTGCCGGTTCTGCTCGCGCAATGTACTGCCCGCCACCGCCATGGTGGCGGCCGGTGCCACCGCCACGGTCGGCAGATGCAGGTGGGCAGGCTCAATCCAGCCCTGCCCCTCCGCCAATACGCAGGCCACTTCCAGCGCCTGCTTGAGCTGGCGCACGTTGCCGGGCAGCGGGTGGGCCAGCAACTGTCCCTCGGCCTCATCGGTCAGGCGCAGGGCGGGATCCATCTCGGCGAGCAGGCGCGAGATCAGCGCCTGCCGCTCGCGGGCCGGCCAGGCCCGCAGCGGCGCCAGTTGCTGACGCCAGCCGCAGATCCGGTAGTAGAGATCTTCCCTGAACGTCCCGGCCGCCACCATGGCCGCCAGATCCCGATGGCTGGCGCTGACCAGCCAGAAATCCACCGCCTCGGGTCTGTGGCTGCCGACCGGGGTGACGGCGCGCTCCTGCAGCACCCGCAGCAACCGGGTCTGGGCCAGCAGCGGCAGCTCGCCGATCTCGTCCAGCATCAGGATGCCGCCGTGGGCGGCGCGCAGATAGCCCTGGCTGCCCTGGCTGCGAGCACCGCTGAAGGCCCCGCCGACATAGCCAAACAGCTCGGCCTCCACCAGCTCCGCCGGCAGGGCGCCGCAGTTGACGCACACCAGCGGTTGCGCCCGCCGGCTCGACTGCCCGTGCAATTCGCGCACCAGATGCTCCTTGCCGCTGCCGGTCTCCCCCTCGATGAGCAGCGAGATGCCGCGCTCCAGCATCTTGAGCGGCACCTGCCGGCCGTGCGAGCCGCCGGTATCGGCCGGCAGGCCGGGCAGGGTCGCCACGGGATGAGCCTCCGGCACCAGCCGCAAGCCACGCCGATCCCGCAGCAGTTGCTTGCCGTCGAAGGGGTGCTGGCCGAGCCAGAGCCGACCGGCCCGGTTGGCCCCGAGCAGCTCGCCCTCCTCCCCCAGCAGCAGACGGGCGGACCAGAGACTCTGGGGCTCGAGATCCACCAGCCAGCCCGGCTGGCGCGCCAGCAGCGCGTTTTCCAGGGTCATGGCCAACAGCCGCACCGTGCCCAGCATGTCGCCATCGTGATGGGCCGCGTCGGTGGAGATGTCGAGCACCCCGAGCAGTTGCCCGTCCGGCCCGAGCAGCGGGCAGGCGCTGCAGCTGAGAAAGCTGTGCTGGGCGAAGAAGTGCTGATTGCCGAGCACCTGCACCTCGCTCTGCTCGGCCAGCGCGGTGCCGATGGCGTTGGTGCCCTTGCTCGCCTCCCCCCAGCGGGCGCCGCTGCGCAAAAAAATGCGCTCGGCGTGGCGAGCGAAGCCGTCGTCACCGCTGGCGGCCAGGATGGCGCCTTCGCCATCGCACAGCAGCAACCGACAGGGGCGCCCTGCCAGCAACTGGCCAAACAGCGGCAACACGAAGCGCTGGAAGCTGGCGATCAGCACCCTGTGCTGCTCCTGACGGGCCGACAGCTCCCCCTGGGGCAGCAAGTCCAGCTCGGCGCTCTGCCGGCGGCTCAGCCCCTGATTCAGGCAGCGCTGCCAGGAACGCTCGATCGGGCTGGCACTGGATTGAGATAATTCGCTCATCACGCCTCCTGTTCACAAACGGCACGACTGTCACGGTCACTGTCCAGAATCGGCACAGTTTCCTCACCTTCGCCCTGGTTATTGGTTAACCAAGATACGCTGCCACATCCCGTTTGATAACGTTTTTGTAACTTTTGCTGTGCTGGTCAGA
Source organism: Aeromonas hydrophila subsp. hydrophila ATCC 7966 (assembly GCF_000014805.1). Taxonomy (NCBI): domain Bacteria; kingdom Pseudomonadati; phylum Pseudomonadota; class Gammaproteobacteria; order Aeromonadales; family Aeromonadaceae; genus Aeromonas; species Aeromonas hydrophila. The sequence goes on along the minus strand of NC_008570.1, from coordinate 1,359,469 downwards.
CCCTCTGGCACGCCCCTTGCGATACACAGCAGCAACCGGGTTGCCCGCCAGCTCGGTCAGGACCACACACATAAAGGATGATGAGATGATTTATACCGCTCCCGGTCAGGCAGGTGCCCTGGTCAGCTTCAAGTCCCGTTACGACAACTTCATCGGTGGTGAGTGGGTGGCGCCGCGCGCCGGCCGCTACTTTGAAAACATCTCGCCGGTGGACGGCAAGGTGTTCTGCGAAGTGGCCCGCTCCGACGCCGCCGACATCGAGCTGGCGCTGGACGCAGCCCACAAGGCGTTCGCCAGCTGGAGCAAGACCAGCGTCACCGAGCGCAGCAACCTGCTGCTGCGCATCGCCGATCGCATCGAACAGAACATCGAGGTGCTCGCCATCGCCGAAACCTGGGAGAACGGCAAGGCGGTGCGCGAAACCCTGGCCGCCGACCTGCCACTGGTGGTGGATCACTTCCGCTACTTCGCCGGCTGTATCCGCGCCCAGGAGGGCTCGGCCGCCGAGCTGGATCAGAACACCGTCAGCTACCACTTCAAGGAGCCCATCGGGGTAGTCGGCCAGATCATCCCGTGGAACTTCCCGCTGCTGATGGCGGCCTGGAAGCTGGCCCCGGTGCTGGCGGCCGGCTGCTGCAGCGTGCTCAAGCCCGCCGAGCAGACCCCGGTCACCATCATGCTGATGATGGATCTCATCAAGGACATCCTGCCTGCCGGGGTGGTCAACGTGGTCAACGGCTTCGGCGCCGAGGCGGGCCAGGCGCTCGCCACCAGCAACCGGATCCAGAAGCTCGCCTTCACCGGCTCCACCGAGGTGGGCGCCCATATACTGCGCTGCGCCGCCGACAAGCTGATCCCCTCTACCGTGGAGCTGGGCGGCAAGTCCCCCAACATCTACTTCGCCGACGTGATGCAGCACGAGAGCAGCTACATCGACAAGGCGGTGGAAGGGATGCTGATGACCTTCTTCAACCAGGGCGAGGTGTGCACCTGCCCCTCCCGCGCCCTGGTGCAGGCCAGCATCTATGACGACTTCATGGACAAGGTGCTGGCCCGCGCCCGCACTATCGTGCAGGGCAACCCCCTCGACACCGCCACCCAGGTCGGTGCCCAGGCGTCGCGCGAGCAGTTCGACAAGATCCTGAGCTACATGGAGATCGGCCGCGGCGAAGGGGCCAAGATGCTGATCGGCGGCGGCCCGGCCAGGGTGAGCGGGCTGGAGGGGGGCTTCTACATCCAGCCCACCATCTTCTCGGGCCAGAACAAGATGCGGGTGTTCCAGGAGGAGATCTTCGGGCCGGCGCTCGGGGTCACCACCTTCAAGGACGAGGCGGATGCACTGGCGATTGCCAACGACACCCAGTACGGGCTGGGAGCGGGCCTGTGGACCCGCGACAGCAACCTGGCCTGGCGCATGGGACGCGGTATCCAGGCCGGCCGGGTCTGGGTCAACTGCTACCACGCCTACCCGGCGCACGCGGCCTTTGGCGGCTACAAGAAGTCAGGGATCGGCCGCGAGACCCACAAGATGATGCTGGACCACTATCAGAACACCAAGAACCTGCTGGTGAGCCACGACATCAACCCGCTCGGCTTCTTCTAAGCCCATCCGGTGATCAACAAGGGCGCCTGCGGGCGCCCTTTTCATTGCTTAGAGTGGTCGCAGCTAGAGCGCCGCCTGCCCGGCGCCGATGCCCAGTTGCTGGCGATAGCGCTGGGGCGAGCAGCCCAGCTCCCGGTTGAACATGGCGATGAAGGCCGAGGTGGAGCCGTAACCGAGCCGCCAGCCAATCTCCTGCACCGGCAATTCCCCCTTGAGCCAGGCCAGCGCCTTGAGCAGCTTGAGCCGGGCCCGCCACTGGCCGAAATTCATGCCCAATTCCCGCACGCAGCGCCTGGCCAGGGTGCGCTCGGTGGTGTGCAGCTGCTCGGCCCACTGGGCCAGGGTGCGCGGGTCGGCAGGGTCGCTGTGCAGTGCCGCCAGCATGGGGGCCAGCAGCTTGTCCTGGCTCATGGGCAGGTAGCTGTCCTGGCAGCGGGTGCGGGTCAGCTTCTCCACCAGCAGCTCGGCCTGGCGTACGTCCCACTCATCCTCCATATGGCCCAGCTTGCGATCGCAAAAATCGGCCAGGATGGCGCGGATCAGCGGAGTCATCTGCAGCAGCCTGGGCTCGGCCGGCAGCCGCGCCGCCAGGGCGTGATTGACGTAGATGGAGGTGTAGTCGAGGGCCTGCTGGTTGTAGGAGGCGTGCTCCAGATCCGCCGGCACCCAGATGAGGTAATCAGCCGGCGCCACCAGCCGGTGATCGTCAAGCACTATCTCCATCACCCCCAGACTGATCAGGCTGAGCTGGCCCCAGGGGTGGCTGTGAGGCGCACTGGCACTGTCCGCCTGGATCTGCTGATAACGTAGATAGAGCGGATTGGGCGCAGCCAGCTTGGCATCCTGGTCCAGATAGGGGAGGTATGGCATAAGTTGTCCTTTATGCGGGATCATCTGTCAGTTTTACGTTACTTGATAACAGAAAGACAAGGGTAGACTGGCCATCTCGATAATTAGGAGCCTGTAATGCGACTCTTCTACCCACTGATGTTTCCGCTGCTCGCCGTGCTGATCTGGGCCACCAATACCGTGGTGGCCAAGGCCGCCGCTGGGGTGGTGGATCCCGCCGCCATCTCATTTTACCGCTGGGTGATCGCCGCCCTGGCACTGACCCCCTTCTGCCTGCCGCAGCTGTGGCGTCGCCGTGGCGAGATCCGTCCCTTGCTCGGCAGGCTGCTGGTGCTATCCCTGCTCGGCATGGTGCTTTATCAGTGCCTCGCCTACTACGCCGCCCACACCACCTCGGCCACCAACATGGGGGTCATAGGCTCTTTAGTGCCTCTGCTCACCTTGTTGACTAGCGCACTGTTCTTTGGCCAGCGGCCGGGCAAACAGGCGCTGCTCGGCATGAGTATCTCGCTGTTTGGGGTACTTTGGCTGCTAGGTCAGGGTCAACCGCTGGCACTGCTGCATGGTGGTATCAATCCGGGTGATGGCATGATGTTGCTGGGGGCAACCAGCTACGCCCTCTATGGCCTGCTGATCCGCCGCTGGCAACTTCCATTCGGCCCCTGGCTCAACCTCTACATACAGATCCTGCTGGCCGTGCTGCTGCTGATCCCGGTCGCCCTCTGCGCCGAATCGCTGGCGGTGCCCGCCGAAGGCTGGGGACTGGTGCTGTTTGCCGGCATCGCCTCCTCGCTCTTCGCCGCCTACTGCTGGATGCGCGGCCTCGCCTGCATGGGAGCAGAGCGTACCTCGGTGTTCATGAACCTGATGCCGCTGTGCACGGCGCTGATCGCCGTCATCAGCCTGGGGGAGCCCATTCACGGCTATCACCTGCTGGGGGGTGGTCTCATTCTGGCGGGGGTCATGCTCTCCCAGTTCAAGCCGAAGGCCCGCCCGGCCCTGCTGGAAGAGGCCTGAGCGGCCTGCCGTACCGGTTTTTACACCAACAACAGACACAAAAAAGGGAGCTCAGGCTCCCTCTTTTGTTGGCATGGATCTGCGTGCGGCCAGCTGCTCAACTGCCCCGCCGCCAGTGGTAGCGGCGCTCGGGCCGGCCACGCTGACCGTAGTTGAGATCCACGTCCACCCGGTCCTCAGACTCCAGATACTCCAGATAGCGGCGCGCCGTGGTGCGGCTGAGGGACAAGCGCAGCGCCACCGTGTCGGTGGAGAAGGCGCTGTCCGGCTCACCCGCCAGCAGCTCCAGCACCTGGCGCAGGGTGATGGCGTCGATCCCCTTGGGGGTGTCGCGCACCTCGCGCCCCTGGGGTCTCACCTTGCCCATCAAGCGGTCCAGGTCGCTCTGCTCGAGGGAACCGCGCTCGCAGATGCGCCGGTGCAGAGTGAGGATCTCGTCCAGGCTCTGCTGGATGCGAAACAGCCGCAGCGGTTTGATGATGTAATCCTGCACCCCCTGATTGAGGGCCTGCTGGATGGTCTCCACGTCGCAGGAGGCGGTCACCATGATGACGTAGGCTTCGCGGTTGTGGCTGCGCAGCCGGTTCACCCACTCCAGGCCTGAGCCGTCAGGCAGCGAGATGTCCACCAACAGCAGTTGTGGCTGGGCCGCGCGCATCATGAGATCGGCCTGGGTCAGGCTCTCGGCCCGACCCAGCAGGGAAAATCCGGGAGTGGAGGAGACCAGCTCGGCCAGAATGGATCCTATCCGTTCGTCATCCTCGATCACCAGAGTGAAAATGGGCTCCATAGATCACACCAATTGGTTTTTATTCAAGTAGATACCGAACAGAGTCGTCTGTTCGGCGGTGCGGCGCCATTCTATCACACCCCCTCGCCTGGCCACCGTCTCCTTGACCAGGAACAGGCCGACACCGTGATCGCCGGTCTGGCGACTGATGCCGTAATCAAACAGATGGTCCGCCAGCGCCTCGTCCACCCCCTCGCCGCTGTCCTCCACCTCGATCACCAGCCGGCGCCCGAAGTCGTTGAGGGAGATGAGCACCCGTGGTGGACACTGCTTGCGCCGGGCCCAGGCGGCACGGATGCCGTTGTCCAGCAGGTTGCCGATGAGGGTGATGAGATCCGCCGACACCGCTGCCGGGTACTCGCCCAGCGCCGAATCGGGATCCAGCACCAGCTCCACCCCGAGCTCGCGGGCCCGGCTGAACTTGCCGAGGATGAGCCCGGCCACCGGCTTGTCCTCGATGGCCCGCAGCAGATCGTGCAGCATGGTCTGGCACGCCTCGCTCTCCTGCTGGATCAGCTCCACCGCCTGATCCACGTGGCCCAGCTGCAGCAGACCGGAGAGGCTGCTGAGCTTGTTGGCGAACTCGTGGGTCTGCATCCGCAGCATCTCGGCATACTGGCGCAGGTGAGTCACCTGCATGCCGAGGCTGCCGGTCACCTCGGGGCGACTGAAGATCAGCAGCCGACCGGGGATCTTGCCCTCCACCGCCTGCCAGCGCCCGATGAACGACTCGCCGTGCACGGTGAAGCCGAGCTCGGTCTCGAGCTGGGTCAGGGCGGGGGCGAGCGGCGGCGACAGCTCCGCCAGCGGCTGGCCGAGCAGGGAGTGGCGACCGGTGCCGGGCAGGCGCAGCTGGTAAAAGGCGGCGCTGTTGAGCATGCGGATGTGGCCCTGGCTGTCGAGGGCGATCACCCCCTCCGAGATGTGCTCCAGCACCAGCTCCTGCAGCACGAAGCGGTTGACGATGGTCTCCGGCTCCAGATCCAGCAGGGTGCGCCGCAGCCGATGCTGGATCCAGAGCGCCAGCAACAGGCCGCAACCCAGCACGGCGCCGATGGCGCTGATGAGCAGGGCGATCCGATCCAGATAGATGCCCTCCACCGTCTGCATCAGATAGCCCACCACCACGGCGCCGATGGCACGCCCGTCCGCCCCGATCACCGGGGCGAAGCAGCGAATGGCCGGCCCCAGGGTGCCCACGTCCTTGGAGCAGTAGCTGCTGCGCTCGTTGAGGGAGGGCCAGATATCCTCGCCGCGAAACAGACCGCCCACCAGCTCCGGAGAGGGGTGGCTCAGCCGGCGGGCGTGCTCATCGGTCACCACCATGTAGGCGGCGTCGGTGCGGCTGCAGATCCCCTGCACATAGTCCCGCAGACCCGGATCGCTGCCCCACTCCAGCGCCTGTACCACTCGGCTGTCCGCCGCCAGCACCCGCGCCAGGTCCCCCCCCTTCTCCTCCAGGTTCACTTCCAGCAGGTGGCGAATAAAGAGCGCCAGCAGGCTGCCCAGGATGACGATCAGGAGCAGTGACAGGCCCAGGGAGAGGGTGACCAGTTGGTGACGCAGTTTCATCGATTAGCCTTGCAACATCAGGACGCGGACCAATAGTGCGGGCGCCACCAGGTCTGGTCAATCAAAGGTGCGGGATCGCCGGCAAAATCCGCCAGCCCCTCGGCACGGGCACACAGTGCCACCGCTCTCGCCACGGCGCGGGCCACCTCCCCCACCTGCTCGATGGGAGGCAGCAGCCGCCCTTCGGCCAGTGGATAGGCGCCCACTGCCTGCACCGCCGCCCGCAGCATGCCGTCACTGATACGCCGCGCCTTGACCGCACTGGCCCCGAGGCCAATGCCCGGGAACACATAGACGTTGTTGCACTGGGAGACCACTCGCGCCGCCCCGTCCACCGTCACCGGCGGGAAGGGGCTGCCGGTGGCGAGCAGAGCGCGCCCGCCGGTCGCCTGCCACACCTGGGCCGGGGTCGCCTCGGCGCTGCGGGTGGGGTTGGAGAGCGGCAGGATCACCGGCCGCTCACACACCTCCCCCATGGCCGTCAACACCGCCTCGTCGAACAGACCGCCCTGACCGCTCACTCCGATCAGCACCCCGGGGCGCAGCCGCTCGATGAGCGCGGCCAAGGAGTGGCACGCCTCCGCCGCCGGGCGGGCGAACGGCTGCTGGGCCGGGGTGAGCCCGGCGCGGTCCTGGCAGACCAGGCCATCCTGATCAAACAGCTGCACCCGCTCCGTACCGCCCGCCAACTGGGCCAGCATGGCGGCGATACCGCAGCCGGCCGAGCCGGCCCCGACGATCAGCACCGGGGTATCGGCCAGTGTACTGCCCGCCTGCTGCAGGCCCGCCAGCACGCAGGCCGACGCCACCGCCGCCGTGCCCTGGATGTCGTCGTTGAACATGCACAGCTCATCGCGGTAGCGGGCCAGTAGATTGGCGGCATGCTTGCCGGCAAAGTCTTCAAACTGCAGCACCACCTGGGGCCAGCGTTTGCGAATAGCGGCCACCACCTTGTCCATGAAGTGGTAGTAAGGCTCGCCATCCACCCGCGGCGCCTGCCAGCCGAGGTAGGAGTCATCTTCCAGCAGCTCGGGGTTGTTGGTGCCCACATCGACACACAGCGGCAAGGTGCGCGCCGGGTTGATACCGCCGGCAGCGGAGTAGAGCGCCAGCTTGCCGATGCAGATCCCCATGCCGCCGATGCCGAGATCGCCGAGCCCCAGCACCCGCTCGCCATCGGAGATGACGATGACGTCCACCTCCTGCTCCACCGCCGCGAAGATGTCATCCAGCTCGTCCCGGTCGTGCCAGGAGAGGTAGAGGCCGTGGCTGCGCAGATAAAGGTCGCTGTGGCGCTGGCACGCCTCCCCCACCACCGGGGTATAGATGATGGGCAACAGCTCGGGCAGGTGGTGGCGCACCAGCTCGTAGAACAGCACCGGGTTGTCCTCCTGCAGCTGGCGCAGCAGCAGGTGCTGATCAAACGGGCTCTGCATGGCCGAAACCAGCCGGTAGATGCGGCGCCGCTGCTGGGCCAGCGACTCCTCCTTGTGGGGCATGCGCCCCATCAGTCCCTGTCGCTTGCGCTCGGCATAGGGCAGGCTGGTACCCATCATGATGTCGTTCATTATCTTGTTCCTTATGCCAGCAGCGAAATGAGCAGGGTGGCCAGGATCAGCATGACGGCCCCCCCGAGACGGGAAGAGATCTGGGCAAACGGCATCAGCGTCATGCGCTGGGCCGCCGAGAGCACTGCCACGTCACCGGTGCCCCCCATGTTGGCCATGCACAGACCGCCGGTGATGGCCGCCTCGATGGGATAGAAGCCGATCATTCGGCCCACCAGCGCAGCCCCCAGGGCACCGCTGACCACGGTCACCAGCACCAGCACGAAGTAGCTGACGGAGAAGGCGCTGATGAGCTCGGGGATGCTGGTGTAGGCGACGCCGATCCCCACCAGCAGAGAGGGAGTCAGGTTGCTGACCACAAACTGGTACCAGTCAGCCGCCGCCTGCTCGTAACGGCGGGGCAGCAGGCCGCTCACCTTGATGACGGCCACCGCCAGGATCATCAGGGCGAAGGGATGCATGGGGATGAAGTTGCCGAGCAATGAGCCCAGCACGAACATGCTGGAGCTGATGAAGAGCCCGAGACCCAGGCTCTCCAGCGTCGGCGCCTGCACCTTCTCTTCGGCCACGCCAGCGGCACTCTCTTTTATCATCAGCTTGCCGTTGCCGGTCAGGGAGGGGTAGCGGCGACCAAGGCGGGCCAGCAAGGTCCCCACCAGGATGGCCAGGGTGTTGGCGATCACCACCGCCGGCACCATGCGCGACAGCAGATCGGCGCTCGACATCTGCAGCGGCCCGGAGAGGATCTCCACCAGCGGCACGGCGCCGGCTCCCATGCCGCCCCCCATGATGGGCAGACCGATCAGCAGCACCGCATTCTTGAAGCCATACCCCATCAGGGCGCCCACCAGACCGACGCTGAGCAGCGCCAGCGCGACGCCCCCCAGGATCACCGGCAAGTAGCGCATGGCGGCGTTTTTCAGCAGGGCGCCGCTCAGGCCGAACACCGAGCCGGTTACCAGGCTGGCGATGAAGAAGTTGAGAAAGCCCCCCTCCTTCATGAAGCCGATGATCACCTGGCCCGCCTCGACGGGCAGGATCCGGTATTCAAACAGGGCGGCGCCGCCGAAGATGGCGAGTATGGTGCCACCCCCCAGGTATTCACGGATGGGGGTGATGCGCTCCCCCAGCTCGGTCAGCAGGGTGCCGAGCACGAACATCAATGCCAGCGCGCCGACCATGCCGAGTGGCAAGGATCCATTCCAGCCCGAGAAGAGTACGCAGGTAGCAAGCCCGAGGAAGATCATCATGGGCATGCCGGCAATCTGTCGGTCGCCAAACAGCGCGATCCGGGTCTGTGGGGTAGAGAGGTTTTTCATTGTTATGCTCCAGCGTGTGGTGTGGCGCCACTCTAGCTATCTCTCTTCCCCCTGTCGGTTAGCCTGTCTGCAAAGGCATATAAAAACATTAAATTCTTAAACGTTATGGCTGGCAAAGGATGCCGCCCGGCCTGTCATTGGCATTATTCAGGCGCACTATTGTGCCGCGCCAATCAAACCGGTGAGCCCTCATCCCTCAATGCCAACAGGCTCTTGATGGGGCCATTATCAAATAACGATTAAATAATGGGCGGCATACATCTCAATAATGGGAAACCATGCTTGCCCCGCTCGATGCTATTTCGATTGATCACCGGCAAGGATTGCGTGGCGATCTCAAGATCGGCAAATCCCAATCGGATAAACCGCCGCAGACCGGAAGAGACACCAGGAAGATTGCGGGCGGGCGATCACGCCGATGCCCGCAAGGATGATCTGCCCATGGCAGGCCGTGCCTGCCTCAGGGGAGCGTTTGAGCCGATACAAGCAGGCCCTGCAACAGACCATCAGATGATGATGACGGCCTCATGACACCAACCGAAAAACTATTCGGCTAATAACAGTGGAATATTGGCAGGGTCAAATTCATGACAGATTTCGGTACTTTCCAGGCTGAGACCATAATGGCCATCGGCAACATATTCCACCTCCACCAACAGGCTCTCGATGGAGAAATAGGGGTCACCCGATTCATATCGTTCCACAGCTATCGTCTCCCTGTTTAGCTGACCCATCAATATTAGTGGATAAAAAACAGCCTGCCGAATTCAGATAATATTTTTCTGCCACCAACATTATCGGCCATGGCTATTCGAAGGCTATTTTCAGCACGCTCGGTGACATGATTTGGTTATTTCACCGGCCCATGGTGGGAATGGTTCACCCAAATAGGCTCGCGGCAGACACGGGTGGCTGCCAACAGGACATTCAAACCCAGCAAGCAAGATCCATAAGAAACCTACCTCCAATTTTCATAAACAAGATCGCGATCACACTATTTACTTAGCCTGCTAAACAACTACAATGCTTAGCAAGCTAAGTAAATGGAGAGTCTCATGATGAAGGATCTGGAAATGCTGCGCGAGCTGTCCCTCGCCGAACGGGTCGGCCGACTGCATCGGCTGTGGCGCACCGTGGCCGATCTCGAGCTGGCCCCCCTCGGCCTCACCCATCCTCGCTGGACGGCGCTGTGGAAACTGAGCCGGCTCGGTGGCCACCTCAGCCAGAAGACCCTGGCCGAAGCGCTGGAGATCGAACTGCCCTCCCTGATGCGCACCCTGGGCCAGCTGGAAGAGCAGGGGCTGGTGGAGCGCCACTGCTGCAGTCAGGACAAGCGAGCCCGCATCGTCACCCTGACTCCGGCCGGCAAGGCGCTGCTCGACCAGATTGAAGATCGCATCATGGAGATACGCCGGGAGCTGCTCGCCGGCATCAGCCAGCGGGAGCTGGAACAGTTTGAAGATATCGTGCACCGCATCTGCGCCAATGCCCTCGGCAAGATAGGTGCACAGTGCACAGAGTGAAGAGAGAGAGTGAAATGACCCCGGATCAACAATTCAAGCTCTGGATAAAATGGGCCATGGGCGCCTTCGTACTGGTCTTTGCCTACTTCCTGCTGGCCGACCTCAAGATGCCGCTCACCCCGCAAGCCATGGCGACCCGCGTCGTGACCAAGATGGCGCCCCAGGTCAGCGGCAAGGTGGTCGAGGTGGCCGTCGGCAACAACCAGCACGTCAAGCAGGGCGATCTGCTGTTCGTGCTCGATCCCGCCCCCTTTGAACTGGCGGTGGAGCAGGCCCGCCTCGCCCTGGCCCAGGCCGAGCAGCAGAATCGCCAGCTCGATGCCACCCTCAATGCCGCCAGCGCCGACTTCAGTTCGCTGCAGACTCAGGCTGCCCTCAAGCTGCGGGAGGCCGAGCGCATCGACGCCCTCTATCGCCGCCACATGGTCTCCGAGCAGCAGAAGGATGACGCCGACAGTGCGTTTCGCACCGCCCAGGCCAACCTGCTGGCCAGCAAGGCCCGCATGACCCAGGCCCGGGTCAACCGTGGTCTGCCCGGCGACGACAACCTGCTGCTGCGCCAGGCCCGCAACCGCCTCGCCCAGGCCGAGCTCAACCTCGCCTACAGCCGGGTGCACGCCAGCCAGGACGGCATCATCACCAACCTGCAGCTCAAGCCGGGCAGCTTCGCCGCGGCGGGCGCACCGCTGCTGGCGCTGGTCTCCGAGCAGGTGGACGTGATCGCCGATTTTCGCGAGAAGAGCCTGCGCCACGTCAATCAGGACAGCCAGGCACTGGTCGCCTTCGATGGCGAGCCGGGTCGCCTCTATCCGGCCCGGGTCACCAGCCTGGATGCCGGGGTCAGCGCCGGCCAGTTCGATGCCAACGGCCTCCTGGCCAGCCCCACCGAGTCGGATCGCTGGGTGCGCGACGCCCAGCGTCTGCGCCTGCACCTGGCGCTGGAACAGCTGCCCGCCCATCTGCCGGCCGGTGCCCGCGCCACCGTGCAGCTGCTGCCCGACAACGCCCTGACCGGACTGCTGGCCCGCGCCCAGATCCGCCTGCTCAGCCTGCTGCACTACATCTACTGAGGTGACGGCAATGACTTTGTGGCACAGGCCCCTCACCGCCAACGAACTGCGCCAATGCCTGCGCATCGCCTTTGGCAGCACCACCGGCTTTCTGCTCTGCAAGCTGTTCGGCTGGAACTACGGCGTCTTCTACACCGTCACGCCGGTACTGCTGCTGGGCATGGTGCCGGTGATGAACGGCCATGCCGCCCGCCAGCTGATCGCCGCCGCCGTGGTCTGCGGGCTGGAAGTGGGGCTGCTGGGGGGGCTGTTTGGCGGCCATCCCGGCCTGATGGTTCCCATCGCCTTCCTGCTGTTTCTCTACCGCTTCGCCGCCATGTCGCGGGGCAGCCTGTTCCTGTTCGGTGCCAACGGGGTGTTGAGTCTCAGCATCATGCTGCACTTTGCCAGCTACCCGCAGACCGATCTCAACGACCTCATCTTCAGCAACCTGTGGGCCAGCGTGCTGTCGGTGCTCATCGCCTACCTGATGACGGCGCTTATCCCGGACGTGGAGGAGCGCCCCAAACCGGCCCCCTCCCCCAAGGCACCGCACCGGATGCGGCACGAGGCGCTGCTTGGCGCCAGCATCGCCACCCTCTCCTTCATGGTGTTCCAGATCTTCGATCTGCGGGACTCCATGTCGGCCCAGGCCACGACCCTGCTGGTGCTCTTCCCCATGCACTGGGACGGCGCCCTGAGCTATGCCCGCAAACGGGCCATGGGCACCCTGCTCGGGGTGAGCTTCGGCCTGGTCAGCCAGCTGGTGCTCTACGACTGGTCGGGACTGCTGTTGCTGGTCGCCCCCATGCTCTGGCTCGGCGCCATGCTGTTCAGCCATGCCCACGTGAAGGAGGCGAGCGGTTCCGGGGTCGGCTTCGGCGCCCTCACCACCCTCGGCATCCTGTTCGGCCAATACCTGACGCCGGGCAACGATCTGGTGTTCAGCGCCCTCTACCGGGTCAGCAGCATCTTGTTTGCCATCGTCGCCACCCTGCTGGCCTGTTACCTCATCCACCGACTGCTTAACCGCTTCGAGGCTACTCGGTTCGGTTATTGACCCCCTGTTGTTAGCTCAAGGATGTGCTGCCTTTCGCCCCGCTATGCCTACCGGGGCGTTTTTTTGCCTTCCGTTTGGCGGCACCTGCGGCCAGCCCCAGCAACTATGCTTGCTAGGGCAGTCGGCAACAGGAGAGAGACCATGGCACGAGCAGCATACATCCACTGGTTGGCAATCACTCTGCTGCTGGGGATCACCTGTGCCCGGGCAGAGCAGGTGCTCATTGCCGCCGAGGATGATTGGGCCCCCTACTGCGCCCTCGACAAGCAGAGCGGTCAGCCGCAGGGGCTGGCCCCCGAGCTGGTGAAGGCTGCCTTCGCCGCCGAGGGGGTCGACGTCGAGTTTCGCACCATCCCCTTCGCCCGCTGCATGTACGAGGCACGCAGCGACAAGGTGCTCGGCTGCTTCGATGCCACCATCACCGAGGAGAACCGCTACCAGTACTTCTGGCACGAGACCCCCATGTTCGAGGAGGATCTCGCCATCTTCGCCCTGGCCCGCGAACCGCGCCGGGATCTCAAGCTCACCTCGCTGGAACAGAAGACGGTGGGCATCACCCTCGGCTACACCTACCCCACCGACTTCATGGAAAACCCCAGGATCACCCGTTTCCAGGCCAAGTCCGACGCCCAGATCATTGAGATGCTGGTGCGCGGCCGGGTCGACTACATCCTGATGAACGAGATGCCGGGTTACCTCAAGATCCAGCAAAAGCAGCTGAGCGGGAAGGTGGTCAAGGTGGGCAAGATCTCCACCGACGGTTTCTGGCTCGCCTTCTCTCGCGCCCACCCTCAGGGTGAGGCAATGGCCAAGCGCTTCGAGGAGGGGCTGCAGAAGATCCGCAACAACGGCACCTACGAGGCGCTGGTGCGCGCCTTCGAGGCCAGACTCGGCCTGCATTGAGCCGCTGCTCATTAGCGCTTCTTTTGACGCCCATGGACGCATATCGACGCAAGCCGGGTCGAGGCGCATTGCGCCCCTTTGGCAAGCTGTTAGGATCACGCCCGGATGACACCGATGGAGAATCAACATGAAGCACGCCAACCTTCTGCTGCTGGGCATCACGAGCCTGACCCTGCTGAGCGCCTGCGAACGCGGCGCCGGCACCCTGAGCGTGACCGGTGGCGACCCCGTCACCTATCTGTGTGAACAGGGCCAACGGGTGCAGGTACGCTACTTCGCCCTCTCCGATCAGAGCCTGAACTTCGTCAAGCTGGCGCTGCCAGACGGCAAGGATTACACCCTGCCGCAGAGCGTTTCCGCCTCCGGCGCCCGCTACACCGACGACCATGAGGCCGTCTGGTGGAACAAGGGAGATGAAGGCTTTGTCGAAATGCGCGACAAGGATGGCGAGTGGCAGAGCGTCTACAACGACTGCAAGCAGCAGTAAACAGCAACCCCGGCCTGGCCGGGGTTGCTCATTACTCCACTTCAATCTCGTAGCGACCCACCACTCGTACCGGAATGGCCTGCGGGTTCTGCTCCGACACTCGATAGCGGGTCTTGGCCAGTCCCGACAGGGCGATCAGGTCCAGCACACCGGGCGGCTCCGAGGCCACAATCTCTGGGCTGAACAGATTGCCGTTGGAGTCGATGAGATAACGGATCTCCACATAGCCCTTGACGGGCAGCTTGGCTGGCGCGCCACCCACCGGTTCAAACGGGGGCACCTCGCCATCCTGCACCCAATATTTGCCAAGCTCCGCCATGGTCACCTCCAGCGGCGGCTGGTTCAGTTTCACGGTAGGACTGGGGCTGGCACAGCCCCCCAACAGACCGAGCACAGTGCCCAGCAGCAAGACCTTCAAACCCATTCAACACTCCTTGTTGAGTCAGACCAGAGGGGTCACCCCTCCCCGGCAGGGTTGCCGGCCCGTTACTGTAACAATCGGAACCCGTTTGAGCAGCATAAAAAAAGCCAACCCCATCGGGTTGGCTTTTGGCAAAGCGGCTCAACGTCAGCCGCGCTTGTCGCTGACCACCAGCCAGAGCGCATGCACCATGCCGGGCAGGCCGCCGAGCAGGGTCAGCACTATGTTGATCAGAAAATGCAGGCTGAAGCCCACCTGAAGAAAGGCACAGACCGGGGGCAGAAAGATGGCCAGCAGGATCTTGAGCAGATTGTTCATCTCGGATTTCCTCGTCAACGATGTCACAGGGATAGCAATGGGCTAACCATAAACATCCCTGGCTTCAACTGCAAACCAGACAGGTAATGCGCTCACCCCCTTCCCGCCAGGCGTTGAGGTCGTGGATGACCTGGTTGCTGCTGCCGCGCCAGAGCAGGCCGGGATCCGCCAGCCCCTTCTCGAACTTGCCGTCCACCAGCACGTCCAGCAAGGCCACCAGCTCGCGCTGGGCCGGGCTGAGCTCGCCAAGCAGATAGCCGGTCCAGCACCAGATGTCCTTGCCGGGGCACTCGGCACGCACCCGCCGCACCAACGCCAGCACCTGGGGCACGTTGGCCGGGTGGAGCGGATCGCCGCCGGAGAGCGACAGTCCGCGCCGCTTGATGCGCGTGTCGTTGAGATCCGCGATGACGCGATCGCTCATCGCCTCATCGAACGGCTTGCCGCCATCGAGCCGCCAGGTGCTCTGGTTGTAGCAGCCGGGACACTGGTGCTCGCAACCCGAGACGAACAGGGTGGCGCGGGTACCGGGGCCGTTGATCACATCGACCGGGTAGTATTGGTGGTAGTGCATCTTCTCTCTCTATTGCGGCCCCTCATCCCCAGCCCTTCTCCCGCGAGGGGAGAAGGGTGCAAAGCGGCGCCAACAGCACCTCGGATGGTTCCCTCTCCCTTTGGGAGAGGGCTAGGGTGAGGGCTCGGCCTACATATGTTTGACGCGGCGCTTCACCTCTTCCTGCTTGCCCGCATTGAAGGGGCGCGCATCCGGGCTGCCGAGGTAGCCGCAGACACGGCGGGTCACCGACACCTTGGCCGGGTCGTGATTGCCGCAGCGCGGGCAGGTAAAGCCCTTGGAGGTGCACTCGAATTCGCCGGTAAAGCCGCAGTCGTAGCACTCGTCGATGGGGGTGTTGGTACCGTAGTAGGGCACCTTGTCATAGCTGTAGTCCCAGACGTTCTCCAGCGCTTCCAGGTTGTGCTGGATGTTGGGGTACTCGCCGTAGCAGATGAAGCCGCCGCTGGCGATGGGCGGATAGGGCGCCTCGAAGTCCAGCTTGTCATACGGATTGACCTGCTTCTCCACGTCGAGGTGGAAGCTGTTGGTGTAGTAGCCCTTGTCGGTCACCCCCGCCACCACGCCAAACTCCTTGGCGTCGATGCGGCAGAAGCGCGAGCAGAGGTTCTCGCTCGGGGTGGAGTAGAGGCTGAAGCCGTAGCCGGTCTCCTCCTTCCACTCGTCGGTGGCCGCCTTGAGCCGTGCAATGATGGCGATGGCCTTCTGCTGCAGCTCGGCACTGTCAAACAGATGCACCTGATCGCCAAACAGGGCGTTGATGGTCTCGTGTACCCCGATGTAGCCAAGGGAGATGGAAGCGCGACCATTCTTGAAGATCTCGCTGACATTGTCGTCCGCCTTCAGGCGCACCCCGCAGGCCCCTTCCATGTAGAGGATGGGCGCGACCCGGGCCTTGACCCCGTCGAGGCGCTTGATGCGGTACATCAGTGCGGTCTTGGCTACCCGCAGGGCGGCGTCCAGCTTGTCCCAGAAGTCCGCTTCATCGCGGGATTTCAGGGCGATGCGCGGCAGGTTGAGGCTTACCACCCCTAAGTTGTTGCGCCCTTCGTGGACCAGCTCGCCGTGCTCCTCGTAGGCACCGAGGAAAGAGCGGCAACCCATGGGGGTCTTGAAGGAGCCGGTCACCTTGACCACCTGGTCGTAGTTGAGGATGTCCGGGTACATCCGCTTGGAGGCGCACTCCAGCGCCAGCTGCTTGATGTCGTAGTTGGGATCGCCCTGCTTGTGGTTGAGGCCATCCTTGATGGCGAACACCAGTTTCGGGAACACGGCGGTCTTCTTGTTCTTGCCAAGGCCGGCGATGCGGTTGCTCAAGATGGCGCGCTGGATCAGGCGTGACTGCCAGCTGTCGCCGAGGCCAAAGCCGAAGGTGACGAACGGGGTCTGACCGTTGGCGGTGTGCAGGGTGTTCACCTCGTACTCCAGCGACTGGAAGGCGTCATAGCACTCCTTCTCGGTGCGGGCCATGGCGTAGGCATCCACATCGCCGATGCCCCACTCCAGCGCCACTTCCCGGTGCTTCTCCCAGCTGATGGTCACATAGGGAGCCAGCACTTCGTCGATGCGGTTGATGGTGGTGCCGCCATAGATGTGGCTCGCCACCTGGGCGATGATCTGGGCCGTGACCGCGGTGGCGGTGCTGATGGACTTGGGAGTGTCGATCTCCGCGTTGCCCATCTTGAAGCCGTGGGTCAGCATCCCCTTCAGGTCGATCAACATGCAGTTGAACATGGGGAAGAAGGGGGAGTAGTCGAGATCGTGGAAGTGCAGATCGCCGCTCTCGTGGGCCTGCACCACATCGCGGGGCAGCATGTGACTGGTGGCGTAATGCTTGGCGACGATGCCCGCCAGCAGGTCACGCTGGGTCGGGATCACCTTGGAGTCCTTGTTGGCGTTCTCGTTGAGCAGGGCCGCGTTGGTCTGCTCCACCAGGCCGCGGATCTCCTGGGCCAGCCGGCCGCGGGCCTCGCGGGCCTGATCCCGGTCGTGACGGTATTCGATGTAGGCACGGGCGATGGCCTTGTCGTCGGAAGCCATCAGGTGGTTCTCGACCCGGTTCTGGATCTCGTGGATGTCCACTTCCCCCCGTCCTTCCAGCTCCTGGGTGACGGCGGCGGCAATGCGCTCGGCCAGCGCCGGACTGGCCTGATTGACCGCTTCTGCCGCTCGGCCCACCGCCTCGGCAATCAGCTGGGCATTGAATGGTGCGCGACATCCATCACGTTTGATCACAACCGGTTTCATGGATTTTCCCCGTTAAAAAGGCCAGGCTCTCGCCCTCGGCTTACCCTTGTTTGGCCCCCTTCTCCACGCCTCGTCCTCGGCGCAAATAAATTCAGCCGAGGCTTGACAAGCCAGGGCTGACGATGAGAAGGGAACAGCTTGTACACAGCTTAATAACACAACATATAGGGATTAAAAACGAATGCAGCCCTATATGTGGTGTCTATTAGGCACCAAAGCGTGACCGTATTTCTTGATCCAGAACAGGTTTTGAGGCGAGTGGCGCAGTTCCCGACCAGTCACAAACGGCCCCATACAAGACCCAATTCAAGCCTGATGCGGGCTGGCGCCCGATACCGGCCAGAGGGAAAAAGATTTCCCTTCCGACAGTAATTGACCGGGACAGGTTTGCACCAAGATGGACATAATGAAGGACAACTCCTCTTGTTCGATGGGAAGCGACATGACCAACCCGCTATTGCTGCTACTGCTGCTGTGTGCCCTCCCGTTGCGGTTGTGGGCGGCCGAGATTCTGGTGATCAGCAGCTACCACCCCGAATACCTGTGGGATCAGAGCTACAACGCCAGCCTGGCCGCCAACCTCAAGGGCGACCACCACATCAGCCACTTCTACATGGATACCAAACGCCGCCCCGCCGAGGAGTTCGATCAGATAGCCGAGCAGGCGCTCGCCTACTATCGCCAGGTGAAACCGGATCTGGTGGTGCTCGGCGATGACAACGCCATCAACTACCTGGCCAGCGACATCGCCTCCCTCGGCACCCCGGTGGTGTTTCTCGGCATGAACGAGAACCCGCGCCACAAGGGGCTGGTCGGCCACCCCAAGATCACCGGCGTGCTGGAGCGCCCCCTGCTCAAACGCAACATCAGCGAGATGAGCCAGCTGATGGGGGGGATCAAGAAGGCACTGGTGCTGTTTGACTCGAGCAATGTGGCGCTCACCGCCATCGAGGATGAGTTCAAGACCCAGACCGAGCTGCGGGTCGGCCAGACCCGGGTCAACAGCCAGCTCATCGGCGACTACAGCCTGTGGCAGGAGGCCGTGCTCAATGCCAAACAGAGTGGTTATGAAGCCATCTTTATCGGCCTCTACCACACCCTCAGCGACGAACAGGGCCGCCATGTGGATGAGAACAGGTTGCTGGAGTGGACCAGCGCCCACAGCCCGGTGCCGCTGTTCTGTTTCTGGGAATTTTCGGTGGGCAAGGGCAAGGCCATCGGTGGCCTGGTGCTGGATGGCCGCGATCAGGGGGCCAAGGCGGCCGAGCTGGTCAACGCCATCCTGGCGGGTGCCCAGCCCAAAACCCTGGCACCGCGCGCCGCCCTGCGTGGCGAGTATGTGTTCAGCAAGAGCGAACTGGCCCGCTGGCAACTCACCCTGCCGGACAAGTGGCGCTACAAGATCCTCTGGCGTGATTGAGCACTGATCAGTGCCCCCATAACAAAGAACCCGGCCATGCCGGGTTCTTTGTTTATCTGATTGAAGCTGCGACTCAGCCCTGCAACGCCTGTTGCAGCTCCTCTTCACTCCAGACTGTGATGCCGAGCTCCTGGGCCTTGACCAGTTTGGAGCCTGCCGCCTCCCCCGCTACCAGCACATCGGTCTTGGCCGACACCGAGCCCGCCACCTTGGCCCCTAGCGCCTGCAGCGCTGCCTTGGCGTCGTTGCGCGACAGCGTGGTGAGGGTACCGGTCAGCACGAAGGTCTTGCCGGCAAAGGGCTGCTCGCTTGCCTCCTTCTTCTCGATGGCAGGCCAGTGGATACCAGCGGCCAGCAGAGCCTCCAGCACCTCGATGTTGTGGGGCTGGCGCAGGAAGTAGTAGACGTGCTTGGCCACTATGTCCCCCACGTCGGCCACTTCCAGCAACTGCTCCACCGAGGCGGCGCGCAGGGCGTCCAAAGTGAGGAAGTGGTTGGCGAGGTTCAAGGCGGTCGCCTCCCCCACTTCGCGGATCCCCAGCGCAAACAGGAAGCGGGGCAGCGTGGTGCTGCGGGCCGCATCGATGGCGGCCACCAGATTGAGGGCCGACTTTTGCCCCATCCGCTCGAGCCCGGCCAGCTGAATGGCGTTGAGGCTGAACAAGTCCGCCGGGGTCTTCACCAGCCCCTTGTCCACCAGTTGCTCCACTATCTTGTCGCCAAGGCCGTCCACGTCCATGGCACGGCGGGCGGCGAAGTGCTTGATCGCCTCCTTGCGCTGCGCCTCGCAGAACAGGCCGCCGGAGCAGCGGGTCACCGCCTCTCCCTCCAGCCGCTCCACCGCCGAGCCGCACACCGGACACTCGGTCGGGAACAGGATCGCGCGGGCATCCGCCGGGCGCTGCGCCTCCACTACCGCCACGATCTGCGGGATCACGTCCCCGGCCCGGCGCACGATCACGGTGTCGCCGATCATCACGCCAAGGCGCTCAATCTCGTCGGCATTGTGCAGGGTGGCGTTGGAGACTGTGACACCGCCGACAAATACCGGCTTGAGCTTGGCCACCGGGGTCACGGCGCCGGTACGGCCGACCTGGAACTCGACGTTCTCAAGCTCCGTCATCTCCTCCTGGGCCGGGAACTTGTGGGCGGTGGCCCAGCGCGGCGCCCGCGCCACAAACCCGAGCTCCTCCTGC
Source organism: Aeromonas hydrophila subsp. hydrophila ATCC 7966 (assembly GCF_000014805.1). Classification (NCBI taxonomy): domain Bacteria; kingdom Pseudomonadati; phylum Pseudomonadota; class Gammaproteobacteria; order Aeromonadales; family Aeromonadaceae; genus Aeromonas; species Aeromonas hydrophila. The sequence goes on along the minus strand of NC_008570.1, from coordinate 1,339,553 downwards.
AGGGGGATGGCATCCACCTTGTAGACCACGCCGTCGATCTCGTAGGGGAGCTCGCCGCGGCGCGCCAGGATGTCGTCGTGGAACGCCTGGCAACCGGCGGCCCCCTCCTTGAGCTTCACCTCGGGACTGAGCGGCAGCCCCCACTCTTTGAGCTGATTGAGGCGACCGAAGTGAGAGCCACCGAGCTGCTCGCCACCCACCCCCACGCCATAGGCGTAGAAGGCCAGCGGGCGGCTGGCGGTGATGCGCGAGTCGAGCTGGCGCAGGCTGCCGGCGGCGGCATTGCGCGGGTTGACGAACACCTTCTCGCCGGCGGCCAGCGCCTTGGCGTTCATCGCCTCGAACCCCGCCTTGGGCATGAACACCTCGCCACGCACTTCCAGCCGGGCCGGCCAGCCCTCGCCACGCAGGGACAAGGGAATGGCCTTGATGGTGCGCACGTTCTCGGTGATCTCCTCACCCGTGGTGCCATCGCCCCGGGTGGCGGCCTGCACCAGCTGGCCAGCCACATAGAGCAGGCTCACCGCCAGACCGTCCAGCTTGGGCTCGCAGCAGAAGGTAAAGCTCACCTCCCGCTTGAGGCGATCGCGCATGCGCTGCTCGAAGGCCTGCAGCTCCTCGCCGCTGAACACGTTGTCCAGGCTCAGCATGGGGATCTCGTGGCGCACCTGCTTGAAGGCGGTCAGCGGCTGGCCGCCCACCCGTACGCTCGGCGAGGCCGGCGTCTTCAGCTCGGGGTGCTCGGCTTCCAGCACGATCAGCTCACGCATCAGGCGATCGTATTCGGCGTCCGGCACCGTGGGGTTGTCCAGCACATAGTACTGATGACCGTACTCGATCAGCAGCTCACACAGTTGACGGTGGCGGGAGAGGATATCGCTCATGAAAAAGTCTCGAAGTGTGATGGAAAAACCGGCCAGCGGACCAATAAAAATGCGGCACCTGGGTACCGCACTTTTTATTCATTAGACCCGCATGGCGTATTAGTCGCGACTGGCCTCGTAGGCGGCCAGCTCATGCCGGTAACGGGCGATGGTCTCGTCGCTCAGCGGGCTGCGATCCATATCCGTCAGCATGGCATCGAGATCGCTGGCCAGCTGATCGGCGGCCTGCAGCATGTCCTCAAAGGCAAACGCAGCGTTGCTGCGCAGCGGCAGCTGCATGAAAAGCGACACGCCCGGGGTGGCGAACTGCTCCATCCGGTACGGATTGAAGGTGCCCGGCTTGACCATGTTGATCATGGAGAAGAGCACTTCTCCCTTGCCATTCGGATCTTCGTGACGGTGGAAAATATCCATCTCGCCAAACTTGAAGCCCAGCGCCAGCAGGGAAGAGAGCAGGGTGGCCCCTTGCAGATCATGACCCGGACGGCCCATCAGGTTGATGACATAGACATCCTGCCAGATCTTCTCGACCGGCGCGGCACGTACCGGCTCTTCATAGACGGGCTCCTCGTAGGCAGGCTCGGGGGCTGCATGACGGGGCTGCGCCTGGTATTCGGGTGCGGCGACCGGGGCCGGCTCGCGGGCACCGAAAGTGGGTGCGGTCGCGTAGGCGGGCTCGACCAGCGGCTCTTCGTCCAGCGGTTGCAGCAGCGGCTCGCGCTGGGGACGGGAACGGTGAACCGGGGTACGGCGAATGACCTGGGCGGGCTTGCGCACCGGCGCGGCAGGCACTTCCTCGACGGCTGCGGCAACCGGCTCCTCGAACTCCTCCTCGTCTTCTTCATAGACGGGGGGCGGCGGCACGGGGCGGGCGGCAGGCTTGCGTACCACGGGCGGCGGCAGATCGGCGTCGTCATCTTCATCATCGAAGGCGGGCGCAGGCGCACGACGGCTGACTTCCGGCTGGCGGGGCTCATCATGGTGGAGTTTGGGCTCGGCACGACGGCCACCGCTGACCACTCGCACCTGACCGATGCCATCGCTGTCGAAGGCGTCGTTGTCACGATCCCGTGATTTGGATTCCATCCGGCCCAGAGGTTTCTCTTTGATCGGTGCCTGACGATTCTTTCTGTTGCTCCACAACCCGTGAATGAGCAATGCCGCGATGGCAATACCGCCCAGGGCAACCAAGATGTAACGCAATTCCTGCATTAGCTGCTTCTCTTTCTAGTTTTGCTCAGCCAAAGCGACGGCTTCACCGATATCGACCGACACTATGCGCGAAACCCCGGGCTCTTGCATCGTGACGCCAACCAGCTGCTCAGCCATCTCCATGGAGACCTTATTATGACTGATGTAAACGAACTGTACTGTGCTCGACATCTCTTTGACAAGAGAACAGAAGCGACCGACGTTCACTTCATCGAGCGGTGCATCCACCTCATCCAGCAGACAAAATGGTGCTGGGTTGAGTCTGAAGATGGCAAAAACCAGCGCAAGTGCGGTTAACGCCTTCTCCCCCCCGGAAAGCAGGGCAATGGTAGCATTCTTCTTACCCGGAGGTCTCGCCATGATGCTCACTCCGGCCTCCAAAAGATCATCGGAGGTGAGCTCAAGCCAGGCACTGCCCCCCCCGAACACTTTCGGAAAGAGGGATTTTAAATCTTCGTTGACCTTATCGAAAGTATCCCGGAACCGTATTTGTGTCTCTTTATCAATTCTTTTAATGGCTTGGCTCAAGGTTTCCAGCGCCTGTTCCAGATCCTGGCACTGGTTTTCCAGGTAGCTTGAGCGGGTTTTCGCCTCTTCATACTCCTCGAGGGCCGCCAGGTTGATGGCGCCAAGCGCCTCCACCTGTGCCTCCAGGGTCTGGATCTCCTGGCGCAGCTTGCCGCGATCAGCGGCAATCAGCACCGCCTGATCGAGATCCACCAGCCGCACGCCCAGCTCTTCGAACTGCTCGTGCAGCCCCTGCCGGCGCGTCAGGTTGCGTTCACGCTCAAGGCGCAGGGTCGCCAGCTTCTCCTGAATTTGTACCAGCTGCTTGTGATCGGCGCTTCTGGCCTGCTCCAGCTCGGTCAGCTGACGCTCCAGCTCCGCAAGCCGCTGATGACAGGCGAGCTGCTGCGCCTCAAGATTGCGCTGCTCGGCCAGCAGGGGCGACAGATCCTGACCCGGCGCAGCGCCCGGCTCCTTGAGCTCGGCCAGCTCCAGCCCGAGGCGGGCCAGCTCCTGTTCGCGCAGGGCGATGAGCTGGCGCAGGTTCTGCTGCTCCAGTTGCAGTCGCTGGCAGGCGGCCTGCTGCTGCTCCCGGCGCAGGCGCGCCTCTTCCAGCGCCCGCTCCGCCCCGCTCGCCTGCTCCTGGGCGAGCAGCAGCGCCTCGGCAAGCGCCTCGCCCTGCTCCTGCAGCTCGCCAAGGGCCGCCTCACCTTGCTCAAGCCGCTCCCCGGCCGACGCCAGCCGCTCGGCCTCCTCGGCCTGCTCTTGCGCCAGTCGCGTCAGCTCTTCCCCCAGCTGGCCGAGGCGCTGCAACCGCTCCTGCCGTTGCCCCTCGCGCAGGCTCCAGGCTTCGCGCAGTTGCTGCCACTGCTGCTCCTGCTCGCGCAGGGTACGCAGAGCCTGCTCATGGGCGCCGTGCAGCTGGGCCCGCGTCGCGTTGGCGGCGGCAAACTGCTCATCGAGCCGGCGCAGCGCCTCCCGGCCTGCGGCCTGCTCGGTGTGCAACCGCTCACGTTCACCGAGCAGCGCCAGGGTACCGAGTGCCATGCCCTCCCCCAGATCCGCCCAGTTGGGACCAAACCAGTCGCCCGCAGGAGTGAGCAGCGACTCACCGGCCGCGAGGCTCGGCTGGCGGGCCAATGCCGCTTCCCGGCTCTCCACCAGCCAGATGGCATTGAGGAAGGAAGGAATGTGCTCGCCGCCCAGCTGCGCCGCCAGGGTACCGGCAACCGCCGGCTGGGCCGGGCCGATCCAGAGCCCGGACTGCGTCAGATTGCACTCATCCGCCGGGGTGGCGGTGAGCCAGCGACCGAGCACCTTGTCCAGCCCCCGGGCCCACTCGGGAGGCACCTGCAGCCGATCCGCCAGGGTGGCGCCCGCCATCTGCTCCCCCAGGATCTGATCCAGGGTGGCGAGGCGAGCCTCCAGCTCGCGCAGCAAGCCCTGCTGGTGACCCTGCTCTGTCTTGAGTGCTTCGTGGCGGGCCACGGCGGCCTGCCACGCCGCTTCGGACTCCTCATGGCGGGCGCGGGAGAGCGCGAGCTCCGCCGCCAGCGCATCGAGCGCCGGTTGCAGGTTCTCCCCTTCCCCGCCGAGGGGCCCGGCCTGTTCATCTTCCAGCTTGAGACGGGCCAGCCGGGTCTTGGCCTGCAGCTCCTGCAGACCGTTCACCTCGGCGCGGGTCTGGTTGAGCCGCCCCTGTAACTGCCCCAACTGCTGCTGCCACTGCTGCTGGCGCTGGCGCGCCTGCTCGAGCCGCTCGGTCGCCGCCGCCCGCACGCTCTGCTGGTCGGTAAGCAACTGCTCACACTGCTCGAGGCGTGCCGACGCGACCTCGCCCTGCAACGTGCTTTCGCTCAGCTGTTCCAGCTGGCCGGCCAGTTGGGACTTGAGCCCCTCGATACGCTCGCCGAGGGCTTGCCGCCTTGCCTGCCAGTCGCGGCCTAGCTCGCTCTGGTGCAGTTGCTGCTGCTCGAGACGGGCGATGGCCTGCCCGCCGAGAAAAATCTGTTGCTGGCGGCTGGCCTGCTCGGCCTGCGCCTCCTGGCGGGCCACCGACAGGGTGACGTGACGCCCCTCGTCGGCGGTGCGCTTGGCATCGAGCGCCGCCAGCGCCTGCTCGGTCTGGGCCAGTTCGGTCTTGGCCTCGCCGAGGCGCGTCTCCAGCGCCCACAGTTCCGAGCCGATCAGCTCGGCGCGGGCGGCGCGCGAACGGTTCTTGAGCTGCTTGTAGCGCTCGGCTGTCTCGGCCTGGGCCTTGAGATGCTCGAGGCGTGAGCCCAGCTCGCCGCGGATGTCACCGAGGCGCTCCAGGTTCTCCTGGGTATGGCGGATGCGCTGCTCGGTCTCGCGGCGCCGCTCCTTGTAGCGGGAGACCCCGGCGGCCTCTTCCATGAACAGCTTGAGATCGGCGGGGCGGGACTCCACCAGCCGGCTGACGGTGCCCTGTTCGATGATGGCGTAGCTGCGCGGCCCCAGGCCAGTGCCGAGGAAAAGGTCGGTCACGTCCTTGCGGCGGCACTTCTGGCCGTTGATCTGGTAGTGGTTGGAGCCATCGCGCAGCACTTCGCGGCGCACCGAGATCTCGGTAAAGCGGCCGAACTCGCCGGGCACCCGGTTGTGGGGGTTGTCGAACACCAGCTCCACCGAGGCACGGCCGTGGGCGCTGCGGTTGACGGAGCCGTTGAAGATGACGTCGGTCATGTTTTCGCCGCGCAGATGGCGGGCGGAGCTCTCCCCCAGCACCCAGCGCACGGCGTCGATGACGTTGGATTTGCCGCAGCCGTTGGGGCCCACCACGGCGGTCATGTCGGCGTTGAGTTCGATGCGGGTCGGCTCGACAAACGACTTGAAACCGGCGAGTTTGATCAATTTCAGACGCATGGCGGCCTATGTGGGTAACGAAATAAAGAGGAGGCGGGCAGGCGACTTTACCAAATCAAAAGCTTGTTTGTAATATGCAGGCAGTTTCCCATGAACAGATGGAGCTCAGATGAGCCACTCACCCCGTATGGTAAAAGACTCGATCAGCGGCGCAGACTACTTCCTGCGCGGCTTCTCGCTCATTCGTCAGCCCGGCATCCGCACCTTCGTGCTGATCCCCCTGCTGGTCAACTTCGTGCTGTTTGCCGGCGCCTTCTACGCCCTGCTGCTGCAGCTGGACGGCCTGTTCGGCTGGCTGCACCAGCAGATCCCGAGCTGGCTCGACTGGCTGGACTATCTGCTCTGGCCCATCGCCCTCATCACCATCCTGGTGGTCTTCTCTTTCCTGTTCAGCTCGGTGGCCAACTGGATAGCGGCCCCCTTCAACGGCCTGCTGGCGGAGAAGGTGGAACAGGCCCTCACCGGCGAGACCGTCAGCGATACCGGCATGCTGGACATCGTCAAGGACGTGCCGCGCACCTTCGGCCGCGAGTGGACCAAGCTCAAATACTACCTGCCCAAGGCCATCGGCTGCCTGATCCTGTTCCTCATTCCGGTGGTGGGCCAGACCCTGGCGCCGGTGCTCTGGTTCCTGTTCAGCGCCTGGATGATGGCGATCCAGTACGTCGACTATCCGTTCGACAACCACAAGATCGACTTCATCACCATGCGCGACGCCCTCAAGCAGCGCCGCGGCAAGTGCCTGAGCTTCGGTGCCCTGGTCACCCTCTTCTCCGCCATCCCGGTGGTGAACCTGTTCGTGATGCCGGTAGCCATCTGCGGCGCCACCGCCATGTGGGTCGATCACTACCGCGCCGAACAGCTCAGACGCTGAGCCGGTTGGTAGTGACAACAGGGCTCCCTTGGGGGCCCCGTTTCATTTTTGCATTATAAAAAATAATGCATAGCCTTCATTGCTTGTCCCCTATAGCGCGACTTGATAGGATGCGGGGCTTTCTCGCACCCTGGGATATCTCATGTTACATGCACTCTTCTTGCTGGGCCTGGTGGCCGAAGGGATGACAGGCGCGCTGGCCGCGGGCCGGCGACGGATGGATCTGTTTGGCGTGGTGATCATCGCATCGGCGACCGCCATCGGGGGCGGCACCATTCGCGACGTGCTGCTGGGCCATTACCCCCTGCTCTGGGTCGAACACCCGGAGTATGTGCTGCTGGTCGCCGGCGCGGCCATGGCCGGCGTCATCTCGGCGCCGCTGATGCGCTACCTCGGCAAGCTGTTCATGGCGCTCGATGCCCTGGGGCTGGTGGTCTTTTCCATCTTCGGCGCGGCAAGGGCGCTGGAGATGGGCCACGGTGCCGGGATCGCCTGCATCATGGCGGTGGTGACAGGGGCCTTCGGCGGCGTGCTCAGAGACCTGCTCTGCCAGCGCATTCCGCTGGTGTTTCGCCGCGAGCTCTATGCCGCCATCTCGCTGGTGACGGCCGCCATCTACTGCCTGGCGCTCGATCAGGGCCTGCCCAACGACTGGGCCGCCTTCGGCGCCATCGGCATCGGTTTCGTGCTGCGCCTCCTGGCAGTGCGCTTCAAATGGGGGCTGCCTACCTTCCACTACCAGTACGCCACGCACTGAGCGCGCCAGCTTCTGGCAAGCCGGTACGGATTGCAGCCAACAAAAAAGCGCCGGTCAGGCGCTTTTTTGTATGGGCAACGGGGCTGTTGCGGCCTCAGTTGATTCCTTCCGAGCTGAAGAAGGTCGCCTTGTCGGCGATGAAACGGATCTTGATGTTCTTGCCCTCGTCACCCCAGATGCAGCTGGTAGTCCCCAGTGCATCGTCACAACGCTCGGCCTTGCCGAGGATGCTGCTCGCCTCGGCGTAGCTGATCCCCATCTTGAGCTTGTCGTAGTTTTCACGGTTGAGCTTGCCGCAACCGGTCAGCAGCAGGGCAATCAGCCCGCCAAGCAAAATATGTTTCATCTGGTTCTCCTCTGCATGGTATCCAGAGCCTACCAGCTCGGCCACCCCGCTGACCAGTCACCCGCCGGGCAGGAGTCGCCAGCAGCCAGCCGTTACCAGCTGCGCACCGGCCCGGTGTCGAGGTGCACGAAGTTGTCGCTCGGGTAGTAACCGACGCCACCCACCTTGAGATGGAGCGCCGCCTTGCGCAGGTGCGCCAGCTGTACTCCGGGAATGCGCACATCCACCGCCTGCCCCAGGGTATGGTAGCTGTGCTTAGCCACGGCGCGGCTGCGGCTGCGCTTCTGGCGATTGGTCACGGGGGAGCGATAGCCCGAGATGAGCTGGATTTCACCGTGGCGACCCAGCTTGTGCTGCAGCAGGTAGAGCTGGTCGAACAGCTTGCGGTCGATGTTGAACACTTCGTTGCGACGGTAGTCGCGAAAGATGTGGTTGAGCTCGGCCAGCCCGTCTTTCAGGTAGCGGCCGTCTTCCCAATAGCTGGCGCGCACCCGCTCGCCGGTATTGAGATTGAAGAAACTGAGTTCACGTCCTGCCGTACTGCGGCTCGCCATGGCGGGGAAGGACAGCAGCGAGCCCCCCAGCAGGCAACCGGCACCCAGCAGCAGGCGACGTCGGCTTATCTCTTGATCAAGCATCCCTTGTCCGTCCATCGCTATGTTGAGGTGAAACCGTTGAATGAATTTGATACAGGCGCTTGAAACTACCCGCCGAGCCGGCCGCTGTCAAACCGCAAGGGGCCATGAAAAAGCCCGGCGCAGGCCGGGCTTTTCACTCTGTGGCGAGGATCACAGCAAGCGACTCTGGTAGCTGACTCGATCAAATCCATAGATGTCGTTGCGCAGTTGCTGACGTCCATCCTCGTCGATCCAGCTGCTCCAGTAGACGGTGAACACCGGGATCGGGGTGGTCAGCGGCAGCCACTTGGTCTGGGTCTCTTTCAGGATGCTGGCCACCTTGTCCGGCTGATAGCGGGAGTCCGCCAGCAGCAGCTCGGCCAGATCGTCGGCGTGCTCCACCCGGATGCAGCCTGAGCTGAAGGCGCGCGCGCCCTGCTCGAACAGCGCCTTGCGCGGGGTGGAGTGCAGGTAGATGGCCTCGTTGTTGGGCAGATAGAACTTGTAGCGGCCCAGTGCGTTGTGATCACCCGGCTTTTGCCGCAGCCGGTAGGGGAAGCCGGACGCCAGCGCCTGCTGCCAGCCCTCTTCGGTGAACTGCACCGGATTGCCCTCGCCATCGATCACCTCGAACTGCTCGCGATTGAGGTAGGCGGGATCTCGTCCCAGCTTGGGCAGAATGTCCTTGCTCAGGATGGAGCGCGGCACGTGCCAGGCCGGGTTCAGCACGATGGAGCGGATCTCGCTGGCGAGGATCGGGGTCGCCCGCTGCTCCTTGCCCACGATCACCCGGCTGGTGAATACCTCGTTGCCGGACTCCACCACGCTCAGCCGATAGTCGGGAATGTTGACCAGCACGTAGCGGGCGCCGGAGAGCTGATCCACTAGGTCACGTCGCCACAGGTTGCGCAGCAGCAGGCTGGCGCGCACCTCGGGCCCGGTATTGAGCCAGCTGCGGGTCTGCCGGCCTATGATGCCGTCGGCGGTCAGGCCGTGGCGGCGCTGGAACTGCTTGACTGCTTGCAGGGTCTCGGCGTCGTAGGTGGCGTCATCATGGCGCGGGGCCGTGTCGCCCAGCTCGTTGAGGATGGAGCGGATCTGGCCCAGCTCCGGGGAGACTTCACCGGCCCGCAGGGTCGGCATGGTCAGAGTCGGCCACTTCTTGGCCATCGGCAGCGCCAGCAGCTTGCGCACTTCCTCGCGCACCGCGTCATATTCCGCGACCTGGGGTCTGAGCTGCCTGACCTGCTCCAGCAGGTTGTCGCCGGCCGGCTCGTGGGCCAGCGGCTTGTTGAGGTTGAGCTTGAGGGTCTGCATCTGCTCGCGGGAGACCAGATCCATGGCCCGCCACGCCTGCTGGAACCGGGCCAGCTTGCCAAACGCCTCGTCATAGAGGGCGCCACGCTGATCCGCCGGCTTGGCCTGCAGCTTCTTCCAGAGCGTGTAAAAATCCGGGTGCAACTGGGCCAGCACGGCCTCCTGCAGCTGCAGCTCCAGCTCACGCCTGGCCTGCTCCGCGGTGCTGTTCTGATACCAGTCGTGCTGCATCGCAGCATTGCTCACCACCACCTGGCCCTCGCTGGCCTGTACCATGGCCGCCGGCCAGCAGCCCAGCCAGATCAGGTTTGCCAATGCCAGCCAATACTTCTTCCCCATGCTTACCTCAAGATCGGTTCACTTCAGCCTGTCAGACCCGGCGGTCAAGGCGCTCATGATGCGTGAATGCCCGCGACTTTACTAGCTGGCGGGCGCGTAGCGCCGCCAGATAATGTCATACTCATTTGTTGCTTTAAATTCAGCCAGTTCGCGATTGAACGCGCTGACAAATTCGGGTGACAGCCGCTTCCTGCTGAACATGAAGAAGGTCGGCGCTTCATATACGGCCATGGTGTGGGGAACGATCAGATCGCTCAGCCCCTCCTCCTTCAGGCCCCAGGGGGTGGCCAGCACATCACCGAGAAAGCCGTCGATGCGTCCCAGTACCAGCTTGCCATAGTTTTGCTCGTCATTGACCACGCTCACCTGAGCGGCATAACGGCGCAGCAACTCGCTGATCTCGGCCCCATAGTAGTAGTCCTTGGTGATGCCCAGGGTATGGCCGCTGGCCAGCCAGCTGGCCAGATCGGTTTCAGGGTAAGAGGATGACTTGCGGATCCAGAGCGCACTGCGACCCGGATTGTAGGCATCGGAGAACCAGGCATAGCGGGCGCGGTCCTCATTGAAATAGGCCTCCATGGCGATGTCGACCGAGCCCAGCGACAGACCGTGCAGCACCCGCTTCCAGGGCATCTCAACATAGCTGGCCTTGCAATCGAGCCGCTTGAGCATGGCGGTGAGCGCCTCGACGGCAAAGCCGCGCAGCTCCTTCTGCCCGGCCGCCGTGCCGGCGTAATAGTGATAAGGCGGCCAGTTGTCAAAACCGACCCGCAAGGGCGAGGGACACAGACTGTTTGCCGAGGCCAGCGGCGCCAGCAAGCAGAGCATCCAGCAGCAGAGTTTCAGCTTCATGGGTCATCCTTGACTGCGTGATACGCCATCATAAATCGGCCTAGGCAAAATGGCGACAGATCCTGCCACAGCGATGCAGGCTCCCGGCCGTGTGAGCGGCGCCCTCGTTTATGCTTGTCAGAGCCGGGCCTGAAATACGCCTGGCCTTCGCCAGATCTCCGGCTCGCCAGGGCAGGTAAAATACGGGAACAGCAACATTTGGAACACCGGCCGGAAAGGGGTTAATATGTGACCAAATATATTTTTGTGATCCACTATGCTTTTTTTGCAATTGGATTAGCATATGCGCGAAATCAGCCTACAAACCGTGAGGCGCAGAGAGTGATATGACGTACAAAAAGTTTGGTTTTCTGACCGCCATCATGGCGCTGAGTGGTTTCTACCTTTATACCCTTTACTTGGCCGCCCACCCCAACGTGAGCCTGGCCTACAAGCTCTATTACCTGGAAGGCAAGACCCGCTTCTGGGAGCACAACTCCAGCATGACCTACCAGCCCGGCAACGAGCTCAATCTGACCAAGCCGAGCCGTTTCCTCTCCAGCGAAGGCTGGGCCAAGAAACCGAGTGCGGACGGCACCGAACTGAGCGGCCAGGGCGGCCTCTACTTCGTGCTGCCCAAGCAGCAGGCGCAGCCGGAACAGCTGACCATCCAGGCCCGGGTCAACAGCCCGCAGGCCGGAGCTCTGCTCAAGGTGGCACTGGGTCACGATTTCACCACCACCGTCAAGCTGGCCAAGGCTGGCATCAACGAGATCCGTCTCAGCCTGCCGGGCGAGTCGCTGACCTCGGACCCCAAGCGTCCCAACTTTCTGGCGCTCTCCGCCCCGACGCCGCTCAATATCCAGTCGGTGCGCTTGACCGTCGCCCAATAAGACGTATTCTCCAATACGCTGTTTTATAAAATAATTTTCCAAATAAGGAAGTTTTCATGTCGCATGCCGATTTTCGACTCTCTCTGATCGTTCCCGTTTACAACGAGGAAGAGAGCATAGATGCCTTCATCAACGCGATAGATAACGAACTGGCGCCGCTCAAGGATCAGCTGGAAATTGTATTCGTCAACGACGGCAGCCGCGACCGCACCCGTGAGGTGGTCGAGCAGGCCATCGTCCGCGACCCACGCGTCACCCTAGTCAACCTGGCCCGCAACTTCGGCAAGGAAGCAGCCATGACCGCCGGCCTGCATCATGCCAAGGGTGATGCCGTGGTGCCGATGGACGTGGATCTGCAGGATCCGCCCGCACTCATTCTCGAATTCGTCAAGCTGTGGCAGACCGGCGACTACGACACCGTCTACGGCATCCGGGTGGATCGCAGCGCCGACACCCCGATGAAGCGCCTCACCGCTGGCGGCTTCTACCGCTTCTTCAACGCCCTCTCCACCAGCACCAAGCTGCCGGAGAACGCCGGTGACTTCCGCCTGATCGACCGCAAGGTGGTCGAGGCGATCAAGCAGCTGCCGGAGCGCAACCGCTTCATGAAGGGGCTGTTCGCCTGGGCCGGTTTCCGTGCCATCGGCGTGCCCTACGAGCGCCCCGCCCGCCACGCCGGCGAGACCAAGTTCAACTACTGGAAGCTGTGGAACTTCGCCCTTGACGGCCTGATGAGCTTCTCCAGCTGGCCGCTGCGGGTATGGAGCTACGTCGGCGTCGGCGTCTCCTTCGTCGCCTTCCTCTACATCCTCAAGATCGTCACCCAGGTGGTCTTCTTCGGCATCGACGTGCCGGGTTACGCCTCCTTGATGTCGGTGGTGCTGTTCCTCGGCGGTATCCAGCTGCTGTCGCTCGGCATCATCGGCGAGTACATCGGCCGCATGTTCGTGGAAGTGAAGCAGCGCCCCGTCTACCTCATCGAAGGGGTATACGGCCAATATGCCAAACAGGATGAAGAGCCGAAGCAGGACGCCGCCACCGGCAGCAAGAAGAGCGCCGGCAAGAAGGCTGCTGCCGCGAAAGCCGCTGATGACCAGCAGGAGCAGGCTTCTCAATGATCTCCCGCGAGGAATTCTGGCGGCTGGTACGTTTCGGGTTTGTCGGCGGGGGAGCTACCCTCGTCGATCTGGGCACCTCCATCGCCCTGTTTCACACCTGGCCCACCATCTCGGAGCACCTGGTGACGACGCTGGCCTTTGCCATCGCCTTCTGGTTCTCCTTCTTCGGTCACCGTTACATCACCTTCCAGAAGCAGGGTGCCGCCAGCAAGTTCTTGCTGGTCGCCCTCTTCTCGCTGGCGGTGCGTAACCTGATATTGAGCGGTCTGCTGTTTGCGGGTCTTTCCGGTCTGTTGCCGGTGGTGATCGCCACCCTGACGGTCACCGTGCTCACCTACCTCCTCTCCAGGATCTGGGTATTTGCCTGATGAATGACATGACTACTTCCATCACCCCTGACAATGCGGGCCCCTATCGCCCGTCACTGGCCATCAGCAGCCGTGACTGGCTGATGATCATTGCCGCCTTCGTGCTGAGCCGGGCCGCCCTCTACGGCATGGGCTATTTCGGCGTACAGCTCTACGGCTCCCCCGACATAGGCCCGCTGCAGGCCTATTGCCAGTTCGACTGCGTCTGGTTCCAGCGCATCATCGAGAACGGCTACGATCTCTACCCGCGCTGGTTGAGCAAGGGCAATGCGGCCAACTGGGCCTTCATGCCGCTCTACCCGATGATCTCCGGCACCATCTCCAACCTGCTCAACGTCGAGAGTCTGATCGGCCTGATGCTGGTAGCCAACCTGGCGTTCTTCATCAGCCTGCCGCTGATGCTGCTGGTGCTGCGCCAGCTCAAGCTGGGTGACGACACCGCTCGCTTCGGCGTCTGGCTGCTCGCCTTCTCCCCCTTCTCCGCCTACTTCGTCTCCGGCTATACCGAGTCGATGTTCATGGCACTGATGCTGGGAATGTTCCTGTTCGCCTATCGCCAGCAGTGGCTGATGGTGGCGCTGCTCGGCGTGTTCATCTCCGCCACCCGCAACCTGGGGGTGATGATGGTGTTCCCGGTGCTGATCCTGGCGCTGCAGGCCTACGGCTGGCGCGAGTTCTTCCGCTTCACCGAGCGCGCCTTCAAGGTGGTGTTCACCCTCTGGATGATCCCGCTCGGCCTGTTCGCCTACATGTTCTACCTCTATCACCTCACCGGTGATGCGCTGGCGTTCAAGCACATCCAGGTGGCCTGGGGCCGTTACATGGACAGCCCGCTGGACTGGTGGCTGAGCGGCTTTGAACTGGGCGGACGCAAATCCTACCTCTCCATCATGGTGATGTTTGGCTGGGCTCTGAACCTCTATCTGTTCAGCCAGAAGCGCTGGGCCGAGGCGACCCTGATGTTCATCTGCTGCACCATTCCGCTGATGACAGGGCTCAACGCCATGCCGCGCTACATGTTCGGCCTCTATCCGACCATGCTGGCGATCATCCTGCTTACTCATCGCTGGCCGGCCATTCGCCCGGCCGTGCTCTGCCTGAGCGGCATGGTGGCCTCCTTCATCGCGGTGGCCTTCGTCAACTTCAAGTTCTTCACCGTGTGACGAAGGTGGCAATGCAACAAGCCGGTCTATCGACCGGCTTTTTTATGGGCGCGACACCCCGCTCACACTTTTCCATTCTTGAAAACGTAACCATTTGAACTGATGTCACAAATCGACGGTTTGCCTGTCCAAGCCCGCCCTCATGCCTCCTAGAATGAGCCCCATTGACGGCAATCTGGTCCGCTTAACCCCAGCAAGGAATGGCTTATGCGTCGCACTCCCTCGGTTTCTTCCCTCTGGCTCGCCCTGCTGGCCAGCCCCCTCTTCCTCCATCAGGCCATGGCCGCCGAGGTGCGCCTCTACGTGGATGACCAGCCGGTCGGCGCGCCGCTGGCGCTGGACAAGGGGGCGGTGCAGCTGACCCATCAGCTCACCAAGGGGAGCCACCAGATCCGCATCAGTGACGCGGGCAACAGCTGCGGCACCAGCTTCGGCCCGAGCGAGGCCAAACCGCTCCCCTTCGGCACCGCCCAACCCATGGACAAGTGCAGCAAGGGGCAGCACTTCAACCTGCGGGTGATGCTGGCGGGGGATTATCAGTTCACCTTCAACCCGGATACCCCCAGCCTCAAGGTGCTGCGAGCCACCAAGAAGAGCGAGTTCAAACGCCAGCCGCCAGCAGAACCCTGCATCAGCTGGGATGGCGGCCCGGTCACGGTATCCCTGAAAGGAGTCTGGCCCGACGGCACCCAGCTGCGGGACGCCTACTCCGGCCAGCAAGGGGTGGTCAAGGGCGGCAAGCTGACCCTGACACCCAGTAAAGAGAGCGGCGGCCTACTGCTGCTCGAGCCGGTCAAGGCGGCCACGGCGGCTCCCTTCAGCTGGGATCAGGCGAGCGTCTATTTCCTGCTCACCGACCGCTTCAACAACGGCGATCCCGCCAACGACCACAGCTTCGGGCGCCAAAAAGACGGTCAGGATGAAGTGGCCACCTGGCACGGCGGCGACTTCAAGGGGCTGACCGCCAAGCTCGACTACATCAAGCAGCTCGGCATCAACGCCATCTGGATCACCCCCATGGTGGAGCAGGTGCACGGTTTCATCGGTGGCGGCGAGCAGGGCAACTTCCCCTTCTACGCCTATCACGGCTACTGGGCGCTCGACTTCACCAAGATAGATCCCAACTACGGCGACGAGGAGAGCCTGAAGACCCTGGTGGACGAGGCCCACAAGCGCGGCATGCGCATCATCCTCGACGTGGTGATGAACCACGCCGGCTACGCCACCCTCGCCGACCTGCAAGATCTCGGGCTCACCGACCTCACCCAGAACACCGGCAAACTGCCGGCCCGCTGGAACCAGTGGCGCCCGAGCGGCGGCCTCAACTGGCATGGCTACAACCAGTTCATCGACTACCAGTCGCCGAAGTGGGACCAGTGGTGGAGCGGTGACTGGGTGCGGGCCGGCCTGCCCGGCTACCCGCAGCCCGGCACCGACGACGTCACCGGCTCGGTGGCGGGGCTGCCGGACTTCCTGACTGAATCCACCAAGCCGGTGGGGCTGCCGCCGCTGCTGGCGGCGAAAAAAGATACCAGGGCCAAGGCGCTGGCCAACGCCACCGTGAGCGACTATCTGATTGCCTGGCACACCGACTGGGTGCGCCGCTTCGGCATCGACGGCTTCAGAGCCGACACCGTCAAACACCTGGAGCCCGAGGTGTGGGCCCGCCTCAAGCAGGCCGGCACCGCCGCCCTCAAGGAGTGGAAAGCCGCCAATCCGGCCAAGAAGCTCGACGACCTGCCCTTCTACATGGTGGGCGAGGTGTGGGATCACGGGGTGGCCAAGGATTTCTGGTACCGACACGGCTTCGATTCGCTGATCAACTTCGACTATCAGCGCGAGTTCGCCCTGCCCCAGGCCCAGTGCCTGGCCAGCGCCGAGCCCACCTATGCCGGCTACGCCAGCCGCATCAATCAGGATCCCGAGTTCAACGTGCTGAGCTACATCAGCTCCCACGACACCAAGCTGTTCTTCGGCGACTATCAGGACGTGCCGCTGCAGCGCCGGGTCGCCAGCAGCTTCATGCTGCTGCCGGGCGGCATCCAGATCTACTACGGCGATGAGTCCGGCCGCGGGCTCGCCAAAGATGGCGGAGTGTTCGATCAGGCACTGCGCTCCGACATGAACTGGCAGGAGCTGGCCGGCGGCGAGAAGGCCGAGCTGGTCAAGCACTGGCAGCGGCTCGGCCAGTTCCGCGCCGCCCACCCGGCGGTGGCGGCGGGCAGCCACAAGAAACTGGCCGACAGCCCCTATGCCTTCGTGCGGGAGAAGGGGGATGACAAGGTGGTGGTGGTGTTCGCCGGCCGCCAGCCGTAATCCAGCCCAAGGAATCAACCCCAAACAGAGAGGGGAGCCAGTGGCTCCCCTCTCTGTTTACACCAGCCGTTCAGACAGGCTGTTTCGCCCGCAGGTTCACTGCGGCTGACGGGCGGCCGCCGGCCACTGCAGACGCGCCTTGACCAGGGTCTGCTGCCACAGCGGCCAGGCCAGCAGCGCCTGCTGATAGGCGCCCGCCTGCCCGGGCAGCTGGATGCCATAGCTCGCCAGCCGGTAGGCCATCACCGCATAGAAGGCATCGAGGATCCCCGCCTCGCCAAAATAGAAGGGGCCCCGCGCCTGGGACCAGATGGTCTGCAGCCGGGCCAGCTCGCCGATGGCCTCCACCGGCGGTTCGCTGCGGGTGGGAGCGCCGAGGAAGAAGGGCAGCAGGGTGCGGATCTGGCGAAAACCGGCGTGCAGCTCGGCGCAGAGACTGCGGGCCAGCGCCCGCTCGGCTCGCGCTTCGGGATAGAGCCGGCGCGCGGGGCAGAGCTCATGCAGGTACTCGGCGATGGCCAGCGAGTCGTGTACCCGCACGCCGTCGTGATCGAGCCAGGGCACCAGGCCGGCGGGGGCCAGCCGCTTGAGCCGCTGCAGCTCCTTGGCATCCTCCAGGTCGAACACCTGCTCCTGCCACTCCAGTCCGCTCATGGCCAGCACCAGCGCCGCCCGCATCGCCCAGGTGGAGCCCGTGCCCACCGTCAATACCAGAGATCCCATCTATTGCCTCCTGCATGGGTTGTTCATGACCATCCCATCTGCCCCAATGGCACGACATCCGACGGTCGCTTCACATTTGCGCGCCGGCAGGTTTGACCCTCTCCGGGAGCGGTGCTAGTTTGATTTTCCAAAACAATCAGTTAGCAACAATGTGAGCAATGGACAGCCAATTTACCATCGTCATCGCAGATGACCACCCCCTGTTTCGGGGCGCCCTCTATCAAGCGGTGCACATGGCCATCGACGATGCCCAGCTGCTGGAAGCGGACTCCATCGACAGCCTGGCCCACCTGCTGGGTGAGCACCCGGAAGTCGACCTGCTGCTGCTCGATCTCAAGATGCCGGGGGCCAACGGCTTCTCCGGCCTCGCCCACCTGCGCGGCCAGTATCCCGACCTGCCCATCGTGGTGGTGTCGGCTTCAGAAGAGCCCACCATCATCCAGCAGGTGCTGCGCCTGGGCGCGCTCGGCTTCATCCCCAAATCGGCGCCGATGAAGGAGCTGGTCAACGCCCTCAATACGGTGATCGGGGGTGACAACTGGGTACCGGCCGGCATCTCGCTCCACCCTGAGCCCACTGACGGTGCCGATTTTGCCAGCAAGCTGGCCAGCCTCACCCCCCAGCAGTACAAGGTGCTGGTAATGCTGCGCGACGGCAGCCTCAACAAGCAGATCGCCTGGGAACTCAACGTCTCCGAGGCCACCATCAAGGCCCACATCACCGCCATATTCAGAAAACTCGGCGTCAAGAACCGCACCCAGGCGGTCATCGCCCTGCAGCAGATGGATATCAAGGAGGGTTAACCCTCCCATCCAACCCTCAACTTATCTGCTGCTCGACAAATAGCACGGTCGTACTTTATGCTGCCCAGGTCAATGAAGGAGAGTGCGATGAGCAAGGGCCGGCTGACCCGCGACAACATTTTGCAGACTGCGTTCGAGCAGGCGAGCCAGCAGGGGCTGGAGAGCCTCACCATCGGCTCCCTTGCCAGCGCCTGCGAGATGTCGAAAAGCGGCCTGTTTGCCCACTTCCAGTCCCGCGACAACCTGCAGATCGCCGTGCTGGAGTACGCCGCCGAGGTGTTCCGGGAGCGGGTGATCCAGCCGGTGCGCCAGCAGCAGCAC
Organism: Aeromonas hydrophila subsp. hydrophila ATCC 7966; assembly: GCF_000014805.1. NCBI lineage: Bacteria > Pseudomonadati > Pseudomonadota > Gammaproteobacteria > Aeromonadales > Aeromonadaceae > Aeromonas > Aeromonas hydrophila. The sequence goes on along the minus strand of NC_008570.1, from coordinate 1,321,281 downwards.
GGCAGCCAGCGAGCGAAGCTGACGGCCCTGCTGCAGGCCTGGCTGGCCTGGAACCAGTGCTTTGCCGGTCGCTGCATGTTCCTCGACGCCTGGACCTCGGCCCAGGAGGGGGAGGTGCAGCAGGCCGCCCGCCGGCTGGTGCGCTTCTGGCTCGACTACCTGGCCCGTCAGGTGGTGCAGGGACAGAGCGAGGGCGAGTGGCACAGCGACATGGATCCCTGGCGCGCCGTCTATCGCCTCTATGGCCTCTATCTGGCGGATCAGGTGTTCAATGCCCTCGATCTGTGTCAGGATCCGGCCCGCCACTTCTGGCCCGAAGTGGAGACGCTGCTGGATGGCTGGCGCTGATGGATTGACCTTTCTTTTTTAAAACCGACAAAAAAGCACGACCGTTCGCACATAAAAACCACAGGATGACCATGAGCAGCAAGATCTACTTCAACACCCGCCGCTTCAGCCCGAGCAAATGGTTGCTTGGCCTTGGCACCCGCTTGCATCACACCCTGGCCCCCGCTCACGCCAAGCGCACCGCCAGCAAGCTGCTGCTCACCCCCCAGCGCAACCAGCGGGATGACACGGCGCCGGCCGGACTGGTCAAACAGGCCGTGCACACCAGCGAAGGCACCCTGATGAGCTACCGGCTCGGCCAGGGGCCGGTCTGGCTGCTGATGCACGGCTGGTCAGGCAGCGCCGGCCAGTTCTACCCGCTGATGAGCCACATCGCCGCCCAGGGCTTCACGGCCATTGCCTACGATCACCCGGCCCACGGCCACAGCGCCGGCCATACCGGCCACCTGCCCCGCTTCGTGCGCGCCTTCGACGAACTGGTGGAGAAGATGATGGCCGAGTACGGCCCGCTGCAGGGCGTCATCGCCCACAGCATGGGGGGCGCCGTCACCCTCTCCAGCCGCCGACGCGAGCTGGATGCCCTGCCGCTGCTGCTCATCTCGCCGGTGCTCGACTACGTGCCCCAGCTCTACGGCATGGTGGCGCGCTCCGGCTACTCCATCCGGCTGTTCGATGCGGTGGTCAAGGAGATTGAGCAGGAGTACCAGCACCCCTTGAGCACGGTCGACCCGCTGGGGCGGCTCGCCGGCCGCAGCGGGCCCGCCATCATAGTGCACGACGAGGAGGACCGCTTCGCCCCGCACGGCGACTCCCTGCGCGCCACTCAGGATGGCCGCACCCGGCTGGTGAGCACCCGCGGCCTCGGCCACGGCCGCATCCTCGCCAGTGCCCCCGCATTCGCCGCGTTCGATCAGCTGAGCGCCGCCCGCCGCGCCAACTGAACAGCCTCAAAAAGGGCCTGCAAAAAATGGTTGGCAGGCCTGTTTTTATATTTGATACAGCGTCTTATAGTTAAATTGCTCGGTGGCAACACCCCCAGTGGCATGCATAAGGCGCAGTATCATGGCCAAACCCAACACAGCTCTTCTGTTGACCGGTGGTGGTGCCCGCGCCGCCTATCAGGTCGGCGCCCTCAAGGCTATCGCCGAGTTCTATCCCCGCAATCTCGGCATTCCGTTTCCCATCCTGTGCGGCACCTCGGCCGGCGCCATCAATGTCACCGCGCTGGCCTGCTACGCCTCCTGCTTTCATCTGGGGGTACGCAAGCTGGAGTGGGTCTGGCGCCGCTTCGAGACCCACCACATCTTCGACTTTCACCCGGGGCGTCTGTTGTGGCGGCTGATGTATGAGGGCTCGGCAGGGCTCATCAATCCCCACACCAACCACGCCTTTCACCTGTTCGACAATGCGCCGCTGCGCCGCCTGCTGGATCAACTCATCGACTATCACCGCATCGACGACAACATCCTCTACGGCAGTCTGGAGGCGCTGGCCATCACCGCCTCCGACTACGACGACGGCCTCTCCACCACCTTCTTTCAGGGGCGGACCGAGCACCTGCCGTGGGAGCGGGCCAGACGGCGCGGGCTGCGTACCCTGCTCACCTCGGATCACCTGCTCGCCTCCTCGGCGCTGCCATTCGTCTTCCCGGCCACCCACATCGGCGACAAGTTCTACGGCGACGGCTCCATCCATCAGTTGAGCCCGCTCAGCCCCGCCATCCACCTGGGGGCGGAGCGGATCCTGCTGATCACCCTGGATCCGCCGGCGCACACGGCACCCACCTTCCACCATGGCCACCTGACCAGTTCCAACATCGCCAGCCACCTGCTGGATACCGTCTTCACCGACACCCTCAACTCGGATCTGGAGCGGCTGTGGCGCATCAACCAGACCCTGGATCTCATCCCGGAGCGGGAACGCAACCGGTTGAAACTCAAACGGGTGGAGACCTGCGTGCTCAAGCCGAGCCAGGATCTCGACCTGCTGGCGCTGGCCTATCTGCGCAAGCTGCCGGTGCACCTGCGCCGCCTGCTGCGGGTACTGGGGGTGACGGGGGACGAGACCAGCAGCCTGGCCAGTTTCCTGATGTTCTACCCCGGCTACTGCCAACAGCTGATCAAGCTAGGCTACCTGGATACCCTGAACGAGCGCCGGCGGGTCGAAGCGTTTCTGGGAATAGAGGAAATGGTACCGGTCGAAGCCTGAAATGGCCTCTTGAGGGTGGACCGGCACGCCAGCAAGCGGCTCACTCACCTGTGGCGAGGATAAGCACACATTAAGGGAGGGCTAACGCCCCTCCAGCAGGCGCTGCTCCGCCTGCTCCACCGCCACCCCATTGCCGAACAGCACCAGCCGATCCCCTACCGCCAGCACCAGCTCTGGTTTGGGTTCCAGCCTCAGTTCGCCGCGCTGTACCTCCTTGATCCGCACCGTCTCCAGCGCCAGGGCCTGCACGCTGCGCCCCACCGCCCAGGCCTGCTCGTGCAGCAGCACGGGGTGCAGCCGCTCGAGCAGCTGATCCGTCTCCAGATTGCCGGCGCTTTGATCCCCCCAGTAGAAACCGTGCAGAAAGCGGTACTGGCTGCTGCGCTCGTGCTCCATGCGCCGGATCACCCGGCCGATGGGGATGTCGCAGTTGAGCAGCAGGTGGGAAACCAGCATCAAGGCCCCCTCCTGAGATTCGGGGATCACCGCAAAGGCGCCCGCCCGCTTGAACGCCTCCAGAAAACTGTCATCCCGGGTGCGCACCAGCACCTTCACCTCCCCCGCCAGCTCCCTGATCAGCGCCAGCATGGCCTCCACCCGCTTGTGATCGTCAAAGGTGATGATCACCAACCGGGCCCGCAGCAGGCCGGCGGCCAGCAGGATGTCGCGGCGGCTGGCATCGCCAAACGCCACCTGCTCCCCCGCCGACTTGGCCTCGCTCACCCGCTCCGGGTCGAGATCCAGCGCCAGGAAGGGGATCTCCTCCTGCTTGAGAAAGCGGGCGCAAGTCTGGCCGGCCCGACCAAAGCCCGCGATGATCACGTGCTGGCTCTTGCTCAGGCCCGACTGGGCCACCTCGGAGCGGGTAAGCAGGGCAGGATCGGTGAGGGAGCGGGCCAGATGATGGGCCTGCAGCACCAGCCAGGGCGTCATGGCGATGGAGGTGACGCCGATGCCGATGAGCAGGGAGACCAGCCGATGGTCGAGCAGACCGTGGTGGTTGGCCAGCGCCAGCAGCACGAAGCCGAACTCCCCCACCTGGCTCAGCATGATCCCCGCCGCCATGGCATCGCGTTTGCGCTCCCCCATCAGCCGGCCGGCCAGCAGCACCAGCAGGGACTTGAACAGGATCAGGCAGAGCACGCTGGTGGCCACCAGCCACCAGTCCTGTGCCACCCGCTGCCAGTCCATGGTCATGCCGATGGTGATGAAGAAGAGCCCCATCAGCACGTCCCGAAACGGCCGGATGTCCACCTCCAGCTGATGGCGATAGTGGGATTCCCCCAGCATCATGCCCGCCAGAAAGGCCCCTAGCGCCATGGAGAGTCCCATCCACTGGGTCAGCGAGGCCGCCAGCAGCGCCACCAGCAGGGCGCTCAGCACGAACAGCTCGTCGGAGCGGGCCCGCGCCACCTCGTGAAACAGCAGCGGCAACAGCCACTTACCCACCGCCAGCAGGCTCAGCAGGGCAAACAGCCCCTTGAGGGTGGCCCAGGCGATCTCCGCCAGCAGGGCGCTGCCCTGGATCTCGGGCCTGGCCAGGATGGGGATCATCACCAAGAGCGGCACCACCGCCAGATCCTGAAACAGCAGCACGCTCACCCCGAGCTGGGCGCGGCGGGTGTGCAGCTGCTTCTGCTCACCCAGCTGCTTGATCACCACGGCGGTGGAGGAGAGCGCCAGGGTGCCCGACACCACCAGCGCCTGGGGCAGGCTCAGGCCCCACCACCAGGCGATGGCGAAAAACAGCAATGACGTGAGCAGCACCTGCAGACCGCCCACCCCGATCACCAGCCGGCGCATGGCGATGAGCCGGGGCAGCGAGAATTCGAGGCCGAGCGAGAACATCAGAAAGACGATGCCGAGCTCGGCGATGGTCTGCATGATCGCCTGGCCGGTGATCACGGCGACGCCATAGGGGCCGAGCAGTACCCCGGCAAGCAGGTAAGCGAGGATCACCGGCTGGCCGAGGCGCCGGAAAATCGCCACCAACAAGACGGCGGCAAGCAGCAGGATCAACACATCTGCGTACAATATTTCCTCCCTTTTTATCTACTTAAGCCTAGCCAGCCACTCTTGTTCGCATCGAACATATTTTGGGCACAAGGATTGCAGGTAAGTGTCAGGAAGTAGGTTGTTTGAGGGCTGTACCGTGGAAAACACATCATCATTGAATGGTCTGGGACATGGCATCGAGCAGTGGGTTCGCCAGATGGAGCGGCTCACGCCGCTGGCCAGTCAGGATCGCAACCAGTTGCTCGAGTTGTTGTTGGTGCAGATGGACCTCGGCAGCCTGCTGGCAACCTTTGCCGATCGTGCGGCAAGAATTGTCCGGATCCACAGCCTGCACTTCGACTGCGGCCAGCCTCATACCCTGATCCAGCATCCGCCCCAGGCCAGCCTGACCCTGCACAGCTACCCGTTCGAGCTGCGCGGCCAACATGGCCAGCTGATCGGCCAGTTGCACTACACCCTGGAACATGCACTGAGCGGCAGCCAGCAGCGGATCCTGCAGCAGTATCATCAGCTGCTCTGCCTGCCCCTGCCCCTCTACCTGCGCCTGTCACAGCTGGAGCTGCAGGTCAGGCTCGATCACCTGACCGGGCTCGGCAACCGCTCCTACTTCGACGAAGCCATCGGCCGGGCGGTGGAGCAGCACAGCCGGGAATCCCACGGTCTGGTGCTGGTGCTGCTGGATCTCGACAACTTCAAGCAGATCAACGACACCTGGGGCCACCCGGTCGGCGATCTGGTGCTAAGCCGCTTCGCCCAGCTGTTGACCCACTGCATCCGCAGCACGGATCAGGCGTTTCGCCTCGGCGGCGACGAGTTCGCCCTGCTGCTGCAACCCGCCGAGCCCGAGGCCTGGCGCCCGGTCTGGCTGCGCCTGCAGCACATGCTGATGATCCACAAGGAGCTCAGCACCTTCTCGGTTGGCTGCAGCCTGGGAGCCGCCAGCTGGCAGTCCGGGGTAGACGTGCACAGCCTGTACGAGGCCGCCGATGCCCACCTCTATGCCCGCAAGAAGGCGGGCAAGGCCGGCCTGCTGGACTGAACCGGCCAGCCGCAGGAGACGACAAGGCCGGCATATGCCGGCCTTGTCCGTTATCCGCGTTGGCGAAGGAGAGCGTCACGCCGGGGGCTGACAGGCCGCCGCCGGCAGCCAGTGCCAGGCCAGACCGGCGTCCTGCGTCATGAATCCGTCACAGAGGAACAGCTCACCCACCGCCGCCACCTGCTCGCCGTAATAGAGGATGGGAATGCGGCCACGCTGCCAGGAGGGAACTCCGTACTCCTGCAGCAGTTTCTTGAGGCGCCGGCTGCCGCCGCGCCCTACCGGCTTGAGCATGCTGCCGGCGGCCACCCCGAAGCGCACCGACAGCGGCTCGTCCGCCCTTGGCAGCCTCAGCCCCTCGCCTTCCACTCGCGGCAGCAAGCGCACCTCCCCCAGCCCGTCCGGCAGGCTCAGCGTCTCCCCCACGGCCAATGTCAGCTGCTCGTAGCGAGGCTGCAGCCCGGGTCGCACCAGATGAAGCCGGCCCTGAAAGCGGCGGCAGCTCTGCCCGCCCCAGTTGAGCTGGGGATTGGCGTCTTCCCGTGCCAGCGCCACCTCCTGCCAGAGCAGACCGAGCTGCTCGCGGGAGGGCATCTCGCCCCCCTGGCGGCGGATCCAGTAACGCAGCAGGTTGTTGCGCCGGGTACCTGACAGAGCCAGCAGCGGCGCGATCTGCAGCGCCTCTCCTGCTGCCGCCAACCGCCAGTCGGCCTCTGCCAGCTCCTCCAGCAGCGCCTCCTGCTCGGCGCACAACGCCATGCTGCGCGCCGCCGTCTGGGCCATGGCGGGCCAGCGGGCCTTGAGCTGGGGAATCAGCCGTTGGCGCAGGAAGTTGCGGTCATAACTCTCATCCTGATTGCTCTCATCCTCCACCCAACCATAGGGGAGACTGGCCGCCGCATCGGCCAGCTCGGTCCGGCTCACCTCGAGCAAGGGGCGCAGCAACAGGCCGCCGGCAAAGGGCTGGCTCGGCACCATGCCTGCCAGCCCGCGCAGGCCGGCGCCACGCTTGAGCGCCAGCAGCAGGGTCTCCAGTTGATCGTCCTGATGGTGGGCGGTGAGCAGCCACTCCCCCTCCCCCAGCTGAGCGGCGAGGCACAGATAGCGGGCCTCCCGCGCCTGCGCCTCCAGGCTGTCACCACTATCCCGCTGCAGTTGCACCCGCTCGACCAGCAGCGGCACCGCCAGTTGCTGACACACCGTTTCGCAGTGGGCCACCCACTCGTCGGCATTTGGGCTCAAGCCGTGATGGACGTGCAGGGCGCGCAGCACCAGCCCCTGCTCGCGGGCAAACTGCGCCGCCAGCACCAGCAGCACGGTGGAGTCGAGCCCGCCGCTGAAGGCCACCAGCAGACCACGGGAACCTTCCGGCGCAGGCAGAGTCTGACAAAAACGAGAATAAATACGAGAAATCATAGGCTTCCCCAATACGACCAGGCCGATCTTAGCAGACTCGGGCTTATCAAGCGCTAACCCGACTGCTAGAGTGAGACGCTCCCTGCGTGGGCAAGGAAGCCGCATAACCCGAATTGGAATCCAACATAATGAACAACAAAAAAAGCATACTGGCCGCCCTCGTCGGGCTGGCCCTGCTGGCCGGCTGCAGTCAGGCCCCGGACGGCGCAGACAAACACTCCGGCCTCGCGCTGGCCAACATGGACACCAGCGTCAAACCCGGTGACGACTTCTTTCGCTACGTGAACGGCCACTGGCTCTCCACCGCCAAGATCCCGGACGACAGGCCCGCCGACGGCGCCTTCTACATGCTGCGAGACAAATCTCTGGCGGACGTGCGGGTGCTGGTCGAAGGGCTGGACGGCAAGGCCGCCGCCGGCACACCGGCCCAGCAGATCCACGACCTTTACCAGAGCTATCTGGATCAGACTACCCGCAACGCCAAGGGCACGGCGCCGCTGATGCCGATGCTGAGCGAGATCGAGCAGATCCGCACGCCGCAGGATCTGGCCCGGGCCTTCGCCCAGAGCGGTCGCAACGGCGGCGGCGCCCCGTTCGGTTTCTGGGTCGATGCCGACGCCAAGGCGCCGGACAGCTATGCGGTCTACCTCTACCAGGCGGGGCTCGGTCTGCCGGATCGGGACTACTACCTCAAGACGGATGCCGCCAGCCAGGCGCTGCGTCAAAAATACGAGCAGCACATCGCCACCATGCTGGGCCGCTTCGGCGAGGCGGATGCGGGGGCCAAGGCCAAACGCATCCTGGCCCTCGAGAGCAAACTCGCCCGGATCCAATGGGACAACGTCACCCTGCGGGATCGGGAGAAGAACTACAACAAGGGGCCCCAGAGCGAGCTCAAACGCCTCGCCCCCGCCATCGACTGGAATGCCTACCTGACCCAGGCCGGCCTCGCCGGCCAGAGCAGCCTCATCATCGGCCAGCCGACCTATCTCGCGGCCCTCAACGAGGTGATGCAGCAGACCCCGGTCGGTGACTGGCAAGCCTACCTCAAGTGGCACCTCATCACCGATTATGCCCCCTACCTCGACAGCCAGACCGATGCCCAGAACTTCGCCTTCTTCGGCACCACCCTGAGCGGCACGCCCAAGCAGCGCGCCCCCTGGGAGCGGGCCCTCGGCGTGCTGGACGATCACCTGGGCGAGGCGGTAGGCAAGCTCTACGTGGAGCGCTACTTCCCGCCCCAGGCTAAGGCCCGCATGGAGCAGCTGGTGGAGAACCTGCGCACCGCCTACGGCCAGAGCATCGAGGAGCTGGACTGGATGTCGCCGGCCACCAAGGCCCAGGCCCAGGCCAAGCTCGCCAAGTTCCGCCCCAAGATCGGCTACCCGGACAAGTGGAAGGATTACAGCGCCATCGCGATCCGTGCCGACGATCTGGTGGGCAACCTGCAGCGGGCCCGCGCCTTCGAATACGCCGACAACCTGGCACGCCTCGGCAAGCCGGTAGACAGAGACGAGTGGCACATGTCGCCGCAGACGGTGAACGCCTACTACAACCCGAGCAACAACGAGATCGTCTTCCCGGCCGCCATCCTGCAGCCCCCCTTCTTCGACATGACGGCGGATGACGCGGTCAACTACGGCGCCATCGGCGGGGTGATCGGTCACGAGATGGGCCACGGTTTTGATGATCAGGGCGCCAAATCCGACGGGGACGGCGTGATGCGCGACTGGTGGACGCCCCAGGATCTCAAGGAGTTTCGCTTCCGCACCAGCCGGCTGGTAGCCCAGTACAACCGCTTCGAGCCCATCAAGGGGCAGTTCGTCAACGGCCAGTTCACCCTGGGGGAGAACATCGGCGATCTGGGCGGCCTTACCATCGCCCACAAGGCCTACCTGCTGTCGCTGGATGGCAAAGAGGCCCCGGTGCTGGACGGCTTCACCGGCGAGCAGCGCTTCTTCCTCGGCTGGGCCCAGGTGTGGAAAGGCATGTATCGCCCCGAGCTGATGCAGATGCTGCTCGCCTCGGATCCCCACTCACCGCCGGAATACCGGGTCAACGGCGTGGTGCCGAACATCCCCGCCTTCTACGAGGCGTTCAAGATCCAGCCGGGTGACAAGCTCTATCTGGACCCGGCCAAACGGGTCAAGATCTGGTAATGACCGCCCCGATGAGGGGCGGATGACGCGAACCGGCGGGGATTGCCCGGCCGGTTCGCACAGTGACACAGGTGGCGGGCAACCGCCGCCGCAGTAACAAGGGTCAAACCGATGAAAGCCTTGCTCATGACACTCGGCCTGCTCACCCTGCCCCTCGCCAGCCAGGCGGCGGACGGGTTCTTCAAACAGCTGACGCTCCCCTCAGGCCAGGTAGTGACCGTCAGCGAAGGGCGCGGCGAACCTGCCTCCACCGGCAGCTACGACGTGCGCCTCTACTCCGGCGCCAACCCCCAGTTCCCGCTGGATCAGTTCATCGACGGCAAGGTGCTGCCGCGCGATGGCAGCATCAAGGAGCTCAAGCTGCTGGATCTCAACGGCGACAAGCAGCCCGAGCTCATCGTCGTGGTCGAGAGTGCCGGCAGCGGCAGCTACCTGAGTGCCGACGCCTTCACCCTCAACCCGCAGGAGGGGCTGGACAGCTTCAACCACGTGGAGGGGCTGGCCCCCAATGAAGATGTGATCCAGGCGCTCAAGACCCCGCGCGACTGACATCCCCATCACCACGCCCCGCCCAGCGGGGCGTTTTTTTGTCCCGCCGCTGACAAAGCGCCTTCCCGCCTCACCCGCAGGGCACCGCCATGGATAGACGGTTATTTTTTCTGCGCTTATAATCGCCGCACCGTGCCATAACGAAACACAAGGAGGTAAAAAATGGTTATCCAAGCGTGTCCGATGTTCTCGGCTCGCCTGTTCGGCACATTCGCCTGCTCTTGCCTGCATACCATCGCGCTGCGATAGCGGGTTCGAGCAAAGCTGACTCCCTTCCATACCGAGACCTTTCTCGACTCTGCCGTTGTCGCCAGCGCTCCTGATGACAGGGATCTTCGATCCCGCGATTTAAGAGAGCAAGAGCATGACAACCCTGATGAGTACCCATTCCCTACAAATGAGTGCGGGGCACCTTCCGTTATTTGACCACCTCGAACTCGGCATCCGCGCGGGCGACCGGCTTGGCCTGATTGGTGCCAACGGCTGCGGCAAGAGCACATTGCTGGCACTGCTGGCGGGCGAGCGCACGCCCCAGGCTGGCCGGGTCGTGCAGGCGGCCGCCTGCCGCTGCGAGTTCGTGGCCCAGCAACTGCCTGCCAGGCTTTCCACCCTCAGCACCCGCGCCGTGCTGCTGGATGCACTGGGCAACGATCCGAGCGCGGAGTGGCAGGTGGCCAAGCTGCTGACCGAGCTGCAGCTGGAGGCCCAGGCCGCGCTGCCGGTCAGTGCGCTGAGCGGCGGCCAGCACAGCCGGCTGCAGATAGGGCGCGCCCTGCTGCGCCAACCCAACCTGCTGCTGCTCGATGAGCCCAGCAACCACCTGGATCTGCCCGCCCTGCTCTGGCTCGAGCAGTTTCTGCTGGGCTGGCGCGGCGCCTTCGTGCTGGTCTCCCACGACGGTCGCCTGCTGGACCGGGTCACCGAGCAGACCCTGATCCTGCGCGATGGCCAGCTGCACCGCTTCGCCCTGCCCTGCAGCCAGGCCCGGGCGGCGCTGGCCGCCGAAGATGAGCAGGCCCGCCTGCGCCGGGCCGACGAGCAAAAGGAGATAGACCGCCTGAGCGCCAGCAGCAAACGCCTCGCCATCTGGGGGCGGGAGCATGACAACGAGAAGCTGGTGCGCCAGGCCAAGTCCATGGAAAAGCGCATCGCCCGCCTGCAGGAGGAGCAGAGCCAGGTCGCGGCGCTGGCCCCCTGGCGGCTCGAGCTGCGCGGACTGAGCCTGCCTGCCGACACCCTGCTGCGGCTGGAGGCCCTCGACGTGGCGCCGGCGCTGGCACTACCGCCGCTGCTGCGGGCCGAAGGGCTCTGGCTGCGGGCGGGGGACAGGGTCGCCCTGCTCGGTGCCAACGGCACCGGCAAGTCCTCCCTGCTGCGCCAGTGCTGGCGCGAACTGGCCGCGCAGAGCCCGCAGGCAGGCTGGTACTGCCACCCCGGTGCCAGCATCGCCTATTACGATCAGTCCCTGCAGCAGCTGGCTGACGACGCCACCCTGAGCGACGCCCTCTACCCGCTGGCCCCTCTGCCGGAGACCACCCGGCGTCAGGCGCTGATCCGGGCGGGCTTCCCCTATGTCCGCCACGGCCAGCAGGTGCACAGCTTGAGCGGGGGCGAGCGGGCGCGACTGCTGTTTCTCGCCCTGTCGCTCGGCAGCCACCACATGCTCTGGCTCGACGAGCCCACCAACCACCTGGATCTGGCGGGTAAGGAGGAGCTGGCCGAGGCCATTGCCGCCTTCCCGGGCGGCGTGCTGCTGGTCTCCCACGACCGGGAGCTGATCGAGCGCAGCTGCAACCGCTTCTGGCAGATCAGAGACGGTCGCATCCAGGAGGCTCACAGCGTCGAGCGTGCCTATGCCGAGCTGCTCGGCGATGCGCCCTCGCCGGCAGCAGACAAGGCAAGCCTGGCCGCCCCCACCATGGGGCAGGCCCCGGCCGGCCCGGCGGATGACGAAGAGGCGCTGCTGGCACGCTGGTATGAACTCGATGCCCTGCTCGCCGCCGATCTGGCCCGCAAGCCCAGGCACCAGACCCCGCGCCTGCAGCAACAGTGGCGTGACGAGCTGACCAGGCTCACCGGTCAGCTCGGGTTGGTCGGATCATGAGCACTGCCATAAACCGGCTTTGCCAGCCACCCCTGTTTGACTCACCACTCGCGGCCAACTCCGGTTGGCCGCAAGGAGCCACCATGACAGCAACGCAACAACCCCACATCAGGCTGGATCCGGTCAGCGACGCCGATCTGCCCCACATCTACCGCGGCCTGTCCGATCCGCGGGTCGTCGCCTACTACGGCGTCAGCTACGACAGCCTGACGGCGTGCCAGGCCCAGATGGCCTGGTATGCCGAGCTGACCCGCACCGGCTGCGGTGCCTGGCACCTCATTCGCGACCAGAACACGGACGAACCGCTCGGCGCCATCGGTTACAACGATGCCGACCCGACTCACCAGCGGGCCGAGCTGGGCTACTGGCTCTATCCCGAACACTGGGGCAAGGGGGTGATGAGCGCGGCGCTGCAACTGTGGCTGCCACTCACTTATCGCACCAGCGAGCTGCACCGGCTGCTGGCGGTGGTGGAGGAGCCCAACCTCCCCTCCGCCCGCCTGCTCGAGCGGGCGGGCTTTCACTACGAGGGCACTGCGCGGGAGTGCGAGCGCAAGGGGGATGGCTTTATCTCCCTGCGCCACTACGCCATCTTGCGCAGCGACCTGCCCGCCAACCTGTGACCTGCAACAAAAAGCCCCACACTGCGGGGCTTTTTTCGGGTTACTTCATGGCGCAGACACCCTCATCGGATGCCGAGCGGCGGCGTCTGCGCCGCCACAGCGAGAAGCAGCCGTACCCCAGACTGAGCACGACGGCATAGAGCACCTGGGAGGCGAGCGCTACCAGCACCAGGGCACAGAGCAGCACACTCACCCCCGCCAGCCCCTTGCCCACCCCGCCGAGCAGGCGCCAGCCCGCCGCCATGCAGAGCAGGTAGACCAGCACGAAGTTGCCGTTGGCGTAGCGGATCAGCTCATCGAGGGGCAGTCGCAGCCAGATGATCAGGGTGATGCAGACCAGACAGATGGCGAGCACCAGACTCAAGGCCCGCAGCGGCGCGCCACGGGCGGTGAGGCGGGCCAGCGAGACCGGCAGCTTGCCTTCGCGCGCCATGCTCCAGATCAGCCGAGCAAACCCCTGCAAGTAGATGTTGATGCTGGCAAAGCAGGAGAGATAGCCGAGCACCGCCACCAGCCACTTGGCGGTGGGGCCGAACAGCAGCGAGAGCAGGGCCGGAATGGCGGTGGCGTTGGTCGCCTCATCGCCGTAGAGGCCGTATTTGAGCACCACCAGCGAGTGCACCCAGTAGATGAGCCCCGCCAGCAGCACGCCGCCGAGCAGGGCCAGCGGATAGTCCCGCTCCGGTCGCTTGAACTCCTCCCCCATGTGGGCGAAGGCCTCAAGCCCGACGAAACACCAGAACATCACCGCCAGCGCGGTGGCCATGGCAGGCCACTCGTCCGTCGTCGGCAGCGGCCGGGCGGCGTCGCGCCAGCTGATATCCCCCTTGAACCAGATGAGCAGGGTGAGCCCCAAAATGGCGAGCGCGATCAGCAGTTGCAGGTTGCCGGAAGAGCGCGCCCCGCGCAGCCCGAGCAAAAATACCCCGAGCAGGGTGAGCAGCTGGATGCCCCACAAGGTCCACTCCCCCAGGTCGAACAGGGCGTGCCAGAAGCCGGCGGCGATCATCAGGGCGGCGGGCAAGCCCACCGGCAGCACCGCCAGAAACAGGAAGGCGGAGAAGCGCTCGGCGCCGTTGCCAAAGGCGAGGCCGATGAGGTGTGGCGCCCCGCCGGCGTGGGGGTAGCGGCGACCGAGGCGCGCGAAGGTAAAGGCGATGGGCAACACCAGCGCAATCAGCAGCAACCAGGCCCACAGCGAGGCTCCCCCCGCCAGCGAGGCGGCGGTCGCCGGCACCACGAAGATCCCGGTGCCCAGCAGCGAGGTGGCGAGCAGCCCCATCCCCTGCCAGAGCCCGAGATCCTTTTTCAACCCAGACATATCCTTTTGTCCCGACTAGAAAAACATCCCGCCATGTTAGGCCTCCCTCGCCCCTTTGTTAAGCACGATGGTTAAGCACGATGGCAAGAATATGCAGCGCTTTATTCAGGCCGGGAGGCTCGCGGGTGAGTCGAGGTCAGCTGCGGTGGCGCAGCGCCTCCAGCAGCAACGAGAAAGCGGGCGAGGCCTGCAAGCGGCTGGTGTAGTAGAGGTAGTAACCGGGGTGCACCATGTTGTAACCGGCCAGCACCTCCTCCAGCCGGCCATCCGCCAGATAGGGCTCAGCCATGCTCTGGGGCAGGTACGCCAGCCCGTAGCCGTCGAGCGCCGCCTCAAGCACGTTGCCGATGCTGTTGAACACCAGTTGCCCTTCGCCACGGATCTTGAGCTCCCGCCCCCCTTCCAGAAAACTCCAGGAGAAAAATCCGCCCTGGGTCGGCAAGCGCAGATTGATGCACTGATGAGCGCTGGCGATCTCCTGCGGCCGGCTCGGGCGGCCATGAGCCGCCAGATAGCGGGGGGCGGCCGCCACCAGCATCTTGATCTCGGGGCTGATGGGAGTGGCAATCATGTCCTTGGCGATCAAGCCGCCGCGACGCACCCCGGCGTCGTAGCGCTCGGCGACGATGTCCACCAGGCCGTAATCGGTGCTGAGTTCGACCCGGATATCCGGATAGTGGTGCAAAAAAGCGCTGATCTTGGGCCAGAGCACGGCGCGAATGGCGTATTCGTCCGCCGTGATGCGGATGGTGCCGGCCGGTTTGTCCCGCAGCGCTGTCAGCTGGCTGAGACCGCTGTCGATCTGCGCCAGCGCCGGTCCCACCAGCGCGATCAGCCGCTCACCGGCTTCAGTAGGGGTGACGCTGCGGGTAGTGCGTGACAGCAGCTTGAGGCCGAGTCGCTGCTCCAGGGTCTTCACCGTCTGGCTGATGGCGGACTGGGACGTCCCGAGCTGGGCAGCCGCGCGGGTGAAGCTCTGCTCCCTGGCCACCACCATGAAGGTCGTCAGCTCGTTGAGGTTCTCTTTCATCATTGATTAGTCATGGTGATAACACTGCCTCGATTATACGCCCCATCCAGATAAGTTTTCTCACCGCTGCTGCCCTGCTGTGCCAGAGTCCATCCGCGTCCCGCTCGCAACGTCACCCGATTCTTGCCGCTATTCATAAGAAATCAGTATTAAAGCATTCGGATTGGGCCATCTAATCAAATCAAAGGTGGCGGCATATGCTCTCTTCGTCGCCGCATCCTGGCGCCCCACTCCCAAGGAGCACACCATGCACCCCGTTCGCTTTGCCAATCAACACCTGAGCCTGGCCGGCCACCTTCATCTGCCTGCTGACCTGCAAGCGGGCGTACGCTACCCCACCATCGTCTGCGTTCACCCTTCCGGTGGCGTCAAGGAGCAGACCGCCGGCCTCTATGCCGCGCACCTGGCAAAGGCCGGTTTCATCGCGCTGGCCTTTGATGCCAGCTATCAGGGAGAGAGCGAGGGTGAACCGCGCCAGCTGGAAAATCCCCATGTGCGCGTGGACGACATCAGCGCCGCCGTCGATTACCTGATCACTCTGGCCGAGGTCGACCCTGAGCGCATCGGCGTGCTCGGGATCTGCGCCGGAGGCGGTTACGCCACGGCTGCAGCCATGATGGACACCCGGCTCAAGGCGATCGGTACCGTGAGTGCGGTCAACTACGGTCAGATGTACCGCCAGGGTTGGGACAAGCGCGGCACGCCGGCCGAGTCTCTGGCCTTGCGCGACCTGGCGATGGCCGCACGCACTGCCGAGGCGACCGGCGCAGCCATCCAGTACCTGCCCACCACGCCGCTCAGCCGTGAACAGGGAGAGCAGCTTCATCCGGATTGGGCGGAAGCCTTCGATTACTACCGTACGCCACGGGCCCGGCATGACAACGCCCCGAGTCGGCTCACCACCCGCAGCCTGGCCCAGCTGGTGACGTTTGATGCCTTCCACCAGGCTGAACTGTTCCTGACCCAGCCCCTGCTGCTGGTGGCAGGCAGCGAAGCCGGCACCCGCTGGATGAGCGAAGCGCTGCATCAGCGGGCCGCCAGTGCACACAAGGGGTTGTTCATCGTCGAAGGAGCCACCCACATCGGTTTGTACGACCAGCCCCAATGGGTCGACGGCGCGCTCACCGGCCTCATCCCCTTCTTTCGTACCCACCTTTGATTCTTTGTGAGGAACAACAGATGACACAGCAACAATCGGTCCGCTTTGCCCACCACCACTGGGACGTTGCCGCCACCCTGCGCCTGCCTGAGGGATTTGGTGCCGGCCAACACTATGCGGCCATCGTCTGCGCCCACCCCATCAGCAGTTGTAAGGAGCAGACTGCCGGCGCCGTCTACGCCGAGGCCCTGACCCGGGCCGGCTTCATCACCCTGGCCTTCGATGCTTCCACCCAGGGAGAGAGCGGCGGCGAGCCGCGTTTTAGCGAAGACCCCGCTACCCGGGTCGAAGATTTTCGCTGCGCCGTCGACTACCTGGTGACCCTGCCCTTCGTGGATGCCGACAGCATCGGCGTACTCGGGGTGTGCGGCGGCGGTGGCTACGCGGTCAACGCCGCCATGACCGAGCGCCGCTTCAAGGCGGTGGCCACCGTGGTGGCGGCCAACTACGGCCGCATCCTGCGCCAGGGGGATCTCACCCCGGATGCGGCCCTCAAGACTCTGGAGGCCATCGCCACCCAGCGCACCGCCGAGGCGCGCGGCGCCGACACCATGGTGACGGGCTATATCCCGGGCTCGGAGGCAGAACGCGAGCAGGCGGGGCTGCACGATATCGACATCGTCGAAGCGGTGCAGTACTACACCACGGCGCGCGGCCAACAACCCGGCTCCCCCAACAAGCTGCGCATGAGCAGCCTGGGGCCGGCCATGAACTGGGATGCGTTTGCCTTTGCCGAACTGCTGCTGACCCAGCCACTGCATATCGTCATCGGTGGTGGAACGCCCGGGGCCTTCGGCTCCTACCGGGACGGGTTCGAGCTCTTTGGCCGTGCCCGCTCGCCGCAAAAACGCTTGCAGATTGTCGAGGGGGCCAGCCATTACGATCTCTACGACCAGCCCGACGCCACCGGCCAGGCACTGGCACAGATAGTCCCCTTCTTCAGGCAACACCTGGCGCAGGCATAACCCAATCACCGCAGCCGGCTCATGCCGGCTGCGGTGATTTGTCGGCCAGCGCCTCGGCCAGAAAATCCCCCAGCAGGGTGATCTTGAGCACCTGCCGGCGCGCCGCCGGGTAGATGAAATGGAGGGTCTTGTCCGGAATGCGGTAGGTATCGAGCAGCGGCAGCAGCCGCCCCGCTGCAATATGCTCTTGCACCTGATCGGCAGGCTGCAAGCTGATGCCGGCCCCCGAAAGCGCCGCCGTCAGTAGCGCCGGCCAGTGGTTGATGCGCAGGCGCGAGGCGACCCGCACCTCCTCGCTCTGGCCATCCTCGCCAACAAACTGCCAGCGCTCGTGCTCGCCCCAGTTGCCGTGCAGACACTGGTGGCGGGCAAGATCGGCCGGCTGACGGGGCACGCCGTGGCGAGCGAGGTAGTCGGGCGCCGCGCAGAGCCGGTAGTGCTGGGTCAACAGCGGGCGGGCAACGAGCGCCTCATCCTGCGGGCGCAGGGTACGGATGGCGGCGTCAACCCCCTCCTCCACCAGATCGACCCAGCGCGGGGTGAGCTGCAGATCCACCTCCAGCTTGGGGTAACGGTCAAGAAAGGCGGGCAGCAGCGGCACCAGCCGGTGGTGGCCAAAGCTTAAGGGAGCGGCGATGCGCAGCCGTCCGGCGGGCTCGGCCAGCAGGTGCTGGGTCAGCGACTCGGTCAGCGCCAGCTCCTCCAGCACCCGCTGGCAGCGGGCCAGAAAGAGCTGGCCCAGCTCGGTCAGGGTCTGCTGGCGGGTGGTCTTGTGAAACAGCTTGCCCCCCAGCCACTGCTCCAGCCCCTGCACATGCTTGCCCACCATCTGGGCGCTGATCCCCTCTTCGCTTGCCACCGCGCTGTAGGAGCCGAGATCCACCACCCGGGTGAAGATGCGCATGCTGGTCAATCGGTCCACAACCCCTCCTTCGCCCCACTCCGAAGCCATTTGGACCGCATCAAGCGACCCATATTCACAACCAAAAGTTTATTAAGAAATGGTTTTTAGCCAATTTATCGCACTTTTGGTTGCCAATATAGTGATCAGCAACCTCACCCATCAGGACATTCATCCATGAAAAGTACCTATCTGGCCGCCCTGCTGGTCGGTCTGCTGGCCACCGGTGTCAGCCAGGCTGCCGAGAGCAGCTTTATCAACACTCAGCAAAGCGCTCCAGTCAGCGCAACCCTGACAGAGACTCAAGCCCAGCCCGATATCTTCCGGGTCAGCCTGCTTGGCACCGGCACCCCGGTGCCCCAGATCAGTCGCGGTGGCTACAGCACCCTGGTCGAGGCGGGCAACCAGAAGCTGGTGTTCGACTTTGGCCGCAACTCCGCCACCCGGTTGTGGCAGCTGCATATCCCCATCGGCCGGGTCAACGCCTTCTTCCTCACCCACTTCCACTCGGATCACACCAACGGGCTGGCGGATCTCTGGCTGACCGGCTGGCTGCAACCGGCCTATGGCCAGCGCCACGCGCCGATGGAGCTTTACGGCCCCAGGGGCACCGATGCCCTCGCTCACGGCCTGCAGCAGGCCTACGCCACCGACATCGCCACCCGGGTCAAGGATGAGGGAACGCCGCTGGACGGGGTGAAGATCAACAGCCATGAGGTGACCGCCGGGGTGGTCTACGACCAGGATGGGGTCAAGGTGACCGCCTTTGACAACGACCACGGGGTCAACATCAAGCCGTCGTTTGGCTATCGCATCGACTACCACGGCCACAGCGTGGTGCTCTCCGGCGATACCCGCTACAGCCCGCAGGTGGTGAAAGAGGCCAAGGGGGCTGATCTGCTGGTGCACTGCGTCTCCATGACCTCAGCCGCCCGCATGAAGGCCAACCCGGGCTACCGAGCGATCGCCGGCCACCTCGCCTCCCCCGAGCAGGCAGCCCGCGTTCTGAACGAAGCCAAACCGGCGCTGACCGTGTTCAGCCACATCGGCCTCAACGGCAAGATCACGGTGAAAGATCTGGCGCAGAGCCTGCGCGCCCGCTACTCGGGCCCCTTCGTCATCGGCAATGACCTGATGCAGATTGACCTGCCCACTACCGCCGCCGGCAAGGGCTACGCCCTCTGGCAGGCGGAGAACATCGACAACGCCCAGCCCTGAATCCCGGCCATAAAAAAAGCCGCCTCTTGCGAGGCGGCTTCTTCATTCAAGCGGGTAACCCGTGTTATCAGGCAATCAGCTTGTAGATGATACCGGACATGGCGATCAGGCCGATGATGGTCACGAACACGTTGCTGATGTTGCCAGCGTATTTGCGCATGGCCGGAACCTTGGTGATGGCGTACATCGGCATCAGGAACAGCAGCATCGCGATGATGGGGCCGCCCAGGTCTTCAATCATGCCGAGGATGCTCGGGTTGATGGTGGCGATGGCCCAGGTGGTCAGGATCATGAACACTGCGGTCACTTTGTTCAGTTGCTTGACGTCAACGTTCTTGCCTTTCTCACGCAGGGACTTGGCCATCAGACCGTTCATGCCCTCTTGTGCACCCAGGTAGTGACCCAGGAAGGATTTGCTGATGGCGACCATGGCGATCAGCGGAGCCACGGTGGCGATAACCGGGTTGTCGAAGTGGTTGGCCAGGTAGGACAGGATGGAGATGTTCTGTTCTTTGGCAGCAGCCAGGTCAGCCGGGGAGAGGCTCAGTACGCAGCTGAATACGAAGAACATAACGGTCATCACCATCATGACGTGGGCGCCCAGCAGGATGTTGCTGCACTTCTTCTCGGCACCTTCACCGTAACGACCCTTGTTGTCCACCGCGAAGGAGGAGATGATCGGGGAGTGGTTGAAGGAGAACACCATGACCGGGATGGCCAGCCACAGAGTCTTCAGGAAGTCGCCGTTGAAAGCGTCACCCAGAGCCGGAGCTTCAGTGATGATGGCACCGTTCCAGTGCGGGATCAGGTAGAGCGCCAGGCCCATCAGGGTGATCACGAACGGGAATACCAGCACGCTCATCGCTTTGACGATAACCTGGCCGCCGAGGCGAACGATCGCCATCAGACCCAGGATCAGCGCCAGAGACAGGATGGCACGGGGAGGTGCAGTCATGCCCAGCTGGTGCACCATCAGGCTCTCGACGGTGTTGGTGATGGCTACCGAGTACATCAGCAGGATCGGGTAGATGGCGAAGAAGTAGAGCAGGGTGATGAACTTGCCTGCAGTCTTGCCGAAGTGCTCTTCTACTACCTCGGTGATGTCGCCATCACGGGTGGAGCCGGACAGCACGAAGCGGGTCAGGCCACGGTGGGCGAAGAAGGTCAGCGGCAGGGCCAGGACCAGCATGGCAACCAGCGGCCACAGACCACCTACACCGGCGTTGATCGGCAGGAAGAGTACACCGGCACCGATGGCGGTACCGTACAGACCCAGCATCCAGACCACATCGGCCTTGTTGATGCCACGGGAAGACGCATTACTGGCTAAGCTGCCTTCTACTGCAATGTTCATGTCAGACATAGGGGTGTTCCTGTCATCAAGGAAAATAGAAAATTTCTAGTCAACCGGGCGCAATGCCCTGTTCCATCTCCCTGGAACTCCTGCAGTCCATCCCTGTTATTCTCATCCCGTCGGCCCGGCAAGCTGGTCATCACTCCATGTAACAACCAAATTGCAACAAACAAGCCGGCAGGTCATAGGCCCGAGGGCCACAAACGCGTCAGACTTTACAACTCGCTAACACGCTCTTGTTCCGATGCGCTGACTCTAATTAAATCCCCTTAGCGATCACAGTGTTTTTTTGAATTAATCAACCAAAGTTTGACTGGAATCGCCTTTCTGGCGTCAGAGATCACGTTACGAGCCCAATTTTGTGAACAGCCGTTAACAAATAGAGGTAGTTTCACCCGTATCTACATCCTTGTGGGTACAACAAATTGCTTACACTCGCCCATTTATTGCTCAGGTTGTGCCTCGCCGTCCGCTGACGTACCCTGTTGCTCAACATTTTTTCGCTGAATTAATATGGCCATCACCCGTACCGATCTCGCCGAACTGGCGGTGTTTGCCGCCGTCGCCCGCCACCAGAGTTTCAGCAAGGCCGCCCTCGAACTCGGCGTGTCTGCCTCCGCCCTGAGCCACAGCCTGAAAGGGCTGGAGACCCGTTTGGGGGTGCGCCTGCTCAATCGCAGTACCCGCGCCGTGGTCCCCACAGATGCGGGTCAACGCCTGCTGACCCAGTTGCTGCCGACCTTGAGCCATCTGGAGAGCGCGCTGGGTGAACTGGCCCGTCACAGCGACGAACCGGTAGGAAGGCTGAAGATCAGCGCGCCGCGCGGCGCCATCGATGAGTTGCTGGCCCCGGTGCTGATCGATTACATGGTGCGTTACCCGCGCATGCAGGTGGAGGTGGTGGAGCAGGAGCTGATGCCGCGCCTCATCGAAGATGGCTATGACGCCGCCCTCTTTTACGGGGATCTGCTGCCCAAGGAGATGATCGGGGTACCGCTCGGCCCGCCCCAGCGCTATCTGGTGGTGGCCTCCCCCGCCTATCTGGCCGAGCACGGCACCCCGCAGCACCCGCGCGAATTGACCCGGCACGCCTGCATCGGCTATCGGCTCACCCCCTCCCATCACTATCGCTGGGCCTTTGCCGGCGAGGAGGGCGCCATGCTGGAGATCGAAGTGACCGGGCCGCTCACCACCAGCACGCCGGCCCTCTACCTGGGGGCGGCCGAGGCGGGACTGGGGCTGGCCTACTGTCTGGAAGAGGAGGTAAGCAGGCAGCTGGCCGAGGGCACCCTGGTGAGTGTGCTGGAGCCCTGGTGCCCCACCTTCGTCGGTTTCTCGCTCTTCTATCCCAGTCGCCATCAGCTGGGCAACGGGCTGCGCGCCCTCATCGACATGCTCAAGGGACACTACCAGCCACGCTGATTGATGAATATGGCTCATCAATTCATCAAGTAGAAACCGGATTATCGATAAAAAAATATTAATCTAGACTATCTGCTCGATAATCGAACTCCCCAAGAGAACAGATATGTCTGCCTACTTCACTCTGCGCCAGCGGGCGATGACCCGCCGTTTCTGGGGCTATGCCCTCCCCTCCATCATGGCCATGCTGGTATCCGGCGCCTATTACCTGGTCGATGGCATCTTCGTCGGTCACTACGTGGGGGCCGCCGGCCTTGCCGGCATCAACCTGGTCTACCCGGTCATCATGGTGCTGATCGGTCTCGCCGCCATGATCAGCATGGGGGCGGCCACCGCCATCTCCTTCCAGCAGGGTGCCAGAAATTTCGGCCTGGCCCGCCAGGCGCTGGTCAATGCACTCTGGCTGCTGGGGCTGCTGGGCGCCGTGGCGCCGCTGCTGCTGCACTACTGGCACGTCGACATCCTGCTGGCACTGGGCATTGAACAGGGTACCGACACCTGGCAGCAAGCCAGCGACTACCTCTACTGGATTGGCGGCGGCACCCTGCTGCTGGCCTGCAACCTGGCGGTGCCCTATCTGCTGCGCAACGACGGCCGCCCCCGTCTCGCCATGCTGCTGGTGAGCAGCGGCGCCATCCTCAACATCATCCTCAACTACATCATGGTGGGCCGGCTGGGGCTGGGACTGATCGGTACGGCGCAGGCCACCCTCATCTCGGAAGGGGTCGTCAGCCTGCTCGGGCTGGGGTATTTCTTTACCCGCCATGCCAAGCTGCGCATAGAGTGGCGCCACCTGGTGCCCGACTTCCCGGCCATGCCGAACCTGCTGTTCACCGGCCTGCCGAGCCTGATCGCCCAGTTCAACCTCGGCCTGCTGCTGCTGCTGCACAACAGCCAGCTGATGGTGCACGGTTCGGTCAAGGATCTGGCGGGCTTTACCGTGGCCGGCTACACCGAGGCGGTGTTCATCGTCATCCTGCAGGGGCTGGCCTTCGGCATCCAGCCGCTGGTCAGTCAGGCGGCCGGCGCCAAACGCCATCGTGACCTCAAGTTCCTGATGGAGATGGGGCTCAAGATCACGCTCGTCTACGGTCTGGCGGTCTGGCTGCTGATCCAGCTGCTGCCGCGTCAGGTGGCCATGCTCTACACCGGCGATCAGGATGGCGAGCTGCTCGCGGCCGCCATCAGCAGCCTGACCCTCAACCTGGGCGCCATTCCGCTGGAGGGGATCATCATGTTCGGCATCGTGCTGCTGCAGTCCATGGCCCGTACCCGCCAGGCGCTGCTCATCTCGGCCGCCAAGACCCTGTTGCTGCTGCCGCTGATCTTCATGCTGCCACTCTGGTGGGGCCGGGACGGCGTGCTGCTGGCCCAACCCACCACCGTGGTGTTGCTGACCCTGCCGCTGTGCTGGTTGCTGTGGCGGGAATGGCGCCGCCTCAAGCTGGCCTGTGCCCCGCTGAGCCGGCCCGGCCGCAAGCCGCTTGGTGCGCGCCAACAAGTGCAACTGGCCAGGCGCGCCGGTTAAGCGCCGCCATCAGGCCGGCAGCCGGCGGGCACAGGTGCGGATCTCGGGCTCGACCATCGCCTGCTGGGCGGCCACCAGCTGCAGCTCGTAGGCGCCCGCCAGCCAGGTCTGGGCCAGCACCGCATCCACGCTGGCATTGGTGCGCTCGAACGCCGCCACCGGCGTAAAGCCCGCCAGCAGGTTGGCCAGCATGGTGGCGCTCAACAGATCCCCCACCCCGATGGGCTGACGCTGAAACTCATAGAGGGGGCGCGAGATATGAAACGCCCCCTCTTCGCACACCAGCAGCATCTCGAACCGGTCCAGGCTCAAGCCGGCGCGGCCCAGATGCTTGACCATCACCAGCTCCACTCCCCCTTCACGCAGTTGCTGGCAAGCCGCCAGCGCCTCGCTCAGATTGCAGATCTCGCGGCCGGTCAGCTGCTCCAGCTCCAGCAGATTGGGGGCCAGCAGGTCGGCGCAGGCCAGCGCCCGGTTTTTCAGAAAATCGGCGACGCCGGGCGCGACCATGCACCCCTTGTCGGGATGCCCCATCACCGGGTCGCAAAAATAGCGGGCATTCGGATTGAGTGCCTTGAGGTGGGCCACTGCCGCCAGGATCTCCTCCCCCTGCTCGGCCGAGCCGAGATAACCGCTCAGGATCGCATCGCACTGCCCCAGTACGCCGATGTCGGCCAGCCCCGCCATCAGCTGGCGGATATGGCCGTTTGGCATCACCATCCCCTGCCAGCCTGCACTGTACTGGGTATGGTTGGAAAATTGCACCGTGTTGACGGGCCACACCTCCAGCCCCATGCGGCGCATGGGAAACACGGCGGCGCTGTTGCCGGCGCAGCCGAACACCACGTGGGACTGGATGGAGAGAACTCGCTTCATGCTGACTCGCAAAAAAATGGATGAACCCAGATGGGAAAAACGGGCCTTGCGGCCCGTTGTTGTCACTCTCGCTTAGCGCAGCACCTTGACGGTGTAGCTGCCATCGGCCTGACGATAGAGGCCGTGGATGTCGGTCTCGAAGCCCGGGTAGTGGGCGCCGATCTCGCACAGCATCTCGAGGAACTCGAGCACCGGCAGGGAATCCTGGGTCACCATCTCGCCCGGCAGCACCAGCGGTACTCCCGGCGGGTACGGCAGGATCATGTTGGCGCTGATGCGGTCCACCATGTCGCGCAGCGGCACTTCCACCACGTTGCCGGCCAGCTCTTGCTGCCAGGCGGCGTGCGGAGTCATCTTCATCTCCGGCAGCACATCGAACGCCTTGAACATCAGCTCCGGCAGACGGTACTTGCTGGTCAGCTCGTGAATCCGCTGCGCCAGCTCCTGGATGCGCATCCCTTCGTAGAAGCTCGGGTCTTCGCGATAGAGGCTCGGCAGTATGCTCTTGATGGTCAGGTTCAGATCGTAACCGCGCTTGAACTCGGTCAGGGCGCGCAGCAGCTGCATCGCCTTGGACTGATCGATACCGATGGAGAACAGGAACAGCAGGTTGTAGGGGCCGGTCTTCTCCACCACGATGCCGCGCTCGTCCAGGAACTTGGAGACCAGCGAAGCCGGGATGCCGTTCTCCAGCAGCTGACCATTGCGGCCCATGCCCGGGGTCAGCAGGGTGACCTTGATGGGATCCAGGTACATGTGGTCATCGTCGATGTCCTTGAAACCGTGCCAGTCATCTTTCGGATCCAGCTTCCAGCACTCGACGGTGTCGATGTCATCCGGCTGCCATACGTCGAAGAACCAGCCTTCACTCTGCTCACGCAGGCGCTTGATCTCTTTGCGGAAGGAGATGGCGCGATCGATGGAGTCCTTGATCAACCGCTTGCCGGTGTTGCCCCGCATCATGGCGGCGGAGATCTCGGTCGAAGCCACGATGCCGTACTGCGGCGAGGTGGAGGTGTGCATCATGAAGGCTTCGTTGAAGGTCTCTTCCTCCACGTCGCCCTTGATGTGGATCATCGAGGCCTGGGAGAAGGCCGCCAGCAGCTTGTGGGTGGACTGGGTTTCGTAGAACACCTTGCCCGGCATGGCTTCGCCGCTCATGCCGCACTTGCCTTCGTAGATCGGGCTGAAGTTGGTGTAGGGCACCCAGGCACTGTCGAAGTGAATGTAAGGGGTGTCCAGCGCCTCCTTGATGAAGCCGGTGTTGTAGAGCAGGCCGTCATAGGTGGAGTTGGTGATCACGGCGTAGCGCGGCGCCTGGGCACCCGGGGTGGCGGCGACCTTGGCGGCGATGGTTTCGCGGCTGAATTCGCTCTGCGGGATGCCGCCCAGAATGCCGTAGGCGTTGCGGGTCGGACGGAAGTAGAGCGGAGTCACGTCGTTCATCATCATCAGGTGAGTGAGCGACTTGTGGCAGTTGCGGTCCACCAGCACAGTGCTGCCGGCCGGCGCCGAGTACATGCCGACGATCTTGTTGGCGGTGGAGGTGCCGTTGGTGACGATGTAGGAGCGATCGGCGTTGAAGGTACGGGCGATGTACTCTTCGGCTTCCTTGTGCGGACCCGAGTGATCCAGCAGGGAGCCCAGCTCCGGCATGGAGATGGAGACATCGGCCTTGAACGCGTTCGGGCCATAGAAGTCATAGAAGATGCTGCCGGCCGGGCTCATCTGGAAGGCGGTACCGCCCATGTGACCCGGAGTACAGAAGGTGTACTTGCCCTCTTCCACGTACTTGAACAGCGCCTTGGTGAACGGCGGCAGAATGGCGTCCTGGTACTCCTGGGTGGCCTGACCCATCTTGAGGGCGATGTCGTCGGCCATGCCGAGACGGTACTCGAAGAAGTGCACGTTCAGACGCAGGTCGGTCAGGTGAATGTCCAGGGTGGACTGGTCGTTGGCGAAGGCGAAGATCGGCAGCTTCTCGTTGCGATCGTGGATCTCCTTGCACAGGCCCAGGGAGTATTTGTCCCAGTCGAAGATGGCGCCGCAAACGCGGGGGTTCTTCTCAATCAGCTTCAACAGGTCGGCCACGTCGACCGGATAAACAACCTCGAAACCCTTGCGCTCGAGGGAGGCTTGCAGCTGGCGAATGGGTTCTTCTTTGAAGAAAACGCCCAGGTGGTTGAGGATGGCAATGATGTTCATCGTAATGCTCCACACGTGATGGGGCGCTCTCCATCAGGGATGGTGAGTGAAGAGCGCTCGGAAAAGGAAAACGGAATTAGTGGCTGGTCTGCTCTTTGAGCAGGGCGTCGTGCTGACGCAGACCCTGTTTCTTGGCGTAGAACATCAGGATGATGAGCGACACCACGAAGGTCGCGGTGAGGTTGGAACCCTTGGCACCCATCAGGGCCACCAGGCAGAACACGCAGGCGACACCGGAGAAGATCATGGCGCCGATGCTGCGGGAGGTCATGCCTTCAAAACGGATCAGGTTAATGCTGGAGTAGAAGTAGGGCAGCATGGTCAGCAGCACCGCATCTGTGGTCAGCACGTTGAAGAGATCGGCGGCGTGGGCGGACTGGGAGGTGAAAGCGGTCAGGCCGACCATCAGCGCAGTCATCTTGAGGGAGCCCAGGATCAGACCCTTCTTGGCGACGCCGTTCTTGTCCACTTCGCCGTAGATTTTCGGGAAGTTGCCGTCGTGGGCGGCACGCTTGCCCGCCTCGCCCACCAGCATCATCCAGGAACCCAGCGAGGTGAAGCAGGCCAGCGCGGTGAAGGCGGAGACGAACGGCGCAGACCAGCTGCCGAAGATGGCGGAAGAGGCCATGGCAAACGGCGCACCGGAGGCAGCCACTTCACCGGCCGGGAACATGCCGCTGATCACCTGGGTGGAGAGGATGTAGATGATCCCCGCGATACCGGTACCCAGCATGGTGGCGAGCGGTACGGTGCGCTTGGGGTTCTTCACCATGCCGGAAGAGACGGCGGCGGACTCGACGCCCACGAAGGACCAGAGGCAGATCAGCACGGCGCTGATGACCGCATGCAGGTCGCTGCCGCTGGTGGTGTTCCAGTTCTGGCTGTAGACGGTGGCATCAAAATGGCCCCAGCCCATCACGGCAGTACCCACTACCGGCAACAGGATCAGCACCAGCCCCAAAGTACAGAGCCGGCTCACCCAGCTGCCGCCAAGCAGGTTGACGAAGGTGAAGATCCAGACGGCGGCGATGGTGGCCGCGGCGGCCGGGATCGGGCTGTTGAGAATGGGGAAGAACACGGAGAGGTAGGAGACGCCGGTGATGGCGATAGCCAGGTTACCGATCCAGTTGGCGTGGTAGTAGAGCACGCCGGTCTGGAAACCGAACACCGGAGAGATCTCGCCGGCGTAGGCGATGGGGCCACCCTCTTGCGGGTTCTTGGTGGCAAGGCGGGCAAACACGAAGGCCAGCCCCATGGCGCCGACCAGGCAGATGGCCCAGCTGAACACAGAGATGGAACCTATGGTGGCCAGGGCCGAGGGCAGCAGTGCAATACCGCTCCCCATCATGTTGCCGGCCACCACACCTGTACAGGCGACAAGGCCGATCTTCTTGCTCGTATCTAGGGACATAAAATCTCCGGGTCGATATTAAGGCATCAAACACACGCTTGGCGGAGCCTCCCGCCAACCAATGGCCACAGACTAGGCTCCTCGGCCCCGGAAAACATAAAGACCAGCTAAGGGATAAAAACATGAGTGAACTTTTTCGACCGGTCAGTCTGAATCGATAAAAACACTTTAAAAACAATCAATTGGCTGATGTGCCATCAAGCACCTTGATAAAACCTTGATATCGACCGCCCCCCTTGATGCGGCCGATGAGCGCCAGTCGGCACGCCTTGATATTTTTCTGAGGGGCTCAACGGCAGAAAGAGCGTCACTCATGACCCACCGAGTCCGGCCATGCCCGGCAGACGGGTTCGCACAGCCCCTTTTGCTAGATGTTTTTGCTCCTCCCTCTGCCGTGGGCACGCTCTCGCCTTCGGTCGGTAGTGCCATGCCAGTACCCGGCCGCGGCAACAGGCACCGGCTGGCGACCACAACCTCGCCGCGCTCCAGGCTCAAGACAATATCAAGGCTGAGGTCGGGCACCTTGAGTGCCCACAGCACGGTAAACACCGGCGCCAGTTCGGCGGTTGGATGATTCAGAGGTTCGGCGGTTCGATGCTGGCGCCAAGGATGGTGGCAATCATGGCTTATGCCTGCACGGGGCAGGCCTGGGATTGGGATGGGTACGGCTGAGAGATGATGTCAGGCGGTGCACCCGCCGGCGCCCCTAGGCAACCGGCGGTGAGCGCCGCTTTGGCGACAGGGCCAGGATGGCCCCGACGGGAGTCAGAACAGCTTCACCTTGCTCTGGCCAAGGGCATTGAACAGGGCCGGGGTGAGGGTTTCCATATTGCTGTAAAAACCGAGTTGCTGGCAGAGCAGATAGGTCTGCTCGGTCGCCTCCATCAGGAAGGCCTGGCTGTAGGCATCCCCCGCCGCCTCGGGGCGACCATCCAGCTCGGCCAGCTTGCCGCGCAGAATGTGATAGAGCACGGAGCGGCCCCGGCTGGCGGCCTCGGCCAGCAGGCGGGTAGCCTCCTGCTGCTGCCCGTTCAGGATCGCCTGCAAGGTGAGGGCCTCCCAGACCCGGGCCGGCAGGGCGGCCTGATCCCGTACCACGCTGGCCAGATGGGCACCGATGCCCTGCAGGCGCTCACTCTGGGGCGTCCCCGTCAGGGTCGCCAGCGCCTCCCCGGCCAGATAACGCTCTGCCAGCAGCAGCGGCTGATCCGGCTGACTGGCCAGCGACTTGTCGAGCAACTCGACGCCGCGCCTGAGGGCTACCGGATCCTGGCTGTTGATGTAGTAGTGCGCCTCCATCATGGCCATCAGCGCCCCGTCATCCGTCGGCCAGCCCATGCCGGGCAGCACGTCCGGCTGATCGAGGGCGCGCAGCAGATCCTGGCTGCTCGCCTGCAATACCCCGTGCACATTGTGACGGCTGAGCTGGTACTGGTGGCTGAACAGCACCCGGTTGGTGTTGATATTGCGGTACTCCAGATCGAGATAGGTGCCCCCCGGCTGGCGGGAGACCCGCACACTCAGCTCCTTGCCGGGCAGGATACCCCCCATCAGGGTGTTGGCCCCATACTGCACCCGCAGCGGCGTGGCAGCGGCCACCTCCCCCATCAGGGCGCGGGTGATACCGTCGGCCAGGCGCACGTTCTCGTTGCTGCCATCCATGCTGGAGTGAAAGCGAAATACCAGCAGGTCGGGATCCAGCATGGAGTGCACCTGGGGGCTGGCGTGCTGATAGCTGAGCAGGCTGACGATGGAGACCAGGATCACCGCCACGAAGACATCGAAGCCGATCATCTTCCAGCGGCTGCGGCCATCCTGGGCGTGGCTCGAGATGGCCCGGGTCAGCGGGCCGGCCGGGAACGGGGCCGCCGTGACCACGGCCTCCGCGTCCTCCTCCGCCAGCGGCGGGCTCAGATCGCTCAGGATCTCGTCACCGGCTGGCGCCATCACCACCGACACCACTTGCAGCGGCCGCACCGGCGCCACCAGCTTGTAGCCGCGCTTGGGCACAGTGACTATGTAGTCGGCGGCATCGTTGCGACCGTCTTTGAGGATCTTGCGCAGCTCGAAGATGGACTGGGTCACCACCTGATCGGTCACTTCGGCGCCATCCCACACCTCGTTGATCAGGCAGTCACGCCCAAATACCGTGCCGGCGTTGCTGGCCAGGAAGCGCAACAGATTGACCAGCCGGGGCTCGAGGTAGACCTCGCGGTCCGGACGACACAGCATGTTGTCGTCGACGCTCAGGGTCCAGTCATGGATCTCAAAAACCGATTCGCTCATGATTCACTCGCTGCAGATGGAGACGATGCACGATGAGAGTGACGTAACACCGGGGCGGCTGGACGCAGCAGGGTACTGCACAAGACTGGGCCGCCGGGAAGGTGAACATTCCTGTGAGTCAGGCCGGGCTGGCCTGTTTACGTCCGCAGAGCGTCCTTGCGGGCATGCCGATCGGGTCGATCGGAAACAATCACTTTAAGCAAAACGGGAGCGGGATCCCACTTTTTTTGGCCACAAATCGCCGTTGAATTGATCCAACAGGGGGGTTTTCGGCAAACATCGTGCCAACAGGTATCCATATGAACAGGATTTTTCACTGCCCCGCTCTCGCCAAACTCTCGCCCAAAAAAAGAAGGCCCCCGCAGAGCGGGGGCCTTCCAGCCTGGTGCGACACCAAAGCGGGCTTAGCAGTAGCCGTAGCCCAGCAGGCGCTGGTAACGCTGCTCCAGCAGCTGCTCGGTCTCGAGCGGACGCAGGGCGTTCAGATCCTGCTGAATGCGGTCTTTCAGGCGCTTGGCCATCTTTTCCACATTGCGGTGGGCGCCACCGAGCGGCTCCTCGACGATGTTGTCGATGAGTTTCAGCTCCTTCAGACGCTGGGCGGTGATGCCCATGGCATCGGCCGCGACCGGCGCCTTGTCGGCGCTCTTCCACAGAATGGAGGCGCACCCTTCCGGCGAGATGACCGAGTAGGTGGAGTACTGCAGCATGTTGACGCGATCGCCGACACCGATGGCCAGGGCGCCGCCGGAGCCGCCTTCACCGATCACGGTGCAGACCACCGGCACGGTCAGACCGGCCATCACTTTCAGGTTGCGGGCAATCGCCTCGGACTGGCCGCGCTCTTCGGCACCGACGCCAGGATAGGCGCCCGGGGTGTCGATGAAGGTGATGATCGGCATCTTGAAGCGCTCGGCCATCTCCATCAGGCGCAGGGCCTTGCGATACCCTTCCGGGCGCGGCATGCCGAAGTTGCGCTTGATCTTCTCCTTGGTCTCGCGCCCCTTCTGGTGGCCGATGACCATCACCGGCTCGCCGTCGAGACGGGCGATACCGCCGACGATGGCCTTGTCATCAGCATAGGCGCGATCGCCGGCCAGCTCGTCGAAGTCGGTGAAGATGTGCTCGATGTAGTCGAGGGTATAGGGGCGCTGGGGATGACGCGCCATCTGGGATACCTGCCAGGCCCCCAGATCGCCGAAGATCTTCTTGGTCAGCTCTTCGTTTTTCTTCTCCAGCCGACGGATCTCTTCTTTAAGATCCACGGCGTGATTGCCTTCACTCACATGACGGAGTTCGTCAATCTGCGCCTGCAACTCGGCGATCGGCTGTTCAAAATCCAGAAAAAGACTCATAGGGACTATAGATCCTCTAATCAAAAACCAATTCAACCCGCTCTCGTCCAAGCAGGACGCGCAAGTCATCTATCAGTTGATCGGTGGGCGTCACCCGCCACTCGGTACCGAGCGTCAATCGCACCCGGGAGCCGGGGCGACGATAGTTTACCTGAACCGGACAAACTCCGGCACGGGCGGGTTCCAAAATCTCGCACAAACGCGGGAAAAAACGATCATCAATCTGCTGTTCATCGAGAGAGATGCGGATCGCTCTGGCAAAACGCTCTCTCGCATCGTTGATATCCAGTAATTCACGGGCCGACATTTTAAGGCCACCGGAGAAGTCATCAAAGCTGACCTGTCCAGAAACCACCAAAATACGGTCTTTTTGCATCAATTCTTCATACTTTTCCAGCGCTTCACTGAACAGGGTCACATCGAGGCGACCGGAACGGTCGTCCAGGGTGAAGATCCCCATCTTGTTGCCACGCTTGGTCACCATGCTGCGCGCCGCAATCACCAAGCCGGCGGCCGTGGTCACGGTATCGCGGGAGGTGGGGTGCAGATCGCACAGCCGGCCCGAGGTATAACGACGCAGCTCGCCGCTGTACTGGTTGATGGGGTGACCGGTGAGGTAGAGACCGAGGGTCTCGCGCTCCCCTTCCAGCCACACTTTGTCAGGCCAGTGTGGCACGTTGGCGAACGCCTTCTTGACGTCGTCTATCTCTTCGGTGAGCACGCCGAACATGTCGACCTGACCCACCGCCTGCGCCTTGGCGTGCTGCTCGGCGGCGCGCATCGCCTCCTCCAGGGTCGCCATCAGGGCGGCGCGGTGGGGGCCGAGCCGGTCCATGGCGCCGGAGAGAATGAGCTTCTCCATCACCCGCTTGTTGAGCTTCTTGATATCGACCCGGTTGCAGAAGTCGAACAGATCGCGAAACGGCCCGTCCCGATCCCGCGCTTCCAGAATCGCATCGATGGGGCCTTCCCCCACCCCCTTCACCGCGCCGATGCCGTAGACGATATGGCCGTCTTCGTTGACGCTGAAGCGGTAGCGACCGGTGTTCACGTCCGGCGGGATCACGGTCAACCCCATCCGCTGGCACTCGTCCACCAGGGTCACTATCTTGTCGGTGTTGTCCATGTCGGCAGTCATCACCGCCGCCATGAACTCCGCCGGGAAGTGGGTCTTGAGCCAGAGGGTCTGGTAGGAGACCAGCGCATAGGCGGCAGAGTGGGATTTGTTGAAGCCGTAGCCTGCAAACTTCTCCACCAGATCGAAGATCTTCATCGCCAGCTCGCCGTCGACGCCGTTCTTGACCGCGCCCTCCTCGAAGCCGGCCCGTTGCTTGGCCATCTCTTCGGGTTTTTTCTTGCCCATCGCCCGGCGCAGCATGTCCGCACCACCCAGCGTATAACCCGCCAGGGTCTGGGCAATCTGCATCACCTGCTCCTGATAGAGGATGATGCCGTAGGTGGGCTCGAGGATCGGCTGCAGGCTCTCGTGCTGCCACTTCTCGTCCGGATAGGAGATGGCCTCCTTGCCGTGCTTGCGCTCGATGAAGTTGTCCACCATGCCCGACTGCAGCGGGCCCGGGCGAAACAGCGCCACCAGTGCGATCATGTCTTCGAAGCAGTCAGGCTGCAGCCGCTTGATGAGATCCTTCATGCCGCGAGATTCCAGCTGGAATACCGCGGTGGTCTCGTAGCGCTGCAGCAGGTCGAACGAGCGCTTGTCGTCGATGGGGATGGCGGCGATGTCGACCGGCGGCTTGCCCTCTTTGGCAAGGCGCGGGTTAATCATGCCGAGCGCCCAGTCGATGATGGTGAGCGTGCGCAGGCCGAGGAAGTCGAACTTCACCAGCCCGGCGTACTCCACGTCGTTCTTGTCGAACTGGGTGACCGGGTGATGGCCTTCGTCATCGCAGTAGAGCGGCGCGAAGTCGGTGATCTTGGTGGGCGCGATCACCACGCCGCCGGCGTGTTTGCCGGCGTTGCGCACCACCCCTTCCAGGCGGCGTGCCATGTCGATGAGGTCCTTGACCTCCTCGTCCTGCTCGTAGAGCTCGGGCAGCTTGGGTTCGGCCTCGAACGCCTTGGCGAGCGTCATACCCGGATCCGGCGGGATCAGCTTGGAGATACGATCGACGAAGCCGTAGGCATGGCCCAGCACCCGGCCCACGTCCCGCACCACCGCCTTGGCCGCCATGCTGCCGAAGGTGATGATCTGCGATACCGCTTCCCGACCGTACATCTCGGAGACGTGGTCGATCACCTCGTCGCGCCTGTCCATGCAGAAGTCGACGTCAAAGTCGGGCATGGATACCCGCTCGGGGTTCAGGAAACGTTCGAACAGCAGGTCAAATTCCAGCGGATCCAGATCGGTGATCTTGAGGGCGTAGGCCACCAGGGAACCCGCCCCCGAGCCCCGGCCTGGGCCAACGGGGATGCCGTTGTCCTTGGACCACTGGATAAACTCCATCACGATGAGGAAGTAACCCGGGAAGCCCATCTGGTTGATCACTTTGAGCTCGATGTCGAGCCGCTCGTCATACTCGGGACGACGCTCGGCCCGCACCGCCGGATCCGGGAACAAGAATTCCAGCCGCTCCTCCAGCCCCTCTTTCGACTTCATGACCAGGAAGTCTTCGGTGGTCATGTCACCGGTCGGGAAGTTGGGCAGGAAGTATTCGCCGAGGCGCACCGTCACGTTGCAGCGCTTGGCGATCTCCACCGTGTTCTCCAGCGCCTCGGGGATGTCGGCAAACAGCTCCGCCATCTCCTCCTGGCTGCGCAGATACTGCTGCGGGCTGTAGCGACGCGGCCGGCGCTTGTCCATCAGGGTATAGCCGTCGTGGATGGCGACCCGGATCTCGTGGGCATCGAAGTCATCGGCGGTGAGGAATACCACCTCGTTGGTGGCCACCACCGGCAGCGCAAACTCGGTGGCAATCGCCACCGCCATGTGCAGGTAGACCTCTTCATCGGGGCGGCCGGTGCGCAGCAGCTCCAGATAATAGGCGTCGGGGAAGTGGGTCTGATAGAAGGCGAGACACTGCTCGGTCATCTGCCGGTTGCCCTTGAGCAGGAACTTGCCCACGTCCCCCTCGCGCCCGCCGGAGAGCACGATCACTCCCTTGGCGTGCTCGGCCAGCCAGGCCTTGTCGATGACCGGGCGCCCCTGCACGTGACCGCGCTGATAGCCGCGGGAGATGAGCAATGTGATGTTCTGGTAGCCGTCGTTGTCCATGGCGAGCAGGGTGAGACGGAACTGCTCGTCGCCGAGCTCGTCACTCTGCACCCAGAAGTCGGCCCCGACGATGGGCTTGACGCCCTTGCCGTGGGCGGCGCCGTAGAAGCGCACCAGGCCACACATGTTCATCTGGTCGGTCAGCGCCAGCGCCGGCATGTTGTTGGCTGCCGCCGCACCGACGATGGGATTGATCTTCTGCAGGCCGTCGACCATGGAGAAGTCGGAGTGGACCCGCAGGTGGATAAAACGGGGTTCAGCCATCGTCATCCCCTCTCGTTGCTCGGACTAAATTGCATGGTCTATTCGATCCCCAGTGCGCGACGCACCGGTTTGAAACTTTTGCGATATTCGGGCAGCGGGCCGCGCTCGGCCAGGATGGCGAGGTGCTCCGCGGTCGGATAGCCCTTGTGGCGGGCGAAACCGTACTCGGGATGACGGCTGTCCAGCTCGGTCATCTCCGCATCGCGAGTCACCTTGGCGAGGATCGAGGCGGCGCTGATGGCAGCCACCAGGCTGTCGCCCTTGACCACGGCGCGGGCCTCCATCGACAAGCTTGGGCAGCGGTTGCCGTCGATGAAGACCAGCTCGGGCGCGATGGAGAGCCCCGCCACG
Organism: Aeromonas hydrophila subsp. hydrophila ATCC 7966; assembly: GCF_000014805.1. Lineage (NCBI taxonomy): Bacteria > Pseudomonadati > Pseudomonadota > Gammaproteobacteria > Aeromonadales > Aeromonadaceae > Aeromonas > Aeromonas hydrophila. The sequence continues at coordinate 1,285,941 of NC_008570.1, read as the reverse complement.
GCGCGCTGCATCGCCAGCATGGTGGCGTGCAGGATGTTGAGCTCGTCGATCTCCGCCGGGCTGGCACGGCCGACGGACCAGGCCAGCGCCTTCTCTTTGATCTCGTCAAACAGGGCGAGCCGCTTCTTCTCGGAGAGCTTCTTGGAGTCGTTCAGCCCGATGATGGGATTGGCCGGGTCAAGAATCACCGCGGCGGTGACCACGTCACCCACCAGCGGGCCACGGCCCACCTCGTCCACACCGGCAACCAGCCTGTCGTCAGGAATATCGATCATCATCTTGTAGCCTTGAATCAAAACAGGCCCCGCAGGGCCTGGCGTCACGTTGGCGCAGCCCCTGCGGCCGCCCGGAAGTTATCTGCCGAGCAGCTCGGCCACCGCTTCGGCCGCCTGCTGATCCGCGTTGCAGCGGATGAGCTGGTGCAGCTCGGTGAAGGTGTTCACCAGCGCGCTGTTGTCGTGCTCGAAGAACTTGCTCACCTCGACCACCAGATTCTCCGGGGTGCATTCGTGCTGGATGAGCTCGGGCACCAGCATGCGACCGGCCAGCAGGTTGGGCAGGGAGACGAATTCGGTCTTCACCAGCCGCTGGGCCAGCCAGTAGCTGAACGGCTTAAGCTTGTAGCCCACCACCATCGGCTTTTTCACCAGCATGGCTTCAAGCGCCGCGGTGCCGGAGGCCAGCATCACCACGTCGGCGGCGATCATCGCCTCACGGCCCTGCCCTTCCAGCAGCACCATGTCGAGATCCGGCGCCAGCTCGGCCTTGATGGCCAGGAACTGCTCGCGCCGCTTCTGGTTGACCAGCGGCACGATGAAACCGAGATCCGGATAGCGCACCGTCAGGTGCTTGCAGGCCTCGAGAAACAGGGGCGACATAAAGCCCACCTCGGCGCTGCGACTGCCCGGCAGCACCGCCAGCCAGCGTCGGTTGGCGTCGATGCCGAGGGTTCTACGCACCGCAGCCTGATCCGGCACCAGCGGGATGTCGTCCGCCATGGTGTGGCCGACGAAACGGCAAGGGGCATCGAAGCGGTCGTAGAAGGCTTTCTCGAACGGCAGGAAGGCGAGCACCATGTCGGTGGCGGCCTTGATCTTGTGAATGCGGTTCTGGCGCCAGGCCCACACCGAGGGGCTGACGTAGTGAACCGTTTTGATACCGGCGCGGCGCAGTTTGAGCTCCACCCCGATATTGAAATCCGGTGCATCCACTCCGATGAAGATGTCGGGTGGATTGGCGATGAAGTGGCGCAGCAGTTCGCGGCGGACCTTGAGAATGCGCGGCAGACGGCCCAGCACCTCGGTGATCCCCATGACGGAAAGCTCTTCCATCTCGAACAGCGCCTTGACGCCGAGGGCCTGCATGCGCGGCCCGGCGATCCCTTCGAACTGGGCGTCCGGGTAGCGGGCCTGCAGCTCGCGCACCAGGCCGGCAGCCAGAATGTCGCCGGAAACCTCTCCGGCGACGATACCGATACGAACGGGATCAGGCACGGATGATCCCGCGCTCGTTATCTTTGAGGAAATCCACGTAGAGCTGGATGGCCGGCTCGGCTTGCGCCATCTCAGTCAGCACCGGCAGCACCTCTTCGATGGTCTTGCCGGAGCGGAAGATCTCTTTGTAGGCGCGCTTGACGGCGGAGATGGCCTCAGGCGTATAACCGCGGCGACGCAGCCCCTCGGAGTTGACCCCGAACGGCTTGGCGTAGTTGCCGGCGGCCATCACGTAGGGCGGCACGTCCTTGTTGAGGGCGGCGCAGCCACCGACGAAGGCGTGGGAGCCGACGCGGCCGAACTGGTGGATCGCGGAGAGACCGCCGAAGATCACGAAATCGCCGATCACCACGTGGCCCGCCAGGGTCGCGTTGTTGGCGAAGATGCAGTTGTCACCAATGATGCAGTCGTGGGCAACGTGAACGTTGACCATGAACAGGTTGCCGCTGCCGATCCTGGTCAGGGACTGATCCTGGATGGTGCCGCGGTGCACGGTGCAGTTCTCGCGAAAGACGTTGTTGTCGCCGATCTCGAGGAAGGTGCGCTCGCCGGCGTACTTCTTGTCCTGGCAATCCTCACCGATGGAGGTGTGCTGGAAGATCTTGTTGCCACGACCAATCTTGGTCGGGCCCTTGATCACCACATGGGAGCTGACCCAGGTGTTGTCGCCGATTTCCACCTCGGCACCGATGACAGAAAAGGGGCCGATTTCAACCCCTTTACCGATGACGGCAGACTCATGGACGACGGCAGTATCGTGAATGATGGCAGTCTGGTCGATCACGTGTGTTAAACCTCGCGTTTGGCGCACATCAGCTCGGCGGTACAGACCACTTCACCGTTGACCGTGGCCACACCGGTGAACTTGGCAATACCGCGACGCTCTTTCAGGAATTCCACGTCGAGCACCAGCTGGTCGCCGGGGCCTACCGGACGCTTGAAACGAGCGTTGTCGATTGAGGCAAAGTAATAGAGTTCGTTGGGAGACGGCTTGCCCACCATGGTAAACGCCAGGATACCGGTGGCCTGTGCCATGGCTTCCAGGATCAGCACGCCGGGGAACACCGGCTTGGCCGGGAAGTGGCCCTGAAAGATCGGCTCGTTGAACGAGACGTTCTTGATGGCACGCAAGGTCTTGCGCTCATCGCTGATCTCGTAGTTTTCCACCTTGTCCACCATCAGGAACGGATAACGGTGGGGCAGCAGATCCATTATTTCCTGGATACCCAGGCTTTTCTTTTCAGTAGTCAAAACAGTACCCTATACCAATCGTGATTATTCTTGGTCCAGCTTCTTCTCAAGCTTGCTCAACCGCTTGTGCATCTCTTCGATACGCATCACCCGGGCGGCGGTCTTGCGCCACTCTTTATTGGTTTGCAGGGGGATGCCGGAAGAGTAGACACCGGGCTCGGTAATGGGTCGCATCACCATGGCCATGCCGGTAACGGTGGCCTGGTCGCAGATCTCCATGTGCCCGTTAAAGACGGAGGCGCCGCCAATGATACAGTATTTGCCGACCTTGAGACTACCTGCCATCACGGTGGAGCCCGCCACGGCGGTGCCGTAGCCGATCTCGACGTTGTGGGCGATCTGGCACTGGTTGTCGATGATGACGTTGTCAGCGATGCGGGTATCTTCCAGCGCGCCGCGGTCGATGGTGGTGCAGGCACCGATTTCGACCCGGTTGCCGATGGTCACGCCGCCGAGCTGGGGGATCTTGATCCACTCGCCGCGCTCGTTGGCATAACCGAACCCATCGGCCCCGATCACTGTGCCGGATTGAACCAGACAGTCGGTGCCCATGGTGATGTTGTGATACAGGGTAACGTTGGCCCACAACCGGGAGCGAGCTCCCAGTCGGGTATTCTTGCCAACGAAACAGCCCGGACCGATGCGCACATCATCCCCCAGCACCACGCCGGATTCGATCACCGCATTGGCCCCGATGGCCACTCTCTCGCCCAGTTGCACGTCCGCCGCGATGACGGCGCTCGGATGGATATCCGTGGCCGGCTGCGGGGTGGTGTCCAGCAGTTGGGCTACCCGGGCAAAGCCCACATAGGGGTCTTTGAGCACCAGGGCATTGGTGGGACAAAATGGCAGATCCGCTTCTGTGATGAGCACGGCGGTCGCCTTGCTCTGCTCCAGATAATGCCGGTACTTTTTATTGGACAGGAAGGTGATATCCCCCTCCCCGGCCTTTTCCAGTGTCGCTACCTTGCGGATTTCCAGGGTTCCGTCGCCATGGACCTGGGCCCCCAGTTGCTGGGCCAGCTGTGCGAGAGTGAATGCCATCAATTAGTTGCTCTTGCTTACCTGAGAAATAACCTGGGCAGAGATGTCCAGCTTGCTGGCGGCGTACGGGGCGGCATTGCGCTCCAGCACCAGATCGTAACCATTGCTCTTGGCGATGGAATCGATGGCAGCCTGCACCTTGGTCAGGATCTTGTTGCGCTCTTCGGACTGACGGCGACCGTTGTCCTGTTCAAACGCCTGACGCTTCTGGTTGAACTCCATCTGCAGCTTGGCCAGCTTCTCCTGGTTCTGCTTCTTCTGCTCGGCGCTCATGAAGGCTTCGTCCTTCTTGAACTTCTCGACCAGTTTCTGACCGTCGGATTCCAGCTTCTGCAGCTCACGCATGCGCGGCTCGAATTCGCCTTTCAGCTTCTTGGAGACTGCTTCACGCTGGGGCAGCTTTTGGAATACTTCGCCCATGTCGACCACGGCGATCTTGGTCTCGGCCAAGGCGGAGCCCATGCCGGCAGCCATCAGTGCAAAACTCAAACCAGCTACTTTCAACGCTTTATTCACACTTACTCCTTGTTCCCTCATGTGAGGGCTACCTGATTTACCTGATTATGCAAGTGGTACCCGGACCGACTTGTTACCTGGTGAGGCACGCAAGCTGCGCGTCCCATCATTGAATACCCCCACCGCTGGGTGGGGGCAGAGTCCGTCCTTAGAAGGTACGGCCGATGTTGAATGAGAAGAACTCGGTCCGGTCGCCCTCGTACTGCTTGAGCGGACGGGCAATCGCGAACACCAGCGGGCCCATCGGGGAGAGCCACTGCAGCGACAGACCGGCCGAGGCGCGGTAGTTGGTCGGATCCGAGTAGTCGGCCAGATAGTTGCAGCCGCTGAAGCAACGGTTGCGGTACTGGTCATAGTCGAAGGTGGTATCCCACACGGAGCCGGCATCGATGAAGAAGCTGGTCCGCAGTTGCGGCTGATAGGTCTCGGACGCAAACGGCGTCGGCACTATCATCTCGAGGGAAGCGACCGCCAGGGCGTTGCCGCCCACCGAGCTGTCGGTGCCCTGGATGACGTCGTTGCCGCTCAGGTTGTAGTAGTAGAGCGCCTTCGGACCCACGGTATTGCTCTTGAAGCCGCGCAGGGTGTCGAAACCACCGGCGAAGTAGTTCTCGAAGAACGGCAATACGTGGTCATAGCTGCCGTTGCTGCCGTAGCCGTTGCCGTAGGAGGCTCGCGCCTTGGCCATCAGCACCCACTTGTGATCCGCATCGAACGGGAAGTAGTGCGCGTCTTCGGCGTTGAGCTTGAAGTACTGCAGATCCATGCCCGGCACGGTCACCTTGGCGTTGACCCGCTGACGGTCACCGGCAGTCGGGAACTGGCCCTTGTTGAGGGTGGAACGGGTCCAGCCGGCGGTGACGTCGACGGTGTTGAACACCATGCGGTTGTCGCCATCCTTGTTCTCGCTGTACACCTTCCAGAACTCATCCACCTGCAGATAGGGGTTGGGCTGGGACAGTTTGTTGTTTTCGACCCCGAGGCTGAAGTCGAGACGGTTGTTCTCGTTGACCGGGAAACCACTGGAGAGGCGGAAGCCGATGGTGGTGTTCTCGTAGTCCACGATGTTGGCGTCGGCCGCACTGAACTGGTTGTAGTAGAGACGACCGCCGAGGCTAACCCCATCCACGGTGAAGTAGGGATCGTTGTAGCTGAGGTCGACGCTCTTGGAGTATTTGTTGGTACTGGCGGAGATGCCGATCTTCTTGCCGGTCCCCATGAAGTTGTCCTGCTGCAGGCCCGCCTGCAGGCTCAGGCCAGATTCGGTACCGTAGCCCACGCCGGCATTGATGGAACCGGCCGGCTGCTCCTTGACCTTGAAGTCCAGATCGACCTGATCATCGCTGCCCGGCACCCGCTTGGTGTCCACTTCGGCGGTTTCGAAGAAGCCGAGGCGGTTGAGACGGGTCTTGGACTGCTCAACGCTGTCGGAAGAGAGCCAAGTGCCTTCCATCTGACGCATCTCACGGCGCAGCACTTCGTCCTTGGTAGTGACGTTACCGGTGAAGTTAATGTTGCGCACATAGACGCGGGGGCCCGGCTCGATGTTGACGATGAGCTCCACTTCCTTGGTCTGGTCGTTGACCTGCGGGAAGGTGACCACTTTCGGGTAGGCGTAGCCGTAGCGACCGAGGAACTTGGAGAGCACCTCTTCGGTGTGGGTCACCTGACTGGCGGAGTAGATGCTGCCGGTCTCGATGGGAATGAGCCCCTTCATCTCGCCACCGCGGTCGATCAGATCGCCCTTGAGCTGGATGCCGGACACCTTGTACTGATCCCCTTCCTTGACGTTGAGGGTGACGTAGACCCCCTTCTTGTCCGGGGTCATGGAGACCTGGGTCGACTCCTGAGTAAAGCGGATGTAACCGCGGTCCATGTAGTAGGAGCGCAGAGTTTCGATGTCGCCGGCCAGCTTCTGCTTCTGGTAGCGCTGGTCACCGGTGAAGTTCCACCAGGGCACGTCGTCCTTGAGGGAGAGCTGAGCCAGCAGCTTCTCTTCCGGGAACACGTTGTTGCCGACGATGTTGATCTGCTGGATCTTGGCCGCTTCCCCTTCCACGAAGGTGAACTTTAGGTCGACCCGGTTGCGCGGCAACGGGGTGACGATGGCCTTGACCTTGGCGGAGTACTTGCCCACGCCGTAGTAGAAATCTTCCAGCCCCTTCTCGAGGGAGCTCAGCACGGTGCGATCCAGCGGATCACCCACCCGGATGCCGGAGGACTCCAGGCTCTGGGTCAGCTGCTCTTCCTTGATATCCTTGTTGCCGGAAAACTCGATGCTGGAGATGGTCGGCCGCTCTTTGACCGCCACTTGCAGCACCTGGCCGTCGCGGTAGACCTTGACGTCCTCGAAGTTGCCGGAGGCATAGAGCTTCTTGATGGCGTTGGCCAGCGTCACGGAATCGACGGAATCGCCCACCCGGATCGGCAGGTTCAGCAGGGCGGCACCCAGGGTCACCCGCTGCAGACCTTCAACCTGAATATCTTGCACCACAAAAGAGGCAGGGGCCGCCTGGGCCAGGAAACTGGCACCCAGCAGGCAACTCAACACCAATGCTTTTTTAACAGCCATTTTGTTCTTATGTGTCCTTGTTGATGCTCTGGCCTCAGAGGCGAGCGAAATCATTAAACAGCGCAATACCCATCAGTAACATCAGAATGGCGGCGCCAATCCGGAAACCCACTTCCTGAATTTTTTCTGATACCGGCTTGCCGGTGACCGCCTCGATGAGGAAGTAGACCAGATGGCCACCGTCCAGCACCGGCAGGGGGAACAGGTTGATGATCCCCAGGTTGACGCTGATCAGCGCCAGAAAGCCGAGAAAGTAGACCAGACCGTAGTCGGCACTGCTGCCCGCGCCCTTGGCAATGGAGATGGGGCCGCTCAGGTTGTCCAGCGAGACGATGCCACCGATCAGCTTGCCGATCATGTCGAAGGTCAGGGTGGTCAGGCTCCAGGTCTTCTGGGCGCCCTGCCACAGGGCTTGCAAAGGCCCATACTGTAACAGAATCCGATACTCATCCGGTAATGGAACCAGTTGCGGCGACAGGCCGACGAAACCGACCAGCTGGCCCCGCACCTTCTTGGCATCCGGCGTCAGGGTCAGGGTCAGCTCGCTGCCCGCCCGCTCGACGGTCACCTCAAGCGGCTGCTGGGGCGACTGCTGCACCTGGTGGACAAACTGGGCCCACTCGGTGATCTCCTGCTCCCCTACCCGCTTGATGCGATCGCCCGCCTGAACGCCGGCCTTCTCGCTGGCGCTCGCGGCCACCACCGCATCGACCACCGGCAGCACCTTGCCACCGAGCGGCACTATGCCCAGGCTGCCGATGGGAGACTCCTTGTCGGGGTCAAACTTCCAGCCGGCCAGCTGCAGGGTCTTGTCCACCTCATAGCTGGTGTTGGCCGCCTTGAGCTTGAGCTGGACCGAGTCATCGCCAAGGTGGCTGATGAGGGCATAGGTCACGCTCTCCCAGTCACCGGTCTCCTCGCCGCCGACGCCGACGATCTCCATGCCGGGCTCAACCCCGGCCGTCGCCACGATGGAGGCGGGACGCACCTCGCCCACCACGGGTTTGACGGCGGGCACGCCGATCATGAACATCAGCCAGAGGGCAAATAGGGCAAACACGAAGTTGGCCATGGGGCCGGCAGCGACGATGGCCATCCGCGCCCAGACGCTCTTGTGATTGAAAGCGTATTGCTCGTCACCGGGCTTGAGCTCGTCCACCCGGCCGTCCAGCATCTTGACGTAACCGCCGAGGGGGATCAGGGCCAGCACATACTCGGTGCCATCCTTGCCGAGCCGACGCCAGATGGCCTTGCCGAAACCGATGGAGAAACGTTCGACCTTGACGCCGCAACGACGGGCCACCCAGAAGTGGCCGAATTCATGTACCGCAACCAGCAGCCCGAGGGCGACGATAAAGGCACCGATGTTCCACAACACACCGCCCATCAGCCCATCACCTCGCTTTCATGCATGGTCCTGTCTCCGACAATCAGGGTGAAGGCAGCACAATGCCACGAAACAGCTCTCATCAGCTAAGCTCCTCAATCAAATTGTGAGCACGGGCACGGGCCGCCCCATCCAGCGCAATCAAATCGTCCAGCGAACCGGCCGCCGTACCGCCCAGGGCGAGCATGGTGGCCTCATTGACTCTGGCAATATCCATAAAACCGATCCGCTCTGCAAGAAAAGCCGCTACGGCCTCTTCGTTGGCGGCATTGAGGGCCGTGGTCGCGGCCTGACCCTGCTGACAGGCATGCATGGCAAGCTGCAGACAGGGATAGCGCTCATAGTCGGGACGGATAAAGCTGAACTCTCCGACACTGAAGAAGTCCAAAGGTTCCACACCGGACTCGACCCGAGCCGGATAGGCCAGGGCGTGGGCGATGGGGGTGCACATGTCCGGGTTGCCGAGCTGAGCCAGCACGGAGCCGTCCTTGTACTGCACCATGGAGTGGATGACCGACTGGGGATGGATCACCACCTGGATCTGCTCGGGCGCCGCGTTGAACAGCCAGCGCGCCTCGATATACTCCAGCCCCTTGTTGATCATGGTGGCGGAGTCGACCGAGATCTTGGCCCCCATGGACCAGTTGGGATGGGCGATGGCCTGGGCCGGGGTGACATGGGCCAGCTCGCCGATGTCGGTGTAGCGGAACGGGCCGCCGGAGCCGGTCAGCAGGATCTTGCTGATCCCCGCCCCCGCCAGATCGCAAAAGCCCGGCTGGCGCTGGATGGCCTCGGGCAGGCACTGGAAAATGGCGTTGTGTTCGCTGTCGATGGGCAGCAGCTCGGCGCCGTGCTCGCGTACCGCCTCCATGAAGAAGGCGCCGGACATCACCAGGGCCTCCTTGTTGGCCAGCAGGATGCGCTTGCCGGCACGCACCGCAGCCATGGTGGGCGCAAGCCCGGCGGCGCCGACGATGGCGGCCATCACGCTGTGGGCATCGGGGTGAGCGGCCACTTCGCACAGGGCGGCCGGGCCAGCCATGACACGAGTCGCGCTGCCGTGGGTCTTGAGTTGAGCGGCCAGCTCGCTGGCGGCGGCCTCGTCCACCATGACGGCGAAGCGGGGAGAGAATTCGAGGCAGTCGCGCAGCATGGCCTCCACGCTGCGGGCCGCGGTCAGCGCCAGCACCTGCCAGCGCCCCGGATTGTGCCGCAGTACCTTGAGCGTACTCTGACCGATGGAGCCGGAGGCTCCCAGAATCACCAGGTTATGCATCAAAACTCCCGCTGTATGACGAATGGATGGCGCCCGCCGCAGGCAGACGCATCAGGCTGAGCATCAAAACTCCTGGCTGAGCAGCAGATAGCTGAGCAGGAACACCGGCAGCGCGGCGGTCAGGCTGTCAATCCGGTCGAGGATGCCACCGTGGCCGGGCAGCAGAGTGCCTGAATCCTTGATGCCGGCTTCGCGCTTGAACATGCTCTCGGTGAGATCGCCGAGCACCGAGGCCAGCACCGCCAGCAAGGAGCAGAACAGCACAATGGCCATCTTGGCGGGCACGAAGCCCATGAACCAGGTCACCCCGACCGCCAGCAGGCTGGCGGTAAACAGGCCGCCACACATGCCTTCGATGGTTTTGCCGGGGCTCACGGCCGGTGCCAGCTTGTGCTTGCCGAACGCCTTGCCGAAAAAATACGCGCCAGAATCTGCCGCCCAGACCAGTCCCATCACGAACAGCAGGATCCAGGCCCCCATCATGGGGTCGTGATAGAAGTTGTAACCACGGATGGCCACCAGGGACCAGAAGAAGGGGACCAGAGTCACCAGACCGAACAGGGACTTGAGCCAGATGGACTCCTTCCACAGCTTGGCGCTCTGGGGATAGCGCAACACCAGCAGCAGCCCCAGCAGCCACCAGCTGACGGCGGTCCAGAGCACGCCCATCACCAGCGGATGCAGATGAGGAGTCCACAGCTGCTCCACCGGCAGCCAGAACAGGCTGGCCCCGAGCAGCAGGCAGTACACCAGCGGCAGCCACTGCTGCGGCTTGGCAGAGACAAAGCCGCTCCACTCGCGGCTGGCCAACAGAAATACCAGGGATGCCAACAGGGCAAAGAATTTCAACGGCAGAAAAAACAGCGCCCCCAACACCAGGGGAACCAGTAGCAATGCGGTAATAATTCGTTGTTTTAGCAAAAGAAGCCTCTCTCTTGGGAGGGGGGTTAGCCGGTCTGTTGCTCGGCGATCAATTCCCGGATCTGTTCACCCGTGCAGCCGAAACGACGCTCACGGGCCACGAAGGAGGCAACGGCCTCGCTGAACTCGGCCTCGTTGAAATCGGGCCACAGCACCGGGGTAAAATAGAGCTCGGCATAGGCGAGCTGCCATAACACAAAATTGCTGATGCGATGATCGCCCCCGGTGCGGATCAGCAGATCCACCGGCGGCAGGTCGGCCATGCATACCTCGCGGCCAAGCATGGCTTCATCTATCTGGTCGGCAGCCAGTTCCCCGCTCGCCACGGCACGGGCCAGCTTGCGGGCCGCCTGGGCGATGTCCCACTGACCACCGTAATTGGCGGCGATATTGAGGGTCAGCCCCTGATTGTTGGCGGTCAGCGCCTCCGCCTTGGCAATCTTGGCCTGCAGACGCTCGCTGAAACGGGCGGTATCGCCGATCACCTTGAGCCGGATGCCGTTGCTGTGCAGCTTCTTGACCTCACGGCCCAGCACCGTCATGAACAGCTCCATCAGGGCACTGACCTCCCCTTCCGGGCGACGCCAGTTCTCGCTGGAAAACGCAAACAGGGTCAGAGCTTCTATTTTGGCTCGCGCAGCAAAGGTTACTGCTTCACGAACAGACTTCACACCTGCCTTGTGGCCATAGACCCGCATCTTGCCACGGTTCTGGGCCCAGCGTCCGTTGCCGTCCATGATGATGGCGACGTGACGAGGCAAGGACGAATTGGCGCAATCACCTACGGCTGCCAAAAGCGACATTCATTTCTCCCACAAAGACAAAAGCGCCGTGCAGGGGCACTACACGGCGCTCGTAATATACCTGTCAGAGGCTTAGATTTCCATTAGCTCCTTTTCCTTCAGAGCCAGTGCTTCGTCTACCAGCTTGATGAAGGAATCGGTCAGCTTCTGGATCTCTTCCTGAGCACGACGGTCGTCGTCTTCGGAGATCTCTTTGTCTTTGAGCAGCGCTTTCAGGTCGGCGTTGGCATCGCGACGGATATTGCGCACGGCAACCCGGGCACCTTCCGCTTCGGCACGCACGATCTTGGTCAGGTCGCGACGACGCTCTTCGGTCAGCGGCGGCAGCGGCACGCGCAGAGTCTGGCCGTTGCTGGACGGGTTGAGTCCCAGATCGGAGGTCAGGATGGCCTTTTCCACCGCCTGGATCATGGAGCGGTCAAAGATGGAGATGGAGAGGGTGCGGGCATCTTCAGCCACCACGTTGGCCAACTGTTTCAGAGGAGTGGCCGCACCGTAATACTCCACCTGGATACCGTCGAGCAGGCTCGGGTGAGCACGGCCGGTACGGATCTTGGACATCTGGGTCTTGAGCGACTCTACGCTCTTGGCCATGCGGTCCTTGGCGTCGTTTTTAATCTCGTTGATCACAGTGGTTTTCCTTTTGGCGAACGAGCCGTCAACCGGCCCGTATCTATCTTATTGGCTGGCGTCATGGACAAACGAGCCGAAGCTCACGCTTGTCTCACTTGCTGACGTGATGGATCAGGGTACCTTCCGGCTCGCCCATGATCACCCGACGCAGCGCACCCGGCTTGTTCATGTTGAACACCCGGATCGGCAGATCGTGGTCGCGGGCCAGAGTAAAAGCAGCAAGATCCATTACTTTGAGTTCTTTTTCAAGAACTTCATCATAACTCAGTTCATGGCACAGCACGGCATCCGGGTTCTTGACCGGATCGTCGGTGAACACACCATCGACCTTGGTGGCCTTGAGCACGACGTCAGCTTCGATCTCGATCCCGCGCAGACAGGCCGCAGAATCGGTAGTGAAGAAGGGGTTGCCGGTACCGGCGGAGAAGATCACCACCTTGCCGGCACGCAGCTGGCTGATGGCTTCGGCCCAGACATAGGAGTCACAGATGCCTTGCAGGGAGATGGCAGACATCAGACGGGCATTCACATAAGCACGATGCAGGGCATCACGCATGGCCAGACCGTTCATCACGGTAGCCAGCATACCCATGTGGTCGCCCACCACGCGGTTCATGCCCGCCTTGGCAAGACCGGCACCACGGAACAGGTTGCCGCCACCGATGACCAGACCGACCTGAACACCCAGCTCAACCAGTTCTTTGATCTCTTGGGCCATCCGATCCAGCACTGCCGGATCAATGCCAAAACCCTCGGATCCTTGCAGGGCTTCACCACTCAACTTCAGAAGAACACGTCTGTATGCAGGCTTGGGATTGGTACTCATGTCACTGATTCCTGGTCATATAAAGACCGCGACATAAGTCGCGGTCTGGGGAAACGGAAAAACCGGTTCGATTAGGCCTTTTGAGCGGCCGCGATTTGGGCTGCAACTTCCGCAGCGAAATCGGTCTCTTGCTTCTCGATGCCTTCGCCCACTTCGAAACGGGTGAAGGAAACAACGTCAGCGCCTTCTTTCTTCAGCAGCTCGGCAACGGTCATGGAAGGATCTTTCACGAACGGTTGACCAGTCAGGGAAACCTCACCGGTGAACTTCTTCATGCGGCCTTCAACCATTTTCTCGGCGATCTCTTTCGGCTTGCCAGAGTTGATGGCGATGTCGATCTGGATTTCGCGCTCTTTGGCAACGACTTCGGCAGACACATCTTCCGGCTTGACGAATTGCGGGCTGTTGGCAGCAACGTGCATGGCCAGATCTTTGGCCAGCTCGTCGGAACCACCGGCCAGCTTGGTGATAACACCGATGCGGGAGCCGTGAACGTAGGTGCCCAGGTTGTCACCTTCAACCAGCATCACGCGACGCAGGTTCATGTTCTCACCGATCTTGGCGATCAGGTTGGTGATGGTCAGCTCAACGGACTCGCCGTTGCCGAAGTCGGCGGCTTTCAGCGCGTCAACGTCAGCGATCTTCTGGGTAGCGGCGATTTCAACGATTTTCTGACCCATGGCCAGGAAGCCAGCATCCTTGGAAACGAAGTCAGTCTCGCAGTTCAGCTCGATCATGACGGCAACGTTGCCTTCGGTACGGGCGAAGATCACACCTTCAGCGGCGATACGGCCAGCTTTCTTGGCGGCTTTGGCCTGACCGGATTTGCGCATGTTCTCGATTGCCAGCTCGATATCACCAGCAGCTTCTTCCAGTGCTTTTTTGCAATCCATCATGCCAGCGGCGGTGCGCTCGCGCAGTTCTTTTACCAGGGCGGCAGAAATGTTTGCCATGTCCAGTATCCTCGGTCTTGAATTGACAAGAAACAGGGGCCACAAGGGCCCCTGCTAACCAATTACATCAGCTTGGTTAATAAGGGCTTTGCAGTCCTTATCAATTACTCAGCTTCAACGAAGCCATCTTGTTCGGCTTGAACAACGATGTCCTGAGCGCGAGCTTCCAGTACGGTGTCAGCAGCAGCATTCAGGTACAGCTGAACGGCACGGATAGCGTCGTCGTTACCCGGGATGACATAGTCAACGCCGTCCGGGTTGGAGTTGGTATCAACGATGGAAACTACCGGGATACCCAGGTTGTTGGCTTCTTTGATAGCGATGTGCTCGTGGTCGGCATCGACAACGAACAGAACGTCAGGCAGGCCGCCCATGTTCTTGATACCACCCAGGCTCTTCTCCAGCTTTTCCATTTCGCGAGTACGCATCAGCGCCTCTTTCTTGGTCAGCTTGTCGAAGGTACCGTCCTGGCTCTGGGTTTCCAGATCTTTCAGGCGCTTGATGGACTGACGAACGGTTTTCCAGTTGGTCAGCATGCCGCCCAGCCAGCGGTGGTTAACATAGAACTGGTCGCAACGCTCAGCGGCTTCTTTTACGGCTTCAGACGCGGCACGCTTGGTACCTACGAACAGTACCTTGCCCTTCTTGGCAGCTACGGAGCTGATGAAGTTCATGGCATCGTCAAACATCGGAACGGTTTTTTCCAGGTTGATGATGTGAACCTTGCTGCGGGCACCGAAGATGTAGGATTTCATTTTCGGGTTCCAGTAACGAGTCTGGTGACCGAAGTGAACGCCGGCTTGCAGCATGTCGCGCATAGAAACTTTAGCCATTTTATACCTCTATTGGGGTTAGGCCTCCACACATCCCATGTAACCGACCCGTTAAGGCACCCCGGCATATGTGTCGATGTGTGTGTGTTGTTTAAGTAAGGGTGATGGCATGAGGACACAAGTTCCCCATTCCGGCGCGCTTTATACCATAACTTTGGTCAGGACACCACCAGCCGAACCGCTAAAAATGGATCCCTGGGCAGCATGCTGAAGCGCTGATTTGACGCTGTGATGACAATCACACTGGAAGTAAACGGGGGTTGGGGATAAAATTTTGGCCTGATTGCAAACGCATCTATTTTTCATTACCTGATTGCCGGACATCGATAGATGCGCGATCAGGTCCCAAGAGAGATCCCATGTCCATTAAAATCAAGACACCGGAAGAGATTGAAAAGATGCGCGTTGCCGGCCAACTGGCCGCCGATGTGCTGGTCATGATCGCCCCCCACGTCAAGGCGGGCGTCACCACCGACGAACTGAACACCCTCTGCCACGACTACATCGTCGACGTGCAGCAGGCCATCCCTGCACCGCTCAACTACCACGGCTTCCCCAAGTCCATCTGCACCTCGGTGAACGATGTGATCTGCCACGGCATCCCGAACCACAAGAAACTGCGGGAAGGGGACATCATCAACCTGGACATCACCGTCATCAAAGATGGCTACCACGGCGATACCTCGGCCATGTTCATCGTGGGTGAGACCACCCCGCTGCGCCGTCAGCTGTGCAAGGTCGCCCAGGAGAGCCTCTACGCCGCCATCAAGCAGGTGCGTCCGGGCATGTGCATCACCGAGATCGGCGCCGTGATCCAGCCCATCGTAGAGAAGGCCGGTTTCTCCGTGGTGCGCGACTACTGTGGCCACGGCATCGGGGCCGAGTTCCATGAAGAGCCGCAGATCCTGCACTATCGCAACGGCGGCAAGCAGGAGCTCAAGCCGGGCATGTGCTTCACCATCGAGCCCATGGTCAACAGCAAGAAGTACCACTGCAAGGTCAATCCGAAGGATGGCTGGACCGTGACCACCAAGGATGGCGGCGACTCCGCCCAGTGGGAACACACCCTGCTGGTGACCGAGGATGGCTGCGAGGTGCTGACCCTGCGCCCGGATGACACTATCGACCGTCTCATCAAACACGGTTAACATCAAACCCCGGCCTCCCGCCGGGGTTTTGTTTTTATCAGCCGCGAACCCGTGCGAGAACAGCGCACAGGCGTGCGACAGTAGAGTGTGAGACGCCATGGATGCCAGCCTGCTTTCCCCCCACCTGTTACCCGACGCTCAGCTCACCCGCGAGAACTGCAAGGAGTACCTGAGCCGTTTTCTCGGCTGGCTGCACGCCCGCTTCGATGCCGGTGACAACATCATCGAACTGGTGGCCACCCGCTCCGAATACATGGACGAGCTGCTGACCCGGTTGTGGCAAAAGTTCGGCTTCGACAAGACGGAGCTCACCCTGATCGCGGTGGGCGGCTATGGCCGCGGTGAACTGCACCCCCACTCCGACATCGACCTGCTGATCCTCTACGAAGGGGACGAGCTGGACGAGGTGCTGGGGCTGCGCATCGGTGAGTTCATCACCCTGCTGTGGGATCTCAAGCTGGAGGTGGGCCAGGCGGTGCGCAACGTGGCCGAGTGCCTCGAGCAGGGGCGTGGCGACATCACGGTCGCCACCAACCTCATCGAGGCGCGCTACATCACCGGCCGCGAGGCGGGCTTCCAGCAGCTCAAGGAAGCCACCGGCCCCCAGCACTTCTGGCCAAGCGAGCAGTTCTTCAAGGCCAAACGCGAAGAGCAGGCCCAGCGCCACCAGCAGTTTCTCGGCACCGCCTACAAGCTGGAGCCGGATCTCAAGAGCAATCCCGGCGGCCTGCGCGACATCCAGACCCTGGCCTGGGTGGCCCGTCGCCACTTCGGCGCCACCACCCTGTTCGAGATGACCAGCCACGGCTTTCTCAACCGGGCCGAGTATCGCGAGCTGCTCGATTGCCAGAATTTTCTGTGGAAGGTGCGCTTCGCCCTGCACATGGCCATCAACAAGGGCGACAACCGGCTGCTGTTCGATCGCCAGCGTACCGTGGCCCAGATGCTGGGCTTCGAGGGGGAAGGCAATGCCCCGGTCGAGCAGATGATGAAGCGCTTCTACCAGACGGTGCGGCGGGTCTCCGAGCTCAACGAGATGCTGCTGCAGCTGTTTGACGAGGCGATCCTCGGCAACACCGCCATGGACGTGCGCCGTCTCTCCGACGAGTTCCAGCTGCGCGGCCGCCTCATCGATGCGGTGGATTCCGAACTGTTCGGCCGCGAGCCCGCCGCCATCCTGCGCCTCTTCTACCAGATAGCCCAGCACCCGGAGATTGCCGGCATCCACTCCGCCACCCTGCGCCAGCTACGCGAGGCGCGCCGCAAGCTCAACTGCTGGCTACAGGACTTGCCCGACTGCCGCCGCCTGTTCATGGCGCTGCTGCGCCACCCCAACGGCATCGGTCAGCCGCTCACCCTGATGCACAAGTACGGCATCCTGGCGGCCTACCTGCCGCAGTGGAACCTCATCGTCGGCCAGATGCAGTTCGACATGTTCCATGCCTACACGGTGGATGAGCACACCCACCGGCTGCTCAAGAACATCCATCAGTTTCCCAACCCGGCCAGCCGTCAGACCCATCCGCTCTGCCACGAGGTGTTCACCCGGCTGCGCAAACCCGAGCTGCTCAGCATCGCCGCCCTGTTCCACGACATCGCCAAGGGGCGGCGTGGCGACCACTCAGAGCTCGGCGCCGTCGATGCGCTGGAATTCTGCCAGCTGCACGGTCTGGATCGCTACGAGAGCCGGCTGGTCGCCTGGCTGGTGCGCCATCACCTGCTGATGTCGGTCACCGCCCAGCGCCGCGACATCTATGACCCTGAGGTGGTCACCGATTTTGCCCAGAAGGTGCGCGACGAGCAGCACCTCGACCTGCTGTATTGCCTGACCGTGGCCGATATCTGCGCCACCAACGACACCCTCTGGAACGACTGGAAAGGCACCCTGCTGCGCGAGCTCTACTTCGCGACCCAGAAGGCGCTGCGCCAGGGGCTGGAAAACCCGCCCGACATGCGCCTCAAGATCCGCGAAAACCAGCGCCAGGCCAAACAGATCCTGGCCCAGCGCGACGTGCCGGAGGCGGCCATCAACCAGCTCTGGAGCGACTTCAAGGCCGACTACTTCCTGCGCCACACGCCGGAGCAGATCGCCTGGCACTGCCGCAAGATCATCGAACACGGCGACAACCCGGCGCCGCTGGTGATCATCGGCAAGCACCCGACCCGCGGCGGCAGCGAGGTGTTCATCTATTGTCGTGACACCCCGAATCTGTTTGCCACCGTGGCCTCGGCGCTGGATCAGAAAAACCTCAACATCCACGACGCCCAGATCATGAATTCGCGCAGCGACTACGTGCTGGATACCTTCGTAGTGCTCGAACCCAACGGCGAGCCCATCAGCCCCAACCGCACCGCCACCATCAAGAAAGCGCTGGAGAAGGCGCTGCAGGAGCCGGGCAAGCTGGTGCTGCGCAGCAAGCCCCTGTCACGGCGCCACCGCCAGTTCAGCGTGCCGACCCGGGTGGTCTTCCTGCCCCATAAAGGGGAGACCCGCCACACCCTGCTGGAGCTGACCGCGCTCGATACCCCAGGGCTGCTGGCCCGCATTGGCGCCGTGTTCCAGCAGTGCGGCCTGTCGCTCCATGCCGCCAAGATCACCACCATCGGCGAGCGGGTGGAGGACTTTTTCAGCCTCACCACCCTGGCCGGCGAACCCTTGACCCAGGCCGAGCAGCATGCGCTGGAGGAGCGGCTGGTCAACCAGCTCAACCCGCAAGAGTCGGCCGATGATGAGGGCAGGCCGGGCCAGTGAAGGCTTCACAAGACGCCGAGTCAGCCCCTGATTTATCAAGCAGAACAAAAGGTTGGACCACGCCAGCACAATAAATCGGCGTTCCCGTGAAGAAATCGGCCCGAGCCCTTAAAAACAATTGGAAAAGTGTGATACAACAAACGGAATTTTTTAAAGGAAACCTGTCATGACCGAGTTGCAACAGATCATCGAAGCGGCCTTCGAGCGCCGTGATTCCATCACTCCCGGCTCCGTCGATGCCGCCACCAAGGCCGCCATCCTGCAAGCCATCGACCTGCTGGACTCCGGCAAGGCTCGCGTTGCCGAGAAGATTGCCGGCGAGTGGGTGGTACACCAGTGGTTGAAGAAGGCGGTACTGCTCTACTTCCGCATCAATGACAACGGCATCATCAAGGGTGACGACGCCCAGTACTACGACAAGGTTCCCCTCAAGTTCTCCGACTACAGCGCCGAGCAGTTCAAGGCTGCCGGTGTGCGCGTGGTGCCGCCGGCCACCGCCCGCAAAGGCTCCTTCATCGCCCCCAATACCGTGCTGATGCCCTCCTACGTCAACATCGGCGCCTTCGTCGATGAAGGCACCATGGTCGACACCTGGGCCACCGTGGGCTCCTGCGCCCAGATCGGCAAGAACGTGCACCTCTCCGGCGGCGTCGGCATCGGCGGCGTACTGGAGCCGCTGCAGGCCAACCCGACCATCATCGAAGACAACTGCTTCATCGGTGCCCGTTCCGAAGTGGTGGAAGGGGTGATCGTGGAAGAGGGCTCCGTCATCTCCATGGGCGTCTTCATCGGCCAGTCCACCCGCATCTATGACCGTGAAACCGGCGAGATCCACTACGGCCGCGTCCCGGCCGGCTCGGTGGTCGTCTCCGGCTCCCTGCCCTCCAAGTGCGGCAAGTACAGCCTGTACGCCGCCGTCATCGTTAAGAAGGTAGATGCCAAGACCCGCGCCAAGGTCGGCATCAACGCCCTGCTGCGCTCCATCGACGAGTAAGCGGTTTTGCGGTGATTTAAAAGGGCGCCTGATGGCGCCCTTTTGATTTTGGCGCCCCTGTCACAGGCAAGCCACACCGACTCGGTTAAGATAGATTGGTCAGGATCGTTTCAAACCGAGGAAGCCCGATGTACGAGAATCTGAAGAGCCTGGGGATCCAGGAACCCACCTCAGTGGACAGCTATACCCTGCGCCAGGAAGCCAATCACGACATCCTCAAGATCTACTTCAAGAAACAGAAGGGCGAGTTTTTCGCCAAGAGCGTCAAGTTCAAATATCCGCGCCAGCGCAAGACCATGCTGGTCGATTCGGGCACCCACGAGTACAAGGATGTCACCGAGATCAACGCCAATCTCAAGTACGTGGTGGATGAGCTCGACAACCTGACCCAGGGCGTGCACGTGCAGGCCGACCCAGACATCAAGCAGAAGATCTTGCGCGACCTGCGCCACCTGGAAAAAGTGGTGCAGAACAAGATCAGCGAAATCGAGCGGGATCTGGAAAAGCTCTAAACCGGTCTGATGCAGCAAAGGCGCCCATGGGCGCCTTTTTCTTTGAGCTCAAAAGCGATGGCAACATTGATACCGCGCCGGTCGAAATATGCACCACCGCATCCGGCTGCCCTATGACGCCCAGCAAAAAGGGAGGCTTGTGCCTCCCTTTTCAACAACTCTGGGATCCAGGCAACAGGATTAGTTGCTCTTCATCCAGATGTCCATGTCGGTTTTCAGGTTGTCGGACTTGGTACCGAAGATGGCTTGTACGCCGGAACCTGCCACTACCACACCGGCAGCGCCCAGTTTCTTCAGACCAGCCTGGTCAACCTTGGCCACGTCTTTCACACCGACCCGCAGACGGGTGATGCAGGCGTCCAGCGAAGCGATGTTATCTTTACCACCGAAGGCAGAGACCAGGGCAGCAGACATCTCGTCCTTGCTCTGACCAACGCTCTCTTCGGCCGCTTCGTCTTCACGACCCGGGGTTTTCAGGTTCATGGCACGGATGACCACGGTGAAGACCACGTAGTAGATGACGGCATAGACCAGACCCAGACCCACCAGCAGCAGCATGTGATCGGCACGCGGGGATTGCACCACGAAGTCGATGAAGCCGTTGGAGAAGGTGTGACCGTGTACCACGCCCAGAGAGTTGGTCAGCACGTAGGCCAGACCAGCCAGCACGGCGTGGATGGCGTACAGTACCGGCGCGATGAACAGGAAGGAGAATTCGATCGGCTCGGTGATACCGGTCAGGAAAGAGGTCAGGGCGGCAGAGGCCATGATACCTACGATCTTGGCGCGGTTTTCCGGCTTGGCGGAGTGCGCGATGGCAAACGCGGCAGCAGGCAGACCGAACATCTTGAACAGGTAGCCACCGGCCAGCTGACCGAAGCCGTTGCCGGCAGCACGGGAAGCGTCGTCAGCAGTCAGGAAGCAGGTCATGATGCCGTGTACGGTTTCACCGGCAGCGTTGACACAGGTACCAGCCTGATAGAAGAAAGGTACGTTCCAGATGTGGTGCAGACCGAACGGGATCAGGGAGCGCTCAACCACGCCGTAGATACCGAAGGCCAGTACCGGGTTCTGGTTGGCAGCCCAGTCGGAGAAGGCACCGATGGCAGCGCCCACCGGCGGCCAAATGACGGACAGGATCACGCCCAGGCCGATGGAGACGAAACCGGTGATGATGGGCACGGCACGTTTGCCGGCGAAGAAGCCCAGATACTCGGGCAACTGGATCTTGTAGAAGCGGTTGAACGCCCATGCGGCCACGCCACCGGCGAGGATACCGCCCAGGACGCCGGTTTCGATGGTCTCAACGCCCATCACGGGCGCCATGACCTTCAGGGTAGCGACCATGATGCCGTAGCCGACGATGGCTGACAGACCGGATACGCCGTCGTTATTGGTAAAGCCGAGGGCCACACCCACTGCGAACAGCAGGGCCATCTGACCAAATACGGAACCACCGGCCTGCTCCATCAATTGGGAGACAATTTCCGGCAACCAGCTGAAGTGGGCAGCACCCACCCCCAGCAGAATACCTGCAACGGGCAAGACCGATACTGGCAGCATCAGCGCCTTACCGACCTTTTGCAGATTAGAGAAAGCATTTTTTAACATGTGTGCGCTCCTGAATGGAATGTCTTACCGTAGACGCTTCAGTCCAATTTATAGACGATCATCAACATCATCTCTCATCGGCATGAATTCGACGCGGGTTTGTTTATTTTGACCAGCTGAATATAACCCAGCAGATCGCAAATATCTTCCATCAGGGGTAAGCGAATAAAAAATTTGGAGGGGAGATCACAAGATAATTTCGGCGGGAATTTTCGGCTAATTACAGATATATTTCGGCATCTTCATGCTAAGCCATAAATATGAAAAGTGCTGTTTCGCATTGTATTTTAGCCAATCAAATTAATACCCAACGAAACGCATTGTAACTTAATGTAACCATTTGCTGTTTTTCTATTTTAGTCTACCGATTAAAAAGGCCTCCAACAAGGGAGGCCTCAAATAAATATTATATTTTAAAGACCGGGCAATATTCAGCCCTTTTGGGAGCGCTTCACCGCATCAATAAAGATCGATTTAGCCTTGGTCGAACCGGCCCGCTCCGCCTCGCTGACCAGTTGCATCGCCTTGTCGATATCACCGGCTTTCACCGCTTTTTCGATCTGGGATTGATAGAAGGCCTCGGTTTCGCTCAGCATGGCGGGCGCAGGCTTGGCAGGCGCGGCTACCGCAGCGGTCGCCACAGTGCCTGCCGCAACGGCCGTCGCCGCCGGTGCAGCCTTGCTCATTGCTACCTTGTCGGCATATTCAGGCTTGAAGACCGCTTCCAGTCCCTGCCCTTTTGCCATGTCGGCCACCTTGATCTGTACCAGACCCCATGGGGAGTGCGGGATCACGGGGTCTTTGATATCCGGTTCAACCGTCCCGTTGGCTCTGGCAAACGCCTTGGAGGGGTGCAGTATGGTGGTGCTGCCTGCCAGCTTGTCGGCCGGGGCATAGACAATCATATAGGTCTCGGCCGCCGGATTGCCCGGCATGCTGCGGTCGACGAACAACTTGCCCTCAATCCTGTCGTTATCGAGCAGATGGGCCGGCTGATAGCTGAATACCGATTCACCCAGCACGCGCGTCACCTTGAACTGGGCATCCAGCATGATGACCTGTGGGATCAGCACCGTCTTGCTCACCTGGGATGCGATGCTGATGGCCAGATTGCCGGTATTGGCCGGCAGGCGATAAGCGGCGAAATAGCTCATCCCCTCGTCAAACTGAAAACTGGGTTGCTTGCTGTCGAGGGCCAGCAGAGTGTCGCCCTCCGGCAACGCCACATAATTGAAATCACTGAAAGCGGTGCAGCAGCTGGTCGCCTGCGAGAGCGCCTGCTTGGCCTGATCGGCATTACTCAGGATGGATGCATGATCCTGCACGGGGACCAACATGCTACCGGAACAACCGGCCAACAGCGCAGTAACCACGGCTGCGATAGACATCTTTACCAGTTTCATTCTTCTTATCTCCATAACCCGGTTGCCGTTACCCGGCGAAACAAAACTGCCCCCATACGGGGGCAGTGACTAACTTAACTTAAACAGCTGCTTACCACCAAGCTTCCGCTTGAACACCAACTTGGTAGGTGTCTTTGGAGGTACCGCTTTCGAAGACTTTCTTGTCTTCGTCGTTGGCCAGGTAGGAGGCGAACACACGGATTTCAGGACGGGCCCAGAAACTGGAGCCGGCAGACCAGGCTTGAGCCAGGGTCAGCTTGTAACCGGAATCATCTTCGGTAGTACCGTTGGTGGACTTGTTCTTGTCCTTGAAGTAACCGCCTTCGAAGATGGTCTTGTTGAAGTCATCCCACTTGTACATCGGGCGAACAACGGCAGACATGGTTTCAAACTTGTCGTTGCCATCCCACATCTCGTTGCCTACACCGTAGACCAGTTGGTGACCCATCTCGAAGTTGTTGCCCATCGGGACAACACCCCAGTTGATGATACGGAAACCGTCAGCACCGTCTTTGGCTTCGGCACCGTACCAGGAACCGTCACCGTAGAAGGCCATGGTCTTGGAGTAACCTTCAGTACCGTACTGCAGAACGGTCTTGTTGAAGCCACCCAGGATGCCTTGGGTCAGTTCGGCAGTCAGCATGACGCCGTCTTTCATGTTGTTGTTTTTCAGCGGTTTCTGCGCTTCGGTCTCATTGACCAGAGCATACATGGCGCCGACTTCCAGAGAGGCTTCGCTCCACAGCGGGATACCGGCATAACGCAGGTCCAGCGTGTTGACGTTCAGATCTTCGTTCTTCACATAGTTCGGAGCTGCGCTGGTACCGGTGTTGGTGTACTCACCGAATACGTCTTTTGCGCTGCGGTCATTGCGAATCCAGGCGAAGGAGATCTTGCCAGGACCGGCCTGGATCCCTTCGATACCGGCACCGGCACCGGAGATGTTCCAGTAGTAGAAGTCAGAGATGTGGATGTCGTGACGTTGGTAGTAACGCTTACCAGCCCACAGGGTAGCTTCCGGCGCGAAGCCCAGCAGGCCCTTGGCTTGCACGTTGAACTGGCGCAGCGCGAAATCGGAGTCGCCGCTGCACTGTTTGGCATCAAAGTTACAAACGGTACCGGTACCTTCCCAGTCGTTTGAACCGTTGGAAGCCATGGCAAACATGGAGTCAACGTAGAAAGTCTTGCCGTCCTTGTTGAATACTTCCTGACCCAGCTGAACTTCGCCGTAGGTATCATTTTCGTTACCCAGACGACCAACCTTGTTCACGTTGTATTTCACCATGTCGCCGTCACCGGAAACGCCGACACCTGAACGGAAGTAGCCGTGGAAATCAACGGCGAAGGCGGCTTGGGAAGCCAGGGCTGCGGTTACTGCTGCAGCGATCGGGAGCCACTTTGCTTTCATTTTCATTTTCCTTATTCCCGCTGAGAGGAGTGTGATCCTGAATATCCAAGTTCTTATCACCATAAAAACGTTTAGGTGATAACCGAGGCCGATTATAGGTAGCCAATTTCGGGACAAACATGAGCTGATTCACAAAATGGCGACAAATCGCCCAGCATTGGCCGTGGAGGGTTTTGTACGATGATAATCAACCGAACCATGCAATAACTCACCATCAACATGGGAGTAAAAGCGAAAAGATCCATCATGAAACCGCTACCAACCATTAATTCGCTTCGATGAATAAGTTATAAATATTCAAATTGATGACAAAAACATGACTGAAATCGCTTTCAATGGGGAACTTTTAAATTTGAGGCATGTCGGCTTCCCCCGAAATAAATCGCTGAGCAAAGCGGGGATGACGTGGAAAATAACCGGATAAATATCGGGCAAATATGGTCAGTTGAGACTGCTGATTATCGCAAAATAAACATCCCCGCCAGACGGGCTGAGCGGGGATGAATAAAGGATAAAAACGGACGATCGCTACAGTTTATTTAGCCAGCCATTGAGCCAGGCCAGCGCTGCCTTTTCCGGCTCATCATCGACGGTGGCATCTATCTCCAGCCGGGGCAGCAGAGGACTGGCACCGAGCTCCTGCAACAGCGCATCGAGATGACGGCCGGCACCGCAGAAATGCTCGTAGCTGCTGTCCCCCATGGCGATCAGTGCATAACGCCACCCTTTCATGTAGGGGGCCCGGTCAGCCAGGGCGGTGGCCAGTGGCTGCAGATTGGGCGGAATATCACCCTGCCCCGTGGTAGCAGTGATGACCAGCAAGAATCGACTCGCATCCAGATCTGCCAGCTCGGCTTCCTCGAACACCTGGCAGCCGTGCCCCGCCTGCTCCAGCTGTGCCGCCAGCGTCTCGGCCACCAGCATGGCCGCGCCATATACGGTACCCACCACTATGTCTATCTGCGCCATCACGGACCCCTTTGACCAACATGGATGCCCAGCATGCCACAGCAACAGCTTGGGCAACACCCCGCGCTCGTCAGGCTCAGTAGTCGCTCTCGCTAGCAGGCCAGCCCAGCTCGGCAAACAGCTGCAGTACTTCCTGTCCCAGCGGCGCCTGGATCCGCATCGGCACCTTCAACACCGGGTGCTCAAAGCTGAGGGTGCGAGCCACCAGCAGCAGGCGATCGCAACCATAATGCTCGCGAAAGAAGCGGTTATGGCGGCCATCGCCGTGGGTGGTGTCACCGACGATGGGGTGAAACAAATGATCCATATGGCGGCGCAGCTGATGCTTGCGACCGGTTTTGGGGAACAGCCGAACCAGGCTGTAGCGGCTGGTGGGGTGTTTCTTGGAGACCGCATGGGGCAGCTCGACCTGATGCAGGCGACGAAACGCGGTCACCGCCTCCTGGGCCGGACGATCCGGGTCGCTCATGGCATCGGCGATCTTGTCCAATTGCTCTTTGAGCGGATAGTCGATGAGCCCCTGCTCGGGGGCCCAGCCACGCACTAGCGCCAGATACTCCTTGTGCACCTGACGGGCGGCAAAGGCTTCGGTCAGGGTACGGGCCACGGCGGGATCGAGGGCAAACAGCAGCACCCCCGAGGTGGGCCGGTCGAGCCGGTGTACCGGGTAGACGTGGCGACCGCCGATAAGATCCCGGGTCATCTGCATGGCGAAACGGGTCTCGGCCTTGTCGAGCCAGCTGCGGTGCACCAGCAGGCCGGAGGGCTTGTTGACCGCCACCAGCCAGTCATCCTGATAAAGCAGGGTCAGTTGCAAGGCGTTCTGTTCTTGTGCCTGCTCACGCATCATTGCTCAACCACTTTGCCGGAGAGCAGCAGATCGAAGCGGGCGATCAGGCGCAGCAGGGCTTCAACCTCGGCCAGCTCCTCCTTGTAGACTTCGCTGGCCATGGGATAGAGGGAGACGCTGCTGGGCAGCGGCGCCTGCAGCAGCACCAGCTGCTCCATACGCGGGATCAGCACGAACTGCAGCCACTGATCGAAGCTCAGGGTATCGACGCAAAATGGCAGCTCGCTGGCCAGGGCCTCTTCACCCGGATGGGCCGCTTGCCAGCGTTCCAGACGTTGCAGCTCGGCGGTCAGTTCACCCAACAGGCCGGCTACCAGCAGATATTGATTCATTGCGTTCTCTTCCTCATCACCACACACCGTCCGCCGCCAATCCTGTGTCGCTGGCGGCAGGCCGAACTTTGCAAAAAAGGGCGTTACTATACACCCTCCCCCCTATCCTCTGCCATGCCCCTTGCGGCCGACAACACGGGCGAAGAACCATGGCGGCTCCCGCTCTAGGCGTACCGGGCCAGATGCCGGGCGGCGCTCCCCCACTGGCTATCTTGTGCAACCTCCTTATAATCGGCCCGCATCACCCTTAGCCGGATCACCTCATGTCCACCATCAATACGCTGACCGAATTCTTGACTCAGGCCGACACCCAGTTTCAACTGTTCGACATGGGCCGCCAGGTGCGACCACTGGCGAGCGACACCTTCGAGCGCATCGAGCAGCAGCAGGAGCCCTACCCCTGGCCCCTGCAGCAGCACGCCTGGCTAGGCGTCCACTTCTTCCAGCCGGCCGAATCCCGTCACTACCTGTGGTTTCTCAAGTTTGCCCTCGACGAGCGCGGTCTGCTCATCGCCAGCGGCCCCAAACACTTCATGGATCAGGTGGTGGAAACCCTGGGCTACAAGCTGACCGGCGATCTCGACGAAGAGAAGGCCCAGCGTCTGGCGGAGAACCCCTACACCTTCCGCCCGGCCGAGGCCAAGATGGCCAGCCTGCACGCCAAACTGGCCCGTCAGCTGGAGCAGGCCCCCTCGACCTACTTCGAGGGGCTCTGCCACTATCTGGCGGCCCCGACGCCAGAGGGATGGCAGACCCTTGGCGTACAGGGTTTTGCCGATCTCGCTGAGCGGCTGCAGGATGAACGCAACCTGGCGCTGGTGTGCAAGGCGCTGCCAAAACTGCCGCAAGAGCCGCTCTACGCCCTTTGTCAGAGCCTGGAAAACGCCCCGTTGCCGCCGGCCGTGCAGGGCGCCCTGTTCGAGCGCATCGGCAAGGAGCAGGAGTGTGCCGAGCCCAATGCCGAGACCCTGGCCTACCTGTGCCGGGCACTGGCCTCCTGCAATGGCAGCAGCATGCGCACCAACAAGCTGCTGACCCTGCTGCAAACCCAGCCAAGCCCGGCCCTGCTGCTGGCCATCGCCGGCCGGCTCTGGCCCGATCTGAAGGATGCCGGCCTGCTCAGCCTGTTCCTGGAACAGCTGGCCCTGCAGCCGACCCAGTTCTTCAATCAGGTATTTGCCGAGCTGGTGACCCTGCCGGCCCTGCGCAATGATATGCTGGCCAGGCTGCGCGACCCCGAGCGCAGCGACGCCCTGGGCCAGGCCATCGGTCGCCTGTTCGCCTCGGCCTGATGATGTCGGCGACCCGCCACCATGACGGGTCGCCTGTCGCCACGGATCACACCCCGGAAGGAGCCCGCGATGGGTGAAATGTTCGCAATCTTGCTGCTTATCCTCGGTGCCGGTGCCTTCTGGCACCAGCGGCGTCAGGCCGAGCTCGCCTGGCAATACATGCGCCGCTACTGCCAGCATCACGACCTGCAACTGCTGTCGCTGGCCCGTAGCCACCGTGCGCTGGCCCACCAGCCGCTGCGGCTGCTCACCTATTACGAGTTTGAATTCTCCAGCGATGGCGAGAGCCACTATCTGGGGCAACTGCGCATGCAGGGGCTGCAGGTGGTCGGTGTCGAGCTGCCACCCCACCGGGTGCCCACCCTGTAAATCTGCCGCCACGGGGCGGGCCTATAATATTCAGGAATGCCTCTTGGGAGAGATGAGATGGAATTCCTGACCCACGATCTGGCCGCCCTGTTTGCCCAGCTGGGGCTGGCCAACGACGAGCTGAGCCTGCACCGCTTCATTCACGAGCACCGCTTGGACAACCAGACCCTGCTGCCGGAAGCCCCCTTCTGGAACCGCGCCCAGGCCGACTTTCTGCGCGATGCCCTGTGGAACGATGCGGACTGGTCGGAAGCCATCGACGAACTGGACGTGCTGCTGCGCCGGCCCGACTGACCCTTGCCCCGCTGTTCAGCGCCCCGCGCTTTGGTTAAGCTCTCTGCCCGTCCAGCCCGAACCACTTTTCATCCTGCGCAGGAGTCCCATGTCAGCCCAAGAGATCATCCGCATCGCCAATGAACTGGCCGCCAAGGGGATCACCCCCTCCACCGCCATGGTCAAGGCCCGCCTCAGCCAGCCCGTTCCCATGGCCGAGCTGCTCAAAGTGCTTAGCCAGTGGAAGCAGCAGCCCGCCAGCGCTTCGGAAGCCGGAAGCACAGCGCAAATGACCCCCGCTCCCGCCGCCGAGCCCACCCTGCTGCAGCTTGCTGAACGGCTCGAGCGGCTCGAACAGAAGGTGGATCGGCTGACCGAGCTGCTGCTCCAGCAGGGGAAGCAGTAAGCCATGTACATCCTTGAACTCTGCTTTGAGTGCTATCGCGACACCTCGCTAGTCGAGGCCGAGCGGGCCATCGTCAATTACCTCGACATGCTGCGCTATCAGGGCCAGATCCTCGGCCGGGAGTTCCCCACCAGCATGCACGAGGGCTATTTCGTCAGCCGGGTGGTCTGCCCGGAGCAGGACAGCCTGCACCCGGACAACCAGAGCGAGCAGGTCAAGCTGGCCGAGCAGCAGCTCAATCAAGCCGGCCTGCTCGCCCCCAAACTCCAGTTGCAGGGGGCGGATTTGCTCTCCGACAGCACCGACCCTTGCGGTCATGATGGTGAGCGCCCCAGCTGGATGCTGCTCTACACCAGCTTCCTGCACACCTGCTCGCCGCTGCGCTGCGGTGACCACTTCGCCCCCATCCCGCTCTATCGGCTGCCGGCCGTCGCCAACGGCGATCACAAGCAGATCATCAAGTGGCAGGAGGATTGGGAGGCGTGCGATCAGCTGCAGATGAACGGCTCCATCGCCGAGCATGCGGCGCTGCATGAAATCGGTGAAGTGGGCAGCCGGCTCCAGCGCCGTGGCAGCGATCTTGGCAAGCGGCTGGAAGCCCTGACCGGCATCCCCACCTACTACTACCTCTACCGGGTGGGCGGCCGGAGTGCGGCCGAGGAGAAAGCCCGTCCCTGTCCGAGCTGCGGCGGCGAGTGGGCGCTGGCCGAACCCTTGCACGAGATCTTCGACTTCAAGTGCGATCCCTGCCGGCTGGTCGCCAACCTCTCCTGGGATTTCAAGGACTGAGCCCGACGGTGAACCAAACAAAAACGCCTTGCCAATTGGCAAGGCGCTTTTCATTGCGGCTGACACTCTTTATTGCGGCAGGGTCTCCAACCGCTCGAGGAACGCCGGCAATGAGGGGGCCAGCACCAACCGACGACCCGAATCGAGCCACTCCAGCCACACCTGCCCGCTCTCGTTGTCGAGCGACACCAGCGTCATCTCGTTGCGGGTGGTGGCGATGAACAAAGAGGGTGAGCGCTTCAACTTGCGCAGCATCAGCAGGTGACCGATGAGGTTCTCCTTGAGCAAGTCGAGATCCGCCTCGTTCCAGGGCAGCACAAACTCGAGCCGCAACCCCTTGTAGAGGCAGGGCACAGGGCGGCTGAACCAGCCACCAAACAGGGCCTGCGCGGCCGGATGCAGGGTCAGCTCGAGCGCCTCGTTCATCGCCGTGAAATCGGCGGGCTCGGCGCGCCGATGCGGGCGCCAGGCCACCCGCCCCTCCTTGGGCTCATCCAGCTCGCAGGGGGAGCGCCAGTCTGCCTCCCACTCACACAGGGGCAGCCCTCGCCTCGCCTCGCCGTCGCGCTGCCAGCGCAAAAAAAAGTGTTCCAGGGCAGACAAGACTTGATCCGACATCGAAATTCCCCACAATTGCTGCCAAAGTTCGCTATTGCACCATCAAAGCCATGAGCAGACAAGGTGCAGCGCGGATCGCCAGCCGGCGCTCCCCGCCTTGCCGCCCCCATCGGGCGCATGCTCTGCCATCGCCCATTCAACGTTCGAGTCAGCACACATGAGCAAACAAGAGAGATACGCCGGAGCCAGCGCCCTGCAGGGGCTGAGCCTGGGTCAACAGTCGGCCTACATCAGTCAGTACACCCCGGCCCTGCTGCAGCCGGTGCCCCGCAGCCTGAACCGCGACGACCTCGGTCTTGGCGGCGAGCTGCCGTTCCAGGGTTGCGACGTCTGGACCCTGTACGAGCTCTCCTGGCTCAATGCCAGGGGCAAGCCCATGGTCGCCGTCGGCGAGGTCTCGGTGCCCGCCACCAGTGCGAACCTCATCGAATCCAAGTCGTTCAAGCTCTATCTCAACTCCTTCAACCAGACCCGCTGCGACTCGCTGGAAGCGGTGCAGGCCATGCTGGTCAAGGACTTGAGCGCCTGTGCCGGTAGCGACGTGAGCGTCACCCTGTTCCCGCTGGCCCAGGCTCCGCACCACATTGCCGCCCTGCCGGGCGAGTGCATCGACGAACAGGACATCGCCGTGGACTGTTACGAGTTCGATGCCGACCTGCTGCAAGGTGCGGCCGGCAGCCAGGAGGTGGAGGAGACCCTGCACAGCCACCTGCTCAAGTCCAACTGCCTGGTGACCAGCCAGCCGGACTGGGGATCCGTGGTGATCCACTATCGCGGCCCACAGCTGGACCGGGAAAAACTGCTGCGCTACCTCATCTCGTTTCGCCAGCACAACGAGTTCCACGAGCAGTGCATCGAGCGGATCTTCACCGATCTCAAGCACTTCTGCCGCCCGAGCCAGCTGACGGTCTACGCCCGCTACACCCGCCGCGGCGGCCTGGACATCAACCCGTTTCGCAGCGACTGGGAAGTGGTGCCGGCCAACCTGCGCCTGATCCGGCAATAATCCGTCACCCCGCCGGGCCTGCAGCGCTGCCACGGCCCGGATCGCGGGGTCGGCGCGCAATCTGTCAGTAAACTCTGGACGCACGGGGGCGGGCTTGGATAACATGCCCTCACTCCCGTGCTGCCCTTAATCCAATGAATCAACTGTTTTTTCTGGCAATGATGATGTCCTCCCTGTCGGCTCCTGATCTGGATCTGGCCAAGGAGCAGTTGTCCATCGATCTGCAACAGGCCCAGACCCTGGTGCTGACCGATCCCGCCAGATGTGTGCAGATCACCTCCGCCTTCCTCACCCGCACGGCCAATAATCCCAAGCAAATCATCAGCAATCGTCAGGAGTACGGCTATCGGGAGCCGCTGCTGAGCTATGGTACCGCCGCCCAGGCCACCGGTGCCCACCTGCTCAAGGGGGAGTGCCTGCTGCAGCTCGGCCAGTTCCAGGCGGCACAGAAGTCCCTCGATCAGGGCATCGCCATGGCGGCCAAGGAGCAGCAACTGGAGCTGCAGGCCCACGGCCTCTATCTGAAGATCCGCAGCCAGAACCTGCAGGAGCGCTCCCACGGCGCCAGCGGCGGCCTGCTCGGCCAGCTGGAGACCCTGCTCAGCACCCCCAGCCTGAAAGAGAGCCAGCTGCAGGTTTACAGCCGACTGCTGCGCACCAACGCCAGCATAGAGGCGCACCAGTTCGACGAGGCCAAGCGCCAGCTGGCCGAAGCCCGTCGCTGGGCGGATCAGACCAAGAATCCGCTGGCCAGCGCCTGGGTCAGCGCGGTGAGCGGCGACCTCTACCACGCCCTCAAGCAGCCCCAGCTCTCGCTGGGTGACTACATCGACGCCCAGCAGCAGGCTAGAGGGTTGCAGGATCCGCTGTTCCTCGGCCTGTTGTCGAACCAGATAGTGAACCTCTATCAGGAGGAGCAGGAGCCGCAGAAGGCGCTGCAATACGCCAACGAGGCGGCCAACTACTTCCATGCCCTCGGCAATCCCTCCCTGCTGAGCGACGCCCTCATCGTGCTGGCCCGCCTCAACCGGGAGCAGGGCGAGATGAACATGGCGCTGGTCTACTTCTTCAATGCCCTGGATCTGCTGGACGAGGGCAACAACCGCACCCGCATCGCCCACCTCAAGTACGAGATAGGCAAAACCTATCTGGAAACCGGCAACCTGACCCTGGCCCGCAACTACCTCACCGCGGCCCGCCAGTCCCACGAGCTGGGGGACGACAAGGAGCCGCTGATCGACACCCTGCTGCTGCTGGGTGAGCTGCATCTCAAGCAGAAGGAGGCGGGCATCGCCATCCTGCAGCTGGAAAACGCGCTGGCACTGGCCAACCAGATCGGCGACGCCCAGCGCCAGTTCGAGATCTTCCGCCTGCTCTCGGCGGCCTACGAGCAGAAGGGCTATCTGCAGCAGGCGCTGGACAGCTACAAGAATTTCCACCAGCGCAGCGAGCAGGTCCGCCAGCAGCAGGTCGATCTGGAGCAGGAGGCGATCCGCGACAACTACGCCCAGGTGGAGCGGGAGCAGCAGATCAAGGAGCTGCAGCAGCAGCTGAGCACCAGCAAGCATCAGCAGGATCGCTACCTCTGGTCGAGCGTGGTGACCGGTCTGTTGCTGACCCTGTTCATCTATCTGTTCTTCACCCTCTGGCTCAAGCTGCGGGTCGCCCGTCTACAGGGCAAACAGCTGGGCGAGGCGCTGCTGCTCGAGCCACGCACCGGGCTGGCCAACTGGCAGCGACTGATGAGCCGCTGGCCGCGGGAGATGGCCAAGCGCCAGCAAAAATCCGAGCGCTGGTATTTAAGCGAACTGCCCACCAGCGAGTTTGACGACAAGCTGCACTACCTGCTGTTTCGGGTGCCCTTCCTGGTCAACAGCCTGGAACAGCACGGTTATCAGGTGAGCCGCGAGATAGAGCAGGCCTTCGGCGCCTACGTCAACGGCCTCACCCCGCAGGATGGCCGCATCTACGACCTGCGCGAAGGCCACCTGCTCTATGTGGTGCCCCAGCGCCATGTGGAAGACCTGCACCGACTGGCCCGCGAACTGCTTGCGGCACTGGCCGAATTCCCCTGCCAGCACCCGCTCGATCGCCACATCAGCCTCGGCATCGTCAGCCACCCCTTCCTGCCCAAGGCGGCCACCGCCCTCGATCATCACGGCCTGTTCGACCTCTGTTATCTGGCCCTGGCAGGAGCCATTCAGCTCAGCGAAAAACACCAGCAAAGCGTCTGGCTGGAGCTGGCCGCCATCGATTGCCAGCAGGCCGCATTTTTTAATGGGGATGTGTGGCAATGCTGCTTGATGGCAATTGACAAGGGACTGGTAAAAGTAAATTCTTCTCATGAAAAGCAATGGGTTAATTGGCTTCGACTTTCACGGACGAAAGCGCTGGTTGATCAATGACAAATAGATAATCAACTGGGTCTGGAACTGGGTTCGACCGCTGTTGCTATCCAACACAACAACGATAATGACAACAGGGCGACCTGAATAATGAATGATATCGCTGCCGTAGCCGGACAATTGGCCAGACTCAGGGAATCCCTTCAGCAAAAGCAGCTGGAGCTGGACGGCGTCGTCTCTTTCTCCGACACCGAACGTGCCCGCAGCATCCAGTTCATCGCCAAGCTGATGCAGGCCTGTCGCGGCCACGATCGCGAGCTGGACAACAAGCTCGCCAAGCTCAAGCAGAAACTCGATGGCAACCCGCCGCTCTCCTCCCTCGATGCCGACCTCGCCGTCATCGAGAAGCTGCTGCAGCAGCACGGCAACGCGCTGGAAGAGTCCATCTCCCTGACCAAGTCCGCCATCGAGCTCGGCAGCAAACAGCTCAAGGCTCTCAAAGGCTTTCCGGAGGAGACCCGCAAATCCCTCAAGGAGTTTCTGGCCAGCCCGGATGGCTATGGCATCGGCGATCACCAGAAGAAGGTGATCCGGTTGCTGGAGTTCTACCAGCAGGCCATCAAGATCCAACTGCTACCCACCCAGCCCCTGCTGGCCCAGAGCTCGCCCGCTGGCAACCAGACTGAAACGGTCACCGACCTTGCCGCGCCGGAGCCGGGCGCCCCCTTTGACGTCAAGGTGCACGCCCACATCGCCGACGAGCTGCAGCGGCTCATCACCGAGCTCGACTTTGCCGGCGCCGTCGGCGAGAGCCTGGCGGACATTCGCCGTCAGTTGCTCAATGGCATCACCCCTCCCCTGCTGGCGGAGATCTGCCTGCAGGTGATCGAGCTCATCATCGAGGGCACCCGCGAGGAGCGCAAAGCCTCCCAGGCGTTCCTCAGCACCCTCAACGAGAGCCTCTCGGCAGTCCACTTCAGCTTCACCGAATCCCTCGACGAGGGGCGCGCCCTGCAAAGCGCCACCCTGGATACCCGCAAGGCCATCGACAGGGAGCTCAAGGCCATCGACCATACCCTAGCCAGCCATGACACCATTGATGACCTCAAGGGGGCCATCTCCGGTCACATGGGGGCCATCAACCTGCTGCTGCAGGACAGGGAGGCCATGGCCGCCCGTGAGCGCCACCTGCTGACCCGCCTCTCCACCATGGAGGCCAAGCTGCGGCTGATGAAGGAGGAGACCGCCGAATACAAGAAGCGGCTCACCATCCAGAAACACAAGCTGTTCCTCGACAGCCTGACCCAGGTGCACAACCGGGCGGCCCTCGACGAGCGGCTCGAGCTCGAATACAAACGCTGGCTGCGTTACAACACGCCGCTGTGCCTGGCCATCATCGACATAGACCACTTCAAGCACATCAACGACAACTACGGCCACATGGCCGGCGACAAGGCGTTGAAGGTGGTGGCCAAGGCGCTGCAGGGAGCCCTGCGCGACACCGACTTCATCGCCCGCTTCGGCGGCGAGGAGTTCGTGGTGCTGCTGCCGAACATCAATCCGGACAAGTTCCAGAAGCCGCTGGAGACCTTGCGCCAGACCATCAAGAGCATTCCGTTCCGTTTTCGGGATGCCAGGGTCGAGATCACCATCTCCATCGGTGCCACCCTGTTTAGGGAGGGGGATCACACCACGGACGCGTTCGAGCGGGCCGACAAGGCACTCTACAGCTCCAAGAACTCGGGTCGGGATCAGGTCAATCTGGCCTGATCGGCGACTAAAAAAGCAGCAAACGCACTTTCCCCCTATTCCCCTGCCCCACCGCTTACATCTACTATCAAATTCAAGGGATGCCACAGGGCATCCCGTTTTCTCCCCAGGGAAAAGCACAACGATAACAAGCGAGTGAAAGGGGAACCTATGATTACGCACATCAATCCAGTCGGCAGCATGGACTTGCTGTCCCAGCTCGAGGTGGACCGCCTCAAGCAAACCGCCTCCAGCGATATCTATCAACTGTTTCGCAACTGCTCGCTGGCGGTACTCAACTCCGGCAGCCATACCGACAGCTCCAAAGAGATACTGGAGCGCTTCAAATCCTTCGATATTCATGTGATCCGGCGCGAGCGCGGGGTCAAGCTCGAGCTGTTCAACGCCCCCGAGCACGCCTTCGTCGATGGCGAGATCATCCGCGGCATTCAGGAGCACCTGTTCTCCGTCCTGCGCGACATCCTCTATGTGTCGACCCAGCTGGAGTCGAACCGGCTGGTCAACCTGACCAGCTCCACCCACATCTCCAACGTGGTGTTCGCCATCCTGCGCAACGCCAAGGCGATCCTGCCGGGCGCCGACCCCAATCTGGTGGTCTGCTGGGGCGGTCACTCCATCAACGAGATCGAGTACCAGTACACCCGCGCGGTGGGCAGCGAGCTGGGCCTGCGTGAACTCAACATCTGCACCGGCTGTGGCCCGGGTGCCATGGAGGGCCCGATGAAAGGCGCCGCCGTCGGCCACGCCAAGCAGCGGGTGCGCAACGGCCGCTACATCGGCCTCACCGAGCCTTCCATCATCGCCGCCGAGCCGCCCAACCCCATCGTCAACGAGCTGGTGATCCTGCCGGACATCGAGAAGCGGCTGGAGGCCTTCGTGCGCCTCGGCCACGGCATCATCATCTTCCCGGGCGGGGTCGGTACCGCCGAAGAGCTGCTCTACCTGCTCGGCATCATGATGCACCCGGCCAACGAGCGGCAGCCCATGCCCATCATCCTGACCGGCCCGAAGGAGAGCGCCGACTACTTCCGCGCCATCGACGACTTCGTCAAGGCGACCCTGGGCGAGCCGGCCACCAGCCTCTACCGGATCATCGTCGGCGATGCCCCGGAAGTGGCCCGGGTCATGAAAGAGGCGATGCCGAAGATCCGCGAATACCGCAAATCGGTCGGCGATGCTTACTCCTTCAACTGGTCGCTCAAGATCGAGCCGGAGTTCCAGCTGCCGTTCGAGCCGGATCACGCCAACATGGCCAGCCTGGATCTGCACCGCAATCAGCCGCCCCAGCTGCTGGCGGCCAACCTGCGTCGTGCCTTCTCCGGCATCGTCGCCGGCAACGTCAAGGAAGGGGGCATCCGCGCCATCGAGAAGAAGGGTCCCTTCAAGCTGCACGGCGACAAGGAGCTGATGCACCTGATGGACAAGCTGCTGGAGAGCTTCGTCAAGCAGCAGCGCATGAAGCTGCCGGGCAGCCAGTATGTGCCCTGCTACGAAATCGTGCGCTGACGGGCAGCACAGCTGAAACGAGGGGCGCATGGCGCCCCTTTTTTGTCGCTGGGAATGCCCGCGGCCATCAATCCCCCATCGAGCCCGCTGGTTTGTTACAATGGGGCGTCCCGACAGCCAAGAGTGCCCCATGTCAAACCCAAGGCCGCATCTGCTCATCATCGATGCCCTCAATCTCATTCGCCGACTGCACGCGGTTCAGGCCCAGCAGGCGCTGACCCCGGCCCAGGCGTTGATCGCCACCCGTGCCAACCTCATCAACACCTGCCGCAAACTGCTGGCCGCCAGCGAGCCGACCCACGTCATCGCGGTGTTTGACGGCGAGGTGCACAGCTGGCGCAAGGAGGTCTACCCGGCCTACAAGGAGGGGCGAACCCCCATGCCGACCGAGTTGCGCGAAGGGTTGAATGAACTGCAGGATGCCTTCTGGGAGTGCGGCGTGGACGCCCTGCTCTCCCAGACCGACGAGGCGGATGATCTCATCGCCACCCTGGCCACCGGCATTGCCCAGCACGGTGCCAGAGCCACCATCATCTCCACCGACAAGGGGTTCTGCCAGCTCATCTGCCCGCAGATCCAGATCCGCGACTACTTCAACAAGCGCTGGCTGGATGCCGCCTTCGTCGAGCAGCAGTACGGGGTGGCACCGGCTCAACTGGTGGATTTCTGGGCTCTGACCGGCATCGGCGGCTCCAACATCAAGGGGGTACCCGGCATCGGCCCCAAGACCGCCACCCAGCTGCTGCAGCAATACGGCGATCTGGCCAGCCTGCTGGCGGCCTGCCAGCAGGAAGACGCCGCCAAGGCGCTGCTCAAGCTGCGCCAGCACCAGGATGAGGCCCTGCTGGCCCAACGGCTGGTGCGGCTGCAGCGAGACATTCCGCTCGGCTTCAACCTGCGGGAGATCCGCTATCCACCGGCTCCCGAAGCCTGAGCAAGCGAAACCGCCAAGCATGATCGGACTCACTCTCGCTGTTGACAAAAACAGATAGAATGTAAAGAAACATGGAGGGTTAGGTGTAGAAATGGTATAAAACCGCCGAATCCTCCCCCTCTGTTCCCTAGAAGTGGATACGTCTCATGTCAAAAAGAAAAATTACCGTCATCCCGGGCGACGGCATCGGCCCCAGCATCATCGAATCCGCCATCCAGATCCTGACCCACGCCGGTTGTGACTTCGAATACGAATACGCGGACGCCGGCCTGGTGGCGCTGGAGAAGCACGGCGAGCTGCTGCCCCAGGCGACGCTGGATCTCATCGAGAAGAACAAGGTCAGCCTGAAGGGCCCGCTCACCACCCCGGTCGGCGGTGGCTTCACCTCCATCAACGTCTCCCTGCGCAAGAAATTCAACCTCTACGCCAACGTCCGCCCGGTGCTCTCCTTCAAGGGGACTCGCAGCCGTTACGACAACATCGACATCATCACGGTGCGCGAGAACACCGAAGGCATGTATTCGGGCGCCGGTCAGAAGCGCAGCGATGACAACAAGAGCGCCGAGGCGATGAGCATCATCACTCGCGAAGGGGCGGAACGCATCGTCAAGTTCGCCTTCGAGCTGGCGCGCCAGGAAGGGCGCAAGAAAGTCACCATCATCCACAAGGCCAACATCCTCAAGTCCACCTCCGGCCTGTTCCTGGAAGTGGCCCGTGAAGTGGCCAGCCGCTACCCGGACATCCAGAGCGAAGAGATGATCGTCGATGCCGCCTGCATGAACCTGGTGATGTACCCGGAGCGTTTCGACGTCATGGTCACCACCAACCTGTTCGGCGACATCCTGTCGGATCTGTGCGCCGGTCTGGTGGGGGGCTTAGGGATGGCGCCTGGCGCCAACATCGGCGATGGCGCCGCCATCTTCGAAGCGGTGCACGGCTCGGCGCCGGATATCGCCGGCAAGAACATCGCTAACCCGACCTCGGTGATCCTCGCCTCCATCCAGATGCTGGAGTATCTGGGCATGCAGGACAAGGCCGAACGGATCCGTGAGGCGGTGCGCGCCACCATCGAATCCGGCGACCGGGTGACCCGGGATCTGGGGGGGGCCGCCTCCACCAGCGAGTTCACCCAATCCATCATCGACCGTTTGTAATCACACCAAGATATTGATTTTTAAAGGGAGCTTCGGCTCCCTTTGTTTTATCTCGCGCCGCTCTCCCCCCTTTGTCGATTGGCTACTATGTTCAATAGATAAGGGATAAGGAGATCCATTATGCGCGCTATCGTTACCCTGCTGCTCATCAGCAGCAACGCCATGGCAGTAGACAGACCGGTCGAGAATGCCTGGCCGCAATTGCCCCCCTCTTCCCAGCAGGCAAGCCAGGTCTGGCGCTCCAATGTGGATACCAACGACCTGCTCAAGGCACCCAAACCGCTCTCCTTCGGGATGGATGTCGTGACCGACAGCGATGGCAACAGTCAGGTCACTCCCTACCAGAAACTGAACCTGACCGCCGAGAAGAGCGTGAGCCTCTCCTTCGAGCAGCACAAACCCAGGATCAAGTTCAAGACCGCCGGCATGAACACCTCCATCAAACTGCGCGGCAACGGGGTGAAGCTGGAGTTCAGCCCGACCGATCGCACCATCCCGCTCGACATCGAACTCAAGCTCACCGACGGCGAATCCTCGCTGCGTTTCGATTACCGTTTCTGATGGCGCAGAAATGACAAGGCCGACAACCCGTGGGTTGTCGGCCTTGTGGTCAGTGGCGCATCGCCAGTAATTACTCCTTGGCGGAGAGCTTGGAAACCCAGTACTTGTTGTAGACGTGCACCGTGATCTCTTCGCGATCGTGATAGAGCTGTTTGGCCTGGATCACGAAGGCGTTGTCGATCTCCTTGAGCAGCTCGCGCAGCACCTCGATGTTGTGCACCGCCTCGGCATAGCGCTTCTTCATCGGCAGCTTGAGGTTGAACATTGCCTCCTGGCAATCGCTCTCCCGGAACCAGTCGGCGATCATGTGGGTGACCCGCGCCGGCTTGTCCACCATGTCGCACACCAGCCAATAGGTGTTCTTCTTGCTCGGCCGCCACACGAAACCATCATCGCGGATGTGCTTGACCTGACCGGTATCCATCAGGGACTGGGCCATCATGCCGTTGTCCACCGCCGTCACCATCATGCCGCGGCGTACCAGCTGATAGGTCCAGCCACCCGGGCAGGCGCCCAGATCGACGGCCTTCATGCCGGAGGTGAGGCGCATGTCCCACTCTTCCCGCGGCACGAACACGTAGAAGGCCTCTTCCAGCTTGAGGCTGGAGCGGCTCGGGGCATCGGCCGGGCAGCGCAGACGCGGGATGCCCATGTGGAATTCGGAGTTGTTGAAGGAGTAGGAGTAACCCAGCAACACGTGGTCATTGGCCAGGAAGAAGGCGTGGAACACCGGCCGGTGCGGCGTCTCCTTCTTGGTCAGCAACTCGTTGCCACGCAGCGCCTGGCGCAGCGGCACGGTGAACTTGCGGCAGAAGGCCGACAGCTCTTTTGCCTCGTTGGTATCGGCGGTTTCCACCCGCAGATCGCCGCAGATGGCGTAACCCTGGGTCGCCTCCAGGATGGGGGTGATGCGATCCGACAGATCCAGATCCTTCAGCTCATGGGTCACCACCAGCATCTGGCGAATGAAGATCAGCTCTCTGAACGGCAGCTTGCGCGCCAGCAGATCGGCCTGCTCCTCGTCATACAGCTCGAATATCACATAACCGCTGTCGTCCTTGACCCGGGCGAAACCGTAGCACTGCATGTTACTGGCACGCTCGGTGATCTCTGCCGCCGCCTCTTTCTCAAAACCGGGGCGGCAATAAAGCAGCAGATTATTCATTTTTTCCTCCAAGACGACAGCCAGCCCATATCAGAGCCGCCCATCCCAACATAAAACAGAGGCCACCGGCCGGGGTAATCAGCCCCAGCCCCTTGCTGCCGAGCAGCACCATGGCATAAATACTGCCGGAGAATCCCAGGATCCCCAGCACGAAGGCGGTGCCGGCAAAGGTGATGACCTTGCTGCGCACACCGCACCACCCCAGCACCAGCAGGGCCAGGGCGTGGAAAAACTGATACTGCACGGCGGTATTGAACGCCGCCAGACGTGAAGGCTCGATCCCGCTGGCCGCCAGACCATGAGCGCCGTAGGCTCCCAGCAGGGTTGCCGTCAAGCCGAACACGCCCGCCAGCACCAGCCAATGTCGATGGAATTGCATCCCTTGCCTCCTCGTCGTTTCGCTTCCCATCCTCACATTCGCGTCGGGATGGTCGCGATGAAGTTCTTGATCTGCCCGGCCGCCTGCCGCAGGTTCTCCTGCTCACTCACCCCGCTGCTCTTGCGCGGTTTGAAGCCATGATCACCATCGGTCAGCCAATGGACCGATACGGCGGGTGAGAAGGGAAAATCAGCCAGTTCGGCACGGGTGCCGAAAGTATCGCGCTCTCCCTGCAACAGCAGGGTCGGCGTCTTGATCTGCTTGAGTACGTCACCCCGCCAGCGGTCGGGGTTGGCCAGGGGGTGGAAAGGATACCCGAGAATGAGCAATCCTGCAGCATTCATCTCGTCCTCGCCATCCTGATAGAGTTCGGCCGCCATCCGCCCGCCCATCGACTTGCCGGCCAGAAACAGCCGGGGATGAGCAAACTCCTTCGCCATCTGGCGCCAGTGCGCCAGCAACACGGGTTGCCTGTCCGGCGGTCTGCGTTTGCCATCCAGCGCGCGCTTGCTCATGTAAGGGAAGTTGAAGCGCACCACCTCGATGTCCGGCCCGGCCAGCAGGCGCGACAACTCGGCCAGAAAGGCGTGCTCCATGCCCGCACCGGCACCGTGGGCCAGCAGAATGCGGACGGGGGCATCGACAGCCCCCTCCCGGATCACCTCATGCATCGGCCAGCCGTGCCCGGCGACGGGCCTCTTCCTGCTCCACCAGCTCCAGCATCCAGTCGCGGAAGGCCACTATCTTGCCCTGATCGGACTGCTGCTCCTGGCACACCAGATAGAAGGCGTTCTTGCTCACCAGCACCTGCTCGAACGGGCAGATGAGGCGGCCGGCCTCTATTTCGGGCTGGGCCAACACGCTGTGGCCAAGGGCCACCCCCTGACCGTGAATGGCCGCCTGGATCACCATGGTGGAGTGGCTGAAGATGGGCCCCTGATTGACGTTGGGCGCATCGATGTCGAGCTGGCGAAACCAGGCCTTCCAGTCGCGGCGCGAGGTGTCGTGCAGCAGGGTGTGGCGGGTCAAGTCATCCGGTGTGCGCAGCGGCTTGGGGCCGGTCAGCAGCAGCGGGGAACAGACCGGGATCAGATACTCGGTGTGCAGCTTGTCGGCGCGCAGCCCAGGCCAGTTGCCACGGCCGTAATAGATGGCTACGTCCACATCGTCGGTGAGCGAACCCTCGTCCATGTCCACCGCCTTGATCCGTACATCGATGTCGGGGTGGCGCTCGCTGAACTTGACCAGCCGCGGCACCAGCCACTGGATGGCGAAACTCGGCTGCAAAGAGACGGTGAGTGCCCCCTTGGCGCTGCGCGCCAGCAGCTTGTCGGTCGCCTCCGAGATGGAGGTGAAGATGTCCTTGATGTCGAGGAAGTAGCCCTGCCCCTCCTCGGTCAACAGCAGGGAGCGGTTCTTGCGGCGAAACAGCTTGATGCCGAGGTACTCTTCCAGTGCCTTGATCTGGTGACTGATGGCGGCCTGGGTCACGAAAAGCTCTTCCGCAGCCCGGGTGAAGCTTAAATGACGAGCCGCGGCTTCGAATGCTTTCAGTGCATTGAGCGGGGGTAAACGACGAGACATGAGACCAGCCGACGATGAGTTTTTCTAATGGGCCGCATTATAATTTGTCGGTTGCGGGTCGACCAGTGAATAAACATAATTCGCTTCGCAATCCGTTGTCATATGGCTCACTTTTTCTCTTCCATGTTGGTTTACATGTGATTTTTGTGAGTCACTGGACTGCGATTGTGGTGTTGTGTTTCTTCCTCTGCGGGAAGAGGGGTTTAAATCGGACCGATTTAACCCAGTCTGTCATCTGAATGTGTTTGGCGCCTCCGGTTGGATGGCGCCTTTTTTCTTATCCCTATACCTTGAACTGCCCCACCAGTTGCTGCTGCTTGTCGGCCAGTGCCGACAACTCACGACCGTTTTCGGCGGAGCTGGCCGCCTCGGCGCGGATGGTGTGGCTCACATCGCGAATGTTGCTGACGTTGCGATTGATCTCGTCCGCCACCCCGCTCTGCTCCTGCGCCGCCCTGGCAATCTGCTCGTTCATCTGATGGATGGTCGCCACCGCATGGATGATCTGCTCCAGCACGCTGACCGACAGGTCCACCTTGGTGAGCGTCAGATCCGCCTGGCTGTGGCCGGTCATGATCGCCTTCACCACGGCCTCGGTGCCGGACTGCAGCTGGCCGATGAGGGTCTGGATTTCGACGATGGCGTTCTGGGTGCGACCCGCCAGATTGCGCACCTCATCCGCCACCACCGCAAAGCCACGGCCCTGCTCACCAGCCCGCGCCGCCTCGATGGCGGCGTTGAGCGCCAGCAGGTTGGTCTGCTCGGCGATCCCCTGAATGACTACCAGGATGTCGTTGATGTTCTCGCTGTTGGCCGACAGGTGCTCCACCACCGGCTTGGCGTCGCTGATCACCGCCATCAGCTTGCGCATCGCCTCCTGGGTATCGGCCACCACGTACTTGCCCTCCTGCGCCGCCGTATCCGCCTGATTGGCCGCGGCCACCGCCGAATTGGCATTGCCCGCTACCTGCAAGGCAGTGGCGCTCAGCTCCTCGAACGCGGTCGCCACCAGATCCACCTCCTGATACTGGGCCTGCATGCCGGCACTGGTGCGCTCGGCGACGCTGGCGGCCTGTTCGGCGCTGGCACGAGTCCCGGCCACGGTATCGAT
Source organism: Aeromonas hydrophila subsp. hydrophila ATCC 7966 (assembly GCF_000014805.1). NCBI lineage: Bacteria > Pseudomonadati > Pseudomonadota > Gammaproteobacteria > Aeromonadales > Aeromonadaceae > Aeromonas > Aeromonas hydrophila. The sequence continues at coordinate 1,242,192 of NC_008570.1, read as the reverse complement.
CACCTGGCTGATGGTGCTCTGCAGCTTGTTCAAGAAGCTGTTGAACCACTTGGCCAGCTCGCCAATCTCGTCGTCACGACGCAGCTCGATGCGCTGGGTGAGGTCCCCCTCGCCGCTGGCAATGTCCTTGAGGCGGGCCACCACGGCGCGGATGGGGGCCACTATCTGGTGGGCCATCAGCCAGATGCAGATCAGCGCGACCGCCGAGATGAGGCCGCCGATGAGCAGCTGGGTCATCACGCTGCGGCTGGCCTGACCGGAGAGGTCATCCTGCAGTTGGAGGGCCGACGCCAGCACCACGCTGCGCGGCAGTTCGATGTAGATGCCCCATTTCTGCTCGGTGCCCCGCATCTTGACCGGCACGAAAGTCTGCAGCAGGGTGCCGTCAGGACTCCAGCGGCTGCTGACCTGTCCCTGACCCAGCCAGCCCTGCAGCTCGCCGGCCAGAGTCTGATACTGCTGGCCAAGCGGGCTGCCCAGAGTGACGTCAAAGCCATCCACGCCGGCGACACGGCCCTGGCTGCTGACCAGCAGCACCTTGCCCTGCCCCTCATAGAGCTCCTGATCCATCTCCTTGACCAGGCTTTGCAGCGCGGTCAGCGAGATATCGACGCCGACCATGCCGAGCAGCTTCTCTTGCTCCAGCAGGGGCACGGTCACCGAGGTCATCAACACCTTCTGCGAGCCCACATCATCGAGGTAGGGTTCCAGCAGGCAGAGCGCCTTGCTGCGGATGCTGCAGCGATACCACTCGTTCTCCACCCCGCCGGCCGCCGTCGGGCTTTCGTCCGCCAGCACGGATTCGTTTTGCACCTCGGGTTCTATCTTGCCGTCGACCCGCGCCCAATAGGTGGAGAAGCGGCCCTGATCGTTGGAGCCCAGTGCGCTGGAGCCGTGATAATTGCTGTCTTCACCGTCGAGCTGATCCGGCTCGAACACCGCATAGACGCCGAGCAGGTTGTCAGAGGAGGCGGCCGCGTCGTGCAGCTGCTGATTGACGGCGGTACGCAGCGTTTCGGAGGATCCGAAGTTGTCGGCCGCATTCTTGCGCTGGAACAGGATCCCCTGTCCCAGCAGGGTGGCCCGGAAGTAGGCCTCGTCCAGATAGCTGGTCACCTTGGCCGCCTGCTCGGAACCCATCGCCTTCATCCAGTTTTCGGCCGCACTCTGGGCTTCCGCCGTGGTGGAGGTCAGCACCTGATCCTGCATGTTGGCAGCACTGAAGAGGGAAGAGGCCACCAAGGCTCCGGCACTGGCCAACAAACAACAACCGGCGATCAGGGTGATCCGCCCCTGAACAGAAAGAGAACTCATGCCACCATTTCCTAGCTTTTTACAGATGTGATCAGTGTATCGGTTTTAGAAACAAAAACTTAACCTTATCACGCTAAATCCAGGGCAAGTTGGTTCACTTCACCGGCTGCGGGCAGGCCGACCACCAATCCCAGTAGTCGAATGGGTTTGCCCTGCGCCCGCAGCAAGCCTTCGTGCAGCAGATCGTGAAACCGCTCCGGCTGGTAACCGCCGCGCCGGTAGACGGTGGTCTGCTGAAAATCGGCGAACTTGAGCTTGATCCCCTGTCCCATCAGCTGCTCCTTGCCGTGGCTGACCGAGAAGCGCTGCTCCAGCTCGGGGATGAGCTGGCGAAGCACCTGCCAGCAGGCGGCCTCATCCAGCACGTCGCTGGCGAGCGTCGTCTCCACCCCGATGGTCTTGCGCACCCGCTGGGCCTGCACCGGCTGCTCGTCGTGACCCCAGATCCGCCCGGCCAGCATCTCCCCGAGCTTGCCGAAACGGGCGATCAGCTCCTCGTTACCGAGCTGGCGGGCATCTTCGCAGGAGTAAAGGCCGAGCGACTCCAGCCGGTCTGCGGTCTTGCGGCCGATGCCGGGCAACTTGCCAAGCGGCAGCTGGCGCACGAACTCATCCACCTCCTGCGGGCGGATCACGAACAGGCCGTCCGGCTTGCGCTGCTCGGAGGCGAGCTTGGCCAGAAACTTGTTCGGCGCCACCCCGGCTGAGGCGGTCAACCCCAGCTCGGTGTTGATCGCGGCGCGGATCTCGCGGGCCATCAGGGTGGCACTACCACCACAGCAGGGGCTCATCGTCACATCGAGATAGGCCTCATCGAGGGAGAGCGGCTCCACCTGCTCGGTGTAGCGCAGGAAGATGGCCCGCAGCAGGCGGGAGACCTCCTTGTAGACCGCCATCCGGCCGGGGATGAGCACCAGCGGCGGGCAGAGCTTGCGAGCCAGGGCGCTCGGCATGGCGGAGCGCACCCCGAAGCGGCGCGCCACATAGTTGCAGGTCGAGATGACGCCGCGCCTGTCCGCCGAGCCGCCGATGGCCAGCGGCACCTCGCGCAGGGCCGGGTTGTCCCGCATCTCTACCGCGGCATAGAAGCAGTCCATGTCGATGTGAATGATCTTGCGCATACCACTGTACGAATAAACAGGTAACAAGCCTATGCTAACCCAGTGCTGCCATTTCTGCCATCGGCATGAAATGAGGGTCAGATGTAGACTCTTAAGGCACCATTGATAACCACATCACGCAAGGAGAGTGGGATGAAGATAGCTTGGCTGGGATTGGGGCTCTGCCTGCTGGCACAGCCGGGCAGCAGCAAGGACAACCCGACCGCCGAATGCAGCTGGCTGTATGACCGCATCGCGGCGCTGGAACAGGCCATCAAACAGGGCGACGAGCTGGGCACCCGGGAGGAGCTGGCACGCTGGCGGGCCGAGTTCAAGAAGAAAGCCTGCCAGCAATACGACTACTGAGTCTTTTGCAAAAAAAACGGGCTGACCATCAGGTCAGCCCGTCGCTTATCCGGCACGGGGTCGAGTGCGACTCGGCGCCCTGTCCGCTCAGATGATCCGGTTCTCCGCCAGCATCTTGCGACGGGCCTCTTCCTTGGCCATCTTCTTCTTGCGGTTGTCACAGGGTTCCGGGCAATCACACTCTTTTTCGATACCTATGCTGCCGAGCCCGCCGCAGGAGCCGGAGATGGTCTTCTTCTGGAAGATGTAACCGATGGCCATGGCCACCACTACCGCCAGAAATACCCCGAAGGTGATCAAAAAAATCTGCATGTTACCGCCCCTTATTTTCTAACCAGATACTGTTTGAAGGCATCGGAGTAGGACTCCTCGAAGCCATCATCCGTCTTGGTGATCACGAAGATAGCCAAGCCCCGCTCCTTGGCATAGGCTAGGCTCTTCTCGGGCCCGAGCACCATGAACACGGTCGCCAGCCCGTCTGCGGTCATGCAGGAGGGGTGAATGACGGTCACCGACACCATCCGATGCTGGATCGGCTTGCCGGTCATGGGATCGATGGTGTGAGAGAAGCGCTTGCCGTCCAGCTCGTAATAGTTGCGGTACTCGCCCGAGGTAGCCACCCCGTTGTCACCGGCCACGATCACTTCCTGCACCGAACCGGCGTTGGCGGTCGGCTTCTCGATGGCGACGCGCCAGGGGTGCCCCTTGCCGTTGACGCCATTGATCCGCAGCTCGCCACCGATCTCCACCAGATAGTTGCGCGAGCCCATGGACTCCAGATACTCGGCCACCTTGTCGACCCCAAAGCCCTTGGCGATGGCGGAGAGATCCACGTAGAGATCCGGGATGTCCTTTTGCAGGGTATCGGCATCGGCCGAGGTGATCACGTGCAGATTGCCGAGCCCGGTCTTCTGGCGGGTCTGGGTGATCAGCTCGTCGGAGGGCATCTTGGTCGGTCTGGCATCGGGCCCGAAGCCCCACAGATTGACCAAGGGGCCGACGGTGACGTCCAGCGCCCCGCGGCTCTCACGGCCAATGTGAATGGCCTCGGTCACCACCCGCGCGGTATCGCGGGAGACCACCACCGGCGTCGAGCCGCGATGCTGGTTGAAGCGCGACAGCTCGGAATCCGGGCGGTAGGTCGACATCTGATCGTTGACCCGCTCCAGCAGCACATCGACTTCGGCCTGGAACTTGGCGGGATCCGTGATGACGCTGTCCGCCACCTTGATGGAGTAATAGGTACCCATGGTGCTGCCGGTGATGTGGATCTCCGGCTTCGATTGGACCGTTTGTTCCTGACCGCACCCAGTCAAGAAAAAGGCTAGCCCGAAGGCTAGCCAGGTCTTTACAACACTGTGCATTGATTAACCACCAAAGTCATCCAGCAGGATGTTTTCGTCTTCAACACCAAGGTTTTTCAGCATGTTGATGACGGCAGCGTTCATCACGGGAGGCCCGCACATGTAGAACTCGCAATCTTCCGGCGCCTCGTGGTTCTTGAGATAGTTCTCGAACAACACGTTGTGGATGAAGCCGGTGTAGCCGTCCCAGTTGTCTTCCGGTTGCGGATCAGACAGGGCGACGTGCCACTGGAAGTTGTCGTTCTCGGCCTGCAGCATGTCGAAGTCTTCGACATAGAACATCTCGCGCTTGGAACGGGCACCGTACCAGAAGCTCATCTTGCGCTTGGTCTTCAGACGGCGCAGCTGATCGAAGATGTGGGAACGCATCGGCGCCATACCAGCACCACCACCGATGAACACCATCTCGGCATCGGTGTCCTTGGCGAAGAACTCGCCAAACGGACCAGAGATGGTCACCTTGTCGCCAGCCTTCAGGCTGAAGATGTAGGAGGACATCTGGCCGGGAGGGGCAGTCCAGTTGCTCGGCGGCGGGGTCGCGATCCGCACGTTCAGCATGATGATGCCGAACTCTTCCGGATAGTTGGCCATGGAGTAGGCACGGATGATCGGCTCGTTGACCTTGGACTCCAGCTCGAAGATCTTGAAGCGATCCCAGTCACCGCGATACTCCTCGGGAATATCGAAGTTCTTGTACTGCACGTGGTGAGCCGGCGCTTCGATCTGGATATAACCACCGGCGCGGAACGGTACGCTCTCGCCATCCGGGATCTGCAGCTTGAGCTCCTTGATGAAGGTGGCCTTGTTGTCATTGGAGATGACGGTACAGTCCCACTTCTTCACCCCGAAGATCTCTTCCGGCAGTTCGATGTCCATGTCGGAACGAACGGTGACCTGACAGGCCAGACGCTCGCCGTGACGGGCTTCGCCCTTGCTGATGTGATCCAGCTCGGTCGGCAGGATATCGCCGCCGCCGGATTTCACCCGTACCTTGCACTGACCACAGGAGCCGCCGCCGCCACAGGCGGAGGAGACGAAGATACCGCTGCCGGCCAGCACGCCGAGCAGCTTGCCACCCGCCGGGCTGGTGACAGCCTTGGCCGGGTCGCCGTTGATGCTGATTGTCACGTCACCGGCGGTCACCAGCTTGGACTTGGCGAACAGAATGACTGCCACCAAGGCCAGCAGGATCACGGTGAACATGACCACACCCAGAATAATTTCCATCTATATTTCCTTTCCGATTACAGGGAAATACCAGAGAAGGACATGAAGCCCAGCGCCATCAGACCCGCGGTGATGAAGGTGATGCCGAGGCCACGCAGGCCTTCTGGAACATCGGAATACTTCATCTTCTCGCGGATCCCCGCCATCGCGACGATGGCAAGCATCCAGCCGGCACCCGAACCCACGCCATAGACCACGGACTCAACGAAGTTGTAGTCACGCTGCACCATGAAGGAGACGCCACCGAAGATGGCGCAGTTCACGGTGATGAGCGGCAGGAAGATACCAAGCGCGTTGTAGAGAGCCGGGAAGTACTTGTCCAGCGCCATCTCCAGGATCTGCACCAGTGCCGCGATCACCCCGATGAAGGTGATGAAGCTCAGGAAGCTTAAGTCCAGGCCGGAAACCAGGGCACCGTCCTTGAGGACGTAGTTGTAGATCAGGTTGTTGGCCGGGACGGCCACGGTCTGAACCACGATAACGGCGATCCCCAGGCCCATGGCGGTCTTGACCTTCTTGGACACCGCCAGGAAGGTACACATCCCCAGGAAGAAGGAGAGCGCCAGGTTCTCGATGAAGATCGAGCGAATCAACAGACTGATATAGTGTTCCATACCTTAATCCTTCGCCTCCACCTGCTTGGGATCCTTGGTGCGTACGCCCCAGATGATCAGACCAATGATGAAGAACGCACTCGGCGGCAGCAGCAGCAGGCCGTTGGGCACATACCAGCCGCCATTGTTCACCAGCGGCAGCAGTTCGATGCCGAACCAGGTACCGGAGCCCAGGATCTCGCGCACGGTGGCCACGGTCAGCAGCACGGCGCCATAACCCAGGCCGTTGCCGATACCGTCCAGGAAGGAGGGCAGCGGGGCACTCTTCATGGCGTAGGCTTCGGCACGGCCCATCACGATACAGTTGGTGATGATGAGGCCGACGAACACCGACAGCTGCTTGGAGATGTCGTAGGCATACGCCTTGAGCACCTGGTCAACAACGATAACCAGCGAGGCAATCACCGCCATCTGGGCGATGATCCGCACGCTGTTCGGGATCTGGTTGCGGATCAGGGAGATGAACAGGTTGGAGAAGGCGGTGACCGCGGTAACGGCCAGCGTCATCACGAACGCCGTCTTCATCTGGCTGGTAACGGCCAGCGCGGAACAGACCCCCAGCACCTGCAGTGCGATGGGGTTGTTGCCGAGCACAGGCGTCAACAGCAACTTTTTCATTTCGCTCTTGTCAGCCATTGTTGATTTCTCCTGCACGAACCTTGGCCAGGAAAGGACCGAAGCCCTTGGGACCCATCCAGAAGTCGAAGGTATGCTGTACGCCGTTACCGGTCAGGGTCGCGCCGGACAGGCCGTCGATCTCATGCTCGGAACCAGCCGGAGCATGACCCTTGATCACCCGCAGTGCCGGCATGCCATCCTGATCGAACAGCTTCTTGCCGACGAACAGCTCGCGCCAGGCCGGATTTTCGATCTCGCCGCCCAGACCCGGGGTTTCACCGTGGTCATAGTAGGTGATGCCCTTGATGGTCTGGCCGTCAGCCGCGACCGCCACGAAGGCGTACATGGTGGACCACAGCCCCTGGCCGTAGATCGGCAGGATGATGTTGTCGACCTTGCCCTCGGCATCTTTCGCGAAGAACACCGGGATCAGTTTGGAGATTTGACGCAGGCCGGCCTTGTCGTCGGCCGGGGCCAGACGAATGCTCTTGGCCGGGTCTTTTGCCGCCAGCTTGGTATCGAAGTTGTCGGCATCGCCGTCAACGAACTCACCGGTAGTCAAATCGACCAGACGCGCTTCAATCTTGTCACCGTACAGCTGGGCCAGATCGCGCTTGGCCACGCTGCTGATGTCGACACCGGCGACGGACAGAATGTTGCTTTGCTTGTCCAGCGCCCGGTTTTCCAGCTGGGCCGGACGCAGTCCCACGGCAGCCACGGAGACCACGATGGAGCAGACCAGGCACAGACCGGTCACTATGGTGAGGGTGCCGACAGTAGAGTCTTTATTAAACGCCACGAGCGATCCTCCGCTTGATGTTCGCCTGCGCCACGAAATGGTCAAACAAGGGGGCAAACAGGTTGGCAAACAGAATGGCCAGCATCATGCCTTCCGGGAAGGCGGGGTTCACCACCCGGATCAGCACCACCATCACCCCGATCAGGGCGCCATACCACCACTTGCCCTTGTTGGTGAAGGCAGCGGAGACCGGATCGGTCGCCATGAAGGCCATACCAAAGGCGAAGCCGCCCAGCACCAGATGCCAGTGCCACGGCATGTTGAACATGGGGTTGGTATCGGAACCGATGACGTTGAACAGCAGGGAGGTCGCAACCATGCCGATCATCACACCGGCGATGATGCGCCAGGAGGCGATCCGCATGTAGACGATCATGGCCGCACCGATGAGGATCATCAGAGTGGAGACTTCACCGATGGAACCGGGCAGGTTGCCAAGGAAGGCGTCCATCCAGCTGATGGTCTGGCCGGTGGCACCGTTGATCAGCGCCATCTGGCCGCCCTGGGCCCACTGGCTCAGCGCGGTGGCACCCGAGTAGCCGTCGACGGCAACCCAGACTGCATCACCGGAGATCTGGCCCGGATAGGCGAAGAACAGGAAGGCACGACCCGCCAGCGCCGGGTTCAGGAAGTTCTTGCCGGTACCACCGAACACTTCCTTGGCCAGCACCACACCGAAGGTGATACCCAGGGCAGCTTGCCACAGGGGCAGCTCGGGCGGCACGATCAGCGCGAACAGGATGGAGGTCACGAAGAAGCCTTCGTTGATCTCGTGCTTGCGCACCATGGCGAACAGCACTTCCCAGAAGCCACCGACCAGGAACACGGTCAGGTAGATGGGCAGGAAGTGGGCAGCACCGATCAGCATCTTGCTGCCGATGCCGGCGACGGCCGGATCCAGCGAAGCACCCAGCAGGGTGGCGATGGTGTATTGCCAGGTGTCGGCACCGGCAGCCGTGCCCAGATGGGCGATGGCGGCGATGGATTGGTTGCCGACGTTGTACATGCCCCAGAACATGGCCGGGAACACGGCCAGCCACACCATGATCATCATGCGCTTCAGATCGATCGCATCACGGACGTGGGCGGCATTGCGGGTCACGGACCCGGGGGTATAAAACAGGGTGTACGCCGCTTCGAACAGGGCATAGTACTTGGCGTACTTGCCACCCGGCTCGAAGTGATGTTCCATATTTTCAAGAAGTTGCTTGAAACTCATCGCTTAACCTTCCAGTTCGATCTTGGTCAGGCACTCACGCAAGACTGGGCCGTACTCGGTCTTGCCGGGGCAGACGAAGGTACAGAGCGCCAGATCTTCCTCATCCAGTTCCAGACAGCCGAGTGCTTGCGCATTGTCGGTGTCGCCGGAGACCAGATCCCGCAGCAGCAGGGTCGGCAGGATGTCGAGCGGCATCACGCGCTCATAGTTGCCGATAGGCACCATGGAGCGATCACTACCGTTGGTGGTGGTAGTGAAGTTGATGAGTTTGCCCTTCATCAGGTGAGAGAGGGTGGTACGGGTGATGGAGAACTTGCTGGCGCTGGGATTGACCCAACCCAGGAACTCTTTCTCGCGACCTTCACCCAGTACGCTGACCTGATTGTGGTAGCGACCCAGGTAGTCATGTACCCCTTCGGCCTTGGCACCGCTCAGCAGGGAACCGGAGATGATGCGATTCTCGTCCGCACGCAGTTCGTTGTTGGTCAGCTGGCTGATGCAGGCGCCCATGCGGGTACGCAGCAGACGCGGTTTGACCACGTTCGGGCCGGCCAGCGCGATCACCTTGTCGGTAAAGATCTGACCGGTGGTGAACAGCTTGCCGTAGGCGATCACATCCTGATAGTTGATGTGCCACTGCACCTTCTTGGCACCGACCGGGTCCAGGAAGTGGATGTGGGTACCGGGCAGACCGGCAGGGTGCGGGCCGACAAACACCTCTTCCTTGACTTGCGCCAGGGAAGCGTGCGGCAGGCTGGCCTCGCCCTTGCAGACGTAGACGGTGCCATCGGTCAGACGAGTCAGCACGGCCAGACCGTCGAGGAAAGCCTGGGCCTGTTCCTTGATGATCAGCTCCGCACTGGCAGCCAGCGGGTTGGTGTCCATGGCGGTGACGAAGATGGCGCGAGGGGTGGAACCCACGGCCGGCACCTTGCTGAACGGGCGGGTACGCAACGCGGTCCATTGGCCGGACGCGACCAGGATCTCTTGCACCTTGCTGCGCTCGAGCTTGGCCAGCTCGGCAGACGCAAAGTGCTCAAAGGTCACCTGCTCGTCGGACCCATCGATATCGATGACAACGGATTGCAGAATGCGCTTGGCACCCCGGTTGATCTCTGAAACCACACCGGTGGCGGGGGCCGTGAATTTAACGCCGGGATTCTTCTTATCTTCGAAGAGCTCCTGACCTTTAATGACGCGATCACCTACTTTGACAAACATAGTAGGACGCATCCCCACGAACTCTTCGCCGAGTGTAGCAACACGGGTGATGGCCGGGCCATCGTAGATTACTTGCTCCGGAGCACCCAGCACGGGGATGTCCAGTCCTCTTTTAATTGTAATCATACTCACTTGCACTACCGTTAAGGGAAGACAGGTTGGTTAGCGCCGAGAAATACATCACGACGAGTTGTTGAATGAGCCCGTTGATGTTGCGGGATGATGTCGAAGAAATAAACAAATCAGCAACATACAGGGTCATTCAAAAGCGCCTGAGTTTACCACTTATGGCGAGTTGCCTGCCATGCAAAATGGGGAAAATCCCCGCTCTATCACAAAATCATCGAAATTTAATCACGCGGCTTTTTTTCACGAAACCTCAGGCGCGGCTTCGAGTTAGCCATTATTACCCAAAAATAGGTAATGGTTTTTATGTTCAAAAAAGGATTAGAAATCTTGATATCAGGGCGGGAGGTTGGCGTCCCGTTCCACAGCCCGGGACGCCACCTGAAAACGTTTATGAATTGTTAACTAGTCGCAGATTGAGTAATCAATTCGTCAATAGCCTTAGGAGAGGCCGTTTTTGCTGACGCAGCTGGGGGTGGTCGGTGCCTGCTCCCGCTGTTGCCACTCCTGCTCGGTATAGGTATGCAGCGCCAATGCATGAATGGCCCCCGCCAACTCTTCGGCCAGCACCCCGTTGACCTGGCGATGACGACCCAGCAGCCGCTGTCCTTCGAACGCCTGGCTCACCACCACCACCTTGAAGTGGCTCTCGGAGCCCGGCGCCACCCGGTGCATGTAGCTTTCGTTGATCACTTCCAGATGGCTGGGGGACAAGGCGGCGGCCAGCTTGGCCTCGATCTGTTGTTGCATGGTCACGAGCAAAACTCCCAAAGTGGATGTCCGGCCATTGTAGCCAGGGTTGGCCGGATGACGAAATCACCCAGAACGGGAAAATGGCACGCTTTTCCCCCGCTGCCGTGACGGCCGGGACTGGTGAAATTCTCCGCCCCCGCTAGAATAGCGCCACTTTGCGCCCCGTCGGCGCCCGTTACATGAATCAGCTGGACACTTCGCCTATGCAAACCCTTCTCGACACGGCCCATTGTCGCCTGACCCTGTATCGCTATCCACGCCAGCTCCAGGATCCGTTGCAGGCCTGGGACGCCGCAGACGAGTACCTGATCAACACCCTGGCCGAGGAGCCCCTCGAGCGCGACGGCCCGGTCATCATCATGAACGACGGCTTCGGCGCGCTGGCCGCCTACCTGCACGGCCACGCTCCCGTCAGCGTGACCGACTCCCATATCAGCGAGCAGGCCACCCTGGCCAACCTCGCGGAGAACGGCCTGGATCCCCATGCCATCCGCCTGCAGGATGCACTGGCCTCCCTGCCCGATGCCCCCGCACTGGTGGTGATCAAGGTATCCAAATATCAGGCGCTGCTGGAGCAGCAACTGCTGGCCCTGCGCCAGGTGGCCACCCCCGCCACCCGCGTCATCGCCGCCGGCAAGGCCAAAGACATCCACAGCTCCACTCTGGCGCTGTTTGAAAAATACCTGGGGCCGACCCGCACCTCGCTGGCCTGGAAGAAGGCCCGCCTCATTCACTGCACCCCGGTCGCTACACCAACCGAACGGCCCGCGCTGGCCAATCCCTTTCCCACGGTCTGGCCGCTGGAGGGCACCGACATGCTCATCCACAACCACGCCAACGTGTTTTCACGCACCAGCCTGGATATCGGCGCCCGCTTCATGCTGGATAACCTGCCGATCCACAGCGCCCGCAAGGTTATCGATCTGGGTTGCGGCAACGGCGTGCTGGGGCTCTCCCTGCTGGCACGAGACGCCGAGGTGGAGGTGACCTTCATCGACGAGTCCCACATGGCGGTCGCCTCGGCCCGGCTCAACGTCGAACACAACCTGCCGGCTGCCCTGCCCCGCACCCACTTCCTGGTCAACAACTGTCTCGACGGCGTGGCGGTCGGCTCGGTGGACCGGATCCTCTGCAACCCGCCGTTCCACCAGTTGCAGGCGATCACCGACCATATCGCCTGGCAGATGTTCAGCGATGCCCATCGGGTGTTGCCCAAGGGCGGCGAACTCTGGATAGTAGGCAACCGTCACCTGGATTATCACAACAAGCTCAAGCGCCTGTTTGCCAACGCACAAGTCGTTGCGTCGAACAGCAAATTCGTTATTTTGAAAGCCATCAAACGCTAAACAGAAAGCTAAAGGAAACCCATGATGAAAAAGTCACTCTTGCTGCTGGCCGCCCTGATGCTGGGTGGTTGTGCGACTCACTGGCCGGAGACCGCCCTGCTCAACCCGCAGGTGATCCCCTCCAATCAGCAGTACTACTCCGGCAACCGCATCACCCTGGAAGGGGTGGACAAGCGTGAAGCCGCCTACGTCTTCTCCATCAAGAAGAAAGAGAAGGCTGCCGTGCTGGTCAACAGCGAACAGCCGCTCAACAACCTGCTGGCCGAAAAGCTGGCGGAAGGGCTGCGCAGCCAGGGGCTGGAAGTGGGCAACAGCGGTACCACCAACCTGACCCTGGCCATCTCCAGCGCTGCGGTCACGGTGGAAGAGAAGACCTTCACCTATGTCACCAAGTCCCGCGTCAGCCTGCAGGTGATCGCCGATTTCCAGGGCAGCAAGCTGACCAAGCAGTTCAACATGTCCTCCAGCAAGGAAGGCCCGGGTGAGCCGAGCATGGCCGAGCTGGAGTCCATCCTGAACCAGCAGCTGGGCAGCCTGCTGCAGCAGATCATGGCGGACAACGCCCTGCGCGGTTATCTCAAGGGTCAGCCGAGCTGAGCGAGGAGCGGATAGATGAAAAAACTCTGGTTACTGGCCATGCTGATCGCCCCGCTGGCGTTCGCCGGCCCCAAGGTCAGGATGGAGACCAACCACGGCAATATCGTGGTGGAACTGGCGTCCAAACAGGCGCCGCAGACGGTGAAGAACTTCCTGCGCTACGTGGCGGATGGCAGCTATGACGGCAGCATCTTCCACCGGGTGATCCAGGACTTCGTGGTGCAGGGGGGTGGTTACAACCAGCAGTTCCAGCAACTGCCGACCTTCGATCCCGTGGTCAACGAATCCAAGGGCGGCCTGCCCAACAAGCGCGGCAGCATCGCCATGGCCCGCACCCAGGCGGTCGACAGTGCCACTCGCCAGTTCTACTTCAACCTGGTCGACAACAACAACCTCAACGCCAATGCCGGCGCCGGTTATACCGTGTTCGGCCAGGTGGTGCAGGGCATGGAGGTGCTGGACAAGCTGGCCCAGGTGCAGACCGGTTACAGCCCGATCCTGCGTGCCAACGACGTTCCCACCAGCCCCATCATCCTCAAGAAAGTGGTGCTGCTGGCAGACAAATAACGCGGAGCGGATCACATTCCGCCACCCCGCGCGCTGGGTCGCCGGCGCCCCTTTCTATACTCTGGCCTTGCCCCGCTGTTCGGGGCTAGGCCCACAAGAGGAGAAGGAGGTTCCGGTGACCTGCAATGATTACATCGCCCAGCACGCCATCCCGCTGGCCCAGACGGTTCGTCACTTTCTGGCACGAGAGATCCCCTATCAACAGCTGGAAGATCTGAGCTGGCAGCTGTTGTCCCACTGGCAGGATCTGCCCCAGGTTCCCGCCGACAAGCACCCGGCCTCCGAGCAGGAAGGCGTATTCTGGCACCTGCTGCACAGCCTGCATCAATGGGATGAACAGCAGATCATCGCCGATGCCTGGCTGCGCCTGCAGCTGATGGAGTGCGCCAATTACCTGACCACGGACGGGCCGCTGCCGCGCCACTGCATCGGCCTGCGCCCCTGAATCGCGCAACGCCACCCCCGGCTTGCCTTGGCTATCCCTCTCGAACCTGACAAAATGGCGCAATTTTCCCAGAGGAGTCAGGTATTTGAACACTGTCCGTACACCGAGCTGGCGAGACTCGCTCGCCGTCTACCTTGAGACTCGGGTTCTCATCCTGTTTGCCATGGGATTCTCTTCCGGCCTGCCGCTGCTGCTGGTGTTCGGCACCCTGTCGTTCTGGCTGCGCGAAGCGGATGTCAGCCTGACCGACATCGGCTACATGAGCTGGGTGGCGCTGGCCTACGGCTTCAAGTGGCTGTGGTCACCGCTGGTGGATCGGCTGCCGCTCCCGCTGCTCTCTCGCTGGCTGGGCCGGCGCCGCAGCTGGATGCTGTTCTCCCAGCTGCTGATCGCCGCTTCACTGGTGGGCATGGCCTTCTGCGATCCCAAGACCCAGCTCGCCCAGCTGGCCCTGTTCGCCCTGCTGGTAGCGTTTGCCTCCGCCACCCAGGACATCGTCATCGACGCCTATCGCATCGAGTCGGCCCCCGAGCGGCTGCAGGCGGCCATGGCGGCTTCCTACATGACCGGTTACCGGCTGGCGATGATCATGGCCGGCGCCGGCGCACTGGCGCTGGCGGCCTGGCTCGGCAGCAACAGCGGTTATGACTACAACGGCTGGCGACTCACCTATCTGCTGATGGCGGGACTGATGTCCCTCGGCGTCATCACCACCCTCTGTTGTCATGAACCGGTGATCGACCTTGCCAACCAGAATGAGCAGCAGGCGGCCCACAAAGCCTTGTTGCTTGCTCGTGGCTGGCCCGCTTCGCTGGCCGGGCTCGGCGCCTGGAGCCACGAAGCCATCTGGTGCCCGTTTGCCGACTTCTTCCGCCGTTACGGCGGCTCGGCCCTGCTGATCCTCGGACTCATCGCCTGTTATCGCATCTCGGACGTGGTGATGGGGGTGATGTCCAACAGCTTCTACGTGGACATGCAGTTCAGCAAGACCGAGGTGGCCACCATCACCAAGGTATACGGGGTCATCATGACCCTGGTGGGGGCCGCATTGGGTGGTGTGCTGGTGATGCGCTTTGGCACCCTGCGCATTTTGTTCCTCGGCGCCCTGCTCACCGCCAGCACGAATCTGCTGTTCGCCCTGCTCAACGAGGTGGGCCACAACCTCGAGCTGCTGACCCTGATCATCTCGCTGGACAACCTCAGTGCCGGCATCGCCACGGCCGCCTTCGTGACCTATCTGTCGAGCCTGACCAATGTGGCCTTCTCCGCCACCCAGTACGCCCTGTTCAGCTCGGTCATGCTGCTGCTGCCCAAGCTGCTGGCGGGTTTCTCCGGCCGTTTTGTCGAACAGTTCGGTTACAGCAGCTTCTTCATCAGCACCAGCCTGCTCGGTATTCCGGTGCTGATCCTGATCGTGCTGGTTGCCAAACGAGGAAGATCCTTGCTCTCGCAATCGGATAAATAGCAAGCGTTTGCGTAAAATTGGGGGTGATTAGATTCACACTTCCGAATAAAGTTCCCCGGTGCTGGTTTCTCCGATGAATTTATTTGGCTAGAATCCCTTCCGCTCCTTGTGGGCAGGCTACGGAAAACCTCAACTAACGCACAAGAGACCAATAAAATGGCCAAATTTACCAAGACTCTGATCGCTGCCGGTCTGCTGGCTGCCGCCGCTACCCCGGCCTTCGCTGCTGACTACAGCGGTGACATCCACAAGAATGACTACAAGTGGATGCAGTTCAACGTCATGCACACCATCGACCAACGTCCTTTCACCACCGGTGCTGAAGATTACAACGACACCTACTTCGAAATGGAATTCGGTGGTCGCTCCGGCCTGTTTGACCTGTACGGTTACGTCGACGTCTTCGATATCTTCGACTCCCGTCACAGCGACAAGCACAAGGGTCAGAACCTGTTCATGAAGTTTGCGCCGCGTATGTCTCTGGATGCGCTGACTGGTAAAGATCTCTCCTTTGGTCCGGTGCAAGAGGTCTACATCGCCTCTCTGAACAACATCGGCGACAACCAGATGGAGAACATGATCGGTCTGGGTGCTGATGTACAAGTGCCTTGGTTCGGCAAAGTGGGCATGAACCTGTATGCTCGTCACGCCACCGAAAACCAGTTCTTCACCGAAGAAGAGGGTGAGTGGAACGGTTACTGGTTCGCCATGAACTGGTTCAAACCTTTCTACACCTTCAGCAACGGCAGCTTCGTCTCCTACCAGGGCTACCTGGACTACGCCTTCGATCTGGACACCCACAACCGTGCTGACCGTACCAGCGACAACCTGGCTACCTTCCACGGTATCTACTGGCACTCCGATCGCTACGCCGTCGGTTACGGCCTGAAGTACTTCATGGATGCCTACGGCACCAAAGATGGCTCCACTGCCTACGACGGTACCCCGTGGAAGAGCTCTGGCTTCAGCCACTACTTCTCCGTTACCTACAAGTTCTAATCGAACGGGTATCAGGGATACAAAAAACCGGAGCTGCTGCTCCGGTTTTTTTATGGCTTGCTGCCGGCAACAGGGGAGAGCCGTGCCCTCCCCCGGCCATCATCAGTCGCGGAAATTCTGGAACTGCATCGGCTGACCCAGCTCGGCGCCGCGCACCAGAGCCATGGTCTCCTGCAGGTCGTCACGCTTCTTGCCGGTGACGCGCACTTCGTCGCCCTGAATGGCGGCCTGCACCTTGATCTTGGAATCCTTGATCAGCTTCACCAGCTTCTTGGCGACTTCCTTGTCGATCCCCTGCTTGAACTTCACGGTCAGGTGGAAGCGCTTGCCGGAGTGAACGCTGTCACCCACGTCCATGGAACTGTTCTCGATGTTGCGCTTGAGCAGGGCAGCGCGCAGGATCTCGACCATCTGCTTGAGCTGGAAATCGGCATCGGCCTCCAGCTTGACCTCTTCCTTGTTCAATTCGAAGCTGGCTTCGACACCACGAAAATCGAAACGGGTCGCCAGTTCACGATTGGCGTTGTCGACGGCGTTCAACACCTCGTTCATTTTGACTTCAGAGACAATATCGAATGACGGCATAGTGGGCTCCTCATGTTGCGCTATAAGGGGGCAAATCTACCAGAATTACGGCAAATTTGCTGATTTCGATGGGGCTGCTCTGCTAGAATCCCCTGCGCACAGGAATGGCGAGACCCGTTAGAACCTGTTCAGGATCTGCCGCGAGAGGTCGTTCACAAGGTAAAGTGCTGCGCAGGAGCCGCCGTGTATATGAATACACCAGCTGCCGGTTTCCTATAAGCAAGTCTCATACAAGCCTTGATCACGACCTCGCAGCAAGATCATGAACTCGTTTCTGGTGTCCGCCAGGCGACATCTTCACTTATCCCCGGCAGGCGGTTGACTGGAATGCAGCCCCTACCTTGATTGAGTCTCTCCATGCCAAGCGGATCACGCGATTACAACCTGACACAAAGTCGACACACCTCCTCCCCCCAATGGACACTGCTGGGCTGCGGCGCCCTGGGCGGCGTCTTCGCCTCCCTGTTGACTCAAAGCGGCCAGGCCACTCGCGTCTTGCTGCGCGAGCGCCACCGCTCCACCCTGCACCCGGGCATCGACTTTACCTCGCTGGAGGGCCACACCCAGCTCATCAACATCGAACGCGGTTTCATCAGCCAGCCCGGCCAGATCAAACGGCTGCTGGTGATGACCAAAGCCGGCCAGGTCATCGAGGCGCTGACGCCGCTGGTGGGCCAGCTGGCGACCGACGTGCCCATCGTGCTGCTGCACAACGGCATGGGGATCGCCGAGCAGGTAGTCACCCTGTTCCCGCACAATCCGATCATCGCTGGCGTCACCAGCCACGGCGCCATGCAGAGCGGCCACTTCGTGTTCCGCCACACCGGCAAGGGCGAAACCTGGCTCGGCCCGGTCAACGAGGCGGCCAGAGCCCACGCCGCCCTGGCTGACGATCTGGCGGCCGCCCTCGGCCAGGCCGGCTGGGATGAACAGATCCAGGCGCGCCAGTGGCAGAAGCTGGCGGTCAACTGCGCCATCAACCCGCTCACCGCGCTCTACAAGCTCAAGAATGGCGAGCTGGCCGGTCCGCGCTTTGCCGATGCCCTGCAGCAGATCTGCGTGGAAGTGGCCGACGTGATGCAGGCCGAAGGCCAGCCCACCGGCAGCGACGAACTGCTGCGCCGGGTCATGACGGTGGTGGAGCTCACCGCCGACAATTACTCTTCCATGTATCAGGACATGGAGCAGGGGCGCGAGACCGAGATCGAGGCCATCACCGGCTTCCTGCTGGCCCGGGCTGCCAGCCACGGCATCGCGGTGCCGGTCAATCAGGGTCTCTATCAGGCCATCAAAGAGAAGCAGTGAGCCCGGCGGGCTCGCCAACGCAAGGAGCAAAGGATGAGCGTTCTGGTACTGGTGGCCCCCGGGTCGGAAGAGATCGAGACGGTCGCCATCGTCGATACCCTGGTGCGCGGGGCCATCGAGGTGGTGCTCGCCTCCTGCTGTCCGGCCGGGCAGCGCCAGATCCGCGCCTCCCGCGGGGTGCAGCTGGTGGCGGATTGCCACCTCGACGAGCTGGCGGATCAGGAGTTCGAGGCCATCGTCGTGCCGGGCGGCCTGCCCGGCAGCGAGGTTATCCGCGATACGCCGCGCGCCATCGCCCTGCTCAAGGCGCAGGCGGCAGCGCAGCGCTGGCGGGCAGCCATCTGCGCCGCCCCCGCCGTGGTGCTGCAGCACCACGATCTGCTGGGGGATGCCAGCGCCACCTGCCATCCCGCTTTTCAGGCACAGCTGCCTGCGGCGCAGCTCAGCACGGCGCGGGTGGTGACCGATCAGGCCCATCGCCTGATCACCAGCCAGGGGCCGGGCACCGCCATCGAGTTTGCCCTCGAGCTGGTACGGGTGCTGCGCGGTGACGAAGCCGCCCGTACGGTGGCCGGCCCCATGGTGTTGCCCCCTCGCTCATGCCCTGAGTGACTCTTCCTTTCGCAATAACAGAGCGCCCCTTGCCGATTGGCAAGGGGCGCTCTGCGTTGGGCGGACCGCTTCGCAGCCCGCCTCAGATCCGGCTCAACTGAGCATTTCGGGCCTGAGCTGCTCCATCAGCAGGTGGTTGTCGCTGTAGTCCACCGGGATGGCCACCACCGCCGGCCCGCTCACCGCCATGGCGGCACGCAGCGTCGCCCGCAAATCCTCGGCGCAGGTGACGGCAAACCCGGCTGCCCCGAACGACTCGGCATAGGCTCTGAAGTTGATAGGGCCGAAACTCACCCCGGAGCTGCGGCAGTACTTTTTCTCCTCCTGCATCGCCACCATGTTGTAGCCGTTATCGACCCAGATGATGTGCACTATGTTGGACTTGAGCCGCACCGCGGTCTCCAGCTCCATGCTCGACTGCATGAAGCTGCCGTCGCCAGACACTGAGATGATCTTCTCACCCGGCCGCACCATGGCGGCCCCGATGGCCCAGGGTAGCGCCACCCCCATGGTCTGCTGGCCGTTGGAGATGAGTACCTGGCGGGCCCGGAAGCTGTAGAGATAGCGGGCAATCCAGATGTGGAAGCTGCCCATGTCCACGCACAGGGTCATGTCCTGCCCGATGATGTCCTGCAGCTCCTTGACGATGCGCAGCGGATGGATGGGGGTGCCCCCCAGCCGGCCGGCATGTTCGGCGAGCTGATGGCGCTGGGCGCGGATCTCGCCGAGCAGCGCGGTAATGGCCGGATCCCGCGCCAGCGGCTGGTGCAGCATCCGGGTCAGCCGCGCCAGGTTGGCGCTGATGGAGCCCACCAGCTCCACCGCCGGGCAGTAGCTGCTGTCGATCTCCGCCGGCAGCGCATCGATGTGCAGCAGCTGGCGCTCGCCGGTGCCGTTCCACAGCACGGGATCGTATTCGATGGGGCTGTAACCAATGCAGACCACCAGATCCGCATCCTGCAGCAGCTTGTCCCCCGGCTGGTTGTTGAACAGCCCCACCCGCCCGGCAAAGTCGTCGAAATGGTGGGTATCCACCACCCCGGCCGCCTGATAGGTACCGGTCACCGGTAACCGGCTCTTGTCGAGGAAGGCACGCACCGCGAGAGAGTTCTCCGGCCGGCTGGCCAGCAGGCCGAGCAGCACCACCGGCTTGCGGGCCTGCGCCAGCAGGCTCAGCGCCCGATCGATGCCACGCTCGTCGGCCGCTCCCGGCTCGGGGATAGCGCTCGGCACCAGAATGGCGCCATCGGCCGGCTCGTTGATGATGTCCATCGGCAGGCTGACGAAGGCCGCCCCGGGCCGCCCCAGCTCGGCGCTGCGAAAGGCGTTGGCCATCACCTCGGAGAGGGCGGAGCCGGTGCCCACCTGGGCACTGAACTTGGTGACCGGCCGGCACAGGCTGACGGTATCCAGGCTCTGGTGAGTGAGCTTGAGGCCGTCAGCTCGCCGCACGGCACCGCCCAGCGCCACCATGGCATCCCCTTCCGAGGTGGCGGTGGCAAGACCGGTGATGAGGTTGGCGCAGCCCGGCCCCGAGGTCACCAGCGCCACCCCGGCCTTGCCGGTCAGCCGGCCGACCGCGGCGGCCATGAAGGCGGCATTCGCCTCGTGACGCACCACTATGGTCTCGATGGGGGAGTCCTCCAGCGCATCGAATACCCTGTCGATCTTGGCCCCGGGAATGCCGAATACCTGCTTGACCCCTTGCGCCTCCAGATGGCGCACCACCAGTTCGGCCCCACAGGCCCAGTGTTGATTTTCCATGATGTCACTCCTTGTTAAGCGAAGGGCTCAGCCTTCGGCGGCGCGGATGGCGCGGTCCAGATCGGCGGGATTGAGGTCGGCCTGCTGAAAGGCTGGATTGCGAGGCAGCTCGATGTTGAGGTGTTGCACCACCGACAGTTGCAGCTGGCCGTGGCCCATGGCGTAGTCGAGGATGTGGCCGCCACCCCGGCGATCCTCGGTGATGAAGTGCTCGTGATAACCGGCCACGTTGATCCCCTGCACGAAGGGTGGGCAACGAAAGCCGACCAGGGTGCCGCGCCGCAGGCTGAACGAGAACAGCGGCTGGGCTTCGATGGCCTCCAGCATGGGCTTGTAGGGGGGACTCTGACAGGGGACGGTGCGCACCTGCGCCTGTTCGAACAGGCCGTCGAGTCGAAAGGCGACGAAGACGTTGTCGGTACCCACCAACCGATCCACCCACTGGTGGATCTCCTCGCGGCTCAGGGGGTGAGCGAAGCGGCGCTGCAGGCAGGGGCGAAAGTGGGTCATCACCGCAAACGGGGTCTTCTGCTCGGCCCTGGCCGGACGGGCCGAGCCGTCAGCCTTGAGCTGGTGGATCTGGCGCTCGAAGGCAATCAGCTCGCCGTCGAGCCGGTTGAAGGTCCCGAGGCCGAAGTCACCGTGGCGCAGCAGGTCGGCCATCGTGGTCTCCCCCTCATAAACCCCCGCCAGCAGGGCACTCATCAGGGAGCTCTGGTAGACCTCGCCGCCCCCCTGGCGAGCCTGCCAGCGGGCAAACTGCTGGCTGATTTCGATGGCGCAGTCACATGACGAATTGGTTTCCATTTGGATTTCACCTCCAATCCTGTTAGGTTGGCAAATCAGGATTCAATAGTGACCAAGATCACAGTTTGATACCAATATCCAAACCCATCAGCTTCGAGACGTACCAGATATGGAATTCCGTTACCTGCGCTACCTGGTGGCCGTGGCAGACAAACAGAGCTTTACCCGCGCCGCCGAGGCGCTGGGCATGGCCCAGCCGCCGCTCAGCCAGCAGATCCGCAAATTCGAACAGGAGGTGGGCACGCCGCTGTTTCACCGGCTGACCCGCAGCGTGGAGCTGACCGAGGCTGGGCTGAGCCTCTATCAGGATGCCAAGGGGATACTGGCGCAGACCGAGCAGGCCATGCAGAAGGCCAGGCGCATCGCTCGCGGCCAGCTGGGTTCGCTGCGCCTCGGCTTTGCCGGCTCCACCGTGCTGCACCCGAGCGTGTTGCAACTCATCCACGACTTTCGTCAAGCCTGGCCGGAGGTCAGCCTGCACCCCATCGAGAACAGCATGCCCAACCTGGTGCGCGATCTGGTGAGCGAGGAGCTGGATGCCGCCATTCTGCGCCTGCCCTGCAGCAGCAGCTCGGCGCTGGCCCACCACCTCATCGACGAGGAGGAGATGCTGATCGCCCTCCCCCCACACCATCCGCTGGCCGGCAGTGGCGCCATCCCCATCGAGGCGCTGGCACAGGATCCCTTCATCCTGTTCCCCCGCGAGCTCGGGCCCGGGCTGCACGACGCCATCACCCAGCGCTGCCAGCGGGCCGGCTTCAGTCCCCGCCTCGGCAGCCAGAGCCCACAGGTGATCTCCACCGTCGGCATGGTGCAAGCCGGCTTCGGGGTCGCCATCATCCCGCGCTCGGTCAGCGAGCTGCACCCCCACGGCGTCAGCTATCACCCCATTGCCACCGAGCCGCTCACCACCCGCATCAGCCTCGCCACCCGCCGCCATCCCCGTCAAAAAAGCCTGCAGCATCTGATTGGGCTGATCCCCGGCCATCATTGAAAGACAAACAAAAACCCCCATCGGCATAAGCTGATGGGGGTTTTGGCACCGTATTATTTCGCGAACAAATATTGGCCTGCTGAGTAATTCAACTCACCTTTATCGCCGGTTGAGATGAAACGAATGGCTATTCAGACACAGGATTCACATCGGTGACGGGTTGGGCAGCACGGTAGGCATCCATGATGGGAGCCCAGGCCATTCCGCTAGGAACTGGGTATTGCTTGAATAGTTCACCATATTTTTTGTCAAAATCATCCATACCATATTGGCGCACTATCGATACTTTCTGATCATACCAATCATCGGTCACAACTTCGGCAATACCACGGGCGAGCAGTAGATCAGGGCTAAGTTGTAATCCCCCCCCGGTTAACATGACTTCGAAATAACCACCAGGAGCCAAACCAAAATAGAGGCGATTTCGTCTATCGTAACGTCCTTCGACTAAATACACCTGACGCATTTTTTGCTCTAGATCGGTAGGTAAATCCACCTTGATGCGGTAGCGCTTGCGATCATGGAAGGAAACCAACTCAATCACAGCTTTATCGGGGATGGAAACGCCATCGATAGGCAGGCCTCCACCGCCCGCCCAATAATAACGCTGTCCCTTGATTCTGTCGGCAAATAAACCTCCAGCCCCGCCTCCAGCCAAGCTGTCGGCATAAACCAGTTTCCCTCCAAGATAGAACTCGGTCTTGGTGTTCTTAGTAAGGTCTATATTGCTGCCCGAACCATAACGCCAAGCAAATTTAGGCAAAGGTTGTGGCGCCGCATTGGTCATCAATGACAGGCCGAACCACAACAATGCAACGATATATTTCATCTTTTTGTTGGTACTTCCTGCTCTAGATGGAAGAGACTCATGCTCTCGAGCGCCTTCATATTGTCAATATATCGGCGGCGCATGTCTTGGCGAAGCGCTTCAATCTCCTCTGGCGTGAGCTGTCGCGGGAGGATATCTGGCACTTTTGATCGACATTTTCAAGCTCCGTAGGTATCACCTTACTGGGTCAGTATCCGTCTTGGGTTGGGCAGTGCGATATGCATCCATGATAGGTGCCCAGTCCATACCACTGGGGGTAGGATATTGCTTGTAGGTATTACCGTATGCTTTGTCAAAATCGTCGAACCACTCTTTGTATACTTTGGTGACAGGATTTTCCTTGTCTTGCGAGGTTTGAATTTCGTTAGCAATCCCCCTGGCCAGCAAGATATCAGGCTTCACTTTGGCGTTGGTTAAAAACGCCTCCACATAACCACCGGTGGCCATACCTAAGCCAATGTTATCTCGGCGTACTTCACGCCACTCATCCCTCACTTTGATGCGATAAGGTTGCGCAATCATGCTTTCCAGCTCTGCTGGCAAGGCCAGGCTAATGCGATAGCGCTTTTTATCGTGGAATGAAATCCACTCCACTTCTACCCGATCGGGGGCGGGGTGAATATCTCGGCGACCGGCAGTTATCAACCAGCGATAGTCCCTTGCACGAAGTGATTCTGCATCAACGCGACTCGACGATCCGTTGGTTGAGGCATCTACCAATTGTCCCTGACGATAAAAAAGCACCTCCGTCACCCATATTTCATCAGCATTGGATCCTACCATATGGCGCCAGTCCAGTTGCTTGGGGCCTGTGGGAGCTGCTTGACAGGCTGCGACTAATGGCAACAGCAGCAGTAAGAGTATCCAGCGCATTAATAACCTCCCTTATCATTGCCAGTCAGCTTACGGATTTCTTTGTCACCAACCCTGTTGGGTGTGTTTACCAGTCCAGTGTCAGCGCTGTAGTGCAAATAACTTAGCCGCAACTTTTGGTACAGCTCGTCAGGTAAACTACGAGCCAAGTTGATCACCTCTCCGCGCCGTTTGGCCACATCAACCCATAGCTCATCGAGTTTGGCCAAGTTCACTGTGGGATACGAAAGTGCGCTATCCAAACGGTAGGCATTGTCACCTTGTGATATCCACGTCTTAAAAGGCACACCTGCATCCCGCGCCGCTTCTACCATCATGTGCAGCGGTATACGTGAATATTCCCCCTCCACCACCCGGTGCAGCACCACATCGACGCAGATGTTCCTATGGCCCCCTGATTGACTGCCCGTGATCGGCCCCAGTGGCCTAGGACGCACATTCAAATAGCCAAGTTGAGTTGTATCACGATGGCTAGCTAGGGACACAACGCCTTTGGCCCAGCCTTGTCCAGCCCGCATTTTGGCATAGGCAAGGGCATCTCGATATGATTGGGCATCGGTTGGATTGACGTATGGCATCGCATCGGAATTGAAAGTTGCGATCACACACTTTTCTGTAATTAACGGGGATACCGCATTAGGATCACGCAGGCTCCAGCGGCTGTAATAGCCTCCACCAATATCGGAGTGAGCGCCAGGAATAATGACCTCGGTAAAACCGTCCGCAATCGCGGTGCCTGCTGCATCGTCAGTGATACGGGTCAAGTCAAAGTGATAACGCCACTCATCAGCCGCCACGATATGCACCACCCGCTCGGCACAGTCAGGGGCCAGCGTCACATTACGTTTACCCCACAGATAGGAACTGACCACGGTATCAAACAACCCGACAAACTGGATTCGCACATCATCGCGACTGGCCCAGTCAAAGCCCGCCTTCAAGGGAATATCGGGGTCAGCAGCCATGGCCTCCACCAGTGGGTGGTCCCCTTTCTTATCGATACGGTTTACAAACTGGCGAGCGGCAGAGGCGCCCCGGCTAAAGCCAAACACATCGAACTCGACCTTATGAATGCACTCAATAGTGGGCAATATGCTTTCAAGTTGCTCTTTTATCTCCGCAACAATCTGAGTACGACAAGCCTGTTCGACACGTGAGGCGCTGGAGGTATTACCTTTATCCGCACCAAGACCCAAGCTGGTATCATCCTCACCTTGGGTCGTGCCTATCCCCTCAACATAAACCTTCACGATAGGAGAGCGTTTGCTTGGGGGAAGATACAAGTCATGAGCTTTGCCAACATTGGTGACGTCGTTTTTCTCGCTGTTATTCAAGCCATCAGGTAACGCCCCTTCAAAACACTGTTCCAGCAATACTTGTTGCTCTTCCGGGCTGCATTGCGCCAAGGCTGTCTCCAATGCACTTTTCCCTTCCCTGTGCTTGAAGGTGTTGTTGGCGGTGCCATCAAAGAACACACCGATACGCAAGATATTGATCTGATAGCCTTTCACTTCAATCACATAGGAGTGTTTGGTGAAAAAACGAGGAGGCTGGGCCTGTCCTGCCTGATGCCCTTTCGGCAGTGGCTGCTCTGGGTCGGTGAGACAAAGGTCGCCGGTGGTCACCTTGATATGCTCTCGCTTGACGTCGCAGTGCCCGAATAACTTGTCTGTATAGGCGGGTACCTGTGTGGTCTCACCCTCCTTGAGGGCCTCACGGGACTGTGCCGCCTTGAGCCAGGCTGGCGTCTCGATTTTTACTGTCACCGGACCAACTGCAAACCCTCGCACCAGAGTGGGTCCATCCTGCAGGGTGATCGTCTCTGACTTGCCGGTTTCGTCAGTCAAAGTGGCCTTGAGCCCCTTGAACGAACGGTTGTGCTCATCGCGAATGTCTACCTCTACCCAGTTATCATAACGTTCGCAAGGGATACAGTGGGGATCTGCCGCCATCAGGATACTCCTGTCAATTCGTGATGTTTGTTCAGCCAGTTGGCTACCTGAACCAGCTCATCGTCGGTCAGCATCAAAGGCCCCCGTATCTCTTCAAGAGGCAAATTGGCCTGCAAGGTCAAGACGCCAGCCACCACACCATCGCGCACATCCTCTTGCAACCCATCCTGATTGGCCTGTTTGAGTGTGGGTAAAATGGCCCCGGCCGGGTCAGGATGGCGCTCCATCATAGCCGTCATGGTCTGCCATAACCGCCGCCGCAAGATGTAGGCATGACGGTTCTCGTCGTAGAGTCCAACCAGATGATGAGACCGGATATGAAACCAGGGAGTTTGCAATGCGGGTTGGAACCGAGCATGAGGCGTACGAGAGAAGGCCTTGCCATGGATCCAGAGCCCGGAGCAGGGCCCCAGCACACTATCGCGTTCATCAGAAGTCATGGCGCTGAGCATAGGCAGGAAAATGCGCGGGTCAGAGAAACGAAACCAGACAGCTTCTCCCTCGCGTATCGCTTCTATCAGGCTCTGCCAATGGCGGCGGATCAGCTCCACTGATTGGTCGCTGATCAGGTAGAAGCCGCTCAGGGCGGGATTGGCCATTATGAACTCAGTGGAAGGCGCAGGTAGCAACCAAGGCCCCAACGCAGACTGCTCATCGAAAGCGGTACCGGCAAAAAGTGGATTGGCATTCTCTCCATCATAGGTATAGAAATCCGCCACGGCTGACTCTGCCTGGGCTCCATCGATAACGGCATATATTTCACCCGCTTGCTTGCCAGCGAGCCAATCAGATAACGTCATAATACGGAAACCTCAATCAGTCGCTTGATCCTGCTGCGGTTATCCGATGCATTGTCAGAAGTTGGAATCGTATTGAGCAAGGAGTCAAAATCTCCGCTCATGGAGGAAACCACTCGATCGACCCTGAGTCTGGTCTGGGTCGGAAACAGCATTTCTGCTTCCCCCTTGAAGTGCGCAGCCTCCCCCAGCAGACGGCCACCATGGCCGGCAGGCAGGCGGATCCTCAACAAGGTATCGTTGACCCAGGCCTTGTCCGGTGAGGTACTCATGAATCCTGGCTCAACAATGATATTGCCCACCCCGGTGAACTGATCTTTCAGGGCTGCAAGCTCCGGCTTGTCCAGCGCCAACCCCCGGTACACGAAGTCCAAATCGGGTGAAGCCGGCAATTTCGCCAGACCAGCCTCCACATCGGCAACATAGGCCTTCATTGCCTGGTCAAACTCACTCGCAGATGTCGGCTCATCATTCAAATAGCTGCGACTAAGCAGGGTATCGATGGCCTCTCGCTGCTTGTAGGGGCGATCACGCAAATAGTTATTGAGCAATGTGTACCCTTGCGCCGAATAGTATCTAAGTGCTTCATCCGCTTTGGATATCTCTACCGTCGCCCACTTCTTTGCCGACTTTTTGCCTTCCCCTGTGGCTGCAACAGGTGGCGGCGGCGGTGGCATCATTGGGCCTCCGGCAAGCTGGGGTGGGGCGGGCGGTGGAGCTGGTGGGCCCCCGGCAGGCGGAGGTGGTACAGGTGGTGGAGCTGCTGGACAAGGCTTTGCCAGCGGTGCCATGGACTCCATGCTCTTGTGAATGGCCGGGGCTGGCAATGTTGCTGGTGGTGGTGTTGGCACCTCGACATTGCCTGGCTGGATGGGGGCTTTACCACCCCAACCAGAGCCAGAACCCGGGCTGCCGCCAGAATTCATCTTGATGGAGCCACCGCTTAGCGTGACGCCACTGGCATCCAGCTTAACAAAGCTGCCACCCACCTTGAGCGTCAACTCGGCGCCGGCCTCCATCACGATCTTCATACCCGCCTTGTGGTGCACCTCGCTCCCCGCCTCCATCAGCAGTGATTGCCCCAACTTCTGGTGAAGGGACGCATCCACCGTCAGCGAGTAGTCGGCTTTTATCTGGTCGCGCTTCTCGCCCTCCACCGTCAGGTGATCGTTGGCCTTGATGCGGGTCACCCGCTCGTTGTCGATATCCCGATGCTCGTCGTGTTTGATGTGCCAGGCGGCATCATTTTCGATAAGCACGTTCAGGTCTTTCTGACCGTGGATATAAATCTCTTCCTTGCCCGCCTGGTCTTCAAAGCGCAGTTCGTTGAAGCCTTCACCCTGGTGGGTTTCGGTGCGCAGCACGGTGCGGGTCTTGTTGGCCGGCAACTCGTAGGGTGGCCGGTTGGTGGCGTGGAAGGTTCGCCCCGTTATGATGGGCTGGTCGGGGTCCCCTTCCAGAAAGCTCACGATGACCTCGTGGCCGATGCGCGGGATGGCCATCATGCCGTACTGGCCGCCGGCCCATCCTTGGGAGACTCGCACCCAGCAGGAACTCTGGTCGTTGGAACTACCATATCTGTCCCACGGGAATTGCAGCTTGACCCGGCCGTGCTCGTCGCAGTAAATCTCCTCCCCGTCGGGGCCCACCACGGTCACAATCTGCGGGCCGTCCACCATCGGCTTGTGAGGGGCTTCCGGGCTGCCGATACGCGCCCGCCAGGTGGTACTCGCTTTCACCACGCTAAATTCGTTGTGGTAGACGGTGGGGCCACTTCCCCCCTCCTCTTCCAGCGCCTGTGGCTGCAAGCCGGTGTGGCGGATATGGACGACTTGCCAGTCGGTGTTGAGGCTGCCGTTGGGGTGTTCGGTGAGTGAAAACGTCTGGCCCGGCAGCAGAGCCGCGCTGTTGGACTTGCCACTGCCCGCCACTGCGTCATTGCGCAGCGCATCCAGCCGATGTTGGGCAAAGGCCTTGCCGGTCGGGTCCTCTTTGTAGCGGCCCGGGAAATCGAAGTGCTGGTAGGTGTCGCGCTGGTGAGTCAGCTCCACCCCCACCTTCTTGCGGGAAAGGCCATAAGCCGGGGTCTTGAAGCTGTAGTCTTTGAGCTCCACATCCGACGGGCGCACTGCCTCCCGGTAGTGAAACTGCCGCACATAGGGGCCTTGCTCGAGGGAACGGTTGCCGAGGTTGAAGAAGAGCTCGGGGCCAGCGGTCAGGGCGGCCGCGTCATCGGCAAACACAATGCGGTGTTTGCCCGCTTCAAACTCGTGGAAATAGAACATCCCCTCTTCCGCGGCGAGGCGGTTCACGAAATCGAGGTCGGTTTCGCGATACTGAACGCAGTATTCCCGCTTGGCGTGCTCGTTTTTCAGGGCAAAGGCGTAATCGGTGATGCCGTGCTCTTGCAACAGGATGGAGAGGATTTCATCGGGCTTTTGTGCCTGGAAGATGCGGGAGTTCTGGCGCAAAGAGAGTCGCCACAGGGCCGGCTGCACCAGCAGCTGATAGCGGGTGCGGCGAAAGCCGCTGTCCCCTTGCGCGAAGTCACTCACCACCCCACACACCCGGCGCTGCAGCTCGCCGTTGTACCACACCAGCAGCTCGCACGGCTGGTCCAGCACGGCGCCAAAGTCGAGGTCGGGCTGAGCACTTGCCAGCTCAAGGCGCAGGTTGAATGGCCGGTTAAGCCCTTCATCCAGCGCAAACTCGGCCACCACGAAGGTGCTCTCGGGCAGGGCCCCCACCTTGACGGTAAATTGTAATCCTGTGCTGTCTGCCATGAAGCGCTCCTTAACCTGCCTGTCCGCTGCCTGAACCAATTACCACGCCGCCGACGGCGGTACCAGTCATGGTGATGGGTTGACCGCCACACCGCAAAGTACACTGGCGACCAGAGGTGCTGTGCGGACGGAGGGGATTGTCGAATTTATCGTAAGGGGCCAGCGGCTCGTCCTGCCGGGACGCCAATTTGCCATCGAGGGAACGCTCAGACCGGACTGAAATCACTGGAGATGGGAAAACCCCATCCTGATCGATGAACACATTACCGGACGATGCAATGGTGGAACACATGACGACTGGCCTCTGTTGTGCTTTGCAATAAGGTCGCCTCGCAGCCATATGGCAAAACACAAAAGCTCCGACCTCATCCAGCTGAACAGGTCGGAGAAAGCTTGCACGGGCCTGACGACGGCTGGCACTGCCATCGTCAGGCCATGGGGTGCACTACAAGGAATAACGGCAATAAGAGATCGAGCGTTAGGCCTCGATCGGCGCGCGCCAGTCATCTGCACCGGAAGTACCGGCAACGGTGTGCTCCCAGTTGATCTTGCGATAGGCCAGAGAAACCTGGATCAGTTGGGTGAAGTCAGACTTCGCCGGATCCTGGCAGTGCGGCATCTGGCAGTCGATATCGACGATGGTGGCATCGGTCAGCACGGTAGAGAAGAAGTGCTCCTGCTTGCCCTCGACGGAGGTGCGGTACCACTTCAGGGTCACTTTCGGCAGCATTTCGCCGGACGCCAGCGAGTTGTACATCAGCGGCACAGCCTTGTTCAGCGCAACGGTGAACTTGAACGGCTTGTGGACACGCTGACCAGCAGGCTGACCAGATTGCGGATCGGTCGGTACGGTGACGACGTGTTGGAACTCTTGCACCAGCATCTCGTCTTCGTGACCTTGTACGAAGATGTTGCCGACGGAATCGGAAGTGAAGGCACCGGCAGTGATGTTGCCCTGGGTTTTACCTTCGATGCTGATATAACATGGAGTTGGCATGGGTATGCTCCTGATTGGTTGAACGGTAATGACACTCGACCGAACCAGTTAGCAGCGACCATGCCACTCTTTTTTATAGTTCTTTTTCAAAGACTTAATAAACAGGCAAGCCGTCCTGCCGGATACATGGCGCAAAAAGTTGCAACCAGCAGACTATTGCACCATTAGTTCTTGCACTCACAGTGGAACATCTTGCTACCTACGCAACAAGTTGCTTGTAACAAACATAATCACTGCTTTTCATCCACATTGGCAACTAACGCCATCTCCACATTCAACCTGACCATCCCCTGCTTCAATGCCCATGAAATGGCCTGGCTCTTGCTGCTAGCACCCAGCTTGCTGACCACATTGTTCAGATGAAACGTCACGGTACGGGGAGTGATCCCCAGGATCTGGGCAATATCGCTCACCTGCTTGCCTTCCGCCGCCCAGCGACACACCTCCAGCTCCCGCAAACTCAGCGCATCGTGCGGTGACAGGCCCGCCAGACAGACCCGGGCCACCGCCTCGAAAATATGCATGGAGAGCCAGCTGATAAAAGGCACTGCAGAGAGCCATTGCTGTTGGGTGCGAGGCGTACTGGTAATAAAGGAGAGCAGGCCGACATGACCGTTGGCACCGTGCCAGGGCAGGGTGATGCCGTCACAAATGCCATACTCGTTGGCCAGCTGCATCATCTCCCGGCCCTGCTCATCACAACGCTCCTCATCGTTCACCACATCGGCCCACAGAATGGGGGTGCTCTTGGTCATGGCGCATTTGACGATGGGGTCGATGGCAAAGAAGCCGCTGCTGGTGTAGGTATCCACCCAGGCCTGCGGACAGCCGTTGAAGATGATGACGTCCGGGCGCTGGATGGTACTGGGAAAGATCAGGGCCAGGCGAAAATAGTCGAATCCCATGCGACCGCTCAGCTCGCGCAGCAGGGTCACTATGGTGCGCTCGTCAGCGGCCGTCTCGAACTGGGCGATGAGGTCCAGCGCGTGCAGGGTATTCATCTCTGGGGTATGGGAATTGTGCACAAGGTTGGCTAGCCAAACATGGAAACATGCTGAATGTTAACAAGCGTCAACAGATGACACACTCCGGCATATAGGAAAATCAGAACTCTCCCACACTTTATGCTATCAAACCGTAATTTTTGTAATGAAATGCTACAGAAAACCTCAAGCGTTCCATCAGCAACCAGTCGTGACCCCTACGGATGTTAAGCATTGCAACATTTGCCATGGCTCTCTCCCTCACCGGTGGTCAACAACCCTCAGCTCCTTCCTGCATCACGCAACAGAAGGTGCTCAGTTGTGGCTGAGGAGCCAGCGAGACGAGATAGCCACCGACCTGTGCGAAGATCAGGGCCGAAGGAGATGCTCAATGCACTTGGTTGTCCGGTGATGGGCTGACTATGAACACTGAGCAAAACAGGCGGGAAAACAGCGAGCCTTAGCCAAGCGTCGGAATATACGTGATAAAGATGGCTTGCCCGACCACAGTCAGAATGAAAGCGAGGATTTGAATAGCAAAAAGGCCATCCTTTCGGATGGCCTTTCTGGCTGAATAAATGGCGGAGGAGGTGGGATTTGAACCCACGGATGGTCGCCCATCGCCGGTTTTCAAGACCGGTGCATTCAGCCGCTCTGCCACCCCTCCGCGACAGTGCGGCGAATATTACCCATGGCGATCGCCCTTGTAAATCCCCTCGCCGCTCGTTTGCCGATTTATTGGGCTAAATGACGCACAAAGCCGCCAATTTGAGCATAACCAGCGCTTTTTCAACCAGATAACTTGACTTGAAAACAGACTCACCCACTATAGTCAGCATCACGAAATCCCCAGCAAGATGGACTTATGAAAATCAAACATGCCCTGCTTTGCGCCCTGACGGGTGCCACCCTGCTTGCGGCGCCGGTTCAGGCGAGCGAACTGACCAAGAGCGACGTGGAACAGATAGTGCGCGACTATCTGGTCAAAAACCCGGAAATCCTGGTCGAGATGTCCAACGCCCTGCGTGCCAAGCAGGAAAGCCAGCAGGCCGAGAGCGACAAGACCTTGATCAAGGCACACGCCAAGCAGCTTTATAGCAACCAGGATCCGGAGAGCGGCAACCCCAAGGGCAGCCTGACCGTGGTCGAATTCTTCGACTACAACTGCGGCTACTGCAAACGCGCCCACCCACTGATCAAGCAGCTGCTGGCAGAAGACAAGGACATTCGCTACATCTACAAGCAGTTCCCTATCCTGAGCGAAACCTCCTACTTCGCCGCCCGCGCTGCCCTGGCGGTACAGCTGGGTCAGCCCGACAAGTACCAGGCCTTCCACGAGAAGCTCTACGCCCATCAGGGCCCGCTGGCCGACGAGGCACAGGTGAAGCAGCTGGCAGAAGCAGCCGGCGTCAACTGGAGCAAGGTTGAAGCCAAGATCAAGGATGGCAGCATCGATCAGAATCTCGGCACCAACCGGGCGCTGGCCGAAGCCATGAGCATCTCGGGCACACCGGCCTTCATCATCGGCGATCAGATCCTGCGCGGTGCCCCCCGTGATCTGGCCAGCCTGAAAGGCTTCATCAAGGATGTGCGCGCCGGCAAGAGCATTCAGTAATCCCGTTCCGGCACATAAAAAAACGCCCCGGCATGCCGGGGCGTTTTGCTATTCATGCTGCAAACCATCAGGCCTGATTGGCCGTCGCGAGAAGCGGTCAGCAAGGCGAAGAGCTGCGCAGGGACCCGAATTTATATGAATAAATGAGGTTCCCGAGCAGCGCATGACCCTTGATCACGGCTTCGCAGCAGGGCCATAACCGTTCGGGTTCTGGCTTTGCCAGCGCCAGGTATCGATCATCATCCGCTCCAGACCGCGCTCGGCCTGCCAGCCCAGCTCGGCACGGGCCTTGTGCGGTTCGGCCCAGCACTCGGCGATGTCACCGGGGCGACGGGGCTTGATCTGGTAGGGAATGGTGCGACCGCTGGCCGCTTCAAATGCCTTGATCATCTCCAGCACCGAATAGCCCTGACCGGTGCCCAGGTTGTAGGTAAAGACGCCGGTATCCGACGCGATGCGTGCCAGCGCTTTGAGGTGACCGATGGCGAGATCCACCACGTGGATGTAATCGCGTACCCCAGTACCATCCGGCGTCGGGTAGTCGTTGCCAAACACCCCCAGCTCCTTGAGCTTGCCCACACCGACCTGACTGATATAGGGCAGCAGGTTGTTGGGAATGCCGTTGGGATCTTCGCCAATCAGGCCGCTCTCGTGGGCACCGACCGGGTTGAAGTAGCGCAACAGCACGATGGCCCAGCGCGGATCGGACTTGGCGAGATCGCGCAGGATCTCTTCGACCATCAGCTTGGAGCGGCCATAAGGGTTGGTGGCGCTGGTGGGGAAATCTTCCCGCAGCGGTACCGAGGCCGGATCGCCGTAAACGGTGGCCGAGGAGCTGAAGACCAGCCGGAACACGCCAGCGTTGGCCATCTCTTCGCACAGCACCAGAGTGCCGGTGATGTTGTTCTGGTAGTAGGTGAGCGGGATCTGGCTCGACTCGCCGACTGCCTTGAGCCCGGCGAAATGGATCACCGACTCGATCTGGTGGGCGGCAAACAGCTGTTGCAGGCAGACCCGGTCCAGCACATCCCCTTCCACGAAGATGACCGGCTTGCCGGTGATCCGCTCGACCCGTTTGAGCGATTCGGGGGAGGAGTTGGAGAGGTTGTCCAGCACCACGACCTGCTGCCCGACGTTCAAGAGTTCAACCAGGGTATGGGAGCCGATATAGCCGGCGCCCCCTGTGACCAGAATTGTCATTATTTATCCCGTGTTCGACTGAAACTGGGGGCAGAGTCTACCCGCCCAGCCTTCTCAGGAAAAGAGCGGGATGCCAATGACGCCCTCAATAGTCGACGCTGACATCCCCGCTGGCGGTGCAGGAACAGGCCAGTGCCACCCCGCGCTCGAGATCCTGTGCACTCAGGGTCATCACGCTCTGGCGCTCGATTTCACCTTCCGTGGTACAGCGACAGGCCCCGCACACCCCGGCGCGGCAGGCCGCCATCATGGTTTCCCCCGCCCCCTCCAGCGCCGCCAGCAGGGTTTGACCTGGCAGGATCTTCACCTTCTTGCCGCTCTTTTTGAGGGTCAGCCAGAAGTGGTCGCTGCCGGCCTCAACTGGCGCCGAACTCGATACTCCAGCAGGCAGACCGAACGACTCCTGGTGCAACTGCGCTGCCGGCAGGCCCAGCTCCGCCAGCATGGTGCAGACTGCAGTCATATAGGGGGCTGGCCCGCACAGATAGACGTGGCGCGCGAGCAGGTCTGGCGCCAGTTCCCTCAGCATCTCCGGCGTGAGCCGGCCAACCCAGGGATAAGCCATCGGCGCCTCTTCCCGTACTTGCTCCAGCACTAACGCGTGGCGCACGCCGGAATGAGCAGCGGCCAGCGCAGCCAGGTCGTCTGCGAAGATCACATCCTCCGGCGAGCGGGCGCTGTGAATGAAGCGAATGTCGGCGTCCGGCCGTTTGGCCAGCTCGTCCCGCAGCATGGCCCACATGGGGGTGATGCCGGATCCGGCGCTCAAGAGCAGCGGCCGCTCGCAGGGCAAGGCCGTCAAGTTGAAGTCGCCGAAGGGGCCATCTACCCGGATCTCGTCCCCCACTTGCAGTGTCTGGTGCAGATGGTGGGAGACCAGTCCGACATCCTTGATGGTGACCTGCCAGCAGGCATCCTGCGGGCTGGAGGAGAGGGTATAGGCACGGCAGTGGGGCTGGCCGTCAATCTCGGTGTGCAGCGTCACGCACTGGCCCGCCAGCACGGCAGGCAGGCTGCCCGTCTGCGGCACGAACTGCCAGCTCGCTACATCGTGGGTATCCGCCCGGCGGCCGATGCACCTGAGGGTGAGAGAGGTGGAGGTCATCGCAAGGCTCCTCTTGCTGAAAAATGTTGGAAAGGGGTCGTTAAAAAAAGGCGAGCCATCAGGCTCGCCAAAGGCTTACAACATGCTGAGCGTGTAAGGCGGATGTGGCGCCGCTCAGGCCGCCAGGATCTCGGCGAGATCGGCTTCGGCCGTGGTGGTTCCTTTCAGGCCAAATTGCTCCTCCAGCACCTTGAGCAGAGCCGGGGTGAGGAAGGCCGGGGCGGTCGGGCCGGTACGGATGTCTTTCACGCCCAGCGCCAGCAGGGTGAGCAGGATCACGATGGCCTTTTGCTCGAACCAGGAGAGCACCAGGGTCAGCGGCAGATCGTTGACACCGCACTCGAACGCCTCGGAGAGCGCCAGCGCCAGCTGGATGGCGGAGTAGGCATCGTTGCACTGACCCACGTCCAGCAGACGGGGAATACCACCGATGTCGCCGAAGTCGAGCTTGTTGAACTTGTACTTGCCGCAACCCAGGGTCAGCAGCAGGCTGTCCTGCGGGATCGCCTTGGCAAACTCGGTGTAGTAGGCGCGCTCGGCACGGTCGCCATCACAGCCACCGACCAGGAAGAAGTGGCTGATTTCACCGGCCTTGACCTTGTCGATCACCGCCGGGGCAGCCTGCATCAGGGCGTTGCGGGCAAAGCCGATGGTGATGAAGTGCTCCAGCTCAACGTGCTTGAAGCCTTCCAACGCTTGCGCCTTGGCGATCACGGCGGAGAAATCTTCCCCTTCCAGGTGGGTCACGCCCGGCCAGCCGACGATGGAGCGGGTGAAGATGCGATCCGAGTAGTTGCCCACGTTCGGGTCGATGATGCAGTTGGAGGTCATCACCACGGCGCCCGGGAAGTTGGCAAACTCCTTCTGCTGGTTCTGCCAGGCGGAGCCGTAGTTGCCCACCAGGTGCGGATACTGCTTGAAGAAGGGGTAGGCCAGCGCCGGCAGCATCTCGCCATGGGTGTAGATATTGATGCCGGTGCCCTTGGTCTGCTCCAGGATGAGCTTGAGATCCACCATGTCGTGACCGGAGACCAGGATGCACTTGCCCGGAACCGGAGTGACGCGAACCTGGGTCGGCTCAGGGTGGCCGAAGGCGGTGGTTTCACCGAGGTCCAGCATCTCCATGATCTTGAAGTTCAGCAGGCCAATGTCCATGGCGCACTTGAACAGCGGATCCAGATCGCTCGGATCCGTACCGAGCCAGCTCATGATGCGATGGAATTCGGCGGCTACCCCGGCATCCTGCTGATCCAGCACCCGGGCGTGTTCCATGTAGGCAGCGGCGCCCTTGAGGCCGTAGAGGCAGAGCAGGCGCAGCCCCATGATGTCTTCGTTGACTTCGTTCTTGCCACGGTTGACTGCGGTCTGCGGCGCCTGGGCCAGCTGTGCCAGCAGATCGGCACCCGGCTCGAAACGGGCGGCAGCGGGCAGTGTGTCGGCCTGCACCGCCAGCGGTGCCAGCTTGGCGGCCAGTTGCTGACGATAGGTCAGCGCCTGGTTGACATACGCCACGATGCGGGCGGAGTCAAAGTTGACGTTGGTGAGGGTGGCAAAGAAGGCCTTGGGCACGAAGGCGTCGATCTCGCTGTCGACGATGCCGTGCTCGCGGGCGGCCAGCGCCCAGGCGCTGAGCCCTTGCAGGGTATAGATCAGCACATCCTGCAGATCCGAGGTTTCAGCCGTCTTGCCGCACATACCTTGTGCATAGGCGCAGCCGTTGCCTGCCGGGGTACGAATTGTCTGTTCACATTGCACACAAAACATCATGCCTCTCCTAATTGGACATTTCAGTTGTTTGTTTTGTGGCGATTCTATTCCTACGGCTCAAAACTTAATAGGCATTCAATTTGCCAATTCAATTTTCATTGATGCAGATCAAAAACAAAAAAGCCGCCCAAACAGGGCGGCAAGCGGGTGGATAAAAGGAGAGACAACTCAGGTTTGCAACAGAACACGATAATGGAACGGGCTGGGCTGGCCTCTGGTCAGGCAGATCCAGCCCTTCACTTCATCAAGCCGGCATGCTTCGCAGCGTCCGGCATGATTGGCTATCAGGCCAGCATACTTCGCAGCGTCCGGCTAGGCTGGCTATCAGGCTAAATAAGCTCGCAGCATCCAGACCAGTTTCTCCTGCTGCTGCACATAGTCGGAGAGAATGGACGCAGTCCCTTCATCACCGGCATCGGCGGCCTGCCCCAGGATGCGGCGCTGGGCCACCAGCAGTTCGCGGAAACTTTCCAGCAGGGATTCGACGCAGGCACGACCGTCGTGCAGCCCCTTCTGCTCGGGAATGGCGGAAACTTTCAGGTAGTCGCTGAAGCTGTGCAGCGGCACGCCATCCAGCGTCAGGATGCGCTCGGCCAGAGCGTCGACCTTCAGCAGCAGGTCGTTGTAAATCTCTTCGAACTTCAGGTGCAGCTCGAAAAACTGGTTGCCGCGGATGTTCCAGTGGAAGCCGCGAACGTTCATGTAAAGGATCTGGTAGCTGGCCAGCAACTTGTTCAGCTCGGCGGCCAGCGCTTGTGATTGAACGGTATCAAGACCAATCGGACTCTTCATGTTTCACCTCCAGATTTGACGACCGGGTCATCTTAGAACTCATCAGACTCAAAAGGTAATAGTTAAGATCTAACTGATTGATAGAGTACGGCTATCATCCCTGTTGTCGGCCGGACGAGGCGGCTCATTCAGGCTGCCGCTCGATGTAGAGGAGCACCTCCCCCAGCTGGATGCCGAACTTGCTGATGGCAGCCCGGTTGAGCAGGCGATTTTCATCCAGCAGATACATCCAGTCATCGAAACTCACCCGCACCACGCTGCCGTCAAGGAGCGCCAGATCGAGCTGATAGCGCCAGTTGAGGGCAAAGCCTGCCGTCTTGCCTACCGCCTCCCCCACCACGTCGGCCGCCGTGCCGCGCCAGTGACCATCCGCTCCCTTGCTCAAAAACCAGGTGCGGGTCTGCTGGCGCCCGTCGTCAAAATAGAACTGCTCGAACAGCTCCCCCTTGTCCCCCTGCCAGTGCCCGCGCATCTCCACCCGAAAACGGCTGGTCACCTCACCGCTGCGATCGGTCACCAGACCGTGCGCCGTCAGCTTGCCATTGAAGAAGCGAGCGAGATCCCACTCGGGACCCTGACCGCGATACTCCTCCAGACTGCTGCCGCAACCAGCCAGCAACAGCAGCGGCAACAACAGCAGGTAGCGACAGGCGTGGATGTATTTCATGAATCCCTTTTGCATCAGCGCTCTCCTCGCAGGCGGCGGGTAAGCGCCGGATCGCGGCTCCCTTGTGCCAGCCAGATGGCAAGAAAGGCCGCCGAAAATTGCGGATCGGCGAGGGTGCCGAGCGGCTTGTCTCGCCACCAGAAATGGCCCGCGCCGCCCCTGTCCACATAGAAGGTAAGCCGGTCACCCACCTGGACATCGGGCCAGAGCGCGGCGAGCTGACCAAGCCAGCCCTGACGCTGCGGCTCGCTGCCAAGCCCCAGTCGCTGCCACTCGGCGGCGGTGGCGCTCAACAGATCGTCCCGTTCAATGGCTCTGGCGTAGGTGAGGCTGAGCGCCTGAGGATAGTGACCCGGCCGATAGCGGCCGTTCTCGCTGTAAAGGGTGGCGTCATAGAGCTTGAACCAGAGCCAGCTCATCTCGCCGCGCCCGACCGGCTGCAGCTGCTGCCAGGGAGTAACCAGGGCTTGCCCGGTCTGGGCGAAAGGGGTCAGCGGTAGGCTCAAGCCTGCCAGCAGCAGGCTAATTCCACCCCATGTGCCAATGGGCAGGATCTTCGAGTTCATGCCAGTCCATCTCCTGTTCCAGCAGCGTGTTGATGTCCTGCATCACCACCTGCTGCAGCTGCCCCTGCGCGTCGCGCTGACAGGCCACCACCAGATAGAAACGCTCGGTCAGCTCGTGCCGGCTCTCTTTGGTCCATTTGGAAAACAACAAGGTGTCGGTCGAAAAGGTGTTCATCTCGCTTCACCCTCCAGCTTGACCGTTACCCACAGGAGTACGGGTAACCACCACATCCAGATCACCGCCAGCAGTGCCGCACTGATCCCGATGCCCCAAGGTAAGTGTACTGCCCCCATGGCAGCTCCCGCCACATAGGAGGAGGCCCCCCCAACCATGCCGAACAGCCCCTGCTGCCAGCGTGGCAAGGGCCGCAGCCAGCGCAGGCCGTGGCAGAGGGTCAGGGCAAAACCGCACCAGAGCAGCACCAGCCAGAGTGGAAAACCGGTGTTGAAATAAAACAGCCCGAGTTGCCAGAGCAAGGCATCGAGCAGGCTGCCGGCAAGGGCGACCGGGATGAGCCGCCAGTCGTGCCAGCGGTGGGGGGAGAAGAGAAAATGAAGCAGCAGCAGTGCCAGCAGCGGGCCCGGCTGCTGCCACTTCACCGCCAGCAACCAGTAGAGGTTGAACCCCAGCAGATGGGCCCACTGCCACATGATCAGCGACCGCCGACGGGCAGATCCCCACTCCAGCCGAGTGGGCCCGGCTTGGCCGCCTCCAGCTGCACCAGGCTGATGGTGCGCTCCCAGAAGCCCCCCTCGCAGTAGGCGAAATAGAAGTGCCATAACCGAATGAAGTCCTGGCTGTAGCCGAGGGCTGGCAGCTCGGGCGCCAGCGCCAGGAAGCGCTCGCACCAGTGGGTCAGCGTGCGGGCATAGTGGTGACCGTGATCGTGCAGCCGTACCAGCTGCATGTCGGTCTCGCGCGCCAGCAGCCCCGCCATCTGGGAGACGCTCGGCAAGCAGCCGCCGGGGAAGATGTAGCGCTGGATGAAATCAACCCCGCGCAGATACTGGGCATGGCGCTGATCGGCAATGGTAATGGCCTGAATGAGCAGGCGACCACCGGGTTTGAGCAGCCGCGACAGCTGGCGGAAATAATCGGGCAGGAAGGCGTGCCCCACGGCTTCGATCATCTCGATGGAGACCAGCTTGTCATACGTCCCCTCCAGCTTGCGGTAGTCCTCCAGCAGCAAGGTGATGCGATCCCCCAGCCCCTCCCGCGCAATCCACTCCTTGGCGTAATCGTGCTGGGCCCGGGAGATGGTGGTGGTGGTCACCCGGCAGCCATAGTGACGGGCCGCATAGACGGCGAGGCCGCCCCAACCGGTGCCGATCTCCAGCAGATGATCATCGGGGCCGAGTTCCAGCCGCTCGCAGATGGTACGCAGCTTGGCCTGTTGCCCCTCTTCCAGGCTGGCTTCGGAATGGGGATAGATGGCACTCGAGTACTGCATATGGCTGTCGAGAAAACCCTGATAGAGGGTATTGCCGAGATCGTAGTGGGCGGCGATGTTGGAGCGCGAGCCGGTCAGGGTATTGCGATTGAGCCAATGACGCACCTTGTTGAACGGGAAGCTGAGCCAGCCCAAACGCCGCTCAAGGGAGTCGATCAGCGCCAGGTTGCGGGCTAGCAAGCGCACCAGTGCCACCGGATCCGGGCTGGTCCAGAGCCCCTCCACCCAGGTCTCCCCGGCGGCGATGCTGCCCCCCAGCAGCAGGCGGCGGTAGAAGGCCGGATCCTGCACCACCAGCTCAGCGTGCAGATCGGTGCCCGCCACGCCAAAACTGTGGCGCTCAGCACCATCCCGCAGCAGCAGCTGGCCATGTTCGAGGCGCCCCAGCAGATTGAGCAGCAGTTGCCTGGCCCCCTTGTCGATGAAAGAGGCAGAGAGGGTTGATTGCACAAGTTCCATTAGCGGCTCTCCGGATGGCTAAAAATGGGAGTTCGTTTGATAAAAAGACGCAGTGCCTGCCAGTAGATCCCGAGCAGCACCTTCATGGTCATCCAGGGCCAGCGGGCCAGCAGGGCCACCAGCCCCTTGCGCGACAGCGGCGCCCGGCGCAGCGCCAGGGTGGCGTCAAACAACTTGGCCTCCCCGGATACGGGATGACTCTCGATGTGGATCAGTGTCTCCTGCGCGGGTGGACGAATGCGCCAGTGGTAGCGTATCGCCAACCCCATGAAGGGGGATACGTGAAAATCCTTGTCGTGGGGCGCCAGCGCCGCCAGATCCAGCAGGTAGTAGTGGCACTCGTTCCAGGGGGTGTTCGACACCTCCGCCAGCAGATAGCGCGCCTCTCCTTGCCGGTAGCAGAAGTAGAAGTTGACCGGGCTGAAGTAGAAGCCCAGACAGCGCACGTTGCCAAGCAGCAGCACCCGCCCCTCGGGTTCGGCATCGCCACCCAGTTCGCTCACCTTCTGCCACACCGCCTGCTTGAGCGGCCCCTCGCTGCCGCGCAGGTAGTCGTCACGACGAAACGAGAGCAGCCCTGCCCGCTCCACCCCGAACCAGCGCCCGCGATCGAGTTGTGGCAGCTCGTCGAGATCCAGCCCCAGCATGAAGAGGTTGTAGGAGAAGGCATGGGCGCGCGGGGCGAAGCGGCGGTGGCGCACCGACCCCTGCCAGATGGCGCTGAGGGTGCCGGTTATGGCCTCGGTACTCGCCTCCTGGCCTGCCAGAACTGCACCCTTCATAGCTCTGCCCCGAACCGTCTGGCCACGTCCAGCGCACTGCGCACCCCGTCTTCGTGAAAACCGTTGTACCAGTAGGCGCCGCAGAAGTGGGTGTGCTGCTGGCCGCAGATCTCGGCCCGCCGCTGCTGGGCGGCGATGGAGGCCTGATTGAACACCGGATGGTGGTAGACGAAGCGGCGCAGCACCTTGCTCTCGTCTACCTTGCCCAGGGGATTGAGGCTGACGCAGAAGGGCTGCGGCGAGCTAACCCCCTGCAGTATGTTCATGTTGTAGCTCACCAGCGGCCGCGCCCCGTCATCCTCGCCCAGCTGATAGTTCCAGCTGGCCCACGCCTTGCGGCGCACCGGCAGGCAGCGCACATCGGTGTGCAGCCAGATGTCGTTGGCCTGATAGGGCATGGCGCCCAGAATGGCCTGCTCCCGCTCGCCCGGATCCGCCAGCAATGCCAGCGCCTGATCGCTGTGACAGGCGAGAATGACCTCGTCAAACCGCTCCTCGCCGTAGCTGCTCTGGATCAGTACCCCGTCCGCCTGGCGCCGGATCCCCTGCACCGGACAGGCGAGGCGAATGTGAGCCTGCCAGCCGGCCGTCAGCGGGCCGATATATTCCCGCGAGCCACCCGGGATCACGTACCACTGGGGGCGATTGGCCACATCCAGCAGCCCGTGGTTGGCAAAAAAGCGCAGGAAGAAGCCCAGCGGAAAGGCGCGCATATCGGCCAGCGTCGATGACCAGATCGCCGCCCCCATCGGCAGGATGTAGTGGCGGGCGAAGTAGTTGCTGAACTCCCCCACCTGCAGAAAATCCCCCAGGGTCAGCTCGGGGCCGACCCCCTGATGCTGCCCATCGGCCAGCCAGGCCCGTGCCTCCCGGTTGAAGCGCAGGATCTCGGCAACGAAGCCGTAGAAACGGGGACTCAGCAGGTTGCTGCGCTGGGCAAACAGGGTATCCAGGTTGTGGCCGTTGTACTCCAGCCCCTGCGGGCTTTTCACCGAGAAGCTCATCTCGGCCGGCTGTCGCGCCACCCCGATCCGCTCGAGCAGCCTCAGGAAGTTGGGGTAGGTGCGGTCGTTGAAAACGATGAAACCGGTGTCGATGGCATAGCTGCGCCCCGCCTGGTGAACGTCGACGGTGGCGGTGTGGCCACCCAGGGTCGGCGCCGCCTCGAACAGGGTGATGTCGTGCAGCTTGTGGAGCAGAAAACCGGCGGTCAGACCTGAAATACCGGAGCCAATGATGGCGATCCTTTTCTTCATGAAGGGCGTCCTTTCGAAACGAGTGTGCGGCCAAGGCGCAGCCAGAGCCCCGTCGGCAGCGCACCGAGCAGGCGCAGCAGCCAGATGAAGCGACGGGGAAAGTGGATCTGGTGACGACCGGCGGTGAGCCCCGCCATGATGGCGCGGGAGGCCTCTTCCACCGTCACCAGACAGGGCATGGGAAAATCATTTTTGGCGGTGAGCGGGGTCTGGACAAAGCCGGGGCGGATCAGGGTCACGCCGATCCCTTTGCCGGCCAAATCGAGGCGCAAGGTATCCGCCAGATAATCGAGGGCCGCCTTGGAGGCGCCATAGGCTTCGGCCCTGGGCAGCGGCAACCAGCTCACCGACGAGCTGACGATGGCAAGGCGCCCGCCTGCCCCGAGCAGCGGCAAAAAGGCGGCCAGCGCATGACCGGTGGCAACCAGGTTGGTCTCGATGATCCGGGCAAACAGGGCGCCGTCAAACCCCTCGGCGACATCCATATACTCGCAGTTGCCGGCATTGAGGATCACCAGATCGACCCGCGGCAAGCTGGCGGCTGCCTCGCTCACGGCGCTGGCATCGCGCCCGTCAAACTGCAGCGGCGTGATGCCGTGGCGACCCAGTGCCAACAGCCGCTCGCCATCGCGTCCGCAACCCCACACCTGCCAGCCGGCGCGCCGATAATCGAGCGCCAGCTGAAAGCCGATGCCGGAGGTGGCACCGGTGATCAGCACCCGGCCGCCGCTCATGCGCCCAGCCTCCCCTTGATGGTGCGCACTAGGGGGCCTATCAGCGGCAACTGTTCGTAGAGCATGGCGCCCAGATCGAAGTAGTCGCGGTGCAGGCACACCTTGCCCGCCTCGTCGAACTCGAGGCGGGTGGCCCCCTCCACCGTCACCGGCGCACCGCCGCGCAATCTGGGATGGGAGAAGGTCATGGTCCAGCCGAGCCAGGCCTGGCGCCCCTGCAGCAGCTGGCTGGTGATGACGAAGCGGCAGTAGGCCAGGCGCTGATAGAGGACGGCAAAATAGTCGCTGAGCGCCGCCAGCCCCTCGATGCGGTGAGCAGGATCGGTAA
The DNA here is from genome assembly GCF_000014805.1 of Aeromonas hydrophila subsp. hydrophila ATCC 7966. Lineage (NCBI taxonomy): Bacteria > Pseudomonadati > Pseudomonadota > Gammaproteobacteria > Aeromonadales > Aeromonadaceae > Aeromonas > Aeromonas hydrophila. The sequence continues at coordinate 1,198,049 of NC_008570.1, read as the reverse complement.
AGACCACCTCGTTTGCGTAGACCTCGGGCAAACGGTGCAGCTCGTCTCTGCTTAGCTGCTGATAGAGGGCCACAAAGCGGGCCAGCGACTCATCCATGCTATTTCTCCAGGGCGCGAAACATCTCGATGGCTCTCACCCGGGCAACGGCGTGGTCCACCATGGGGGCCGGATAATCGTGCCGCCCCTTGAGCCGCAACCAGTCGTGGGGCTGGTGCAGATAGGCGGCAGGCAGATCAGCCAGCTCAGAGACCCAGGTACGAATAAACTCCCCTTGCGGATCAAATCGTTGCCCCTGGGTGGTGGGGTTGAACACCCGGAAATAGGGCGCCGCATCGGCGCCGGTGCCCGCCGCCCACTGCCAGCCGCCGTTGTTGGCCGCCAGGTCGCCGTCGATCAGTCGGCTCATGAAATAATCCTCCCCAAGCCGCCAGTGGATGTGCAGATCCTTGGTGAGAAAGCTCGCAACTATCATCCGCAGCCGGTTGTGCATCCAGCCGGTGGCGTTGAGGCAGCGCATCGCCGCATCGACGATGGGGTAGCCGGTGCGTCCCTCGCACCAGGCGGCAAAGGCATCCGGATCCCAGCTCCACGGCAGGGCTGCCGTCTCCGGCTTGAAGGGCCGATTCATGGAGAGGGTCGGGATCTGCACCAGCAAGTGGCGATAGAACTCGCGCCAGATCAGCTCATTGAGCCAGACAAAGCCGGGCTGAGCCTTGGACTGGGGCCGGTAGCCAAGCCGCTGCTGGAGCGCCGCCACGCACTGGCGCGGGCTGATGATGCCGGCCGCCAGATAGGGAGAGAGCACGGAGGTGCCTGCGATGGCAGGAAAATCCCGGGTCTCGCCATAGTCGAGCACCGCCTGCTCCAGAAAATCATTCAGACGGCGGCTGGCCTCGGCCTCCCCCACCGGCCAGCGGGGGTCTGCCGTCAGCTCGCCAAGGGCGGCATCGACGAAGTGTCGCTCGGCCAGCGGCTGCCACGGCAGCGGCTCACCACGGGGCGCAGGGGGGCGATGAATGACGAAACCATCCTCATCGAGGGCCTTGAGCCAGGCGCGGCTGAAGGGAGTAAAAACCTTGAACATCTCGCCAGAGCCAGTCAGCACCCGCCCCGGCGGCAGCACGCAGCAACCGTTGAGCCAGTGACAACCCACCGTCTGCTCCGCCAGCGCGGCGCTGACGGCCTGGTCCCGGCGCAGCTCGTCGATCTCGATGGCCTGATTGGCGTAGAGCTGGGTTACGCCCAGCTCGCGGCAAAGCTCTGCCAGCGCTGCCGGCACTTCGCTAAAAGTCTCTACCCGCAGCAGATGGAGCGGGATGCCGAGCGCCGCCAGCTCGCGGCCCAGCACATCAACCTGGGCCAGCAAAAAGCGTTGACGGATGGGGGCCAGCTTGTGCTGCCGCCACTGGGAGGGGGAGAGGATAAACAGCGCGGCCACCGGCTCATCACCGGCGCAGGCATGCCGCAGCGCCGGGTTGTCGGCCAGGCGCAGATCATTGCGAAACCAGATCAGCTTCATGATTTTTTCCTCCCGCGTCCGCCTGCACCACCCGCTGCGGGCCTGCCCGCCATCGCCTCGGCAAGGCTTGCCTGCCAGCCGTGGGCTTGCAGCCACTCGCCATCGTAGAGGCGCCCCAGCTCGCCAAACAGGCGGGTGCCGGCGGGCCAACCGGCAGCCAGCTCCTGCTTGCCAAGGCCGGCCCCCAGCAACACCAGCCAGGGGGTGACGGCACGCCCCTCCAGCAGGCTGGTATGGCGCGGCTCCACCGCCCCCAGCAGCTGCACCTCATGGCCCTGACCGATCAGCTCGTAAGCGGCCCAGACCAGATCGAGCGGGCCCACTTGTCCCCAGCTCGCCAAAGTGACCGGTACGCCCTTCTCCTGCTCGATCAGGTGGCGGGCGAAGCGGGTATGCAGCCAACCCAGCCACACCTGCTGCAGCAGCTCGCCATCGGGGCGCTCGCGCCACAGCCCCAGCAAGCGCTCCACCAGCGGCTGCAGCACCCGGCTGCGCACCAGCTCGAACGGGTAGCTCGCCAGCAGGTCGTTCAGCTCGGCCTCGGCCTTGCGCTGGTTGAAGGCGAGCAGCGCCTGACTGAACTGCTCCAGGGTCTGCTGCCAGTGATCGCTCACCGGCTGGGCCTGGGGTTCGCTCAGGAGCACCTTCACCTGCCCGATGCTCACTCCCCGCTCCAGCCAGCTCAGGATCTCGCCGATCTGGCGAATGTCCTGCTCGCTGTAGAGGCGGTGGCCCTTCTCGGTGCGGGCCGGCTGCACCAGACCGTAGCGGCGCTGCCAGGCGCGCAGGGTCACGGCGTTGACGCCGGTGAGGCGGGAGACCTCGCGAATGGGGTAGATCCCCTCCTCCGGCGAAGGAGAAGCGGCGTGCGGTAAATCAGACATAACGGCATCCAGCAAAGGTTGAGGGAGAGGCCCCGGCCATCCGCCGGGGCCTGCACAGGATATTCAGAGCCCGTAGCGCAACTTGAGCGTATCGGGATGGGGATTGAGGTACACCTGCTCGGCGAGATAGGGATTGGGGTACTCGCGCAGGTAGTGGCGGATCAGGGTGAGCGGCACCAGCAGCGGAAAGACGCCGGTACGGTACTTGTCGATGGTGTCGCACAGTTCCTGCTTCTGGGCCGGGGTCAGCACCCGCTTGAAGTAGCCCTGCAGGTGCATCAGCACATTGGTGTGGCTGCGCCGGTTGGCCCGCAAAGTCAGCGCCGCCATCAACCCCTTGATGTAGCTGTCGGCCACCTGCTGCAGGTCGGCCTTGGCCAGATTGCCGAGCAGCTTGCCGAGCGCACGGTAGTGGGTGGTGGCGTGGGAGAGCACCAGATACTTGTAGCGGGAGTGGAAGCGGATCAGCGCAGAGGCGGTGATCCCGCGCGCACAGAGCTGCTGCCAGTCGTGGTAGGCAAAGACCCGCAGCACGAAGTTCTCCCGCAAGATGGGATCGCACAGACGGCCATCTTCCTCCACCGGCAGCAGGGGATTGGCCTCCATCAGCGCCTTGGCAAACAGGCCGACCCCCTCCTTGGCACTCCCCTCGTTGTTGGCGCCATAGATTCTCACACGCTCCATGCCGCAGCTGGGGGATTTGGCGCAGAGGATGTAGCCGGAGATGAAGTCGAGCTGGCGCGCCTTCTGCTCGCTGAAAGCAATCAGCTTCTCGGTGACGTCGAAGCTGCCGTTGCTCGCCTCGGCGCGGATCTCGCCGTGGCGCTTGACCAGCCGGATCGCGGCGCGGGGTGCCCCCAGGCCAATGGCCATCTCGGGACAGACGGGGTGATAGTCAAAGTGGGCACCGAGATCCCGCTCGCAGAAGCTGGAACGCTTGTGGCCCCCGTCGAACCGTACCTCCTGTCCCAGCAGGCAGGCGCTGATACCAACCTTGATCTTGTACATATCATCACTCCTTGTATAAGTCTGAATCAGTTATAGCAGTTATACAAAAAATTGTAAGTTGTATAACTATTGCGGACTGATACGGCGCAAGGGTGAAGGGTGGATCAACCGGAAATGAAAAAACCCATGACCGAAGTCATGGGTAAAAATGAAGACACTACAGGAAGGATGATTAGAAGCTGTACTTCACACCCAGGCTGGTGATGGAGCCCTGTTGCAGGTCCCACTTGCGGTAGGTGTAGTCGGCAGTGAGGGCCAGGTTCTGGCTCACCTTGTAGGCGGCGCCCACTTTGAAATCGTGCATGTCGTCGGTCATGTTGGCGTAGCGGTAGCCGGTGGAGAGCTCGACCGCGCCGATGTCGTAGCGCAGGCCGGCCTCACCGTACATGCTGCCGCTGTTTTTGCGGGTGATCACATCCCAGCCGCTGTCTTTGACGTTGGCGGCCACCTGACGCTCCATGGTGTAACCCATCAGACCTGCTTCCCCATACAGGTTCAGACCTGTGCTGAGCGGGGTGTAGACACCCAGACCCAGGCTGGAGATGCCCATGCTGTCGTTGCCATCGTTGCGGGAGGTGTACTCGCTGCCCAGACGACCGTAGAAGTTGGAACCGAAGCTCTTGGAGAGGTCCAGGTTCAGACCGCCGAAGTCGCGGTTGTTGCTATCCTTGCCGCCGATGTAATCGGACTTGGTGTGCGCCCAGGTCAGGCCGCCTTTGGCGTAGCTGAAGGCATCCTCAGCCAGAGCGGAAGTTGAAGCGAAACCGGCCAGAACCAGAACTGAAAGTGCAACTTTTTTCATTTTGATGACTCCACAGGTTGAGCTAGTTGGGACCTAGCTGGAATGGGGTCATTGTGCAGAGGACGGGGAGAAATGCCGAGCGGCAAGCTGTTGCCAAACCATGTCAGATGTAAGCAACTGTTGCAGGTGGTTACCGGGTTAACAATCAAGACAGGCTCCCTGCAGGAGCCTGTTGCATGAGGGATCAGCGGAACTCCACTTCCTCAATCTCGACCCGCACCAGGGGCTTGCCGGTGAGGCCGGCCGGGCGCGGCACCTCCAGCACCATGGAGGGGCGCTGCTGCCCCTTGCGCAGATAGGACTCCGGCAGACGGTTCTCGCCGACCCAGAAGCGGGCCTCCTGCTTGACCAGCTGGGCCCCCTGCTCGCTGAACAGAGTGACGCTGCCACGCACCCGTACCACGTTGCGGGTGCCGGTGTTGCTCACCATGAATTGCAGTTGCAGAGGATCCGAGCCCTCCATCTTGGCCAGCTTGACGCCGATCCCGTCCTTGACGGCCTGAGCCAGCAGCTCGGGGTTGCTCATCGCCTGCTCGGTCAGCACCGGCACGGCCACCGAACCCTGCACCGCGCTGCCGTCGGCGGCGGGCTTGAGCAGCAGGTATTCCCAGGTAAAGTCATCGTTGAGCTGCACCTGGCGGCCATCCGGCAGGGTCACCTGGGTGAGCGGAGCGGCCTGCACCAGCAGGGGCGAGAGGCAGAGGGCAACCAGCAGACGGGACAAGGGTTTCATAGGGTGATGACTCGGCGTCGATGGAAAAGGGCGTCAGTATAAAGAGTCCGTCCCGGCTTGCCTATGACCGCACTCACGTTCCTGCCCTCGGTTGCCTAGACCACCAGCTCTTGCCGCTCCTCTTCCGCCGCCATGTCCAGCGTCACCAGATCGAAGGCCGTGCTCTTGAGGGCGGTGAGGATATCCGGCTGCAGATCGAAGGCCTGCGCCCGCAGCCGGGCTGGCACCCGCACCCGGGCCAGGGTGGTGGCCCGATCGGCGAGAGTATGAAAAAACACCTGGGCCTCCTCCAGCCCCATGTCGGCCAGCATCTGTTCCGCCATGTCCACCATCCGCAGATGACGGCGCTCCACCAGCTCGGGGTCGGAGAAACGGTAGCTCAGGCAGCCGTGGGCACTCTTGCCCCAGCGCCCGAGCTGACGCTTGTTGAAGCCGTAGCGAAAGTCCCTGTGGGTCATGCCCTGCTTGGCAAACAGCCAGAGGGTATTGGTCGGCAGGCTGCCGAAACGACGCAGATACTCCTGCAGCTCCTCCACCGGCGCCGGCAGCAGCATGGGCAGGTGGCTCCAGTCGGTTTCCAGCGCGGTGAGGTGGCAGATGTAGCGCACCGGGTCGATCACCTCGTTGAGGTGGCGCAGGTGATCGCAGAAGATCATCTCATCGGTCTTGATGACCCGCTGCTCGATGCCGTAACGCTGGCAGTAGCGCTTGGCGCGCGCCACCTCCTTGCGGCTGCGGGTCGGGCTGTCCAGGGTGATGGCCCGGATCCGGATACCGCTGGCGCGGCACAGATCCATGCTGTAGCAGGATTCCAGTCGACCGGAGAAGGAGACCGCCAGTTCGCCGTAGCCAGCCAGGGTCTCGATAAGTGACTGTTCCCTGGTCTGAAAGGTCTGATCGTATCCCCGATTCAGCACAACGATATTGGCATCCATAACGACGGCACCGGATGATGAATTGGGCGCCATTGTGCTGCAACAATCCTGAATAAACCCTTAAAGGGCAGGGATAAATCAGAATTTAATGATAATTTCATGCCAATTAGTTTCATTTTCATCCAGCTGAGCATCGTAAATCCGAAGTTTCGCCTGATGAACCTGATGCATGCGCAGAAATCCCTCCGCCTGTTCGAGAGAGGCAAAGGTCAGCCGACCCCCTCCGCTGTCGGTGAGACACTGCATCTCGCCGTCGGCCTCGACACAGAGCTGATAACCGCTGCCATCCAGACAGGCGATCAGCAGCCCCGCATCCGGATAGTGACTGAGCCAATTACGAAACCGGCCATGCTCCATACCCTCTCCCTCTACATCCTGCCATTCAGGCGGGCAGGTAACCCTGCGCCACCAGCTGCTGGCGACAACTGTATGCATCGGTAAACACCAGGCCGCCGATCCCCAATGCCTGTGCGGCAGTCACGTTGGCCGGGCTGTCATCGATGAACAGGCACTGCTCGGCCTGCAAGTCGAACGACACCAGCAGATAGCGGTAGATATCCGGCTCCGGCTTCATCATCCGTACCCTTGCCGACACCACCTTGCCGCTGAAGAAACGCCAGAAGGGCTGATGCTGCTCCAGCCAGTCGATGCTGGCATGCCCCATGTTGGAGAGTGCGTAGAGGGTATGACCCGCCCCATGCAGGCTCTCTATCAGGCTCAGCATAGCGGGATCCGGCACCAGCGAGGCGGGCACCGCCTGCAAAATCGCCAGGTTTTCGGCGGCGCTCAGCCCGGTGCGATGCTCGGCCTGGCGGGCCATGGTGTGCAGTGACAGGGTGCCGCGGTCCACTTCCAGCCAGTCAGGGTGGTTGAACAGCCGCTCCGCCAGCTGCTCAGCTCCGTGCTCCCCGCGCACCGAGCGCACGATACCGACCGGATCCCAGCTCACCACCACCCGTCCCAGGTCGAAAATAATCGCCATCTTCACCTCCAGCTATCTGCATCATTACGACAGCAAGCGGGTCCGTTTTACCCGGTTTTTCCCCCGCAGGCTCACGCCCCTACCCTGCCCCGTTCTCCTCCCCCGGGCAAGTTTTACTTGCATCGCACGGTCAAATCCCTTAATGGTTATGGCGTTACCTCAAGGACACACTCATGCACGCACCATTCTTTTTTGCTTTCTCGTTTATCCGGCCCTCATGAGGGAAGGCCCGTCGTCACGTGAAGCACTCGCGTAAACAGAAAGCAAAGACGAATCGAGCCTCCCCTAGCGGAGGTTTTTTTTTGCAGCCACCACAATCGATTACTTGGATAGGGAACCATCATGGCAACGCTCGACGAGATCAGACAAGACATCACCCAGTTGGATCAGGAGCTGCTCGCCCTGCTGGCCAAACGCAAGACCCTCAGCATCGAGGTCGCCCGCGCCAAGCAGGCCAACCCGCGCCCGATCCGCGATCCCCAGCGCGAGCAGGATCTGCTGGTCGCCCTGATCCAGAAAGGGCGTGTGCTGGGGCTGGACGCCCAGTACATCACCCGCATCTACCACACCATCATCGAAGATTCCGTGCTCTCCCAGCAGGCCTATCTGCAGAGCCTGCTCAACCCGGAGCAGCAGGAGCCGATGACCAGCGTCGCCTACCTGGGACCACGCGGTTCCTACTCCAGTCTCGCCGCCCGCAAGTACCTGGCCCGCTACAAGGATCAGGTGATCGAGGTGAACTGCCAGAATTTCCGCGAGGTGCTGGATGCGGTAGAGTCGGGCCGTGCCGCCTTCGGCGTGCTGCCCATCGAGAACACCAGCTCGGGCTCCATCAACGAGGTGTACGACGTGATGCAGCACACCAGCCTCTCCATCGTCGGTGAGCTGACCTACCCCATCGAGCACTGCATCCTCACCGCCGTGCCGACCGAGCTGGGCCGCATCAAGACCTTCTATGCCCACCCGCAGGTATTCCAGCAGTGCTCCCATTACCTCAGCAAGCTGGAAGGAGCGCGCCACGAGATCTGCGACTCCTCCTCCAGCGCCATGATGAAGGTCAAAGAGCTGGCGAGCCCGGAGGCGGCGGCCATCGGCAGCGCCGCCGGCGGCGAGCTGTACGGGCTGGATGTGCTGGCCGAGCAGCTGGCCAACCAGAAGGAGAACTACAGCCGCTTCATCGTGGTGGCGCGCAAGCCCATCGACGTGGCACCGCAGATCCCGGCCAAGACCACCCTCATCATGTCCACCTCCCAGAAACCGGGCTCGCTGGTGGAGGCGCTGCTGGTGCTGCGCAGCAACGAGATCAACATGACCAAGCTCGAATCCCGTCCGGTGCAGGGCAACCCGTGGGAGGAGATGTTCTACCTGGATGTCTCCGCCAACCTGCAGACCCCGGCCATGCAGGCCGCACTGATGGAGCTGACCAAGATCACCCGCTACATCAAGGTGCTGGGCTGCTACCCGAGCGAAGACGTCAAGCCGACCGCCGTGCCGCCGGTGCTGCTGGGCAACTAGCCAGCGCTGTAATCAGCCAGGCTTGGGCGGCCGACACCGCCAATGAAAAAGGCGACCCATCGGGTCGCCTTTCTGTCGTCCATTCGCCGCGGGCACGCCGTCAGAACTGGCCTGCCATCAGCTGGTTGATGTTGTAGAGGGCGCGGGTATCGAGCTCCATCTCGGTGGCATAGGTGTTGCCACGGGGATAGGAGGCCACCACTCTGGCACCACGCACCATGCCGGCTACCGACACGTCCAGCGAGTTGGAGGTCTGGGTCAAGTCCTTGTAGCTGCTCTGGCCACGCACCTGCTGGCCGTTGAGCTGTTCCGCCAGCTCGCGATAGGCATCCATCTTGGAGGCGCGGATGGCCTGCAGCATCTTCTCGGACTGGGACGGACCGGGCTGGATGTCGATCACCGCGTAGCCGACCGCCTTGAGCACTGGGAAGTCATCCGGCTTGTTGTTGCCGCCGCCATAGTTGACCACCCGATTGCCGCCGCTGCACGCCGTCAGCAGCAGCGCCAGCAGGCATCCGAACAGGATTTTCATTGCGTCTACTCCTTGTCAGGGCGTCAGATTGACCAGATGGCCGCCGGGACGCGCCTGGCTGTCACGCATCAGGTAACCGCGGTTGATCGAGGCCCGGCCAAACGAATTGTTGGCACCGAACAGATATTTTTGCGGGATCAGGCTCTGGGCCGTGGTCTCCACCATCTTGGTACGCAGGTCGATGATGCGGGCATTGACCAGGATCCCCTGCTTGTTGCGGCTGAAGGTGCCGGTCAGGATGCGGGAGATGGGTAGCCGGGGAGAGAGATCCCGATAGTTGCGGCTCATCACGAAGTCCCCCTGCGGGGTGACCTTGATGCTGCCGGTCAGCTTGAAATCCACCACCACTTCCCCGCGCCGGTTCAGCTCATAGATAAAGCTCTCCTCGATCTGCTGCCCCATCCAGTTGGTGTCCTGCAGGGTATCGAGATCGACGAAAGAGGAGACCGCGATGGGTTCGGTCAGGGTGGAGAGCGACTTGCGCTCCATCAGCTGATCGGTCATGCGCGCCACCAGCCAGTTGAGTTCCATCCCCTGCGCCGCCTGACGAGGATCACCCTGCTCCCGGTTGATGGGGTCGGAGCCGCAGCCGGCCAATGCCAGGGCGAGCGCCAACGCCGTGATGAGTTTGTTCATGGATACCTTTCCTGTATCTGCACCTGATTTGTTATCGGTTCGACCGGCCAAAGCTTGAGCCGGGAATGAGGCATGGATCTTGCTAAATATTCGCGTGTGCTGTGCAACTGGCACGGTTCTGTGATCTGTATCGGCCGGCGACCTCGCTTCGACAGGGGTGAATCGCGCCGACCCGCATATTCAAGGTGCTTGTCATGAAATTACCGCTGCTGTTAACCCTGCTGCTGGCCAGTCTGTCGGCCCGGGCCGAGATCATCGAGGCGCAGGGCAGTGCCGCCATCCTGGGCACAGACGAGGTCTACGCCCGCGAGCAGGCGACCCGCGATGCCCTGCGGCAGGCTCTGCTGGCGAGCGGCGCCGCCGTCTCCAGCATCCAGCGCCTGGAAAACGGCAGCCTGCGCTCCGAGCAGATCCAGATCCGCTCCGGCGGTGACATTCGCCAGTATCGGCTCAAGCGAGAAGAGGTGCGCAACGGCCGCATGTATATCACGGTGCAGGCCGACATCCAGGCCGAGCGCCAGATCTGCCAGACCCAGCACTACGCCAAGGATTTGACGCTGGTACGGCTGCGGCTGCGCTATCCCGAGCAGGCGAGCTACGGCGCCCTCGACGACATGCCCGCCAACCTGTCACGCCGCATGTTCGAGGCCCTGGCCAACGCCCCGCAAGGGGTGGCCGTGCGCCAGTGGCTGGACGAGAACCTGCGCATCGACCCGCTCCACCTGCAACAGGGGGATCGCAGCGCCCTCGAGGAAATCAAGGCGCTCAGCCTGCGCACCGACAGCCAGTATCTGGTGCTCGGCAGCATCGACGATCTCTCCCTCGAGCCGCAAGGCAACCAGCTGACCAGCTGGTATGAAGACCCCATCCGCAACTTTCGCATGCAGCTCTATCTGTTCGACGGCATCAACGGCAGCCTGCTCGGCCGCAAGGAGTACCAGGGCCGGGCCAACTGGACCTTTGCCAAACGGGATCAGGTAGGCAGCAGCAGCGGCCAGTTCTGGCAGTCGAGCTACGGCCAGGAGGTCAACTACCAGTTGCAGGAAGCGGTACAGGATCTGGTGGCCCAGCTCAGCTGCGCCCCGGTCACCGCCCGGGTGGTCGGCCAGAACGAGCGCGGCCCCCACATCAATCTGGGCCGCCGCAACGGCGTCCGGCTCGGGGATCAGTTCCGCATCCAGCACGATGCCGATTTCATCGACCCCTACGGCAAGTCTCGCATGATGCGCAACCCCGCCGATGGCCTGTTCGAAGTAGTGCAGGTGTTCGAGGATGGCGCCATCATCAGCAGCCAGAACAAATATTCGCCGTTTAACATCCAGATCGGGGATCTGGCAGTATTGGAATAAGAATCAATGGTTTAAAAGGGAGCGGCTTCTTGTATAATGCCCGCCACAATGCTCCCGTAGCTCAGTAGGATAGAGCGGTCCCCTCCTAAGGGACAGGCCACTGGTTCGACTCCAGTCGGGAGCGCCATATAAAACAAGGGGTTGGCATCATTACGATGCCAACCCCTTGGTCGTTTTTGGCCCCGTACCCCTCTCCGTACCCCTCCAATGCAGTTCATTGCACAACACCATCATGCTGTAACGCCACCCTTAAAAAATGAGAATTTAATGGCAAATACATCCTATTCAATAAACTTTCAAACCTACATCACCTCCATGAGTTAGCAGGCTGATGTCTGCATTTCACAATTCCTGGAGGAGATATGGCTCACCTGATTGACACCATGGCCTACACGGGCCAAACCCCTTGGCATGGCCTTGGCAATATTTTGCCCCCGCAACAATCTCTCGATATCTGGCTACAGGCAGCCGGGATGGATTGGACCATCGAGCAGAGCGACGTGATGTTTAACGTCGCCTCCGATGCACTGCATATCCGCCCCTACTGCGACAGCAAGGTGCTTTATCGCTCCGATACCCTCGCCCCCCTGTCGGTGGTCTCAAGTCGCTACAACGTGGTACAGCCTCACGAGGTGCTGCATTTCTATCAAGACCTGGTGGAAGCCGGAGGCTTTGAGCTGGAGACCGCAGGCTCGCTCAAAGGCGGCCGCAAGCTGTGGGCTCTGGCCAAAACAGGCCAGGATCTAAAACTCAAAGGCAATGACTTGGTAAAGTCCTATTTGCTGCTGGCGACCAGCTGCGACGGCACGCTCTGCACCACGGCGCAGTTCACCTCGCTGCGGGTAGTCTGCAACAACACCCTGCAGATGGCACTGCGCGGTGCTACCGGTGCCATCAAGGTGCCCCACTCTACTCAGTTCGATGCAGCTGCCGTCAAAGAGTCGCTCGGGCTGGGGCTCTCTCATTGGGATGAATTTAAGGCGCAGACCAAGGCGCTGGCACAGCGGCCCGTGGCCCCTGAAGAGGCACTGCGCTTTTTCAGCGACCTGTTGGCGCAACCGCTGGATGAGGAGAACATCATCCTCACCAAGCCGGTACAACGGCTGCATGAGCTCTATCAGGGCGCAGGCATGGGCTCAGAACTTGTCAGCTCCCGCAATACCGCCTGGGGGCTGGTTAATGCTGTCACGGAATATGTCGATCACCACCGCCGTGCTCGCAGTCAGGACCATCGGCTCGATTCCGCCTGGTTCGGTCAGGGAGCCCAACTCAAATCCCAAGCCCTGAACCAAGCCCTTACCCTGCTGCAGTAATTCCTCTTCCCTATTCAAACCGCATAACGACCTCACCCGGACTGGCACAAGCCAATCCGGGCGTCGCCATTTATGCCGTCAACAAGGAATAGTCATGAAAGCAAAAGCCAAATACGGCCAAGCCCTGCGGCTGGCCTCCACTACCCAGTTAACCCGCGAGCAATGGCTTGCTATCCGCAAGCTTGGCATTGGCTCCTCCGATGCCGCCGTCGCAGTGGGGCTCTCCCCCTACAAATGCCCGCTCAGCCTGTGGTTGGAGAAGACCGGTCGCAAGGAGCCGGAGGATATCTCCCACAAGGAAGCGGTGCTGTGGGGCATCGAGCTGGAGCCGGTGTTGGCGCAGGTCTATGCCAAGCGCACCGGCTACAAGGTGCGCCGGGTCAATGCGGTACTGCAACCCCCCGAGCAACCCTTCATGCTCGCCAACCTCGATCGGGAGGTGGTCGGCCATCCCGATGGGCCGGGCATTCTGGAGATCAAGACCGCCAGCTATCACAGCGCCCCCCAGTGGGAGGAAGGTGTGCCGGTGGCTTATCAGTGTCAGGTACTGCATCAATTGGCGGTTACCGGCCATGCCTGGGCTGAGGTGGCAGTGCTGATCGGCGGCCAGGATTTTCGGATTTACCGCATCGAGCGCGATGAGGAGAAGATCCAGGATCTCACCGAGCGGGAAGCGCAGTTCTGGCAGATGGTGCAACAAGACCAGCAGCCCGAGCCTGACGGCTCCAATGATGCAGCCAATGCCCTGAGCTGGCTGTTTCCGCGTGACGATGGCCAGACGGTAGATCTCTCCGATTCTCCCGAGTTCAACCAGCTGTTTGGGGAGCTGCTGCGCTTGCGTCAGCAGAAGGAAGCTGTCGAGCTGCAGGAGTCGCAGCTCAAGCAGCGGCTGCAAGCCACCTTAGGTGAAGCCACTGCCGGGCTGTTTGCCAACGGCAAGATCACTTGGAAGCGCAGCAAAGACCGGCTGGCACCGGATCTGGATAAGCTCGGTCAGGATCATCCCGACCTGCTCACCCGTTATGTCAAACCGGTGCCCGGCGTGCGCCGTTTCACCATTCAACCCTTGAGGCAAACACCATGATCAAAGGACTGGCGATCACCCCGCCCGTGATCGGGCGGATCTGCATCGGCAAGCTGGTGCAAAAACAGGATAAGTGGGTACCGGAGAAGGACGACAGCTTCACCCTCACCACCCAGATACAGCACAAGGGGGGATGGTTGCTCCATCCCCTGCATCAACACTACTCATCGCAAAAGAGTGGCCAAGGGCAGGAGCAGACCAAGATCCGCGCCATTCCGGTGCGCGTGCTGTTCAACGACAGCGACTTGAATCTGCGAGCGGAATACAGCTCGTTTGACCGGCAAACCGGCAGGCCGCTCTGTGTCGGGAATGGGGAGGTGGCAAGACGAGTGGGGGCACAAGGCATGGAGGAGGTCAGCTGCCCTGGGCCTGAGCGCTGTGCCTTTGCCGGGCAACAGGGCTGCAAGCTGTACGGGCGACTGAACCTGTTTGTGGAGGGGCAAGGGGATGAGCTGGGCAGCTTTATCTTCCGCACCACCGGCTACAACTCGGTGCGCACTCTGGCAGCACGACTGAAGTACCTGGAGGCAGTGAGCGGTGGCCATACCCGCTATCTGCCGCTCACCCTGCGGTTGCGGGCCAAGAGCACTACCCAGTCCTACCGCACACCGGTCTACTACGTGGATGTGACCTTGCGGGAAGAGACCAACCTGACCGAGGCAGTCAGACAGGCACAGGAGGCCGCCCAGCGTGACCAAGAGGCGGGGCTCGCCATCGACCAGATGGAACAAGCCGCTCGCGAGCTGCTGCGCAATGGCCAATTTGAGGATATCGATGAAGAGGTGCCGATGTTGCTGGAGGAGTTCTATCCCGAAGCCAACAGCGACGAGACGGCGAATGGTATCAATGGTTCTGAGGCGACAACCTCACCTCACGTCCCGCTAGGCAAAGCAACCAGAACGCCACAGAGACCACAACCAAGAAGGAGTCCACTCACCAACAAATTGGGGAAAGGGACCCCATCCCCTCCCCAGTGAATGGTGGATGATCAGCGGGAACGGGCCAACCGCTCCACCAACCGTTCTACCGTTTCCAGCAACAGGGTTCGGTCAGCATCATCGAGCCGGGCCAGTTGCTGGCTCAGCACAATGCCCTGCTCGGTCGGGCGGTTACTGGTCTCGCGCAGAAAGTCCGCCAGCTCACAACCAAACAGTTGAGCGAGCTCCGCCAGCCGCACCACGGTCGGCACCACAATCCCTCGCTCCATTCGAGAGACGGCCTCCATCCCGATATTGAGGTGTTCAGCCACATGCTCTTGCGTGAATCCGGCTTGAGTACGCTTGTGGCTAATCGCCTTGCCAACGCTCTTGGCTAACAGCTCAAGGTTGATATCTGTCATGGTTCCTCCAGTCAACCCGTATGGTTGACCATGGACCCATTGACGATAAGGACTCAAAAAGGCGAGTATCAACTAAGTTGGTTGTAATTGGCCGTAAATCGATGATCGCTACGCTGACCGACTCACCGACAACAAACATCAATCCTCGTTTGTGGCATCCCCTCCCATCTCGGGTAAAGCGCTTTTACGCGAGCGGTTAGGGCGACTGCCATTGTTACTATTACTCTGTTACATAAGGAAAAGTACATGGCTCGTTATCCCGTTATTGCCACCCTCTTTTTTCTCGTCATCACCATTTACTCACTCTGGACCGGTAGCTCCCCGCAGCTCGGGTTCTGGGGCCATATCTGGCACTTTGTCTTTGGCTCTCTGTTTACCTCACTTGGCCTGATGGGAGGGGAATTGTTCCGCCGCTTCACCCAACCAAACATGCTGTTTGCTGACGGCGCACAGGAGATGTTCAAGAAGAAGCTGTTTTGGAAAGTTGGCCCCCAGCTCATCGGGGGGGTGGTGGGCTACATCGCGGCAGGTGGCTTTTTACAAAATGTGTTGGGTTACTACGTTGGATAAGGAGAGTTAACCATGAACAAATGTTGGATCACGTTGACGGCCATCCTGCTATGCAACAACGCCCTGGCCTATGGCGAGGCCGGACGCTGGAGCAGTGGCTGGGGTCAGGGCACCAGCGAATACACGGCGGTGGTCAACGAGCAAAACAACCTCTATATCGCCTGCAATGACACCCGAAAGGTCAGCATGACGGCCACGGTACAGGGCAAGGAGTACGGCTCTTATGCTGGGCAGGCTTTCTCCATCATCGTCGATGGCAGCCAATACGATGCGCCCTATGAGACAGAATCCCGTGTCGGTGAGAACAATTTCTTCGACATGTGGGGCAAGCTACGCAAGGCCAAGTCGATCCGCATTTTAACGGCTGACGGCAAGCAACTCGCACTGCCAACCAAAGAGGTCGCATCTGTACTGCCCGCCACTAATACGCCCGAGTTTGACTGCTTGATGTGGGACCAATAGATCACATCCATTCCCATCCAAGAGGAGGCATTTGCCTCCTCTTTTCATTTCTGCCATTCACCCACCTGTGAAGGAGACACACTATGCCCCCCTGTATTCCTCCCGAATGCGAGCCGTTCGACCAGCAAGGCTTTTGGCGCAAGCTCTGCGCCTTTGCCAAGCGTGCCGGTCGGCCCTTTATTGAAACCTGCCTGTTGCTCTACTACACCAGCCAGAAGGATGACCTGCCGCTCTGGGCCAAGCTGCTGATCTACAGCGCGTTGGCCTACTTTATCTCGCCCATCGATGCGATCCCGGATGTGCTGCCTATGGGGCTCACCGATGACATCGCGGTGCTAAGTGCGGCACTCGCCAGTATTACCGCCTTTATTGACACCCAGATCCGTGCCCGTGCGGCCAGAAAAATGCGCGATCTGTTCGGCCAAGATTAACCCCTACAAGGAGTACATCATGACTATTCCCTTTTTCCGGGGCGGCTTTGCTCTGCCCGTAGCCCAAGCATTGCTGGTTCTGCTCGACCAGGAAGTCGCTAAAACCGAGCTCAATATCGAGCGCTTAAGCCAACTGACCTTCAACTTTCGTAATCCCGGCTACAGCGCCGAGCAAGGCGGCGTGCACCCAGTCGAGATCCGCCTGATCCGTGGGCTAGATGGCTGGCTGTTCGATTACGTCACCGACTTCAGCTACCAGGGGCTCGGCCATGATGCCGAGCTCTGCAAGGAGCTCGACTTCAACTTCCTCGATGGGGAACACACCATGTTGGGCTGGGGACCGTTGCGGCTAGCCGAAGCGCGGGAGTTGTTCGACATCTGGCAGCGCAACTTCATTGCCTACTGCCGGTTGGAATGCTTCAGCGTCACGGTCGCTGGAGATTAGGAGGTAACTATGAACCAAGAATTAGCGCTCTCCCATTACACGCGTCAGTGGCTGGGGCGAGTCGCTACCAGCGCCAAGCTAACCCCCACTCGCAGTGGTCAGCGTTGGCTGCTGCACCTGACTCCAGATAGCCCACCAGCCCGTACAGTCACCTTACAAGTGCGCTGGTCTGGCGCACAGTGGCAACTGCTCTCCCTCAGCAATGCCGAGGACTGGTACACCATGAGCAAGCCGAGAGATGAGATCTGCATCGACCCCAAACGTCGCTGTTTCTGGCATTGCCAGGCAGGGCCGGTGCCGCTCACCGAGCAACCCCGCGTACTGGCCAACTTTCTGGCTGACCTGCAGCGCATCTGCATCCATCGCGGCTATGCGGTGGAGAGTGACCCCATCCCTGACAAGGAGACCGAAGATGATTAACTCCGTGATCGCCATCGAGCTGGAGGCTTATCTTGAACACGATGGTCAGATTGAAGTGGTACATGACCAGAGCCTGCCGGTGGACGGTTATACCCTCTACCTGCGCTATGAAAACGAACGGGGCGACGCACTGGCGCAATGGCTGTGCGATCACCCGGATCACAGCTGGCTAACCCAGTTCGGCACCCTACTAGCCACCAGTTACCACATTCCGCTACACGACTACACCCCGCACACCTTGGCGGCCTGAGTACCGCCAGCCAATCCAGCTACTACCACATTTACCAACCCATTAACCAAATACCTCGCCTACCCTGCCGCGTCCAATGCGGTGGGGCGATGGCGTATGGAGCCTAATCATGTTGCATCACAAACTGATCGCCGGGGAGATCCCCGGCACCTATCGGGTAACCGACCTTGTCACCGACGACGACCTGCTCACCATCGCCCAAGCAGTTGCCCGTCAGAAACTGGCCAAGGGAGAAGCTATTACCGATAAACACGTGGCCCATCAGGCCCTGCAAGGGCTGCTGCAAACACGGGATCGCGAAGTGTTTGCGGCACTTTTCCTCGATAACCAACACAGGGTCCTGGCCTACGAGGAGCTGTTCCTTGGCACCCTGTCCGCTGCGACCGTCTACCCCCGCGATGTAGTCAAGCAGGCACTGCACTACAATGCTGCCGCTCTGATGCTGGTGCATAACCACCCGTCGGGATACCCGGAACCCAGCCGGGCAGATATCGCGATTACTCTGCGCCTACAGAATGCCCTGGCACTGGTGGATATCCGGATTTTGGATCATCTGGTCGTCGGTACTGAGGGAGTGGTGTCGCTGGCAGAACGGGGACTGATATGAACCTTACACTTATCAGCCTAGATATACTCATCGAGCGACGCGGCTGGCTTGCAGATAACATCGAGATAGTTTGATACAAGTCACTGAATCAGAAAATTCTGATTCAGTGACTTTCTTTACAATCTCAAACTCGGCGCGGCCTTGAAGAAGAGCGTAGGCCTAGATGCATGCGAGAGAGGACTAAACATGGCAGGTGAGTATGAAAAGGCAATTACCATTCAGGAAGCAATTGCGGCCATTAATGGTGGGGACTATCTGTTGCCTGCTATTCAGCGCAAGTTTGTCTGGAGCAGTCACCAGATCTGTGTGCTGTTCGATTCCATCATGCGGGGATATCCGATTAACTCCTTCATGATGTGGGAGGTGAACAGCGCTGAAATCAAGAACGACTACAAGTTTTATGAGTTCCTGAAGTGCTACTGCCAGCGCTTCAGTGAGGAGAATCCGCATAAGCCGACCACTGCCAGTTATAAAAACTTCAAGGCCATCATCGACGGCCAGCAGCGCCTTACCTCATTGTATATTGGCTTATGTGGCACTTATGCTTACAAGCAACCACGGGTGTGGTGGCCGACAACTCGGGATGACAAGCTGCTGCCGCCACGCAAGTTGTACCTCGACTTGGCACAGGCTGTCGACTCGCAAGACAACGAATCACTGATGCATTACAACTTTAAATTTCTGACCGACGCCCAGTACAAGAGCGCCTTGGCGGCATCGGATAGTAAGCATCACTGGTTTTGCCTGCATGACATCCTCAAGATGCCGCAGGTTGATGGTGGCAACCATATCTGGAACAAGGTGACCAAGCCTTACCTAGAAGCCCATAACTTGCAGGCGAATGAGTTTGCTGCTGACACCTTGGGTCAGTTGTATGACGTCATCCGTTCGCAGCGTATTGTTCATTACTTCAATGAGAGCAGTCAGGAAATAGACCACGTGCTGGATGTGTTTATCCGCACCAACAGTGGTGGTACCAAGCTGGACTTTTCTGATCTGTTGATGTCGATTGCGGTAGCAAACTGGGATGGTGACTTCCGTCAGGATGTGGATGGGCTGATTCGTCAGATTCATCAAAGCGCCGATATTGGTTTCTACATGGATCGCGACTGGGTGCTCAAAGCCTGCCTGGTGCTTATCGGTGCGGACGTGCGGTTTAAAGTGAAAAATTTCAGTGCCGAGCAGGTTCGCCAGATCCAAGACGCATGGGCTGAAATACGTGACTGCATTCTGGAAACACTGCGGCTGATCCGCCGCATGGGCATTAACTCCCAATCGCTGACATCCAAAAATGCGGTGATCCCGATTTGTTACTACCTGTACAAAAAGCAGGTTGGCAATGAATCTCTCTTCAAGAGCATAAACAATCTTTCCAAGCATAATGAGCAGCGAGACCTTATCAGTCGCTGGTTTTATATGGCGCTGCTTAAAGGGGTATTTGGCGGGCAAGCAGATACCATCCTGAAATCGATGCGTGATGTGCTGGATCAGCATATGGACGAGCAGTACTTCCCATTGCAGCAGGTGGTAGAGAGATACACGGCAACCAACAAGGATTTGCGGTTTGATGATGAATACATGGAGAGTGTACTGAATATTGAGCATGGCGAAGGGCGCTGCCGTGCACTGCTGCATTTGTTGTTCCCGGAAATGAATGCAACGGAAGTATTTCATATTGATCACTTGCACCCGCGTAGTCACTTTGACAAGAAGCGTTTGGCTAAAGTTGATGCCCTTCTCAATAATTCTGAGCGAATGGAGTTTTATGCAGATTCCAGCCATTGGAACACTATTGCCAATCTTCATCTGCTGAATGACTCCCAGAACTTGAGTAAGTCTGATCGGCCACTGAAGGAGTGGCTTGAGGACTCTTCTGTTCATCTGACAGCGGCAAACCTGCTGGTAGAGGGTGTCGATCTGGGCTTTGAGGATTTTCCGGAATTTTTTGCCGCGCGCAGAGCAGCGCTTAAAGAACGGCTGAAAAGTCGTGTGTATATTTCGCAGTCTATCCAGGCTGAACCGGAGCCTGAAGATCAGGATGAGGAAGTGGTTGAGGATGTTTTGGCATGATTAGAGGCTGTTGACCTTTCGAGCTGATTGTTGTCGTTAACCACCTCGCCTACCCTACCGCTTCCCATGCAGTGGGGCGATGGCGTATCTACCATCATGCTGCATCACAAACTGATCGCCGGGGAGCAACCCGGCACCTATCTCGTCGTTGCTCTGATTAGCGAAGAGGATCAATTGACCATCACCAACCAATTTGCACGCCAGAAACTAGCCAAAGGCATCACTATCACTCACAAATTATTGTTACAATAAGTACGACAAGAGAATGAACAGCAACTATGCAATACCATCCAAGCTGTTAAGCAAATCCTTTGGATTAACTTAAAAAAGGTAAACGAAATGGAACCCAACAATACAACTGAAACGCTGAACAAATATTTTCCAATGATAGGCTTATCTGCTAATTGGATCTTTCAGACTTGGTTGATAGGCGGAACTACAGAAGATGGAATAGTTATTTTTGAAAACGAGGATAATTCATGCTACGAAGTCATTAAATTTCGATGCAAAGATGAAGATAGAGTCGAAAGACTTTTATTTTCAGGTGAGTTTCATGAAATTGAAGCCTATATTACCAATACTCTTGCCACCCCACTTAAATAGAATTAAACTGAATCATAACTGAAATTTAATTAGGTATACGTAGAGCTGACACCTATTGAGTTTTACAGACAGCCCCGAACATTAATATGAAACCATCGGTGGTATTAAATATCATCAAGAAGACACTATTCACAAAAGTTTCGCGCAGAGACAATTCGACTGATTTTGGAACAAGGACTCAATCAGACGAAGCAGCCTGAAGACTTGGACTGACTAAAGGCATATTGACCAACGGGGGTCGTTGCCACCAATCGGCCCCGGAAGGTCGCTCTGTCACGGAACTGAAGGTCGAATTGCTCGGCTACGAAAAGTGGTAGCACAAGCCAGTATAGAACGCGACATCGTGAAAAAACCGCCGCGTACTTTGCTCAGGAATCACTGCCAAATAGGCATGGATAGCTAAACAGCATGATATCTATCCCGTTTCCATTATCTGTCATGCTCTAGAACTCTCTCACGCAGGCTTCTATCACTGGCGTCAACGCTCACTATCGCCGCACCAACAAGAGAAAAGATGGGACTCAAAGCGATTACCCCTGGTGACTAACTGCAAGACGCAACCATGGTTCAGTGCCATTGCAAGGCGACTGGTGACTGAGGAGTTCCACGCTGGGCAGCGCCGTGAAATGGGGCTATCCGATTTTGTCAGGACACCTCAGAGGTCGGCAAAACAGTAGCTTGCATATCAACGTTGCAAAACAACCTAAATACATGATCAAACATACAGTATTAAATCTTGACTTTCAAAGCTCTATGCATATCCTGGACACAAATTTTATCACGTTAGATTTTGCACAAAGGCACCATCAATGAGCTCACTTCCCTCCCAGCAGAAGCAAGGGACATTTATCGATTTATTTTCAGGGTGTGGTGGACTGTCTCTAGGCCTGATGCAGGCTGGGTGGAAAGGTCTTTTTGCTATAGAAAAAACAAGTGGTGCGTTTGAGACACTGCAACATAACCTTCTGGGAGGGGGGCGCTATACCTACGACTGGCCCAATTGGCTACCGAAATCAAACATGACTGTTGATACTCTATTAGAGAATCACAAAGGTAATCTCTCCTTACTCGCAGGGAAGGTTGACTTAATTGTCGGTGGTCCACCATGCCAAGGCTTCTCTCTAGCAGGGAAAAGAGACCCGGACGACCCCAGGAATAAGCTCGCAGAGCAATACATTGATGTTGTTCGCTTAGTCAAGCCTAAGTTATTGTTACTAGAAAACGTTAGAGGATTTAATACAAAGTTCACAAAGGGGCGCGGTGAAGGAAGTGAGCCGTACTCAAAAATTGTCAAAGAAAAACTGGAAGAACTGGGTTATGGCGTCTCATACAAAGTCATAACAAGTTCTGATTGGGGCGTTCCACAAAGACGCCCGAGATTTATCTTGATTGCTAAATTTGGTGTACCTAGCGATTTGTTTAACCCATTTGAAGATATTGATGCATTTAGATTAAATTTCCTCAATATGAAGGGGTTGAATTCAAATTCACCTGTCTCAGCTAAGGATGCTATTTACGATTTAGAAATATTTGATTCAAAAAATAAAAAAAAGAAGCTTATAGAAAATACTGATTCTGGACAAACTGGATTCTTTGAGTTGGATTATAAACCACCTAAGACAATTAACAATTACATAAAACTACTAAGAGATGGTTTAACCAATGAAAAGCCAAACAGCCTTAGACTTCCTCGTCACACGAAAGCAGTAAGTGAACGGTTTGAGCTTATATTAAAAATTTGCACAAAAGGGACTACAATTTGCAATGAGTTTAGAGATTCATTGAAAATGAAAAAGCATTCATTGACGCCCTTGCATCCTGACTTACCGTCTGCAACAGTTACAACCCTACCAGATGATATTCTTCATTATTCTGAGCCAAGAATTCTTACTGTTAGAGAAAATGCAAGGCTGCAATCATTTCCAGATTGGTTCTCCTTTAAGAGTGCATACACTACCGGAGGGAAAATGAGGAAATTAACTTGCCCTCGATACACTCAAGTAGGTAATGCAGTTCCACCGCTTTTAGGGGAAGCAATGGGCCGGCTTTTGCTTAGTTATATTGAGCCAATAACAAGCCCAGTCAATAATGAAAAAAAACAAGAGGAAAAGGCTGAACAACAGTTTAATTAACGCACGTGACACCATCCCCCAGACCATTTTATGGTCTGGGGGAAATCATTCTATTATTTTAATTCAAAAAATGGTAATCCACGAATAACCTCTCCTGACATATCAAACGATTTATATAAGCAGTGATGATTTGGGAGTGTTTTTACTCGCTCAGATAAATCTGTAATGTCTGAAGTAAATCCTAGGGCACCAAGCTCTGCAGGAGTGACATTCGGTACTTTATGGATAAACCATGTAAGTAATGGCTCTCGATAGTCTGTTGACCCCACTTTAAAATGGCGAAGATATTGAGACGCTAAGATCACCCCAGTGCCGAACTCTCTGCCTTGCAATAATAATTTTCTGAGCACATCAAATTCATAACGCATAATGTTATCTGCTTCATCAACAAGCAAGTATGAATCTATTGCTCGAAGCTGTGGAGTAACACCAATAAAAGGGCGTTTTGGTGTTTTTAGCATATTTTCATAAAACATATTAAGCATTATAGCAACAAGCATATTTTTGCTTTTATCATCCTGCCCCAAAGAGTCTAGCGATATGACTATCACACCATCAAAAAATTTTTCGAATGGAATTGCTTCAGAAGGTTCTTTGGTAAAAATCTCCATGTCAACAATGTCATCAATAATTGCCATCGGTGAGTCTGATTTTCCGTCAAGAATCTCTCTATACTCATGATGAATATCATAGATCGTTGGCTGACGATCCGATGCATTACATTTTTCGTAGGCATTACGTACCGCTTCTTTTAGTTTTCCAAGCTGCACTGGGCCCATACCTGAGTAAATTTTTCCGAGAACATCAGCGAAGAATCGGAACCTATCAAGCCAAGGAGCAGAAGACTCGCCCATACCCGTAGTATCGAAGAGATTTAGAGGAAGCCTGTAGGGCTTTACTACCTTAGCGCCTGTCGCATCAACAAAATCCTGAATGCTATAGTCGCGCTTATAGTCAAAGATCAAGAACTTTGGCTTTATTTCACGATTTTCTTGGCTCGCTCGAGAAATTTGCATGATCAACGACTTAAGGAATTGGGTTTTTCCTGTTCCAAGATCACCCACAACTCCAATATTTAACTGGTTCAACCGAGTGTCCGAAATATTCAAGACTAGTGGGCGAGGCTGAAAACCATCTACTGTATTACCAACAGATAGGATGATTCCACTCCCTGAATATTTATTCAATGGTGTTACATCATTATTTATTAACTCAGTGGGAGATGCATCATCAGCAACTGAAGGAATAAGTCCCCAATCACCAACTTTAGCACGCACACTATCGTAGAACTGCTGTGCATCATTGCTTGCTACGATTTTACTTGCATCCCTCTTCGAGATAACAATTGTCTCACTGTATTTGTCGCCATCACGATCGTAAGCACCGCTCTCTGGCGAATTGTCAATTACAATGAGCCGTCCTCTTGTATCAATACTAGGCCTCGAGCCAGAGCTGAGGATCGCTGCAGCGATACGTTCGTGATAATCGGCCCAGCGGCCAGCCTGCCCTTCAATTGCCTGATGTTGGCTGTAGACACGCAAACCAAATCCAACCATCGAAAGCAGCAGGTGTTGATAAGCTAGGCTCCATGCAACAGAGCTGCCAGCCTGCTTCTCGATAGCCAGTAGAAGTGTAGATAGAGCCTTCGCTTGGGAGAGAGCGTCGATTGCATCACCAAATACGCTGCTCTGGCGGCACTTGACCTCAATGGGCGTCAGATGAATTCCAACTCTGTTGCTACAAACCCGTACACCGATAACAAGTAAGTCCGGGCGTGACAGAGGTGAATCCTTAAGCCCCTTGCCGAGAGAACGTGCAAGATCTGCAAGGTAGCCTCTGAATGGGTCGACGGGGACGATTATTGCAATCGTAGCATCATCAGGTGTGCCATCAAGCACTGGTAGCAGGCTGTTCATGTTGCCTTCTACTCGGAACTGGTCTTGAAGAAGTCGGACCGCAAGGAAAAGACCAAGATCTCCCGTGGCTCCGGTATCATCTCCAGATAGGCCACGCACGGTGGGAATCCCCCTTCTAGCAACCTCGAGGAGGATCTGTTCAATTTTACCGTCTTCTAGCTCAGAACACTCAGGAAGTGGCCTCAAAACTCCACGCAAGGCATCAAGATCGGCTTGCTTGACCTGTGACAAGAGGTAGTAACCGCTGGTATCTCCTGCACGGTGAGAGTACGAGGGAAGATCGTAGTCCCAAAGATAGGTGCCTTTTATCCACCCCCCCAAAAAACAGGCAGGATCAACTGCCGAAGATGAGATTGCAACATAACCGGCACTATTTTTTTCAAGCATTTCAGATACTGCATGGACATTAGGCGAAAATTGTAGACCTACCTTGCCGTCCCTCAGTTTTTCTACCATGAGCATGCATTTTGAAACTTTGTCAGCGAATGGTTCACCGGAAGGCGGCATCTGAAGGCCTTGGCGAGATTCATTCAAGAATGAGCCCAGAAGCTGGCGCCTGACTCTGTGTCTGATTAATCCGCCAGTCCCCATTGGAGAGAGCGAACCTACTTCATTAGATTCAGGTTGTGCAGAATCTAGTTGGGCAATGATGCCCAAGTCAGGTTTTGCTCCAACCGGTTGCTTATCATACCAGCGTACGTGGTTGCCTGTGTCCTCTGAGAGGTTCGCGATTGTGGCCTGGTCAGGCCTGCCGGTCTGCCTCGTATCAAACACCTCCAAAATTCTCGCGCCGACCCCGTGTTTCGGGGTGCTTGACTCCCCGTTACCAAACCTTTTAGTGCACCAGTTTGCTAATCCTTCGTTGCATGCATCAGTGGTACCACCAGCACTTGAGACAACCAGACTGACGATCGGTTTTGCTGCCAGAAGATCAGTGACATCGTCGAGCGCACGTGAAACCTGAGCTGGACTGAATCCACTGGAAATACCGCCAACGGTCAGTCCGAAAGAATTATCAAATGGAGGGCGCAGGGTCCTCTCCGGCAAATGACCTAATCGAGAACCATTCCATAGAACAGACCAGTAGTCTGAGCTACATTCAACGGATAGAAAATCGATCCTATCAACACCGCCCGGAGACTGTATTGAAAGTGTCAGTAGATCGGGAACGCAATCAGGATCAAGGATGCTCGCTGCAGGGCAAGGACATGGTGAGTCACCTTCCACCTCATCTCGCAGAACTTTCTGAGCGAGACTATGCCAGGCAAGCCGCAGTGGATGCAGGGGAGACATGATTATTGCATCCGGAGCTCTCCCAAGAGTTCGGCCGTCTGAATCTAGCGAGAAGACTGTAACGGTATCTATCCAGCAGGCAGTGTCAGGATCGGTTTCGAGCCAAGACATATATGCCTCAAGATATTCCTCTGTCAGTGCACAGAACTCCTGGTTGCTCGATAGCCATGCACCTAATGGAGCTGACTCCATAAGCCCCGACTGGTCATCACTGCCTCGTATGTATTCTGCAATCTTTTGGCGGCTCTCCACGAACCCTTTCGGAGGCAGGAAGCTCAGGATGTCGGGGCGTGGATCGTGTAGAAATTTCCCCCGAGAAAGTATTGGACCACAAGGATCATCCCAATTAGGGGGGGCCCATTGGGAAGCGTAGTCATCAGCGATCACCAAAGGTCTGAACGATTTGGTTACGTTCTGCTCCTCAAGTATCCATGACTGCAAACTTGAAGAACGGGCATTCCGGTCAAGATGGACAACGGCCTTAGTGTCAAACTTTTCGAGGTGTTTGCGGTTTAGTTTAATTAGGCGCTCAAACTCGCTCCGACAGCCTTCCTCTTTTGCCTCTTCACAAGTCAGGTAAACTCTGCAGTGGAGTGGAAGCTCACCTGACGGGGTAAAACCGATGTCCAACTGATACTTGCCGTCAGCTTCGACCTCTAACAAATATTCGTTTTGTCCAACCAGCCGAGCAACAAAGTGCTGCGATTGCTCCTCAAGCTCAGTAGCATCGTCTGGAGTTCCTTCCAACTTACCAATAGTTGTTCCTGGTGATACGTGGAGACGCAGTTCATACCGTCCAGAGCCAGGTAGTGAGAGTGAAGTTTCCCAGTCAATCGCAGCGGTGTTCTTACGTGGTTTCTTTGGTGGTGATAGTTTTGTCGCCAACCTGCAAGTTACTAGGATTCCAGGTTTCCAGTTCATCAAAGATATGACGCGCACACTTGCTGGCTTACAATCCACCGAGGTGACTTTGTAAGATATAGGTGTCTTGTGGGTTGGTGGTAGCAAGTCGGTGTGGTGAGTTGTTCCACTCTGGTCAGCTGGCAAAGATGCAGGTGCTTTGCCATATGAACCGCCAGTTAACAGGAACTCTTGCGGTTTATCATTCCCATTCCAGATGATTTCTAGCTCAACCTTATCACGAACCACTGCTGGTAAGCCCTTGGTCGCTGAAATAATGCTGTTTGTGCAGCGAATACTGATTTCTCCGAGCTCCTCAGGACCTTCGTCTAGCAAATCATTCCACTGCTCTACAGTTAATAACGTCCACCAGGATGGAGGGGAGGCTAGTTCCAGAGTCGATTCTGGAATGTAGAAAGCCTCTGTGGCTCGCTCGAAGGCCGTGGGTACATCGCAACTTGCTTGAAGGTGAACGAGAAGTTCGCGCAGTGCCTGTGCAACTTCTTCAGAAATGTTTTGCGCAAGACGTTCGATGCCAGTCTTGAAGCCATCCGCAAGCTCATCAGCAACTTTCCTAAGGGTTGAGAGCTGGGCTTTCGCCGAGACTCCGCCTTCTTGCATAGGCGGTAAACCACAAGCTAATGCCAGTGCCGTTCCAGACTGGAGGCCATGGTGGGACGCTGCTATCGAATATATACGAGATAACATTCGCCATGCGGCAATGTGGTTAGCTTGATCAGGATCTACCTCATCGACGGCGTCTGTAGCAGCACGTATTAGTTGTTTCGCATCATCTCTCTGTGAATCATTTATTCCGGCGACGAGCAAAGCCTCATTGATTGCCCTCTGTACAAAGCCATCTTCCCACCATTTCTCAACATCTGCGCTCATGCCAAATACGTCAGTTGAGGATTCAATCGATAGGTTATTGTGTTGGCCCGCTGGCACTAAAGCTACGAAACTAGAGTTGTTTGGGTCATTCCTGACATTTAGCAGGTGGTCATTATCGCACTTGCAAGACTCCCCGATTCGGGGCTTATTATCTTTCAAGTGGTCAATAGGACACTGGAGAAGTACTGGTAAAGTCTCCAGATTATTACCAGTTCCAGATCTGACTTGAATTCCACCATCACGAACAAGTTCGTTGTAGACCATGTCGAGGATTTCTAGAGGTGGACCTCTGAAAATCAGTCGGTACTCAAATTTTTTGCCACTTAGTCCGTGTGTTGCCCCCTGTACTTTTTCACGGACAATGGATGCAAGCCACTGTGCAAGTCTATTCATGTTCGTTTCTCTGAGTCGCTTTGCTTGTGTAGAACGGTGGCAGTAACAGCATTCCACTCTCGGCATCTGGGCTATCCAGTACGAGACCAAGCATTCTTAGTTGATGTCCCAAGTCATTTCTAGCTATATCGCGTTTGTCCACAATAACTCCGTATTCCCCGAGATGCAGTCCTAGTCTATGGATTGAACGCGGGCCAACCATTCCAGCAAGCGCACAATGAACCAGAGAGAGAACAGCTACAGGTCCAAGGGAGACGACCCATGGGCTAGAAGTGCTATTACCATTCTTTTTGAGGATATATCCCTGATCGTATCCCCTGAGTAATGGAACTGCGGCCTGACGTTGACCTAATACGTGTCGCGCAAACTCTAGCATGTTGGAACCAATACCTTTTTTGCATAGCAGTGCACGAGCCTCTTGTTCGCGGATGTCAGAGATGATGACGAGAGTACCTGCATTGGTGAGAGCCGTTTGATGTGCCTTGATGTGCTCACAAAGCGCTGCAATACCCTTGCTTGAGGAAAGATCTCCTTCGTAAGGTGCACCTATTTGTACGAGTGACCAAAGGAGGGTATTGATCCCTAGCCTGGCAGTGAGGTAGCTAGATACCTTGTCCTTGATTCCTTGGAGAGCTTTTCCTCCGTAAGCCATGTACTGGGGGGCATCTGGAAAAATTGTCTTCCTTGCCTCTTGCTCGCTAGGAACAACGTTATTGGTAAGTGCAGCCAATAAGCAGTTCCAGATCCTCGAATGGACATCGCAGAGCCATGTCACATGAGAAACCGCGGCTAGACGAAGCACCGCTTCGAGCAGGCTAGTCCATTGTCGGCGAGTCATTGCGTCTTTCGCCTGCATAATTGCGTACAAATCCTTGGTGAACCGTCGAGCTGGAAGGAACGAAACGCCAAGGAAGTCGGATGCTTCGAGTGTCGCCATTTCTTCAGCGGGGATTGGTGCTAACGTCCAGACACCAGCACCTTGATTCCACGCAGATGTTTCCTGCTCGAGCCAACGAGCAAAGACATCGTCGTTGTCATCGACACTCAAGGCCTCGAAGAGTTTTTTCCAGAGTAGCTCTGCTGTCTCCTGATCCTTAGACCCAAGACAGATCATGCGGCGTATTAAGCTGCCCGCTGGCCAGGAGTTACTACTTAGCCGTGCAGAGCCTGAGAAAAGTGCGGTTCCTGACACCAGAGGGGTGACTTGCAGGAATCGCTTGGAAGATTGGTTAGGGAGCTTTGGGCTCTCCAAAATTCCGTGAAGCACAGTATTCCAAGCGTCAATGCCAACTATTGCACTAGTAGGAGGCAGCTGGCTCTTTTCTCGAAGCTTCTGGATTCGTTTGTCCAGATCGCGCCCTGCTTGCGGTACGCTTCCTTCACTAGCAAATGAAAAACCGATGGTTCGGTAGAGTGAGGCAAGTAAAACTTCCGAACTCGCATATTCTGGTGCAGGACTTATTGCTAGGGCCGATTTCTGGTAACTCCTGTGGGAGAAACGCCAAGGGGCCTGCTTAAAATCATTAAGGCTCATTCGTCCCCCTCCATGCTTGCAACAAAGCCATTCCATGAACGACCAACAACTGTTCCATCTGAGCCAATGCGAATCTTGGCATCATCTATTAATTCTTCATCTCGAACAATTGGACCAGATAACCTGGCCTTCGTTGTATCTAGTAATGCCACGACCGTACGTGGTAAAGACGCAGGAGATAATCCCCTTTCCAGTTCCTTCACTGCTTTGAACAAGTCATAAGTCAGAGGAATTGGTTGAGCTGATTGTCCATGTCCTACTCCTAGATAGCAGATAGGTGGACGAGGACGCCCTTCGATATTCTGGGCTAGCATCTTGACTTGCCGCAGCGGGACGATCAGTGTCGCTTGACGTTGCCGTGGAGGGAGCGGCTGCCCAAAAGTAGTGGTTAACGACACCTCGAATTCTTTGCCCGTATTCAGCAACTCCTTGACTTGCTTTACGACCTCGAAGAGGTGCTGATGTTTGTCGTTATCTTCGACGACTTGCTGGAAAGCCTGCAATATCTGAGAGTCTGCAACTACCGCAGTCCTAGTACATATACTCCGACGAACTAATCGACAAGCAAAGTCACGGAGGACATGTTGAACTCGGCTAGCAGCAATTGGCCGTTTACGTCGGATAGTTGGAGTGGAAAGTAATACGTCAGCATTTGATAACCGTTTGAGAAGCTCAACTTCATTTAGTGATAGCACTTGGAACTTGCGGATAAACTCAAGGCCACCTGCGAGGGAACGACTGAAACGCATATCTAGATCGCCAAGCACAATTGTACTGCGACCACTAACTGCAACCTCTATATCGGGGCTTGCGAATGCTGGGTCTAGAGTATCTACGAGACCTTCCAACAAGTGCGCAATGGTCGCAGGAAGGTAGTGATCTTTGCGCTCAGCGAAGAAATAAACAAGCCCCATTAGGGTACGATACCCCTCAGTCGAAACTTCTTTTTCTAGACCTAGCTCCTTAATGTCACGGCGTAGTGAAGTTGCCACACTCTTATCCCATCGGTGGAATAGCGCATGTTGATAGCCAGATGTGGCAAGATGGAAGACAGCCGTGAGAGCTTGCCTGGTGGGTTTCTTTACCGTGACGGCTTTCTGGTCAAGATCGATAAGGTTCGCAGCCCATTGGCAGGGTGTTGATTGTTGAGTGTGTCCTACGGGGTCATGGACCGCAGGGTGGTGCCCGGCCAGCAAGTATGATGTTAGGGAAAATAAATCTCGGAAGCTCCACCGCTTACTACTGGCTAATTCATACCAACGCAATATTTTCAGTAGGGCTGTCCGGTGCTCATCCTTGGCAAGGATTGCCTGACTGGAACAAAAGGGGCATTTATTTCCGGCAATACATGTTCCCTTAGCCGGCCACATTTCAGGCTCAGTAGCTTGGCCAAGGAGTATTTCTGCTGGTGCAGATGTTTCGTTGTCTGGCTTAACCAAAAGGGATTCTGCATCCATCGGCCAGACTGCTATCGATGGAAAGCTCTCGAGGGGCCAACAAGTGGGTGAGTCGTACGCCAAGCTGACCGCCCGAGTAACGGCCTCGAGGATGGCTCGCGGCTTATCCAGCTTGTTGTCTATGGCGTGAATCAGTGCATCGTCAAGAACCCCACGGTTGACACAGCATAGATACGCTTTTGAGGATGGCGCATCTAACAGTCTACTGAGCTCTTCGATTAGGAGCACAGATGCTGTGCTCCCCTCGTGTCCAGCTGTGGCAGAAGCATCTTGAACGATATCCAAGCTCAAGCTGGTATTGATCTTCGCAAGACGCCCAGCATTGACACTTACTAGCCGTGGGACGGCAGAGCCTACTGAGGGGTGAAACTCAGCAGAAAGCTCATCAATTAGTCGCCCCTCACAGTCAAGGCTGCTGTCCAACCAGTGTATGGTCGACTCAATTGCTTCGGTTTTCCCGTTCCCTGGTCCGCCAACTAGAAGGACAATTCTCGGGATATTTGCGCTTTCGACCGAGAGTCTTTTAGCCCAATCTTGTAGCCTCGCGAGTAGGTTTGTCCGAAGTAACTGTCTATTCGGCTGGCCACTGTCTTTGTCTAGAAGCCGCTTCACCCCTCCAGAATGATGTCCGGCCCAATCGACAAGCGCGGCAGGAAAGGAAGAATTTTCTATTTGAGAATTAACCACTTCATCTGGCTCCACCAAGGGTGTAATTTATTGATGGTAAAAGCTTTTATTTACTCTGACAACAGACTTGGGGAGATAGTGTGAGTGCTCGCATCATTTGAGGAGCTATTCCCTGTGGCAAGTTCACTGCTACAAACTGATTCTTTTTGAAGGGAATTTCACACCAGATACCCCCTCTCCCTACACTCGCTCTTACATGGCCCAACAAAGTGTAATAGCCATGCTTTAACGAGAGCAGATGCAGAACATTCTACCGTGCCTACCGTTGCGCTCCTTCCATACCGCATATGCGACGGCCTTCTCGACCTCGACCCGTTCTTGCAGTTCTTTCGCTAGGGCACACAGATTGTGACTCATACTGACCTCTTTGTTATTTGTTGGCGCCATGGTACGCCATCAGTGGCATGCGGGACTTGCGCTGGTTCAAAGGTGGTGCGCTATAATGACTGTATATAAATACAGGTGTTGTTGCCATGACGTTGTTAACCCAAGACCCATCACCCGCCGAGGTGACCATCCCGCTGTTCTTGCACCGCGCCTCTTGTGGCTTTCCCAGCCCAGCCAGCGACTATCTGGAAGGGAAGCTGGACCTCAACACCCACTGCGTGCCGCACCCTGCAGCAACCTTCTATCTGCGTGCCGAGGGGGAGAGCATGACCAGGGTCGGCATCTTTCCCGGTGACTTGCTGGTGGTCGATAAGAGCCTCACCCCGCGCCATGGTGATGTGGTGATTGCACTACTTGATGGCGGCTTCACGGTAAAGACCTTGCAGCTCAAGCCGAGGTTGCGGCTGTTGCCAGCCAATCCGGCGTTCGCGCCTATCGACCCTTGTATGAGCCTCTCCCTGGAGTTGTTCGGAGTGGTCACCCATGTGATTGGCAATCTGAGGCAGCGTGATGGCTATAGCGCTCGTTGATGTAAACAACTTCTACGCCAGCTGTGAGCGGCTGTTTCGCCCTGAGCTGCGTGGCCGCCCGATCGTGGTGCTCTCCAACAACGATGGATGCGTGGTGTCGCGCAGCCCCGAAGCCAAGACGATGGGTATCAAGATGGCCGGGCCCTACTTCAAGATCCGCGAGCAGTTCGAGGCGCATGGCGGTGTGGCATTCAGCTCCAACTACGCGCTCTATGGAGACATGTCTGGCAGGGTGATGAGCACGTTGGAGACCATGGCCCCCGAGCTGGAGGTCTACTCCATCGATGAAGCATTCCTGTCACTGTCGGAGTCGTTTGCCGGGGACCTGACAGCCTATGGACAACAGATCCGGCAGCGAGTGTGGCAGTGGACCGGCCTAACGGTAGGGGTCGGGATCGGCCCCACCAAGACCCTCGCCAAGCTGGCCAACTATGCAGCCAAGAAGTGGCCTGCCACGGGCGGCGTCGTGGACTTGCGTGACGAGCTGCGCCGTGCCCGGCTGATGGCTATCACCCCGGTGGATGAGGTGTGGGGCATAGGACGGCGCTTGGGGGCCAAGTTGGTGGCACAAGGCATCAACACCGTTGCTGACCTGGTGGCTAGCGACGCCAAAGGGTTACGCGCCCAATACGGCGTGGTGGTCGAGCGGATCGTCCAGGAGCTGCGTGGCCTGCCTTGCGCAGAGCTGACCGTTGAACCGGCGGCGAAGCTGCAGATCCTCTCGAGCCGTTCCTTTGGTGAGCGCGTGACTGACCGTGGAGAAATGGCCCAAGCGTTGTCAGGCTTTATGGCTCGCGCAGCCGAGAAGCTGCGGGCCGAGGGGATGTGTTGCCAGCGGGTGCACCTGTTCGTGCGAACCAGCCCCTTTGATGAACGAGCCCCTTACTACAGTGAGCAGGCGGGCATCCGGCTGGTCTGCCCTAGCGATGATACCCGGTTGCTGCTGCAGCAAGTGAACGTGCTGCTACCGCAGATTTGGCGCGACGGTTACCGCTATCAGAAGGGTGGGGTCATGCTGAGTGAGTTCACCCCCAAGGGGCAGCAACAGGCTGACCTGTTTGCCCCGTCCTCCGCTCAATCAGATGCGCTGATGGCCGTGATGGACCAGATCAAAGCCAAGGGATTGGGGCGCGTAGGCTTTGCCAGTCAAGGCACGGGGTCAGCCGAGTGGATGATGCGACAAGAACACTTGAGCCCCTGTTACACCACCCGCTGGGAGGACCTGCCGGTGGCGAGGTAGTCCTAAGTCTGTTAGCTCTGGGGCTAGATGGTTGACGCGTCCGGATCCAACACCTCCTAAGGGACAGGCCACTGGTTCGACTCCAGTCGGGAACGCCATACAAAACAAGGGGTTGGCATCATCATGGTGCCAACCCCTTGCTCGTTTTTGGCCCCGCCCCTCTCTCCGTCCCCCTCCAATGCAGTTCGTTGCACAACACCATCATGCTGCAACTCCCCCCAAAGAATAAGAATTTGAATAGCAAATACATCCCATTTAATAAACTTTCAAACCGATATCACCTCCATGAGTTAGCAGGCTCATGTCTGCATTTCACAATTCCTGGAGGAGATATGGCTCACCTGATCGACACTACGGCCCATACCCTTGGCATGGCCTTGACAATCTCTTACTCCTACAACAATCCCTCGATATCTGACTACACGCTGCCGGAATGGATTGGACCATCGAGCAGAGCGACGTGATGTTTAACGTCGCCTCCGATACACTGCATATCCGCTCCTACAGCGATAGCAAGGTACTTTATCGCTCTGATACCCTCGCCCCTGTCGGTGAGCTCAAGCCGGTAGCTTTGAGCTGAAAACCGCAAGCTCGGTCGGACCGTTGCTGGTCTAGCTCAATTAACCTTTGTGTCTCGATTAACATTTTATCATTTATACGTATAGACCCCTTAGCACCATGGTTATATCGACATTTTTCTTCATCACATAATACAACTAAAAAATTATCGTAATTACCCTCAAAATGCAGTCATCTTAATGAGCTGGCGCAAAATACCCCTCATTAAACTGAACGTAATTTAGACTCTTTTCAGTAATGTACATGATCGTTTATAAAAACCAGAAAGAATAATTAAATGAAAATGATAGTTGAATAAATAAGAGTGCTAGCAATCACATAAATCATCTTGAAAATAGCTATCAACTGCAATTAAAAATCAGCACCAATGTATACTTTTCTAAAAAACATACTGATTCTCATAAACATCACCACTTACACAACAAGATCATTCACTTTATGTTCTTTTTCTAATTTAAACCCCGATTTAGCTGGATTGAAAATATAACCAGAACCAGATACATTTGTTAAACATGAACAATCCTCATCTGCTTTTCTTAAAAACTTCCGGATATTTGACAATGCAACTGAAACTGTATTCTCACATACAATTCGATTAGCCCAAACATTATGTAGGATCTCATCTTTAGAGATCAGTCGCCCTACATTATTTATCAGGTACATCAATACATCTCTGTCTTTTTTGCCTAGTCTAGACTGCACAACCAATCCACCTAGAGCTTTATATTCGACAATTCCATGTTGAAGATCAAAGGCAACGCCCTTGTCTCTATTAACCATCTTTAAATACATATCACGTCACCTCAATACATAAAGAATTATTTTTACGATAACTAACGCAACAATAATCTTATTTTTCAATCAAAATGTAGTGATACTAAAATAATAAATTCATAAAATAAAAAATACTTATATATCAATGCATTGCGAGACAACCAAACTCTATTGACATGGCAATTTCATTGTTTTTTCATCTTCTCATAACTAAAGAATGATCGGGAAGTACTGGTATAGAGCTTATCGTGTCATTGAACGTAAAAACCATCATGTTGGGTAAGCTTTACCCCGCTTGGTTAAAGCTCTTTTAGAGACAAGAACAAATCACAGTCACATAGTTTAATTTGCTCTCAAAAATAAATTATTTTAATTTACAATGACGATACAATACCGCTCAGGGTTCCACCTTAAATTGATAACTCACCTATTTATAGTATCAGAAAATAACTACGCGATGGTCAAATTGATACGCTATTAATTAACCGCAAGTACAAATAATTCCTTTAATAATCCTATAAAATCCCTTTCTAAGGATAATTCACTATACTAACAAATAATTAATTACATCGAACAACAAATTATATCTAATATATATTTTATAACCTATTTTTAGTAAGGCCCTGCGCTCCTATTTTTTTTAAAACACATGAAATGAGCATGATATAATACTCTCCATACACTTATCAAAACACAGCAATTAGAAATTTAGTGATTGTTTTTATAAACAGTTCAAGTAGAAAGTGATTTCAACTTTTTAAGACAAAATAATATAAGAATGCATACTGTTGACAATAGCCTATAATATATGTGGACACTAAGTAATATGGTAATAATAAAAAATACCAAGTTAATGCTATTGCAACTATACCAAAGACACATATAGAATATCTAATAAGATAGGGCTATCGCAGAAGGTGAGTAGCTCATCATTAGATGAAGAAACTAATTTTTAACTTAATCGTTGGTGGTTTTAGAATGCTAGACTACAACGCTATCTCAGGTGACATCACATGGAACTCAGAAGTGATTGCTCGATTAAGCAAAAGCGAGATCCTCATCTTTGCCTCTTTACTAAAAAAATTAAATCAGTTTTCCAGTAAAGAGGAGTTGATTGAAGAAGGGTGGCCTGACAAGTTCGTCTCTCCCAACTCACTGGCAGTTGCTATAAAAAACATCAGAAAAGTACTACAAGAAACTGATGGTGCCTTTAATATAGAAACTGTTCACCGGAGGGGTTATATATTGCATGGAGAAGCAGACAAGATCCAATCTAACATGATTGTTCGGCAACTTCCTTGTGATTCACCAAAAAATAAAAATGAGATAAATACAGAGAGTAAAACAACCGAATCATATTCATATAAAGTAGATGAGGCCATTGGTGACATGGCCAAGATTAATGCAACGAGCATAGCGCAAGAAAGACATGGCAGTTATTTTAAAAAAATATTCATCAAAACATTGTTCTCGCTGTACTGCGTAGCGATTCTGTCATTGAGTATCATTTATTTTTTTTCTTCAGGTGAACTTTACTGCTATCAGTTAAGCGGAAAAACAAAGATATGTGGCGTTTTTGAACTAAATGAAAGCAAGCGAAAGTTAATAGAAGAAAATATACAAAAAGAATATGGTGCTTATCTTTATGGGTATGACAACAATGATCAAAACATTAAAGTTTATAGCGTTGACTAGTTTTATAATCCTCCATGTTTATATTATTACCCCAGTTATCAATGGCATGGGATGTAATTATAATTCTGAGGCAAATGATGTTAAAATGAAATATATAAGTACATGCCGATTAGGCATTGTAGAAACAATCGCATGGAACAAGCTCAGTGGAGAAAAAAAACTTTTTAAAGGGATTCTGGCAAAAAAGCACAATGACTTATTTTTTTTTGTAGTTTATTCAAAAGAGCTATCCAAACCTCTATTCGATTTTGATGATGGCCTAAATGTAAGATTTAGCGATGCTTATATATACTCGGCTAAGCAAATTCATGCGGGGCAATACGATTGGGTTCTTCTAAGAAACCCATCGTATCGTATTTATAAAGTGAATATGGCTGGCAAGTTAGGCTTTTGGTAATGCTATTCCTACCATCAAATAACTTTAAGTGGCGTAGCTATTAATTTTATATTGATAGATGCCTTCTTTGTTAGTTGCGTGCCAACTTTCTATGTAGATTAACATGGTATCTTCTCTCATTGGTTTTGAGAAATAGTACCCTTGTACATATTTTACCCCCAAGTTCTTTAACACCCAAAGCTCGTCTTCCTCTTCAACACCCTCAGCTATTACGTACATGCCCGCTTCGTTCGCATAAGTTAATATGGAGTTTAAAAGGCGCTGCATTGATAGTGATTTATTAATGCCAGAAACTAAATTTCTATCAATCTTGATTGCATCAAATGCCCCCATACTTAATGTAGAAAAAAAGGCGTAGCCAGTACCAAAGTCATCAAGGTAAACCTCTACTCCGAGTTCTTTGATTTGGCCAATAGCATTAATGAAAACCGACTGTTCAACGATTGGCACCGACTCAGTAACTTCTAAATTTAATGTATTGCGTGGCAATTTATATTCAATGATTACTTTTTCCATAATGTTTCTGATCATCCCACCATTGAAGATGATCTGAGATGGAGATATGTTAACTGTAACGGGATAACCTGACGTTAGAATAAAATTCGCTGCACATTGCACCATAAGTTCAAACAATGCATTCATATGACCATAATCTTCTGCCCACTGAATTATATCAACCGTGCTTAAATTAGGATGTCGCAGCAATGCTTCAAATGACTTAATTCCACCCAGCTGAATATCATGTAGCGGCTGGAATACTGCATAACATTCCCCCAGCATCAAATCTATATTGAATGTTCTTTGTAAATAAAATGTCTCATGACTCTTTCGGCAGTCCATTTTTTCTTCAAAATACACTGGCGCACGGTCATGGGAGCATTTGGCCGCATACATAGCCATATCGGCTTTATCAAGCAACTCTTCTAATGCTGTTGCTTGATGAGGATAAGAGCTAACGCCAATAGAAATACCAATTGAAAATGTGCGTTCCCCTAGTGCAATGGGCTGCGTTATTTTTTCGATTAGTTCCTGACAACGCTGCAGGGCCATACTTTTCTCACCAGGAATAACAAAAGCAAATTCATCGCCACCGAGGCGAGCGACAGGGCTATTCATGCCTAAAATTGACGACATCCTTGCTGAAGATATTTTTAATACAAGGTCACCGACAGCATGCCCCATAAAATCATTAATTTCTTTAAACTTATCAAGATCTGCATATGCAACCAAAAACTCTTTATTGGAGTTACATTTTTCACTTAATATGTTCTTGAATCCCTCTCTATTAAGCAAGCCGGTCAAAGGATCTATTAGTTTACTTTTTCTAAGCTCATCTACCGTTTTCTGCAGCGCATGTATAATATGTGTTTCTTTCTTCCGCATTATCAAGATAATGCTGGTACTGATGCATATACTGTAAAATAAAATGAAATCATAAAGAGATAAGTCCAAGGCTACATTTACAGCAGCAAATAAAGCTGAGACCAACGCCGCGACAACAATTCTCACATAGGGTCTGGATCTAATAAAAAGACAAATAAATGATGCCATCAAGATTAATGCAAATGTTTCCTTTGATAAGGTATGAAAAAATTCATTCACTATATAAAAAACGATTGAGGATAATGACACCAATAAACTAAAGTTCATCATTTTAATGTTTTTGTTGTCAGGTATGAATTGCTCTGACAAAAAAAGATATGATGTAAAAAATGTAAATGCCATAAGGTTTGCTGCAAACAGCTGATATACTAGTTTTTCTGAAGAACTAGGGAAAACCAGAACTGATATACTTGCAATAAAAGTACATAAGGCTCCACCAAAATGAAGCCATAGAAATGATAATACTTCATTGTCTTTTGAAAATAAAGATGCTGAAAATTTCCAAAAATTTAACACAAATAGAAAGCCAATGATAAAGACAGTATTATTGACAGCATACATTATCAACGATGACCAGTAAGATCCCATTCCTATTGGATAATTTTGGCTACTAAAATAGAGTAAGTTGAACCCTATTACTGTCATGAAAATTGATATCCATGAGATTGACTTATGTATGTAGCGACCAAATGCCCATAGAAAAAAAATCAGATAAGCATTAGGTGCCCAAATAATGCTGTACTCAGAATGATGATGCCCATCACTTGTCAATGTATGGAATACGGCTTGATAAATAATATTACAGAGAGTTAATGCACACAATGCAACAACAAGTGTAGTGTTCTTAATTGCACTCATAACATGACCTTATAGGAGACATCCTCCAGGTTTTTTGCTAAATGAGCAGTTGAAATATAATCTCCCATCAATGCAAAAAATGGTGTTCGGCAGGCTATATCAAGATCAGTCTGACTTTGCACCCTGTCTAATATAAGCTGCATTGCCAGTTTTTCTTTAATATAGAAACAGGTATCAACAAAGTGATTAACTTCAGCCAGATTGGACGGAGGAGGCCCTAACCTGACATATTTAAATAGCTCTTTAACCATCTGAAAATCTTGAGGTTCATTATCTTTCCAGTTATAACCACCCAGGCAGACCATATGACCACTATCTATAATTTTAAAAAGTGATTTTTGCCACTCCTTATCATTTTTATGATTTGGCAAATTCACGTCAAGAATCAACTCTATCTTTTGAGAGCGCAGACTATCCATTAATGTTATTAGCTGGCCAGATATTTGTGGCAATACTCTTGGTTCAGCCTTAAAAAATAACTGACATGGCCGACGTCCTGCTTGATGATATGCTTTGCAACACTCTTCAAGAAGTGACATTTGTACATAGGTGATCATCAAAAGCAAATCGTGATCACAGGAATTATAGAATGAAGCAGCTTCCATATTGATTGGTCTGAAATAGAAGCTAGCCATTCTTTTTTTGGGATCTTTGCTATAAAGATCCTGCACAAACAATCGAGTGTAGCTATTCCACCACTCAATATCATCCTCGCCGATGCTCCAACTGCTATCCTGTTCCATTCAATCCTCTATCTTACCGGTCTATGATTTTTAAATTAGGAAGATTGATATTTTAAGTTGAACCATCACAAAGTAGATGATTAATAAAATAATAAAAACCACTATCCAAAACAAGACTTGAAAAACAAAAGTTTGATTTAAAATAATATTTTAGACAATCTTACAAGCACTCACGTTAATTGTAGGCAATGTAATAACCAGGAGCATAATGAGTTGTTCTAAATAACTTGTATCATGATATTCCCATTGCTTATTTAAGCTGTAAATGCAAATTACAGACTGCCTTCAGATACTATCGCAAGATAACAGAGGATTATCTGTCATAATACTGCATCAGATTGGTTGTAAATATCAATACCATGCTCAATGGCCTGCAGTATATGGATATTATTCTTATTCTTTAATGCGATGACGTGAATAGCCTACAGCACAAATTTGAAGGTGATAGTGGTGATCACTATCACCACTATCACCGGTTAGTTGCATTCAACTTTCATCGTTTTTGGAAACAACAGCCTCTCAACGACGTATGCATACTACCTGACTAGGCTGTGTGTCACCGAATCCACCAACAGCACCGGTGTGCATATAGACGGCGGCATGAGCGCTAGTACCATGGGGAACATACTTCTCACTCGTCCAATAGTCATCGTAGGTACCACCACACTTGCCATCCATTGGCCATCCATGAACATAACACAATTCATAATTCTGACCAAAGGAAGGGGACACCTCGACAAACAATGCTCTCAATTCATCCACCGTCGGTAAACGGCGCCCGATGTTATTGCAATAGTTGTCGGCATCTAGCCAATTCATGGTGGCCGGATCCGGCTTGAGGAATCTCGATATCATCAATTCTGTAAAGTTAACCGAGGCCACTTTTTGCACTGTACTGCTGTTTGTCGCATATAGCGTAACCTCAACATTCTCAACCACGTTGTTACGCAGTGACACGATCACCGCACCAGCGTCATTGGTAGTGGTCGTCCATGGCGACTCGTTATCGAACGTGACAGTGCTCTTGTCAGCAGTGAACTGCACAGTGATCGGCACATTTGCCAGAACCGCCCCATCAAGGTCTTTGAATGTGGCCACTATTGTGTTCAAGGCCTTATTATTGGCGGGCTGATTATTGGTCCCTACGGCTAATGTATCGAGCACCGGATAGAGTGCGAAGTTGGCATCACTGGTCATGCCCGAGTCACCGGAATTGGCTTGAACCCTGGCCGTCACGGCGACTGTCTCAGCCCGGGTGTTGATGAGGCTCACCGTTGCCAGACCATTACTGTCGGTCACGCTTGTCGCTGCGCCCAAGGTTGCCGTGGTGCTCCCATGCGACCACACCACGCTAGCGCCCTGCATGGGGTTCCCCTCAATATCATGCACAGTCGCTGTCAGCAGGTCAGCGCTGACGTTATCCGCAGGCTGACTGTCTGTTGTGGTCACCAGTTGGACCACTTTCGTGGTGGCTGGGTTAGCGGCCAGAGTCACCTGCAGTGATTGAGGGATAGTGGTCAAGGGAGCGCCATCCAGCTGTGGCGTCAGAGTGACAACGCCAGACTTGGTCCCCGTCAGGATGTACTCATAGATGCCATTGCCCAGATCGTTTTCAGTCAGGGAGATAACATCTGTATCCACACCGCTGTAGCCTAGCGCAACCCGATCACTGATGCCGGTTACCGGTGCTTGATTGTCGTCTTTGAGGGTCAGCGTCAGAACTGCGTTATCAACCCCATCCGCCACTATGGTGGACTTGTTGGCACTGAAGGTGGATTTGGCGGGGTCTGGCCGCCCCTGCACCACCGCAGAGAGAGAACTGCTTACCTCTGCCCCCTCATGCGGATCAGTCACCGCCGGATTGGTGGCCGGGGTAACAGCAAAGCGAAGCTGTTTGCCACGTTCGGCATCGGTCAACAGATAGCGATCACCTCTGGCGAGTTCGATGTCACTATTATTTAGCCAACGCAATACACTGCCCTCTTC
Source organism: Aeromonas hydrophila subsp. hydrophila ATCC 7966 (assembly GCF_000014805.1). NCBI lineage: Bacteria > Pseudomonadati > Pseudomonadota > Gammaproteobacteria > Aeromonadales > Aeromonadaceae > Aeromonas > Aeromonas hydrophila. Next base: position 1,155,784 of record NC_008570.1, on the reverse strand, counting down.
CTCATCGGCATCCAGATCATTAAAGGTATATGTTCCCAGCAGGGTATCCCCCACCAATGGCGCCGCCGGGCCAGTCAGTGTCACGCCAGATGCCACTGGCGCACGCCCCTGCACCGACAGGGTGTTGGCACTTTCGGCCATTGCTCCTGTCGTTTGCCACAGCACCATCCACAGTGCCAGATATGACAAATAACGAGATATCACCTTCATTCAAACACTCTCCGGTTTACGACAGCACCATCACCTGCTGTAACTAGCCAGCTTCGCCATCTTCACGGGCCAGGCTGGTTAAATGGTGGGCGCCCACGAGCGCCCTGTATTGCTGATTGATGTGCCCACCTCGCCTTCCCTGGCAAGGCAGGACAACCCGTTATCCATCCGATAACCATCAACCTCTTGCTGCTGGCGATGGTCCGGATATCATGCCCAGCCAGTCGGGGCTGGTGATGACTTTACTTCTTGGTGACATCCACCTGCAGCTTGCGCTTCTGATCATCCTTGCCCGGGGTGTAAGTTTCGCTGGTGACGCCAGCAATCGGACTGTAAGTACCCGCCCCGACAGAGTCTTCAATCATCCACTGATAGGTATAATCAGTCGCCGTACCTATATTCCCGGCGCTGGTAGTGACCTTGGCCCTGAGTTCGGTGGAGACAATCGGATTGCCAGCAAGCGCAGCGTCAGTGGCCGCAATGACGATCTCGACGGCATCCACCTCATTGGGATCAACCACATCAACAGAGTCATCGCCATCGGGAGCGCCACTCACTGCCACCTGAGTCCCCTGATACGGATCGGTTGTTATCGAGTCGGTTTGCGGAATGACACTGGCAGTAATTTTTGTACCCAGGTCTGCCGCAACCAGGGTGTAGCTGTTGCCCGTCGCACCAACAATCGGTGTCCCATCGCGATACCACTTGTATTCACTAGTTACTGGTGCATCCCCATCCAAGTCACCAAAACCGGTTTCGACAATTTGCAAGGTATCGTTCACATCCACCCGACCATTGCCATTAGCATCGGTATAGGTAAAAGATGCACTATCCAACGTTGGGGCGCGCCCCTTAACGGCATCGGTTGGAGCTGACGTTAGCGCACTGGCGCCACTGGTCACCCCCCACATTACCACTGCTACCGATACCGCGATTTTTTGCTTTCTCATCACTTGCTCTCTTCCTTTTGGCTATAAAAAATGATTTACCTAGCGCCGATACACACCACAACGGATGCCTAACCATCACGGCTCTTGCATACCAGTGAACCAAGGCACTCAGCGTCCCAGACATCACCTCCGCACTTCTTGGTGACACTCACAGCGGCGCAACAATGACGCGCACCCGTTTCTTCTGATCTTCTCGCGCGGGTAAATAGGTCACGCTGGTCGCCCCACCGATATCCACAAAATTTCCACTGCCGACACCATCTTCAATCTGCCACTGCCAGGTCAGTCCTGCACGGCAGGCGCTCGAGCCGCAGTCAGACACGGCCGTCAGTACCGCTCCCACCTGAGGAAAGCCGTCAACCAGCCCGGTAATCGTCACCCCCACCAAGCTCGCGAGATAGTTCACACTGCTAGCAGGCCCAGTGTTGCCGCTCTTGTCGGTAGCCGTGGCGGTGATGGTGCCACTCCCCTGCACCGTCGGAGCTTCCAGGGTGTAGTTGCCATCCACATCTGCAGCCGTGGTGCTGGTTGTGCCATCCGGCCAGGTAATGGTCACCGTGCTGTCCGGCTCTGCCTTGCCACTGACCTCCGGCTTGTTGTCGCTATTGCTATCCGTTGCAGCCAACGTCGGGGCCCCCGGTACCGTTGAGTCGATGTAGTTCACGCTGGTAGCCGGCCCGGTGTTGCCGCTCTTGTCGGTAGCCGTGGCGGTGATGGTGCCACTCCCCTGCACCGTCGGAGCTTCCAGGGTGTAGTTGCCATCCACATCTGCAGTCGTGGTGCTGGTCGAGCCATCCGGCCAGGTAATGGTCACCGTGCTCTCTGGTTCCGCTTTACCAGTGACCTCCGGCTTGTCGTCACCATTGCTGTCGGCCGCTGTCAGTGTCGGGGCCCCCGGCACCGTCGCGTCATCAATAAACTCAAACTCCATGCTGTCACGCGCCACATGACCACTCGGGAAGATGACCTCAACATCCAAGCGATACCGCGTGCCGGGGTTGGGTTGCCCGGGTGCAACCAGCTCACGCCCCGTCAGTACCTGTCCAGGCCCTTGAAATGTCAGGCGATAGCGGTACTGGTAACCATCGCGGTCCGCTTCAACATCCCCCTCAATGCTCTCAATCGGGATCCCATTGCGTGCTTTGGCGGGCTTCTGACGGGGGTCAACAACCCCCCAGTCAACTTGGTAGTGAGCACCGGGTAGAAGTTGAACAAAGTGCTCTGCCAACTGGATAGCAGGTTGCAGCCCAGAGTCTTCCGAAACGGCAACAACCCCTTCCGCAATGGCTTCATGGCCATCGATGTCGGTGACGATGGCAACGACCGGATATTGATTGGATTGGCCAATACGATAGGTGGGCAGGGACGGGAGTGTGAGGGCGCGTTTGTCCTGCCCAGCCGTATCAGCCGGGCTAAGCCCACTGAGCCCCAGGACGTCACCCAACCACTGGATGGAGGCTATCTGACGGGAATGCTGGATGTTGAGCGTCAAGGTCAGTGCTTGCCCCTCAACCGCGGAATATTGGTCGTTGAGAGACGCCTTGAGGAGCACCTTGTCACGATACTCAAGCACCATGTCATTGTTACGCTCAATCAGATCGTGGCGCATACCCGCCAACGACTTGTCGACACTGGACGGGTTCAGCATGTCCCAGAGCGTTGCCCCGAGCTTCCACTCCAGCCCCAGCGTAAAGCGGGTGTCATGTTGCCTGCCGCTCGCTTCAACTTGCTCGACATCCATCTTGAGTAACGGGAAGGGGTTATAGTGCAGACCAGCAGTAATGGCATGCGGATCGCGCTCAAGCTGATCAGCGTCCAGCAAGCCAACCCGCTCCCCCAAATACTGCTCAGCAGTGAGGGATGCGCTCCATTGCGGATAGGCTGGCAGATAGGCCTCAAGACGCACATCCATGCCGCGTGCTGCGCGCTCTTCCATACCCTCAAACCGTGGGGAGTCACGCCAACTGCTCAGTGGGGTATAAAAGTTGGCGCCCAACTTGAGATAATCACGCCACGCCTCAGCTCCGACTCCCGCACGCCAGTGCCGATTGGTCAGGTCATAATCAGCAAACAGGTTGTAACCCAGCATCCAGCGGTCGAGGAAATGACGCTGGCCCACCCCCAGATTGGCAATGGTACGATCCTGCCCATTTCGGCGTAGACCAAACTGGGTAAACAACAGAGTCTGCTGCTCTTCAGCAAGCGGCAACAAGAGATCCGCCTCGGCAGTGACCATATTGAAATCGTCATCCAGCGTCACCCGGGTTCTGGCTGTGCCCATCGCCCCCAGCAAGGATGCAGCATACGCATTGGCCTCCTCTTCAAACTGTGTCGCGAGCTGCTGACGCCAGTACTGCACCTCCTGCTCCGAGCCATAGCGCGATGCAGATGTCGGCACCTGCTCTCCAGAGGCAGCTATGCTATTGCGCTGTGCACGACGCGCACCTTTAACTATCTCACTCTCATTTTCAAAACCAGCCTCCCTCCCCTCTTCAAGTGCTGTGAGTGCCTGCCCCAGGCGAGTAACATGCTGAGCCACTTTTTGTTCCACATTAATGTGACTCTCTGTATTTTCTTTCAGGTACAGTGGATTCTCGCTAACTAATATGGGCAAGGTCTGTGGTCGTGGTACATTTATGGTCTCCCCAACCACCAGATAAGGTGCATCGAGTTTCAGGTGGCGGTTTAATGTCAACAGTTGATGTGGCACCACCCCAAACTGGCGTGAGACAGAATCAAGCGTATCTCCCTTTTTGATGAGATAGCGGATAAGTTCAGGTTGCTCAGAAGCGAATGTAAAGAGTGATCCAGCCGCATACACCACAGGAAATAATGCCTGCTGTCCTAAAAAGAGATAAGTCCAAAAAAACTGATGGACTTTGCTTGGTGTGAAGTTCATTAATAGCCCCTGAGGTATACCTTTATCGGCGGGACTATATAAGAGTGGCTGTATCTAGGTGCGATCAATTAAATTGTTAATATTTAATAAATAAATAATAAATTTAATTTAGTAAAGCTACACTCTTTGCTATCCATCTAATAAATGTATCATTTTTAGTGACAGCAATCACAATAATGATTAAAAGGGACCGCATTGAAACCAATAAATGCCAAGCAAGCTTACTTCACATATTTTTAAATATGTGAGCGCGTGCACAATCATACTTACTCTTAGAACAGCTTGAGTTCAGTTTTTCTATGAAGAGATTGATGATCTTTACTTGGCCTAAATAATTTTTATTCTCTAAATCTTAAAATAAAAAAATCAACAAAAAATATTCACATCAGTATCATTATCACTCTCCACAATGGGATATTTCTGCATCAACTACAGGAACCACTGACCAGCAGTTCGCTATCTCACCAGAACATCCGCAACTGGAATGATTCTACTTCATGCTGCCCCCCCTACTACGGCGAAAGCTGCTACATGTTTAAACCTACTCATAGTGCTAAGTAGGCAAAATCCCAGTAAACCATGATTTTCCAGCCTCACCAAGCTGGGGTATGTTTTCAGTGTGATTTTTCCTGCGACAGCTTGAACTGATAAATTGTGGTCTATGCCAGCGAACGACGGTGATACCTCAATATATTCTTCCTGCGCTCCAGCACTTCCTTCTCGCATCACCAATACCCTCATTCCTACAGTGGCCATTTATCCGTAGCCTAGTGTTCTTGCTAGATGGGATACGGACTGTTGCCTCTTTAGATGTAATAAGCAGGTGATTGTCCTTAGGATAGTTTGATGGTTATAGACCCTGCAATGGGCTATACCGCATGCATTCATGCTGCTCCTATTGCTAAAGAAGAGAGCATCTGACTCCATTTCAACTATTGCTTAAGACCCGTTTGCCATGTTGAATAACACCATGTAATGCGAAAAGATTTTTTACCCGCTCGATACCGAGCGTCGTAACCTTCATGGCAATCACCTCTCATCAGTAAAAACTTAACATTCGCTACCTTGGTACTCAGATACCATTTTGGAGACACGCGGCGCCCCCATTCACACCCGAAAGATGGATAAACACATGAGCCAGCTCTCCATACTTGCATGGAATGATGGCAATATGTTCCTCCTTGGCAACCGTAGTATTTGGCGTGAGGCAAAACTGAACGTAATGCGCCTAGGGATTAAAAATACATGATATCGATTCTGGTTGATGGTGAGGACAAAACCGCAAAAATTAGCGACTGGACGATTCGCTGGAACGACAAGCACGAAACGCTGGAAGTGACCTGTCATTTTCCCTCCAGTAAAAAATACACTCGCCCACTCAATCATTGCCAAGTATCACCTTCCCGCGAGTTGAGCAATGTACTGCTGACCAAACCTGGCAGCACGATCGTCAAACCTATCGACAAAGCGGTGATCTACGGTGAGCGATATGCCGTGGTGCACTACCTGGGCGGCAACAGGCCCTATGTCCATAAAATGGACGGCATCGTCTTCTCCGCCCCTACCTCGATCAAAGACACGCCGGTCTTCAGTTATTTCACCGCGGTTGCGAGTGCCCGACACGCTCAAGCGCAATCGAAGGATGATCGTGAGATAGCCAGCAATGTCGTGACTCAGCTTGGAAAACTGCCCGCTATCGCCAGCACTGCCTTGCAAGCCTATTGCACCGGGCGCAACGGCATGCTCGCCCCAGGTCAGGGGCTCATTTATCCGTTCGGGCTGAACGAAAGCCAGTACCAGGCCGTCGAGCGGGCGTTCAGCGCGCAAGTCAGCGTGATCGAAGGCCCACCGGGAACCGGCAAGACCCAGACCATCCTCAACATCCTCGCCAACATCCTGTTGCGCGGGCAGACAGTAGCGGTGCTGTCCAACAACAATGCAGCCGTGGCAAACGTCTACGAAAAGCTGGAGAAATGCGGTCTGGGCTACCTTGTTGCCAAGCTTGGCAACAAGGATAACCGCGAGGCCTTCTTCGCCAACCTGCCTGCATGGCCCGCCAGTGCGCCCAGGCCGGCACCGTCCCAGGAAGAGATCCAGGGCTTGCTTACCCGCTTGAAGCAGCACCTGCAAGACCACAATCGGGCGGCACAACTGCAGATCGAATTGGACGAGCTGGTCATCGAGCGGCGCTACCTGCAGCAGTGGCAGGCAGAAAACGGAGTACAGGCCACAGGCTCATTGGACAAGTACGGGCTGACCCCGCGCAAGACTGCCGACCTCATGGCTTACCTGGCGCACCTGGGCGAGCAGCGCGTGAAGCTCAAGGACCGTATAGAGCTGCTGTTCAAATTCAGAGTCTTTCGCACCAAGCCGTTAGCCGAGGGCGAGGCGCGAATGGCCGCGTTCCATGCCCTGCAGATGCATTACTACGACAAGTCGCTGCAGGATAAAGAAACCGAGCTGCGGGCGTGCCGTGAATCCTTGTCGCGCGCAAATTTCACGGCCTTGCTCAAAGAGCTGACAACCGCATCTATGCACCATCTGAAACAGCATCTGCAAGGCCAGGTTCCGCCGCGAGACAGCTTCGATGTCAAAACCTACCGCATGGATTTTGATGCCTTCGTGCAGCGTTTCCCTATCCTGGGCAGCGGCACGCACTCCATCGTCAACTCGATCGCGCCGGGGGCGATCCTCGACTACGTGATCATCGATGAAGCTTCCTTGCAGGACATAGTGCCGGGCATCCTGCCGCTGGGCTGCGCCAAGAACCTGATCGTCGTCGGCGACAACCGCCAATTGCCGCACATCCCCGTGAAACTGGGGCTGCAGGCGCCGGCCGAGGCCTACGATTGCGAGCGCTACAGCCTGCTGGATTCGTGCATTGCCGTGTTCCAGGACGCACTGCCAAGGACGCTGTTGAAGGAGCATTACCGCTGCCACCCCAGGATAATTCAGTTCTGTAACCAGCAGTTCTATGACAACGCACTGGTGCCGATGACCGTGGACAACGGCGAGGAGCCCCTGCGCCTGGTGGTGACCGCCAAGGGCAACCACGCACGCAAGAACACCAACCTTCGGGAGTTGGACTCCTTGCTGAAGGTGCTCGAAGACGAGGGGACGCCCGTCGCAGTGGACGGTGAAGGTCGCGGTTACATCGCGCCGTTCCGGGCACAGGTCAGCCTCTCCGAAAAGCACCTGCCAGCGGACTTCGTCAATGACACGGTGCACAAGTTCCAGGGGCGCGAGTGCGACGAGATCGTCTTTTCTACCGTGCTGGACAAGAAGCGCTACAACCAGGCGCAAGGACGCCTGGATTTCGTCGACGACCCACGCATGATCAACGTTGCGGTGTCGCGAGCCAAACATCGCTTCACCCTGGTGACCGGTGACGAGGTGTTCACCGACAACAATGGCCACATCGCCGCACTGATCCGCTATATCAGCTATTACGCGCAGGACGAGCAGATCGTGCGTGCGCCGGTGGTGTCGGCATTCGACTTGTTGTACCACGAGTACGATCAGTCCTTGGCACGCCTGAACGCCCGTCTACGACCCGAGGATTCACGCTACAAGTCCGAGCAGATCGTAGCGCAGTTGCTGCGCGAAGCGCTGTCGGCTCCGGCGTGCCAAGCTCTGAAGTACCACACGCAGATCCGACTAGAAAAGCTCGCATCACCGACTAACTCCGACTGGACGGAAACTCAGCGGGCGTTCATGAGGCGCGCCAGTTGCGATTTCGTGATCTATTTCAAAGTGGGCAAGACTCCGATAGGGGTCATTGAAGTCGATGGTGGGTATCACGACCAACCCGTGCAGGCGGCTCGGGACGCCATGAAAAATGAGATTTTGAATAAATGCCGTGTTCCCATTCTACGACTGAGAACAGTTGATAGTGGCATTAAGCAGAGAATCAGCGACTTTCTTGGTCTTTGGATGAAATAGTTGTTCAGAGTAATAAATTACAGGAAGAAGAGGGCGTTTGGCTGTGATCAACTAAATCGGACTCTTGATGAGGCTGCTGGACATCAAACTTACAAGCCCGCAAATTGGGGATCTCAGACCGTTCAGTTCGAGCAACCTGATAGCGATGAACGCTGGGCAGCTTGGGAAGCAACCCAGCCACCTTCATCAGACGACGAACATTGAAACGGCCAATCTGATACCCCCGCATCATCGACATCAAGCGCGCCTGTCTGCCGAATCCCGGGGTTGGCATCATCACGATGCCAACCCCTTGCTCGTTCTAGGCCAAGGCCGCCGTTCAGCCGATTGCGGGCGTGTCAGCCGCCCCACATCCCGCCACAACCATGCCTGCCCAAACTAACCTGCCAGCTCTGCGGAGTGATCTCCTACCGCGACCAGAGTGAGACTGACGCCGTGCTGGGCCAGCACCTCGCGGGCACTCTCGGGCAGTTGCCCATCGCTGATAACCTGATCGATCGCTTCCCAGCCCACCACGTTGAAGGTACCCACCTTGCCGTATTTGGAGGAGTCGCAGATAAGTATTCGGGTCGCGGCAGCCTCCACCACGGCACGCTTGACCGGCACCTTCTGCTCGCTGGGGGTGGAGATCCCCAAGGTATCCCAGGAGGAGGCCGACAAAAAGGCCACATCAAGATGCAAATTGCGCAGGAAGTGGGCGGTGGCTTCGCCGGCGCAGGATTGGTTTTCCCGAATGACCTGTCCGCCGGTGTGATAGAGGCGGCAACGGCCGTGCTCGATCAGGTAGGCACAGACCATGAAGTCGTTGGTCACTATCATCAGATCTTCCCGCTGCGCCAGCTCCCGGGCCAGCTCGAGGGAAGTGGTCCCCGCATCCAGATAGACGGAACTGCCAGGCTCAACCTGGGCCGCAGCACTGTGGGCAATGGCCAGCTTGGCCTCCTGCATCAGGCTGCGCTTGGTGGCGTGGGAAGGTTCGCTCTTGATCCGTTCTGAAAGGCTCACGCCCCCCGACACGGAGATGACCCGCCCCTGATCTTCGAGCTTCTGGATATCGCGCCTGATGGTCATGTGGGAGACCTGCAGGCGCTCGGTCAATTCGGTGATGCTGACGGCACCGCGCTCGGCCAGCAGGTGCAGGATCTGTTGCTGTCTCTCTACGGGGATCATGGGCAATCCGTAACGCTAAAATGAGCGTCCATGTTACCCCAGCAGGATGGGAAGTTTTGATAAAAAAGCAAATCAAGGCTCACAATTCACAACAAATCACATGAACATCTCCATTAAAGTCACTCAATCGGCTCCACGCCTCTTTAAATAACAAAAATTAACACCTTTAAAGTTAAGTTTTGTGACACCTGCCTGATATTTCATCACCACAAGCCCCTACTATCGGTTCATTCGTTGTAATCGAGGAACTGAGAGATGAGCAGACCCTATCACGTTGCCGTCATCGGCCTGGGCGCCATGGGCATGGGCGCCGCCCGCTCCTGTCTGCGGGCCGGACTCACCACCTATGGCATCGACCTCTGTGCGACCGCCCGGGAACAGCTGCAGGCCGCCGGAGCAGCCGCCGTCATGGCCGATGCCCGCCCGCTTGCCGAAACCCTGGACGCCGTCCTGCTGCTGGTGGTCAACGCCGCCCAGGTGCGCCGCATCCTGCTCGGCGAAGAGGGGCTCGCTCGCCATCTCAAACCGGGCACTGCCGTCATGGTCTCTTCCACCATAGCGGCAGAAGAGGCGAGCGCCCTAGCCGCCGAGCTGGCCAAGCTGGACCTGCCGATGCTGGACGCCCCGGTCTCCGGCGGCGCCATCAAGGCCGAGGCCGGCGAGATGACGGTGATGGCCGCCGGCGCCGATGCCGCCTTCGACAAGCTAGCCCCTGTGCTCGATGCGGTGACCGGCAAGGTCTACCGGGTCGGCAGCGAACCGGGCCAGGGCAGCACGGTCAAGATCGTTCACCAGTTGCTGGCCGGCGTGCACATCGCCGTGGCCGCCGAGGCCATGGCGCTGGCGAGCCGCGCCGGCATCTCGCTCGATCTCATGTACGACGTGGTGACCCATGCCGCCGGCAACTCCTGGATGTTCGAAAACCGCATGGCCCGGGTGCTGGCCGGCGACTACCAGGCCCGCTCGGCGGTCGACATCTTCGTCAAGGATCTCACCCTGGTAGCCGACACGGCGCGAGAGCTGCGCTTCCCGCTGCCACTGGCGAGCACCGCCCTCAACATGTTCCTCGCCGCCAGCAACGCAGGTCACGGCAAGGAAGATGACAGCGCCGTCATCAAGATCTTCGATGGCATCACCCTGCCAGGCATGGAGGAGGCACAATGAAACTGGGCGTGATTGCAGACGACTTTACCGGGGCCACCGACATCGCCGGCTTTCTGGTGGAAAACGGCCTCGCCACCCTCCAGCTTGCCGGCATCCCGCCGGCGGTGGATCTCAGCGGGATCGATGCCGTGGTGATCAGCCTCAAGAGCCGCTCCTGTCCGGCCGACGAGGCGGTACGCGACTCGCTGGCCGCCCTCGACTGGCTCAAGGCACGCGGCTGCCCGCGTATCTACCAGAAGTACTGCTCCACCTTCGACAGCACGGCGGCCGGCAATATCGGCCCGGTCACCGATGCCCTGCTGGCGGCGCTGGAGAGCCGGTTCACCCTGATCTGCCCGGCCCTGCCAGTGAACGGTCGCACCGTCTATCAGGGCAACCTGTTCGTCGGCGCCCAGCCGCTGGCCGAGTCCGGCATGCGCCACCATCCCATCACTCCCATGACCGACAGCAACCTGCTGCGATTGATGGAGGGGCAGGGTTCAGGGCGCGCCGGACTGGTGCCCTTCACCACCATAGCGCAGGGCCCCGCAGCCATTACCGACGCCTTCGAGCAGCTAACACAAGCTGGTGTGCGCTACGCCGTGGTCGACACCCTCACCGAGCAGCACCTGCTGGATATCGCTGAGGCCGCCATCGAGATGCCGCTGGTGACCGGCGGCTCCGGGCTCGCCATCGGCCTGGCCCGGTTGCTCGGCAACGGCAATCCGGCCGCCGCCCGCGCTGCGGGAAGACCGCTGGGCACTCGCGCCGTGGTGCTGTCGGGCTCCTGCTCCGAGATGACCAATCGCCAGGTGGCCCACTATCGGGAGGTGGCGCCAGTGCTTGCCTTCGACGTGGCAGCTTGCCTGACGAAAGCCGACTACCCGGCCGAACTGGCACGCTGGGTTCTGGACCAGCCGGCAACCCCCGCTCCCATGATCCACGCCACCACCAGCCCGGACCGGCTGGCCGAGATCCAGGCCCGCCATGGCCGCGACCTTGCGAGCGAGGCGGTGGAGCAGTGCTTTGCTCGCCTCGCCGTACTGCTGCGCGCCGCCGGCATAGACAGTTTCATCATCGCCGGCGGCGAGACCTCGAGCCGCATCACCCAGGCGCTGGCTATTACCGCCTTTCACATAGGCCCGCAGATCGCCCCCGGCGTACCCTGGGTGCGTGCAACTGACGCCCCACTCTCGCTGGCCCTCAAATCCGGCAACTTTGGTGACGAAACCTTCTTCAGCCGGGCACAGGAGTTTTTCCATGACTGAACAGGCACTGCGCGACACCATGGTGATGCTGGGCGCATCCCTTTTCCAGCGAGGCTATGCCACCGGCGGCGCCGGCAATCTCTCCGCCAAGCTGCCGGACGGCACCCTGCTTGCGACCCCGACCGGCTCCTGCCTCGGCCGGCTCGATCCGATGCGTCTCGCCCGGGTGAGCATGAGTGGCGAGCATCTGGGGGGGGATCGCCCCTCCAAAGAGGTGGCCTTCCACCTCGCCATCTATCACAACAAGCCGAACTGCCAGGCCGTGGTGCACTTGCACTGCACTCACCTGACCGCCCTCTCCTGCCTGGAGGGACTGGATCCGGCCAATGTGATCCGCCCCTTCACTCCCTACTACGTGATGCGGGTCGGCCAGTTGCCACTCATTCCCTACTACAAGCCAGGGGATGCCCGCATCGCCGGGGAGCTGGGGCGCCGCGCACCAGAAGGCAATGCTTTCCTGTTGGCCAACCACGGTCCCGTGGTGACCGGCAAAGATCTGGTGGACGCGGTCAACAACATGGAAGAGCTGGAGGAGACGGCCCGCCTCGCCCTGCTGCTGCACGGACAGCGGATCCGCTACCTGAGCGAACCCGAAGTTGATGAATTGAGGAGGATAAAACCATGAGCAAGTTTGCCGCCAATCTCACCATGCTGTTTACCGAGCTGCCGTTCCTGGAGCGCTTCGCCGCCGCCCGCGAGGCCGGCTTCAGCGCGGTGGAGTTCCTCTTCCCTTATGAGTGGCCGGCCGCCGAACTGGCGCGCCAGCTGCAGCTGCACGGTCTCTCCCAGGCGCTGTTCAATATGCCGCCGGGCAACTGGGCAGCAGGGGAGCGCGGCATGGCAGCCATCCCGGGCAGGGAGGCCGAGTTTCGCGCCCACCTGCCAACCGTACGCGACTATGCCCTGGCGCTCGGTTGCACCAAGGTGCACGCCATGAGCGGCATCGTGGATCCGGCACGCAGCCTGGCAGCCCACCGCCAGACCCTGATCGACAACATCCGCTTCGCTGCCGACTTCCTGGCCGAAGACGGTATCAAGGTGCTGCTGGAGCCCCTCAACGATCGGGACGTGCCCGGCTATTTCCTGGCTCACCAGCTCGACGCCCTGGCGCTGGTGCAGGAGATAGACAGACCCAACGTGGGGGTGCAGCTCGATATCTATCACGCCCAGATCATGGACGGGGATCTCACCCGTCTCATCGGCAAGCTGGGCCCGGCCATCGGCCACGTCCAGATCGCCTCGGTGCCGGATCGCCATGAGCCGGACGAGGGGGAGATCGCCTACCCGCACCTGTTCAAGGTGCTGGAGCAGGCGGGCTACCACGACTGGATCGGCTGTGAATACAACCCCAGAGGCAACACCCGGCAAGGCTTGACCTGGCTGGCACAACAATAACGACCCTACACACGAACGAGTCTGAGGATAGCAAGATGCAGATCATCATCACCGGCGGAGGCGGCTTTCTGGGACAGAAGCTAGCCCGTGCCCTGTTGCACAGTTCCTTACCTTTCAGCGAGCTGCTGCTGGTGGACATTCAGGCGCCACCAGCCCTGGCCGACCCACGGGTACGCTGCCTGCAGGCGGATCTGACCGCCCCTGGAGTGGCCGAGTCCCTCATCAGCGAACGCACCACCGTCGTCTATCACCTTGCCGCTATCGTCAGCAGCCACGCTGAGCAAGATTTCGATCTGGGCTGGCAGGTCAACCTGGACACCACCCGCAGCCTGCTGGAGGCGTGCCGTCACGCCCGCCCGGGCATCCGCTTCGTGTTCACCAGCTCGCTGGCCGTCTACGGCGGCCCGCTGCCGGAACTGGTGAACGACGGCACCGCCCTCACTCCGACCTCCTCCTACGGCACCCAGAAGGCGATGGGGGAGCTATTGGTCAACGACTACAGCCGCAAGGGCTACGTCGACGGCCTGGCGCTGCGCCTGCCCACCATCTGCGTGCGGCCGGGCAAGCCGAACCGCGCCGCCTCGTCGTTTGTCAGCAGCATCATCCGCGAGCCGCTGCAGGGAGAGGTAACTGTATGTCCGGTGAGCCCGGATCTACGCCTCTGGCTCTCCAGCCCCGCCACCGTGGTCGCCAACTTCCTGCTGGCCGCCACCCTGCCAAGGGGGGATGCCCGCAGCATCAACCTGCCCGGCATCAGCGTCACCGTCGGCGAGATGCTGACGGCGCTGACCCAGGCGGGCGGCCAGGCGGCGCGGGATCGGGTGCAGTTTGCCGCCGATCCCGCCATCGAGCGCATCGTGGCCAGCTGGCCGGGACGCATCGACAACCAACGCGCCAGCGCCCTCGGTTTCATGGCAGACAGGACGTTTGCCGACATCATCGACAGCTTTATCACCCATGACATGCAGGAGGCATCATGAGCGACATCCCAACCCCCATCATAGGTCTCATCATCGCCGTCTTCGTGCTGGTGTTTCTGGTCATCCGCACCCGGGTGCACGCCCTGATCGCCATGCTGGCGGCGGCCTGCATCGCCGGGATCACCGGTGGCATGAGCATCGACAAGACCCTCACCGTCATCACCCAGGGCTTTGGCTCCACCCTTGGCAGCATCGGCATCGTCATTGGCCTGGGGGTCATGATGGGCCGCCTGCTGGAGGTATCGGGTGCTGCCGAGCAGATCGCCTACAGCTTCATCAAGTGGCTCGGCAAGCGCCGCGAGGAGTGGGCGCTGGCCATCACCGGCTACATCGTCAGCATCCCCATCTTCGTGGATTCCGCCTTCGTCATCCTCTACCCGGTCGCCAAGGCGCTGGCGAAAAGCGGCAAGCGCTCCCTGCTAACCCTGGGGGTGGCGCTGGCGGGCGGCCTGGTGGTGACTCACCATACCGTGCCGCCCACCCCGGGCCCGCTCGGTGTGGCCGGCCTGTTTGGGGTGGACATCGGCGCCATGCTGCTGACCGGCATGGCCCTGGCCATCCCCTGCGTGCTCGGCATCGTCTTCTATGCCCAGTGGCTCGACAAGAAATACCCCGAGTTCGGCGCCCAGGCTGCCCAGACCCCGGATGAGCTGCAGGTCACCTATGAGCAGTACCTCAAGGAGAAGGAGGGCAAGACTCTTCCGAGCCTTACCCTGTCGCTGCTGCCAATCCTGGTGCCCATCGTGCTCATCTTCCTCAAGGCCATCTTCACCACCCTCGCCACCCTGGAAGGGATGGACGGCCTGATGGAGAACCCGCTGGTGCAGGGCATCAACTTCATCGGCGCCCCCATCATCGCGCTCGCCATCAGCGTGCTGCTGGCGGTCTACACCCTAGTACCGCACATGGACAGGCACGCCACCGCCGCTCGCCTGGAAGAGGGGCTGCAGTCGGCCGGCATCATATTGCTGGTGACCGGTGCCGGCGGCGCACTGGGGGCCGTGCTGCGCGACAGTGGCGCAGGCCAGCAGCTGGCCGAGCAGATCGCCCTGCTGCCCATCTCCCCCATTCTGATCCCCTTCATCGTGGCGACCCTGGTGCGCCTCATCCAGGGATCAGGCACCGTGGCCATGGTGACGGCGGCCTCCATCTCGGCCCCCATCCTGGCCCAGATCCCCGGGGTCAACATGCTGCTGGCCGCCCAGGCCGCCACCATGGGGTCGCTCTTCTTCGGCTACTTCAACGACAGCCTGTTCTGGGTGGTCAACCGGATGATGGGGATCTCGGACGTGAAGCAGCAGATGATCGTCTGGTCCATCCCGACCACCATCGCCTGGGCCATCGGCGGCACCGGCGTCGCCCTGCTCAACCTGCTGTTTGGCTCTGGCGGCACCTGGTTTGATCCCTTGCTGCCCCTGCTGGTACTGGCGCTCATCATCTGGGGCGTGCGTCGCCAGCAGTTGCCTGCCATCAGCAGCGCGGTGGCCGACAGCAAATAATCCCGTCGCCACACCACCGAGGTATGGCCATCAGGGAGGGCCGGTCTGCTAGACTGGCCCTCCTTTTGTTCATTCATCTGCAAAGGAGTGTTGGATGTCTGCTGCTTCGTGGTGGGACAAGTCCACCGGGCTGGCGCTGCTGACCATAGTGCTGTGGGCCTCGCTGGCGGCGCTCACCTCCCGGGTCACCAGCGTGTCGCCGCTGGTGCTGGTGGGGCTGGTGCTGTTTTTCTGCGGGATGGGAGCCCTGCCGTTCTGGCGTCAGTGGCGGGCTCGCCCGGTCAACTGGCTGGTGACCATCAGCGCCCTGCTGCTCTATCACCTGCTGCTGTTCATGAGCTTTCGCCATGCCCCCGTGCTGGAAGCGAACCTCATCAACTACCTGTGGCCGCTGTGCATCATCTTGTTCACCCCATTGCTGCTGCCGGGCCACCCGCTGCACGGTCGTCACCTGCTGGCCGGCGCCCAGGGCCTGGCCGGCTCGGTGCTGGTGATGGTGAACGGCGAGCTGCAGCTGCAACAGGCCCATCTGCCGGGCTATCTGCTGGCGTTGGGGGCCGCCATCATCTGGGGCGCCTACTCGGTGCTGTCGCGTCGGCTGCCACCGGCCCCGGCTGTGATGACGGCGGCGGCCTGTCTGCCCGCCGGACTGCTGGCGCTGCTGCTGGCCTGGCTGCTGGAGGGACCGCTGCCGGTAGCCCGCATCCCGACCGGTGACTGGGGCCTCATCATCGGGTTGGCACTCGGCCCCATGGGGGCGGCTTTCGTCACCTGGTATCTGGCGCTGCGAGACGGAGACCCGCGCCGGATCGGGGCACTGGCCTATCTGACGCCGCTGCTGAGCACGCTGCTGCTGGTGCTGCTCAATGGCGAGCAGCTGACCCCCCGTCACCTGCTGGCCGGTGCTCTCATCATGGGTGGCGCCCTGCTCGGCATGCTGGGCAAGCCCCCTGCCCGCCAGCAGCAGGAGGCCCCGGCACCGCAGCCGTAAGCCAGCCCCCTCGACAGTCAGTCCGGCCGCCGGGCTGACTGTCATAAAAGCGCCATCTCTGCTGCTTAAGCTCACGCCGACGCCCATCGCCGTGGTTCAACAAGCAGGAATGCTGCCGTGAAAATTGCCCATTACGCCTCCCTCTCTTCCCTCGCTCTGCTGCTGGTCGCCGCCGTGCAGGTCGGTGCCCTCTGGCACGGCTGGCAACAGCTCAACCAGGCCGAGCAGGCCCAGTACCAGCACGAACGGCTGCAGCAGCGGCTCACCGGCACCTTGCAGGGCACCCTGCGCGACTACCTCGCCAGCGGCGATCCGCTGCGGCTGACCGAGGCCGAAGCGGTGCGCAAGCAGGCGCTTGCCCAGCTCACCCAGCAGGATGTGGCGCTCACGGCCCAGTTGCGCACCCTGCTCGAACAGATGGGAGCGCGCATCGACAGCGACTATCTGGCGGCCGGCAAGCTCTCCGGCAACAGCCAGTGGCTGCTGCAAAATGCCGAGAACGAGCTGACCGATCAGGCCAGGGCGCTGCTGCGTTACGGCCAGCAAGGGGCGACGGGGAGCGACCCGGCCAGCGCCGAGCGCTATCGTCAGCTGGCCGGCGACCTGCTGGCGGCCCTGCCGGGGCTCGCTCACCTGCGCCAGAACTACATGGAGCAGGCCAGCCCCAAGCTGCTGGAAGGGTTGCAGTTCGAGCTGGCAGCCCTGCAAAAACAGGCCGAGCAGTTGGCGGCCCTGCCGCCGCTCGGCCTGTTCGAGGTGCCCCCCGCCGACGAATTCACCTTGGGGGAACCGGAGCGCAAGGAGCTCGGAGAGCAGCCCAAAGCCGAACTGCTCTCGCTACTCAAGCGCTACCCGCAGGAGCTGGAGAACAGCCGCAAGGCGCTGCAACAGCAGCAGGCGGGCCGTCTCGCGGTGCAACAAGACATAGGCCAGATGCTGCAGGCCACCGGCCAGATGGGCAGCGAACTGGCCGCCGTCCGCCAGGCGGTCAACCAGCGGCTAGCCGCCATCCTCGGCAGCTTGGCGCTCTGTCTGGTGCTGGTCGCCCTGCTGTTTGCGCTGGTGCAGCGCCGCTGGCTGGTCAGGCCGCTGCTGCGCCTGCGCGCGGCATTCCTGCAGCTCGACGAGACCGGGCAGGCCGAAACCCTGCAAGAGGGGCGCGAGCGCAACGAGCTGGCCGACATCGTCGCCAGCTACAACCGCCTCATCCTGCGGCTGCAGCAGGATCAGCAGCAGAAAGAGGGCCAGCTGTCGGCGGTGTCGCAAAGCCTGCAGGGGATGGTCAACCAGGTGCAGGAGATCCATCACAGCACCCGCACCACGGAGCAGGCGGTGGACGAGAGCGATCTGATGATGAGCGAGCTGAACCAGCTGGCCGGCGAGGTGCATCAGGTGGCCGCCGAGATAGCGCAGCACGCCCAGCACAACGAGCACTCCATGAGCCAGAGCGAGCAGCTGGTGGGCGGCATGTTGCAGGCCACCGCCCAGACCGGGCTCGCCATCGACGAGAGTGGCGGCGCCCTGAACCAGCTCAAGCGCTCGGTGGAAGATGTGACCGCCATCGTCGACGTGATTGGCCACATCTCCCAGCAAACCAACCTGCTGGCGCTCAACGCGGCCATCGAGGCGGCGCGGGCCGGCGAGCAGGGGCGCGGCTTTGCGGTGGTGGCCGACGAGGTGCGCCACCTCTCCGCCGATACCCAGCGCTCCCTTGGCCAGATCACCGAGATCCTGACCAGGCTGACCCTGGCGGGGGAGCAGCTCGGCACCGTGCTGGCGCGGATCACCGCAGAAGCCGCCGCCCAGCGCCAGCAGGCGGAGCAGCTGCGCCAGACCACTCAGGCGGTGCGGGAGATGGCGCGCAGCACGGCGGTCATCGCCCTGCAGGGGGCCGACAATGCCAAGAGCCAGGAGCACAAGCTGGCCAGTTTTGCCGATCTCATCGGCCGCATCAGCCAGCACGCCCGCCAGGGCAGCCGCCTCTCGGTGCAGGTGTCGGAGCACATCCACCACCAGGCCAGCCAGATCCCGCGCATCCTCGGTCACCAGGCCTGAGCCGCGCCGGTTTAGCCGGCGCCCCCTACCCGGCCCCTGCCATCGCGCAGGGGTTTATCTTTTTTTGTGGCACAAAATTATCTGTTATCCGCTGGTTAACGAAGAAAGATCCCTCTGCACAGTGCGATCCGTCCGGATCGGCCAGCAATTTCATCTGAAAACGTTGTCATCACCGATATCAGCGGGCTGGGAGTGTCCACAGCAAGCGTCATGATTATTTGCACTCGGTCATATTTTTGAAACTTGGTGGGAACTTTCCATTGATATTTCGCACCGCGAACGTACTCTTGGATTGTCCGATAGCCAAGGATCGGAACACAAAAAAACAAAATATGTGATGAACAGAACTGCACCACCGCAGATGTGCCAAGACGTCGCGGCCGCAGCCGACATACTCGAACTTTTTGCCCTTCGGGGTCTTGATTGCAATGCCAATACCGAGCGGCGGGCGCTTGCCTGACTGCCGGACAAAAAAGCTAAGTCCATAAAATCAGGAGCAATACAAAATGGAAAAAGTGATCTTCAAACGTGCCGCATTGAGCGCAGCCATCGTTGCTGCCATGCTCGCCCCCGGTATGGTGTTGGCTGCCGACGAAGCCGGCCCCACCTATGCAGCCGCCGCCAGCAAATTCTATGAAGAAGGCAAACTCAACGGTGGCCTCTTCTACTTCCAGCGTGATCGTCAGCGTATCGACGGCGACCCCACTGCCAAGAACAAAGAAGGCAAGTACCAGTCCAACCTGAGCCACGCCACCACCCAGGCCTCCCTGAACTTCAACTCCGGCTACGCCTGGGACGTGGTGGGTATCGATGTAGGCGGTTTCGGTGCCTATGACCTGGCCGTGACCGAGAACCACCCGGTCAACCAGGAGAACGAATTCTCCTTCGCCGGCAACAAATGGGGCGAAAACTACAAGGACGGCTCCCCGGAAGGCGGCTTCAGCCTGGCCAACGCCTCGCTGAAATTCAAGGCGCTGGACGGTGCCCTCACCGCCAAGGGTGGTCTGACCCAGCTCTACGTACCGGGCGTGATCGGCGTGAACTGGTCCTATCAGCCGGGTACCTACCGCGGTGGCCAGATCGAGGGTAACTTCGGTGGCCTCTACCTGACCTACGCCATCGCCGACGAGTACAAATCTCCCTGGTACAAAGAGACCCAGAAGTTCTCCCGTGCCAAGGCATGGATGGATCCGTTCGCCGATGAAAACGTCATCGACTACATCCAGGGTGTCGCCGCCCGTTACACCTTCGAGAACGGCACCGCCATCACCGGTTCCTACGGTAACTCCGAAAACTACATGGACAGCTACCACTTCAAGCTGGCCCATAAATTCGACGTGCTGAACGGCCTCTCCACCAGCTACCAGTTCTACGGTTCCGACACCAAGACCTATCAGAAGGGTGGTGCCGACATCGAGACTTACGATGGTCTGGCATGGCAGCAAGCGCTGACCGCCGCCTGGGGCATGGGCCCGTACGGCTTCCGTCTGGAAGGTCTGTGGACCAAGGCCGAGGGTAACGAAGGCAACTACCTGCCCCGTCTGACCCGTGGTTACGGCAACTCCCAGGGCGCGAACGAAATCTGGTGGGACTCCCGCTCCGACTGGAACGCCAACAACGAGAAAGCGCTCTACTTCGGCGTGACCCGTTCCCTGGATGACCTGGTGGGTGCACCTGGCTGGTCCGTCGGTGTCTCCGGTGCCTACGGCTGGGATATCCAGAAAGGCGACGGCACCAAGGCCACCAACGGTGAAGATACCGAATGGGCAGCCAACTTCGACGTCATGTACACAGTGCAGGATGGCAAGCTGAAGGGCACCCTGTTCAAGCTGCACTACACCGATTACAACAACGACATCAGCCAGAGCGGCGGTTGGACCGAATACCCCAACATCTTCGCCTCCGAGAAAGACGTCAAGTTCCACATCATCATGCCGTTCACCATCCTGTAAGCAGGTGGTTGAAGTTAGCAAACCGGGCCGATTGGCCCGGTTTTCTTTTTTCTGATCAGCGGGTTAACATGCAAAACCGCAGGCGCTTCTGCCTGCCTCGTCACACAAGGATGCGCCCATGTCCCGCTTCGTTCTGATCACCGGCTGCTCCAGCGGCATCGGCCTGGCCGCCGCCAAGGCGCTCGGCCAGCACGGCTACACCGTCATCGCCTCCGCCCGGAAGGCCGAGGACGTGGCGCAGCTGCGCCAGCTGGGTTTGCTGGCGGTCGAGCTGGATCTGGCCAACGAGGCCAGCATAGAGCGGGGTGCGGCCGAGGCGCAGGCACTGGCCGGCGGCCGCCTCTATGGCCTGTTCAACAACGGCGCCTACGGCCAGCCCGGCGCGCTGGAGGATTTGCCCACCCAGGCGCTGCGCGAACAGTTCGACATCAATCTGTTCGGCTGGCACCACCTCATCCGTCAGCTGCTGCCGGCCATGCTGGCGGCTGGCGAGGGGCGCATCGTGCAGAACAGCTCGGTGCTGGGGCTGGTAGCCATGAAGTTTCGCGGCGCCTACAACGCCAGCAAGTTCGCGCTGGAAGGGTATACCGATACCCTGCGCCTGGAGCTGGCCGGCAGCGGCGTGCAGATCAGCCTGATCGAGCCAGGCCCCATTGACACCCGCTTTCGGGCCAATGCCCGCGCCGCCTTCCTGCGCCACATAGAGCCCGCCACCAGCCGCCATCAGGCCGCTTACCAGCAGACCCTGAGCCGGCTGGAGCGTGAAGGGGGTGCCCGCGGTTTTACCCTGCCAAGCGAGGCCTGCATTGCGCCGCTGCTGCACGCACTCGGCAGCCCGCGCCCCAAACACCGCTACCCGGTCACCTTCCCGACCCGGCTGTTCGGGGTGCTGCGCCGCCTGTTGCCCAGTCGCCTGCTCGACCGGATCCTCGCCAAGTCGGCCTGACGGCGACCACTTCGCCACCCGGCGTACCCACAACAAGCAGCCTGCTGCAAGGAACAAGGAGTGACGACGAGCGTCGTCGCCTCTCGTCTCATCCCCACCAACCGGCACCAGAGTACAGCACCAGAGTGGCTTGAATCAGCCAAGCCGCCATCCCTGGCAGTCCCCGCTCAGTAGTGCTGGCCGTTGCTGTAATAGCAGCTCTTGACGATGGGCAGCACCTGCACCACCACATAGGTCTGCTCCCCCAGCACCGCTTTCAGGTGGCGAGTGATCAGCGCCGCGGCTGCGTCCTGCAGCTCCTGCGGGCGTTCGAACCAGACCAGCTCGACGAACGGAAAGCCGGCCTCGACCTCCCCCTCGCGCACCCAGTGGCTGTCGATGCTCTCCAGGGTGACGAACTCCGGTTTGCCCCCGGTGAGGGCACAGAGATCCGCCAGCAGGGGGGCGCTTATCTGCTTGAGGGTGTCGACGGAGACGGCCCGAAAACGAAGGTGGGGCATGGGAAAACCTCTTGGCTGTGACAAATGAGGACTTATCATAGGGGTTATTGTGACGAAGAGAAGCCATCCGCTGACATAAGGTGCCCCATGAGACTCCATCGCCTGCTGCTCCCCTTCCTGCTCTGCCTGCTGCTGCCGCTGAGCGCCTTTGCCGACCCCGCCTTCTATAAGGTCAGCAAGGGCGATCAGCAGCACTGGCTGCTGGGCTCCATCCACGCGGGCAAGCCCTCGCTCTATCCGCTGCCCGACCCCATCGAGCGAGCCTGGCTGCAGAGCCGCGCCTTGGTGCTGGAGGTCGACCTGACCCACATCAGCCAGCAGCAGTGGCAGGAGATGGGGGCCATCACCCGGCTGGTGGACGGCAAGACCCTCAAGGAGCACGTGCCGCTCGATCTCTACCGGCGCACCATCATCGCCGCCGGCCAGAACGGCCTGACCGAGAACATGCTGGCCCCGCTGCGCCCCTGGTTTGCCGCCATCACCCTCACCCAGGCGGCGCTGGAGCGCACCGATTTTCGCAGCGCGCTCGGGGTGGATCAGCACTTCGCCAAACAGGCCGGCGACAGCGGCAAGCCCATCATCGGCTTCGAGACCCTGCTCGAGCAGCTCGGCTACCTCGCCAGCGTCGGTGACAACCAGACCCTGATGCTGGAGAGCACCCTGGATGAGCTGCCCGAACTCGAGCGCGGCTTTCGCGAGGTGATGAAGGCGTGGGAAGAGGGGGACGAGGCGACCCTCATCAACCTGCTCAAATCGGAAATGGCGCCACCCAAGCTGCAGGCCTGGCTGGAGCAGACCCTGCTGGCGGAGCGCAACCACAACTGGCTGAAGAAATGGTCCACCCTGCCGAACGAGAGCTTCATCGTGGTAGGGGCGCTGCATCTTTACGGCGACCAGGGCTTGCTCGCCTTGCTGGAGCAGCAGGGCTGGCGCATCACCCCGCTCACCGAGCCGGGTCCGCGCAAGCAGGCCCGCCAATAAGGCGCAGGCGGGGCCACATCGGCCCCGTCAGGGTCTTGATATGGGAGGGCGCTCACAGAACCGGCTGCCGATTTAATAACCACAAGAGGACTTGATCGAGATCATCTCTTTGCTCCCAAAGAGGTATCTATCATGCCTGTCATCAATGGGATGACTGGAGTGCATGAGATGGAATTTTGGATGAACCTGATGTTCGGCAACAGCGTGGGACTGATGTCCATGTTGGTGATTATCGGTACCTTCCTGCTGATCAGTTCCTACGCGGCCTATTTCATCTACAAGGTGATGAACGCCAAGCCGCCGAAAGAGGGCCAATAAGCCTGCGTCAGGCGATCCCTGATCGCCTGATCCCGCCCTCGCCTCCCCTTTGCTCACGGGCTGAGCAACCCAGCGCCACCAGCGCGCCCGCCACTTTCAGATCCGCCCCCGCCCGCTATAATGGCCGCTCATTCCACCTGCGGGGAGCCTGCCGTGTCTCATAACGACGAACTCTCACTGTTTCGCAATGAAGTGGCCGACGTGCGCCCCATTCGCAACGACCATATCCGCCTCCAGACGGCGGGCAGCAACCCGACCGACGCCCAGCTGGCGCGGCGCCAGGCCGCCACCGCCGAACAACTCGCCCTGGATCACCTCAGCATGGAGGCAGTCGAGATGCTCGACCCCCACGCCATCGTCGGCTTCAAGCGAGACGGGGTGCAGGAGGGGGTCTACAAGAAGCTGCGACTCGGCAAATACGAGCTGCAGGCGAGCCTAGACCTGCACCAGAAGACCCTGAACGAAGCGCGCCAGAGCCTGGTGCAGTTCATTGCGGATTGCGAACTGCGCGACATCCGCTGCCTGCTGATCCTGCACGGCAAGGGGGAACGCAGCACGCCGCGCGCCCTGCTCAAAAGCTATGTCAGCGCCTGGCTGCCACAGTTGCCGGCGGTGATGGCCATGCACAGCGCCGAGCGCCGCCACGGTGGCGGCGGGGCCCTCTACGTGCTGCTGCGCAAGAGCGAGCGCAAGAAGGCAGAGAACCGCGAACGCCATCAGAAACGGCTCGGCTAGCCAGCGCCCGTCATCTGGTCAGTCATCCTAAGCCAGGGTGGTAAAACGCACGAGGGCAGTGCTAGCATCGATCGGCCCCGAGCATGCCAGGTACGGGGTGTACGCCATCAGGGACGATAACAAGGACAATCCCATGTCATATCAAAAACTTGAACAACATCAGCAACAGCTGCACCGGCTCTCCCACCTCTCGGCCATCTGTGGCTGGGATCAGGCCGCCATGATGCCGGAGGGGGGCAACGAAGCCCGCGCCGAGGCCATGGCCGAACTGGGGCTGCTGATCCACCACAAGCGCACCGCCCCCGAGCTGGGCGACTGGATTGCCAAGGCCGAGAGCGAGCCGCTGGACGAGATCCAGCGCGCCAACCTGCGCGAAATCAAGCGCCACTGGCAGGATGCAAGCCTGCTGCCCGGGGATCTCGTGGAGGCGCTGTCGCTCGCCGGCAGCAAGTGCGAGCACGCCTGGCGCCGCCAGCGCAAGGAGAACGACTGGGCGGGCTTTGCCCCCAACCTCACCGAGGTGGTGACGCTCTCGCGCGAGGTGGCTCGCCTGCGTGCCGACGCACTGGGGGTACGCCCCTACGACGCCATGTTGGCGCTCTATGAGCCGGGCATGACCAGCGCCCGGCTCGACGAGATCTTCGGCGATCTGACCGGCTGGCTGCCAAACCTGATCCAGACCGTGAGCGAGCAGCAAAAGCGCGAATCCGTGCTGATCCCGCAAGGCCCCTTCCCCATCGCCGCCCAGCAGGCGCTCGGCCAGCAGGTGATGGGGCTGCTCGGCTTCGATTTTGCCCACGGCCGGCTCGATGTGAGCAGCCACCCGTTCTGCGGCGGGGTGCCGACCGACGTGCGCATCACCACGCGCTACAACGAACAGGAGTTCGTCTCCAGCCTGATGGGCATAGTCCACGAAACCGGTCACGCCCGTTACGAGCAGGGCCTGCCACGCCAGTTGCTGGGCCAGCCGGTGGCCGAGGCCCGCTCCATGGGCATTCACGAGAGCCAGAGCCTGTTCTGCGAGATGCAGCTCGGCCATGATCCCGCCTTCCTCACGCTGCTGGCGCCGCACATTCGCGCCCACTTCGGCGAGCAAGCGGCGTTGGCGCCGACGAACCTGGTCAAGCTCTACAATCGGGTCGAACCCGGCTTTATCCGGGTCGATGCGGACGAGGTGACCTACCCGGCCCACGTCATCCTACGCTACGAGCTGGAGCGCGACCTTATCGAGGGGCGCATCGAGGTGGCAGACATTCCCGCCCTGTGGGACGCCAAGATGCAGCAGTGGCTGGGGCTCTCCACCCAGGGCAACTACCAGAATGGCTGCATGCAGGACATTCACTGGACCGACGGCTCGTTCGGCTACTTCCCGAGCTACACGCTCGGCGCCATGTACGCGGCGCAGCTGCGCTTCGCGCTCGAGCGGGAGCTCGGCAACATGGGCGAACTGATCGCGGCGGGCCGCCTGCCGGAGATCTTCGCCTGGCTGGGCCGCCACATCTGGTCCCAGGGCAGCCGCTATGGCACGGACGAGCTGGTCAGCCGCGCCACCGGCGAGGCGCTGAATCCGCACTGGCTGCGCCGCCATCTGGAGCAGCGCTATCTGAAGTAGGGCCAGCGCGCCCGCCAGCAGATAACAAACGGGGCCTCGCGGCCCCGTTTTTCATGGCAACGCGGCGCATCAGCGCCCGTCCGGCACGCCGATGAACTCGCGCAGCTGCAGGATGTTGCCCTCGGGGTCGAACGCATTGCGCACCACGAAACCGGGACCGGACCACTGCTGCGGCAGCAAGCCGCCGCCGAGATCGGCCGCTTTCGCCTCCGCCCAGGCGAGGCTCGGCACGGTAAAGAACAGCTTGATGGCGCCCTGCTCGCGCAGCTGCGGCGGCGTGGTGATGACCACCTGCTCGGCATAGGGAGCGGGGATTGCGTGCAGCAACAGCTGGATGTCGGCGTTTTCCTGCACGATCAGCTCGTCACTCTGGCTGCGGATCTCCATCTGCAGCAGGGTGCGATAAAAGTGGCTCAGCAGGCCGGGATCCCTGGCATAGATCAGGGCGCCGGCACGTGCGGGTCCTGGCATGGCTCTCTCCTCCTTGGATGTTGTTATCCCAGATTCGCACACTTGCCCCGCCAAACCGATCTGTTTTTCATACCCTGCAGTCGCGGGCGCGGCCTCGGTTTTATTTCAATTGCTGTCCGTTTCTGGCTAGTCATCGTCTTCGTTCCTGCTTAGTCTCTCACTCATCCGGGCCGCCGCGCCCACCCCGTTTTCGGCGCAAGGAGCCACCGATGCCAACAGATCACGCCATGACGATGTCGCCGACCACAGGGGATGAGGCAGGCCTGCCGCTCAGCGCCGAGCAGTGCCATGCCGCCCGCCTGGCCCGCGATGCGCGCTTCGACGGCCGCTTCTTTACCGGCGTGCTCTCCACCGGCATCTACTGCCGGCCTGTTTGTCCGGCGCGGCCGCCACACGAGCACAACGTGCGCTACTTCCAAAGCGCCGCCGCAGCGGAGCAGCACGGCCTACGTCCCTGCCTGCGCTGCCGGCCGGAGCTCGCGCCCGCCGCCCCCGGCGATCTGCCGCCGACGCTGGCGCGCCTGTTATCCCGGATCGATCGCGGCGAGCTGGCGGAAGGCTCGCTCACCACGCTGGCGGAACAGGCCGGCATCAGTGAGCGCACGCTGCGCCGCCAGTTCGAGCAGCACCTCGGCGCCTCGCCGAAACAAGTGGAGCAGACGCGCCGGCTGCTGCTCGCCAAGCGGCTGTTGACCGAAACCCGGCTGCCCATCACCGACATCGCGTTTGCGGCGGGCTTTGCCAGCATTCGCCGCTTCAACGACGCCTGGCAGCAAGCATACGGGCTGGCGCCGCGGGCGCTGCGCCGTCAGAGCGAGTCAACCGGCGACGACGCCGCCCTGACGCAAGCTGAACCACAGACCGAGGAGGGGGCAATGCTCACGTTGCAACTGCCCTACCGCCCCCCGTACGACGTGGCGGCCATGCTGGCGTTCTACCGGCTGCGCGCCATTCCGGGGCTGGAGCGGGTAGATGGCGAGGTCTATGAACGCTGGCACCGGGTCGGCGATCAGGTCGCGCGGGTGCGCATCAGCCAGGGCAAGGGGCACAGCCTGCTGCTCAGCGTCCATGATTTGCCGCCCGCCGCGCTGCCGGATCTGCTGTATCGGGTGCGCCGGATGTGGGATCTCGATGCCGACATGCAGCGCATCGGTGCGCGGCTCGGGCAGGATCCGCTGCTGGCGAGCCTGCAGGCGCGCTGGCCGGGGGTTAGGCTGCCCGCCGGCTGGGATGAGTACGAGGTGATGCTGCGTGCCATCGTCGGCCAGCAGGTATCGGTCAAGGGGGCCATCACCATACTCGGACGGCTGGTGGCGCGCACCGAGGCGCAATTCGGGATGGCGCAGTTGCCCACCCCTGCCCAGCTGTGCGAACTCAATCTGGACGGTATCGGCATGCCCGGCAGCCGGATCAGAACGCTGCAGGGGCTGGCACAGGCGCTGGCCAGCGGCGAGTTGAGCCTGATCAGCGCTAGCGATGAACAACTGCTGGCACTGCCCGGTATCGGCCCCTGGACGGTCGCCTACTGGCGGCTGCGCTGCGGACTGGACCCGGATGCCTTCCCCGCCTCGGATCTGGTGCTACTGAAGGCGCTGGGGGGCGGCACCAAGTTGCCGGTAAAAGCGGTATTGGCCCACAGCGAAAGGTGGCGGCCCTGGCGCGGCTACGCGGCGAGCTGGCTGTGGCATGCAATGAGTGAAGAGCCGGCTCTGCTGACCGAGTCGGCACCAGGCCGCGCAGCAAGCGACAACCAAGCAGAGGAGACAACCCCATGATCTGCTACGATATCTTGCCCAGCCGCTGCGGCGATCTGCTGGTAGCCATCGACGAGCACGGCCTGCTGCACGTGGACTTCGTGGCGGGACTGCGCGCACTGCCCGACATGAGTGGCTGGCAACAGGACAAGACGGCGCTGGCCCCTTTTCTCGCACAATTTGAGGCCTACTTTGCCGGCCGTCTGCAACGCTTCACCCTGCCGCTCGCACCAAGAGGCACGGCGTTTCAGCAAGCGGTCTGGCAGGCGCTGTGCGACATCCCCTACGGCGAGACCCGCAGCTACAGCGACATCGCCCGCGCCATCGGCAAGCCCAATGCGGTGCGGGCAGTGGGTGCCGCCAACGGCCGCAACCCGCTCTCGATCATCATCCCCTGCCACCGGGTGATCGGCCAGAACGGCAGCCTGACCGGCTATGCGGGGGGATTGCCCATCAAGCAGGCGCTGCTCACGCTGGAGGGTATCTCTGGTTGACGACACCGCGCCCACTCACAGGCGCTCGGCCAGCCAGCCATGGAACCCGAGCGCCTGAAAATAGCGCCGACCAACGCCAAAGCCCGCCGCCTGCAACAGGTGCCGGGTCTGTTTCTCATCGAGGGGAAAGAAGTCCTGTGCCAGGCGCAGTACCATCTGTTCGCTGGCGCTCCGAGGCAGACCGGCACGGTGCGCGTGCA
Organism: Aeromonas hydrophila subsp. hydrophila ATCC 7966; assembly: GCF_000014805.1. NCBI lineage: Bacteria > Pseudomonadati > Pseudomonadota > Gammaproteobacteria > Aeromonadales > Aeromonadaceae > Aeromonas > Aeromonas hydrophila. The sequence goes on along the minus strand of NC_008570.1, from coordinate 1,127,319 downwards.
GCCCCATCACGGCGCGCTCGTCATCGTCTTGCGCAGCCATCAGGTCGGCCAGCAACAGAGGGGCACCGCGCCTGAGCTGGCGGGCGATGTCGGCGAGCAGTGCCGCCTTGTGTTCCTGCGGCAGAAAGTGCAGCACCAGCAGACAGAGTGCACCGTCACACGCCATGCTGTCGGCCGGCAACGGCCCCTCCCACCATGTGATCCGCGCCGCCATCCCCGCCTGCTCGGCTTGCCTTCTGGCCTGCGCCAGCATGTCGGCGGATATGTCCTGGGCAATGAACTGCCAGCGGGGACACAGGCTGCCCAGCAACAGCAGTTCGCTGCCCGTGCCGACTCCCACCAGCAGAACGCGTGCCTCCGGCCCAAGCCGTCCCATCAATTGGGACGCGCTGAGCTGGTGCAGCAGCTCATAACCGGGCACCAATCGGGTAATGCGCAGATCATAATCCAGCGCCCCCTCTCCATTGAATCGCGTCATCCTCGCCTCTCCTCCCAGTGAAAACTCCTTGATAGAGCCTGCCGCTGGGAGAAGGTAAAGCATCAGATGTTGGGAGAGGTGAGCTTCATCAACACTTCAAACTCCCCATCACATGCATTTCGCAGCGGTGGCAGTCAAAACGCAGGCGGAAGGTGTCCTTGCCCATCTTGAGCTCCAGCGGCTCGGCCTTGAGGCCCGGCACCTCGTTCGGGCAGAGGTTCTGGCTGTAGCGGATACAGTGTTTGGTGATCATCAGCACCACTTCCCGCTCCTCCTTGTTCGCCTCATAAGCGGGCGCTATGCGCTCCACCCCGTGCTCGCGGAAGAACTGTTCGGCCGCGCTGTTCAGCACGTTGCCAAGATAGGAGAGACGGTGCTGGGGATAGTGGATATCCCGCAGCGCGATGCGCCGCTCGGGGCGCTGGTAGCTGGCCAGACGGGCAGCCTCCAGCGCGGCGATACCCTCCCGGCGCAAGCCGTTGAGCATCGATGCGGCGATGAATAATGGGTGAGTAAACGCCAACTCAACCTTGCGCGCCACAAACAGGGTATTGCCGAGTTTACCAAGTTGGTCGCGCGCCTGTTGCAGCGCCCGCTCCGGGTTGTCGGCAGGCTGTTTGTCGCAGAGAAGCGCGACGGCGGCACTGATGCCCTGCTCGTCGGTAAGCGTGAGGCGCAAGCCCTCATCGCACTCTGCAAGCACCATATCGACCCGGATGCGGCGATCGGCGCTGGTCTTCTCCAGCACCTTGCTGAATGCCTGATCGTGGTTGCGGTAGATTTCGGTGCCTACCTTCAAGCCCGGCATGCGCTCTGACAGGAGTAACTGCTTACCTTCCACCTTGTTGAGGCGCATCCCTACCAGCTCGTTGTTCGGCTTGAAGAAGCCAAGGCCATCGCCGTTGTTGAGGCTCACGGGCTTGCCATCTATCTCGATGCCATCCTTAGTGACTCTGGTGACCCGGCCCAGCGGCTCGCCCACATATTTCGGGCTCTTGGTGGAGTCGATCCCCTGCTGGCGACCATGGAGGAAGTAATCGGTGCTGCCGCGGTTGAAGCTCTTTTTGGGATCAGGCGTGAAGCTGTAGCTGCAACGGCCGGCCGAGGAGGCCACCAGATCGCTGCGGCTATCCAGAATGGCATCGAGTTTCTGCCGATACCAGGCGGTGACGTTCTTGACGTAATCGAGCCCCTTGAGACGCCCTTCAATCTTGAAGGAGCGGATCCCCGCCTCGATCAGCGCCTCCAGGTTGTCGGTCTGATCCATGTCCTTGAGGGAGAGCAGGTGGCTGTCCGCCACCAACACCTGGCCATCCGGCTTTTGCAGCGAGCAGGGCAGGCGACAGAGCTGGGCACATTCGCCACGGTTGGCGCTGCGGCCGGTCCGGGCATGGCTGATGTTGCACTGACCGCTGTAGGAGACGCAGAGCGCCCCGTGGATAAAGAACTCCAGCTGCACATTGGTCGTGGCGCTTATCTCGCGGATCTGCGCAAGGGACAGCTCGCGCGCCAGCACCACCTGGGAGAAGCCCACATCCTGCAGGAATTTCACCTTCTCCGGGGTACGGTTGTCGGTCTGGGTACTGGCATGGAGCGCAATGGGGGGCAAATCGAGCGCCAGCAACCCCATGTCCTGGACGATCAGCGCATCGGCCCCCGCCTCGTAGATCTGGTGAGTCAGCCGCCGGGCCTGCTCCAGTTCGTGATCGTGCAGCAGGGTGTTGAAGGCGACAAAGACCTGGGCACCGAAGCGATGGGCATGGCGCGCCAGCGCTTCGATATCCTCGAGGGAGTTGCCCGCCGCGCTGCGGGCGCCAAAGGCGGGGCCGCCCATGTAGACGGCATCGGCACCGTGGTTGATGGCTTCGATGCCGTAGGCGAGGTTCTTGGCCGGAGCCAGCAGCTCCAATCGGTTGTTGTGGCTTAACGGGTGCTTGTTCTGGTGCATGGTCTCGGGATCAGGGCGGACAGCAAATGGGCGCCACTCTATGGCATTGCCACCCTCCCCGCCTTGATCCCGCTTAAGATCACCGCAAAATACAGGATTGGATCAGAGCACCACCTTCAGGGCCAGCCCCAGCAGCACCAGACCGCTCACCTTGTCGATGACGAAGGATTTTGCCTTGAGCCAGGCAAGCACGGGGCCACGAGAGAGCACCAGCGCCACCAGCACATACCAGACCGCGTCGATCCCGCCGGCGGTCAGCATCATGATGCCACCTTCGCGCCAGCCGGTGTCGGCATGCACAAACTGGCTGAACAGGGCGATGAAGAAGACCGCGAGCTGGGGGTTGAGAAAGGCCACCATAAAACCTTCAAAGGCGCCTTGCCGACCGCGCAGCTGGTGCACCTCTTCGCTCGCCTCCCCCTTGGCAGGCTTGGCCAGCAGCGCCTTGACCCCGAGCCAGGCGAGAAACGCGGCGCCGCCGTAGCGAATAACGTCAAACAGCAGCGGGGTCTGGGTGATCAGGATGGCCAGACCCAAAGCCGTGATCAGCGCATAGATGCCAACCCCGAAGCCGTGACCAAGCGCGGTGGCCACACCGTGCCCCTGCCCTCCCTGCACCGTGTTGCGGATGATCAGCGCCAGGCTCGGCCCCGGGCTGATGGCCCCCATCACGCAGATTGCGGCCAGTGCCAGCCAACTCGTCAGTTCCATGGTGTTCCTTGTCTCAAGCGGAATATGAATGTCTGCGCTCAGGGTAAAGGGCCCCTGGTTATGCCAGAAGTGAAAGTTGGGAATAGAATCCATAGCCAACGGCTATAGACCAACACAAGCGTCTGTTGCTAGCGGGGCAGGTTCAACACCTTGCGGCTCGCCGCCACCGTGCGCTGCAGGTGCTCGCGCAGGAAGGGATAGGCCAGTTCGCGAAACCACTTGTGGGCCGGGTCCTGATGGTGGCGCTGGTGCCACAGCAGATGATACTGCTGAGTGCGGCTGGCAAATGGCAGATCGCAAAAGTGCAGGGCGTGCTCGCAAGAGAGCTGCCAGGCGATGTGGGCCGGGGTGGTCAGCAGGCAGTCGGTGCGCAGCAACACCTCCACCGCCGCCTGAAAGAAGGGCACCCGGGCAAACCAGCGCCGGGACAGCCCCTGCGGCGCCAGCACCTGTTCCACCGGGCTGTCCTTGTCGCCCCCACCGCTCACCTGCAGGTGAGGCCAGGCGAGGTAGTCATCCAGGCTGAGTGAGCGCCCTGCCAACGGGTGGTGGCTCCCCATCAACACCACCAGCCGATCTTCCCCCTGATGCAGGCCGCGGATCTGATCCGGCACCAGCTCGGTGATGGTGGAGACCATGTCCAGCTCGGATTGCCACAGCTGCGGCAGCAGGCGCTTGTCCCACAGGCTGTACTCCAGCGCCGCCAGCGGCGCCTCCCTGGCCAGCGCCGCGCAGATATCCGGCAGGATGTGCTGGGCCACGTAATCGGAGGAGGCGAGCCGGAACACCCGCTCGCAGCGGCTCGGGTCAAAACCGGGGGCCTCGTAGAGCCGCTCCAGCGCACCGAGGGAGTCCGCCAGCTGGGCAGCCAGCGCCTCGGCCCGTGGTGTCAGCAGCCAGCGCTGCCCCTCCCGCACCAGCAACTCGTCGCCAAACTCGCTGCGCAGCTGGCCGAGCTGCTTGCTGATGGAGGGTTGGCTCAGGTGCAGCAGCTCCGCCGCCCGGCTGATGTTGCGGGTCTCCAGCAGCACCTTGAGAGTGGGCAGCAGGTTGAGATTGGCTTTGTGCAAGGAGTGGTTCCATCCAGTGGCGAAAGCCCTATCTTAGGGCAGCCAAGCCCTGTGGTTTAAGCGAAATTTCCCGTCGCCCCCCGCAACCTGGCGTGTCCCTGCTGCCAGATAACCATGACCACAAGATGACAGTGGTTGCCCCGTGCGGCATAATTGCGCGATTTTCCGCCCGCGGGCGATCCACTTGAGAAGCGGTAACAAGATGAAATACGCCAATATCACAGGCTGGGGCAAATGCCTGCCTCCCTCCGTACTGACCAACGACGACCTCAGCACCATCATGGATACGTCGGATGAGTGGATCTACCCGCGCACCGGCATCAAGGCTCGCCGCATCTCCCACGTCAGCACCTCCGATCTGGCCACCCTGGCCGGACGTCGTGCGCTGGCCTGCGCCGGGCTGGAAGCCAGCGACCTCGACGGCATCATCCTGGCCACCGCCACGCCGGACAACCTGCTGCCGAGCGCCGCCTCCGCGGTGCAGAAGAAGCTGGGGGCCGTCAATGCCGCCGTATTCGACCTCAACGCCGCCTGCACCGGTTTCGTCTACTCCCTCTCGGTCGCCACCTCGCTGGTACAGACCGGCATGATGAAGAAGGTGCTGGTGATCGGCGCCGAGCGCCTCACCTATCTGCTGGACTGGGCCCGTCGCGACACCGCCGTGCTGTTTGGCGACGGCGCTGGCGCCGTGGTGATCGAGGCGAGCGAGCAGGAGTGCGGCCTGATCGCCAACAAGCTGGGTTGTGACAGCGAGGCACGCGAGATCCTGCACGTGCCGAACTTCGGTACCGACCGGGTGCGCTTTGCCGACATCGACGGCCTCTTTACCTTCAACTTTGAAGGCCAGGAGATCTTCAAGCGGGCCGTACGCGGCATGGGCGAAGCCACCAACACGGTCCTGGCACAGGCCGGCATCGCACCGGAGCAGATCGATCTTATCGTGCCGCACCAGGCCAACATCCGCATCATCGAGACCCTCGCCAAGCGCATGAACGCGCCGATGGAGAAGGTGATGGTCAACATCGAGCACTACGGCAACACCTCCGCCGCCACCGTGCCCATCGCCCTGTGCGAGGCACTGGAGCAGGGCCGCGTCCAGCCGAATAGCTATCTGCTGACCGCCGCCTTCGGTGCCGGCCTGACTTGGGGCGCCGCCATCATCAAGTGGGGCGATCGCGTGACGCCCATCAAGGCGTGCGACGCCGAGCTGCCACCGTGCGACAAGAGCGCGCTCGAGCTTATCGCCCATGCCGTGGAAGGGTGCCAGAAGGCCCACGCCGACGAAGCGTAAATCTACGCATACAGCACCAAGAGCCTGCCAATGCAGGCTCTTTTCATTGCCTCCTCCAGCACTTCTCCCCTCCTCCCAGGCTCCAGCCCTCTCACGGCTGTGCCTCCCGACGATGGCCCTGTGACAGTCGCCATATTCCAGTTTTCTCAGTAGCGCCCCCCGAATAGGACCAATTTGTAACCAGCCCATTTTTTTGCGCTAACCTTACTGAGCTATTGATAACTAGCAAGTTGGCGCTTGGGTCCCTACCTGAGGGGACGGCGGTTCACCTTCTTCCATCCATATGCAGGGGCAAGTTCGCGTATGACAGACAACACAAGGGCACACTCCTCCCCTTTCTGGGAGCCTGTCAGCTGGGCCTGCAGCCTTGGTCTGGGCCTGTTCAGCACCCTGCTGCTGGTACTTGCGGGCAGCCCCTTGCCGTATCTGCTGGCCAACCTGGTGCTGGCCGTGGCTGCCGCCCTGTGGGGTGCCCGCCACTACCACGCCAAACCTGCCGGCAAGCCCGATGAACAAGAACAGACTCCGTCATGGTCCGCTGCCGGGCTCAACCACTCCATCATCGGACTCGAGCAGGTGTGCGAAAAGGCCGTGCCCATCTGGTCGCAACAGATTGAAAACTCTCGCCAGCAAACCGAAGGGGCCATGATTGACCTCACCCAGCGCTTTGCCGGGCTGACCACCAAGCTGGAAGAAGCGGTCGCCGCCTCCCACAACGCCGCCGGGGATCTGGGCGGCGAGAAATCGGCCGGCATGACCGCCGTGCTGGCCGAGAGCCAGGCCCAGCTCAATCAGGTCGTCGCCATCATGCACTCCACCCAGGCCAACCGTGACGCCATGCTGGCAGAGATAAAAACCCTCACCGCCTACACCATCGAACTCAACACCATGGCGCTCGACGTGGCCAAGATAGCCTCCCAGACCAACCTGCTGGCCCTCAACGCCGCCATCGAGGCGGCCAGGGCCGGTGAAGCAGGTCGCGGCTTCGCCGTGGTGGCGGACGAAGTGCGCACCCTGTCGCGCCTCTCCAGCGAGACCGCCCAGAAGATGACCGACAAGGTCGATACCATCAACACCGGTATCGGCCGGGCCTTCCAGATTGCCGAGAGTGCGGCAGGGCGGGATCAGGCCGCCGTCAGCGACGCCGAACACGCCATCGAACAGGTACTGGAGCGCTTTCGGATGGCCACCACCAGCCTGGCCGAGTCGGCTGCCCTGCTGCAGAGCGAGAGTACCGGGATCCATCGTGAGATTTCCGATGTCATCGTGTCGTTACAGTTCCAGGATAGAGTCAGTCAAATCCTTGGCCATGTTCGTCAGAACATGGACAGCCTCAACGATCACCTGATCTCGTCGCGCACCAGAACGCATCAGTCCGGCCCCATCCAGATCGATGCGGAAAGCTGGCTGGCAGACATGGAACTCTCATATGCCACCGATGAGCAGCGCAATATCCATCACGGTCGCAAAACCCCGACGGCAACCCCATCCAGCAACGCTGATGTCACTTTTTTCTAGGAGAGATATATGGCCAAAACAGTCCTGATCGTGGATGACTCGGCAACCATACGCCAGGTCGTCGGCATGACGCTCAAGGGCGCCGGTTACGAGGTGATGGAGGCTTGTGACGGCAAGGACGCCCTCAAGAAACTCGACGGCAAGAAGATCAACCTCATCATCAGCGACGTCAACATGCCGAACATGGACGGTATCAGCTTCGTCAAGGAGGCCAAGAAGCTGGCCAGCTACAAGTTCACCCCGGTGATCATGCTGACCACCGAGTCCCAGGACAGCAAGAAGCAGGAAGGACAGGCTGCGGGAGCCAAGGCCTGGGTGGTCAAGCCGTTCCAGCCGGACCAGATGCTGGCTGCCGTCGCCAAGCTCATCATGCCCTGAGTCGGGAGGCGTTCATGCCGCTGCATATCGAAACGGGCGAAGAGAAGACGGTTGTGACCATTGCGGGCGAGATGACCATCTATACCGCAGCCGAGCTCAAACAGGCGCTCACTCCCCTGCTCTATCGCCAGCAAGAGCTGGAGCTGGACCTTTCCCAGGTCAGCGAAATGGACAGTGCCGGCCTGCAACTGCTGTTGGCCGCCAAGAAGACGGCGCTGCAGGGCGGCTATCCGCTGCATCTGGTCATGCACAGCCATGCGGTACTCGATGCCCTTGAGCTGTGCCAGCTGGCAACCTTCTTCGGCGATCCCACCCTCATCCCCCACCCCGATCACGCCTAGCTGGTTCCGCGGACAAGGAGTCATTCGTGAGCATCAATCTTGATCAGGCCCTGCAAACCTACATCGCCGAGGCGCGTGAGCTGCTCGAGGAGATGGAGTCCGCACTGCTGACACTGGAAAACGAGCCGGACAATAGCGAGCTCATCGGCGCCATCTTCCGGGCGGCCCACACCATCAAGGGCTCCGCCGGCCTGTTTGGCCTGCAACCCATCGTCAGCTTCACCCACATTGTCGAGGATCTGCTCGATCAGGTGCGCAACCAGCAGCTGACGATCAGTGAAGCACTCATCAAGGATCTGCTGGAGAGCCGGGATCACATCGAACGCCTGGTCAGCCTGGTGGCCGAACAAGGGGAATCGCTCGGTGCGGATGAACAGGCTCAGGATGAACAGCTGCGGCGCAACCTGGCACGCCATCAAACCACCGGCCAAGCCGGCCTGCCGGAACACAACCCACCAGCCGAGACCAGCCCGATCAGCAAGGAGGAGGGTCATGTCAGTGCCACGTCTCTGTGGCACATCTCCTTGCGCTTTGGCCCGGATGTGCTGCGCAACGGCATGGATCCCACCTCTTTTCTGCGTTACCTCGGCACCATGGGTACCCTCTGTGCCATCGAGACCATTCACCATGCTCTGCCCGACTGGGAACATTTCGATCCGGAGAGCTGCTACTTGGGCTACGAACTCGATCTGGACACCCAGGCCGACAAGAATGCCCTGAGCGATGTGTTCGAATTCGTGCGCGATGACTGTCGCATCACCATCATTCCACCCCACAGCAAGCTGGCCGAGTACATCGACCTCATCAATGCCCTGCCGGAAGACAACGAGATGCTGGGGCAGCTGCTGGTCAAGACCGGCGCCCTGACGGCCAGCGAGCTGGTACTCGGGCTGCAAACCCAGCATGAACAACCGCAGACCGACGCCGGCAAGCTGGGAGAGATCCTGATTGCCCAGGGTGCCGTCAGCGAGGTGGTGGTGGATGCCGCACTCAAGAAGCAGAGCCAGAACAAGGAGAGCAAAAACAAGGAGGGACGCTATGTCCGGGTCCATGCAGACAAGCTGGATGACCTGATCAATCTGGTGGGCGAACTGGTGGTCGCCAGCTCGGGAGCCAACCTGCTGGCCCAGCGTTCACGGGACAGCCAGCTGCAGGAGGCCAACTCCACCATTGCCATGCTGGTCGAAGAGATCCGGGATGGGGCACTGCGCCTGCGCATGGTGCCCATCGGCGATACCTTCAACCGCTTCCAGCGGGTAGTGCGGGATGTCAGCCATGAACTGGACAAAGACATCGCGCTGGTCATCACCGGCGGCGATACCGAACTGGACAAATCGGTGGTGGAGAAGATCGGCGACCCCTTGATGCACCTGGTACGCAACGCCATGGACCACGGCATCGAGCCGGCTGAAAGAAGAGTCGCCGCCTGCAAGCCGGCACGGGGCACCCTGACTCTCAACGCCTATCACGACTCCGGCAGCATCGTCATCGAAATTCAGGACGATGGCGCCGGCCTCAACAAGGCCAGGATCCTGCAAAAGGCGCAAGAACGCGGCCTAGTCACCACCAATGCCACCCTGACGGATCAGGAGATCTACCAGCTCATCTTCGAACCCGGCTTCTCCACGGCGGAGGCCATCACCAATCTCTCCGGCCGCGGGGTGGGCATGGATGTGGTCAAACGCAACATCCAGGCCCTGCGCGGCAGTGTCGAACTCGATAGCAAACCAGGCCTCGGCACCCGGGTCCAGATCCGGCTGCCGCTCACTCTGGCCATCATCGATGGTTTTCTGGTGCGCGTCAGCACGACCCACTACGTCATCCCCCTCGACATGGTGATCGAATGCGTGGAGCTGACCCAGAGCGCACTGGCCGATACCCAGGGGCGCAACTACATCAATCTGCGCGGTGAAGTGCTGCCTTTTGTCCGGCTGCAGCACTATTTCGACGTCGAGGGCACCAGAGGGCGCCGGGAAAACATCGTGGTCGTCAGCCACGGCGGCAAGAAGTCCGGCCTGGTGGTCGACGAGCTGCTGGGTGAATTCCAGACCGTCATCAAGCCGCTTGGCAAGCTGTTCCAGCGCCTGCAGGGTATCAGCGGCTCCACCATTCTGGGAGGCGGTGAAGTTGCCCTCATTCTGGATATCCCCTCTCTCATTCAGCACGCCATCGAGCAGGAGCTGGGCCAGCTGAGCCAGTACGCCATTCCACGTCTGCAAACCCAACCTAGAGTCAATTAACGCCAGGAGCCTGTCATGTTCAAAAACTCCACCATCAAGCTGCGACTCACCATTTTACTCTGCCTGCTCTGCGCACTGCTGCTGGGAGTGGGTGCCTTGGGGCTCTACAACATGCAGAGCAGCAACAAGGGTCTGCAGCGGGTCTACAACGATCGGGTGGTGCCGCTCAAACAGCTCAAGACCATCTCAGACAATTATGCCGTCGCCATCATCGACAACGTCAACAAGGCCAATGCGGGCCTCATCAGTGCCGAAGAGGCGCGGCAGCAGATCCAGCATGCCCAGCAGCAGATCAAGCTGGAGTGGCAGCATTACCAGGCCACCAAGCTGACCGAAGCCGAACAGAAGCTGTCAGCCGAGGCCAACAGCCTGTTCAGCGCAGCGGACCGGGATATCACCCGGCTGGAAGCGTTTCTCTCGACCCAGCGCGGTGTCGTCACCGGCATGCTCAACGAATTTGACGGCAAGCTTTACAGCTCCATCGATCCCATCGGCGGCAAGATAACCGAGCTGGTCAGCCTGCAGCTCGACGTCGCTAAGTCCGAGTACGAGCAGGCGCAGGCCTGGTACGACGTCATGCTGCTCACCATGCTGGCGGTCGTTGCCGCAGGCATGGTGGCTGCCGCCTGGTTTGGCATCGTCCTTATCCGCAGCATCATCTCTCCCATCAACCAGGCACTGCAGGTAGCCAACCACCTGGCCGAAGGCAACCTCGACGTCACCATCGACATCGGAGCCCACGACGAAGCCGGTCAACTGCTGCTGGCCATGCAGAACATGGTCAACAAGCTGACCGCACTCATCAACGACATCGAGACCCTGGTGACTGCCGCCGTCGAGCAGGGAAACTTCAGTTACAAGATCGAACTGGATGGACGCCAGGGCTACATCAAGCGGTTGTCCGAGCTGCTCAACCGTCTATCCAACGTCACCGACACCAGCCTCAACGATGTGATGCGCATCGCCACCGCCCTGTCTCGGGGTGATCTGACCCAGAAAATAGAGCAACCCTATCCGGGCATTTTTGGCCAGACCAAGGATGGCCTCAACAGCACCATAGAGGCGCTGACCGCCATCATCGAAGAAGTGCGCAACGCCGCCGACAACCTGACCAATGCCTCCAACCAGGTCAGTACCACCGCCCAGTCCCTGAGTCAGGCCACCAGCGAACAGGCTGCCAGCGTGGAAGAGACCAGTGCCTCTATCGAGCAGATGAGCGCCAGCATCAACCAGAACACCGACAACGCCAAGGTCACCGACAACATGGCGAGCAGTGCCGTGCTCGAAGCCACCGAAGGTGGCCGCTCGGTCCAGCAGACGGTGGCCGCGATGCAGCAGATCGCCCGCAAGGTCAGCATCATCGACGATATTGCCTACCAGACCAATCTGCTGGCACTCAACGCCGCCATCGAGGCGGCGCGGGCCGGTGAACACGGCAAGGGCTTCGCGGTGGTGGCCGCCGAGGTCCGCAAACTGGCCGAACGCAGCCAGATAGCGGCGCAGGAGATAGGTGAACTCTCATCGAGCAGCGTCGATACTGCCGAGAAGGCCGGCAGCCTGCTCGACAAGATAGTGCCCTCCATTCGCAAGACTTCCGATCTGGTGCAGGAGATCAATGCCGCCTCCGGTGAGCAGGCCAGCGCCGCCAACCAGATAAGCCTCGCCATGAGCCAGCTCAACCAAGTAACCCAGCAAAATGCCGCCAGCAGCGAGGAGCTGGCGGCCACGGCCGAAGAGATGAGCTCTCAGGCCAACGAGCTGCAGCAGACCATGGATTTTTTCTCGCTGGAGAACCTGAGCAAACCGGCAAGGACCCACGAGAGCGGACATAAAGGATTGCCCCCCAGAGGCAAATTTGTCATGCCGACCCAGCACCCACTGCACGGCAATACGGCAGCGCAACCTCAGGTTGACGAGGCCGATTTTGTCCGTTTTTAACCGGAGAGCCCCATGAGCATGTCTACCGAAGTGGCCGTCCAGCATGGCACGCTGGCCCCTGATAACCAGGGCGATGCCCAGTACCTGACTTTTCTCATCAACGGCGAGATGTTTGCCATCAACATTCTCGGGGTCAAAGAGATCATCGAATACGGCAACATCACCCCCATCCCCATGATGCCGAGCTTCATCCGCGGCGTGATTAACCTCAGGGGAGCCGTGGTCTCGGTGGTGGATCTCAATGCTCGCTTTGGCAATGCTCCCTCCAGCATCACCCGCCGCAGCTGCATCGTCATTATCGAGGGAGTGCATCCGGACGACCCAGAACACGGCAATCAGGACATCGGCGTGGTAGTGGATTCCGTCTCAGAAGTACTGACCATTCCCTGCAATGAGATAGAGCCGCCACCGAGTTTCGGGGCTCGCATCCGGGCCGACTTTATCAGCGGCATGGGCAAGGTAAATGGCAAATTCGTCATCCTTATAAATACCGAGAAGGTGCTCTCCATCGACGAGATGACACAGCTCAGCGAACTGACCCAGCAGCAGGAACGGTTGCTGGAACAGAAGCCACAGACACCGTGATTCAGGCGTAGCAAGCAACAAGAGTGCCGCTCACCACACAGCAATGACATGTCGCACAAGGATAAGGCTCATGACTCAATCATTTTTTGGCAATCTGTTCGGCAACGGCAGCGCTCATGCCTTGCTGCAGGAACAACTGCTCCAGCTCATTGGTGCAACCCGATCGCTCCAGCAGGGAATCAAACAAGGCGACCAGTCAGCCCAGCTTGAGCTGGGTTCGCTCAGCGGCCCGCTGCGGGAACTCTGTCAGGAGTTCAATACCGTGCTGGCGCTGCTGGGGGAGCGCCTTAGCAATACCCTCGCCACCATCAGTGCCAACCAGACCCTGTATGACGAAAATCTGCGAGTCCGCAAGGCGCTGGATGGGGCCTCGACCAATGTGATGATCGCCGATACCAATCTCGACATCGTCTATATGAATGAAGCCGTGCTCGCCATGCTGGGCCAGGCCGAATCGGACATTCGCAAGGACCTGCCCAATTTTGATGTCAGACAGCTGATGGGCAAGAACATTGATACCTTCCACAAAGACCCCTCCCATCAGCGCAGCATGCTGGCCAAACTGAACAGCACCTATCGCGCCCAGATAACCGTCGGGGGGCGCATTTTCTCGCTGATCGCCAATCCGGTCTTCAACGATGGCGGTGAACGGCTTGGCTCCGTTGTCGAATGGGCAGACCGGACCAAGGAGATCGCCATCGAGAACGAGATGAAGGCTGCCAGCGCTGCGGCCAAGATCGCCGCTGCAGAGAGCCTACGCGTCAAGAAGGCGCTCGATGGCGCCAGCACCAACGTGATGATCGCCGACACCGATCTCAACATCATCTACATGAATGAATCCGTCAAAGAGATGCTGAGCCTGGCTGAAGCGGATATTCGCAAAGAACTCTACAACTTCAATTCAACCACCCTGATGGGGGCCAACATCGACAGCTTCCACAAGAATCCGGGCCATCAGCGCAGCATGCTGGCCAAGCTGAACAACACCTATCGTACCCAGATCCTGCTCGGCGGGCGCACCTTCTCGCTCATCGCCAACCCGGTGTTTGGCGACGATGGCGAACGGCTCGGCTCCGTGGTCGAGTGGTCGGATCGCACCAAGGAAGTCGCCATCGAGCGGGAGATGTCGGAGATCGTGCAGGCGGTGATCAACGGCGAACTACACCGCCGTATGGATCTGACCGGCAAGAATGGCTTCTTCCAGACCCTCGGAGAGGGCATCAATCGCATCGCTGAGGTGATCGATACCAGCCTCAACGACGTGATCCGGGTGGTGCAATCCCTGGCCAGAGGCGACTTGACCCAACAGGTCGAGGCCGACTACCCCGGTGTATTTGGCACCACCAAGGACTCCCTCAACCAGACCATTGTCTCGCTGACCAATATCGTCACCGAAGTACGAGGCGCATCCGACAATCTCTCCAGCGCGGCCGAGCAGGTCAGCGCCACCGCCCAGTCCATCAGCCAGTCAAGCAGCGAACAGGCTTCCAGCATGGAAGAGACCAGCGCCTCCATCGAGCAGATGAGCGCCAGCATCAACCAGAACACCGACAATGCCCAGGTCACCGATGGCATGGCCAGCAAGGCCGCCAAGGAGGCCGTGGAAGGCGGTGAGGCCGTCAAGCTCACGGTCGATGCCATGAAGCAGATCGCCAAGCGGATCGGCATCATCGACGACATCGCCTACCAGACCAATCTGCTGGCCCTCAATGCCGCCATCGAGGCCGCCCGGGCGGGGGATCACGGCAAGGGCTTCGCCGTGGTGGCCGCCGAAGTGCGCAAACTGGCGGAGCGCAGCCAGGTAGCGGCCCAGGAGATCGGTGAGCTCGCCTCTAGCAGTGTCGACATGGCGGAGAAGGCGGGCCGTCTGCTCGATCAGATGGTGCCCTCCATCAACAAGACCTCGGATCTGGTGCAGGAGATCAGCGCCGCCTCCGCCGAACAGTCCACCGGCGTCAGCCAGATCAACATCGCCATGAATCAGCTGAGCCAGGTCACTCAACAAAATGCCTCCTGCAGTGAGGAGCTGGCCGCCACCGCCGAGGAGATGAGCAGCCAGGCCGAACAGCTGCAACTGGCGATGGAGTTCTTCACGCTGGAACAGCACAAGCACGGCACCAACCAGAAGGCACCGGCCCGTGGTGGCACACGGGGGCGTTTCATGCACGAGGGCAATGGCCAGGAAGGTGTAGGCACCACGCCACGCCCTCACAATGACGCCGACTTTATCCGCTTCTAGCCTGATGCGGGTGGGCCAAGCTCACCCGCATCTCGCTCACCGCAGGGAGTTTGCGCGTGTATCAGACCCAGTTGCATGATGATGAATTTGCGCAGTTTCAACGCTGGATCCACCAGACGGCGGGTATCGACTTGTCACCGGCCAAGAAGGCCCTGGTCGCCAGCCGCCTGTCAAAGCGGCTCTGCCACTACGAGCTGGCAAGCTATGGCGACTATTTCAGCCTGATCATGAATAACCGGGGGGCAGAGCTGCAGGTCGCACTCGATCTGCTCACCACCAACGAGACCTATTTTTTCCGCGAACCCAAGCACTTTGAATTTCTCGGCAACAAGGTATTGGCACAACTGCCAAAAGAACGGGCGGTACGGATCTGGAGCGCGGCCAGCTCTTCCGGTGAAGAGCCCTACAGCCTGGCCATGACCCTGGCCGACAATCTGAACCATGGCAGTTGGGAGGTGATCGCCTCTGACATCTCGACCCGCGTGCTGGAGCAGGCCAGAGCAGGGCAATATCCCATCGAGCGGGCCCACAACATCCCGCTGCCATTTTTGATGAAGTACTGCCTGAAAGGGGTCGGTTTTCAGGAAGGCACCTTCATCATCGATCGCAAGCTGCGCGAGAAGGTGCAGTTTCATCACATCAATCTGAATCAGGAGCTGCCCGACATCGGGCTGTTCGACGTCATCCTGATCCGCAACGTGATGATCTATTTCAACCGGGAGACCAAGGCCCAGGTACTGCAACGGTTGGTGCCGCGCCTGCGCAAAGGGGGCTATCTCATCGTCAGCCATGCCGAGAGCCTGAACGGTCTGCCCCATGGCCTGCAACTGGTATCGCCTTCCATCTATCTGAAACCATAAGGGTTTCAATATGAGAGAGGTCTCGCTGCAACCCGGAGAATTCTATTTTGGGCAGGATGACACCATCATCCGCACCCATCTTGGTTCCTGTGTGGCCATTACCATGTGGCACCCGGAACAGAAGCGAGGCGGCATGTGTCACTACATGCTGCCCAGCCGCGGTCACAGCACCATGAGTCTGGACGGTCGCTATGCCGATGAGGCAATCCAATTATTTATCAATGAAATAAGCAAATACCCCGCCCCCATCCACGAATACGAGGTCAAGCTGTTTGGCGGCGGCAACATGTTTATCGAACAACAAACGCTCAACACCATGAATGTGGCCATCAGGAACATCAAGGCTGCCTGGCAACTGACCCAGCACCTGGGCCTCACCATCAAGGCCCACCATCTTGGCCATGCGGGACACAGAAGCCTGATTTTTGAGCTGGCCAACGGCAATGTCTGGGTGCGTCATCACCGCTTGCCACATCGCTAAGGGGACGGGAATGAAACAGATCAAGGTCATGCTGGTGGATGATTCCGCCGTGGTCAGGCAGGTATTGCAGGCCATTCTCGAGCAGGAGCCCGACATCAAGGTCATCGCCACCGCGTCTGACCCGCTGTTTGCGCTGGAGAAGCTGAAGAAGGAGTGGCCGGACGTGATCGTGCTGGACGTGGAGATGCCGCGCATGGATGGCATTACCTTCCTCACCAAGATCATGGCCGAACACCCCACTCCTGTGGTCATCTGCTCCTCCCTGACCGAGAAGGGGGCAGAAACCACGCTACAGGCCATGGCCGCCGGCGCCGTGGATATCATCACCAAGCCCACCGTCGGCCTGAAAAGCTTTCTGCAGGAGTCGGCGCAGGAGCTGGCCATGGCGGTACGCGCAGCCGCCCAGGCCAATGTCAGACGACTGGCCAAAGTGCCCGCCCCCAGCGTCGCCCCCAAGCTCAACGCCGACGCCATCATGCCCGCCGCCAGCCAGCATGCCATGGCCCAGACCACCGAGCGGATCGTAGCGATCGGTACCTCCACCGGCGGCACCCAGGCGCTGGAAGCCGTGTTGACCACCCTGCCCCGGGTCTGCCCCGGCATTGTCATCGTGCAGCACATGCCGGAGAAGTTCACCGCTTCGTTTGCCGAGCGGCTCAACAGCCTGTGTCAGATAGAAGTGCGGGAGGCCAAGAGCAATGACAGGGTGATCCCCGGGCTGGCGCTGATCGCCCCCGGCGGCAAGCACATGCTGCTCAAACGCAGCGGCGCCTACTATCACGTCGACGTGATGGATGGCCCCCTCATCAACCGCCACCGCCCTTCGGTGGACGTGCTGTTTCGCTCGGTGGCCAAGTTTGCCGGCGGCAATGCCACCGGCATCATCATGACCGGGATGGGGGATGACGGTGCCCGCGGCTTGCGGGAAATGCTGGAGGCCGGCGCCAACACCTTCGCCCAAGATGAGGCCTCCTGCGTGGTCTTCGGCATGCCCAAGGAGGCCATCAAGCTTGGCGCCGCCCGCCATGTCTTGCCGCTGCAGGATATCCATCACGCCATCGTGGGCCGCTAACAGGCGGCAGAGATATGAAACGACACAGCCCGGCATAACCGGGCTGTTTTATCTCAATGCGGCATATCGTCGAGCAGGGCAAACAGGCGGTCAATCTCGGCCGAGGTGTTGTAGTGCATGCAGCCTATGCGCAGCACCCCATCGCTCACCCCCAGTTGCTCAACCAGTGCCAAGGCATAGAAATGGCCGGCCCAGCTGCATACCTGATGCTGCCCCAAAAACTCGGCCATTTCGGCCGGGGTATAGCGGTTTGACGTCAGGGCGAAGGTCGGGGTGCGCCCCAGGCTGTTGTGAATGCCGTGCAGGGTGAACCAAGGCCGCTCGGCCAGCTTGGCCAGCAGGTGCTCGCTGAGCAGGCGTTCGTGGGCCTGGCTGCGGGCAAACGCCAGATCGAGGCGTGCTTCCAGCTCATGCTCGGTACCGTCCAACCCGGACAAGGAGGCCAGGTATTCGACGGTGGCCTCCACCCCGGCCAGTGCTTCCCAACTCTGGGTGCCGGTCTCCCACTTGTAGGGCGCCACGTTCTTGGCCGGTTCAACCTTATAGGGAGTGAAATGCGCCAGGTGACGATGCTTGCCGTAGAGAATGCCGAGATGCGGGCCGAAGAATTTGTAGGCGGAACACCCCAGAAAATCGCAATCCCAGGCCTGCACATCGATACGCTCGTGGGGAACAAAGTGAACCGCATCCACATAGAGCAAGGCCCCTACCCCGTGCACCGCGTCGGCGATACGAGGGATATCGACCAGAGTGCCGGTGGTATTGGAGGCGGCCGTCACCGCCACCAACCGGGTCTTGGGCCCCAGCAGGCTGAACAGATGCTCATAGTCCAGCCCGCCGGTGGCCACGTCCACTCTTGCCTGATGCACTACCACGCCGCGATCCGCCGCCGCTTGCTGCCAACTGGAGACGTTGGAGTAGTGATCGAGCGCGCTGACGATGATCTCGTCACCGGCCTGCCACTCCCGCGCCAGCGCTCGGCTGAGCGCAAAGGTCAGGGTGGTGAAGTTGGCGCCAAACACTATCTCTTCTGCCCGCTCAGCCCCCAGCAACGTGGCCACCGCCAGCCTCGCCCGCAGCGCCTGCTGCTCGGTCACCCTGGCCGAGAAAAAGGGGCCCCCCAGATTGGCGTTGAAGTGACCGAGGTAATCGGTCATGGCGGCGAGTACGGCATGTGGCACCTGAGCGCCACCGGGGCCGTCGAAGAAGATGGGGGCTTTGCCCTCAACCAGCTGATTGAGAGCGGGAAACTGGCCGCGCAACACGGCGATATCGAGAGCCTGCATAGGGAAAGTCCACAATCCATGTTAACAGTTGAATAACATGGCGAGAGTAAAATGCGGCAGCAGCAATGTCCATCAAGGAAGCGGTCAGCCATCACACTTAGAAGAGAAGGTGATTTTTTCAGTACAAAACGCTACTCGGCGCATGTTGTCTGATGATGTTTCACACCCGCGATGAGTCCTGGATCTGGTCTGACAGCGACAAGGAAGTCGTTGATAAGCGTGAAAAATGAGCGACAAATATCAAAAAATGACCGAATGGCACTTTTTTATCGCCAGATAGGCCCACCAGGGGTTCACAAAGAGCGAAGATCTGATAGTATGCGCCTCGCACTTGGGGAGGGGTTCCCGAGCGGCCAAAGGGATCAGACTGTAAATCTGACGGCTCTGCCTTCGAAGGTTCGAATCCTTCTCCCTCCACCATTCAAGTGCAACAATCAGGAAAATACCACGTGGAGGGGTTCCCGAGCGGCCAAAGGGATCAGACTGTAAATCTGACGGCTCTGCCTTCGAAGGTTCGAATCCTTCTCCCTCCACCATCTTCCTGAACACAATATGCAAGGCCCCTGTGGAGGGGTTCCCGAGCGGCCAAAGGGATCAGACTGTAAATCTGACGGCTCTGCCTTCGAAGGTTCGAATCCTTCTCCCTCCACCATCATTCAAGAAAACCCGGCCCAGTGCCGGGTTTTCGCTTTTCACACTTCTATCCATTTGACACTGTCAGATCTGACAATTGCCTGCCGGCCCGCTTTTGGAAACAGTATTGCCATCGCATCAAGAGACATGACCATGTTCGAGATCTGGGATGAAAAGGGACAGGCAACCGGGTTGAGTCTGCCGCAGCTGCAGCAACGACTCAGCTCCTATCGCGGCGAGGTGATGGTGCGCTACACCAACCGCATCGGCCTGCCGACCACCCTGTTTCTGACCATCGACCAGGGCCTTGCCTATCAGCGCTTCAAAGCCGATACCCCCCTGCTCGACTGGGCCTGGCTGGCACAGGCCGTACAGCCCGCCCCCTCCTCCGGTCACCCTGCGTTGTCATCAGATAGCCACAGCAGGCTGACGACAGTCCCGGGATAGTGCCGCTAGCTCATCGACAAGTTGTTGCAAAACATCGCGAAATTTCATCAACTCCACCTCGCATCCTGCACGCCCATCTTTGCGGATTTGCTCTTCCAGATGCCATGCCTGCTCTGCAACTCCGTCAACCCTCATCATGGCTATCGTTCCAGCCTGCCGATGCACCCAATTTGCAAGCGCCTTGTCATCCTCATGGCTCAAGCCAAGGGACTGTTCCAGCTCCTGACGAAACGACACCAGCATTGTCTCAAGTGAAGAACCAAATGCTGCCTGTAACAGGTTGATATCGAGCAACCTGAGTACCGGCAATATCTGCCATTTCATCAGCATCTGGCGCAGTCCGTCCATGAGTACGGGCTTGCCCAGCACATCATTCATGCCGGCCGCCAGACAACGCTGTGCCTGCTCCGGCAACACATTGGCCGTCATGGCAATGATGGGGAGTTGTGCCAGCCCCTCTGTGGCCCGCACCCGACGGGTAAACTCATAACCATCCATCACCGGCATCTGGCAATCGCACAGGATCAGGTCATAGCGATGAAAAGTCAGCATGGCGAGCGCCTGTCGACCATTCTCAGCCAGATCGCACTGCAGATTGAGCTGTTTGAGCTGGCGCTGCACCAAAACCTGATTCAGGTGGTGATCCTCGACGACCAGCAATCGCTGTGGCAACAGTGGTTGATCCGCTCCAACTGACGAAAAATCGGACGACAGTTGCTCGGCCAGGTCCAGCTGGCGATAACAGACATCCCTCACGGCCTGCCAGGTCAGGGGATTACTGTTGAGGCAATAATGACCATCATCACGAAGCTGATAACCCAGCACATTGCCAAGCGGCGCGACCCGGATGGCGGCCGGCTCATTCAGGTCGCCAAACAACAAGTGCGCGCCCTGTGGGGCCTCACACAGCCGCAACCCCAGCGACAGCAGATGCAACCGTAGCGTGTGGTGCAGTTTGCCATCCGGCAATGCCATGAAGACGTTCAGCCCCGCCAGCTTGGGATCCGGCTCATAGCGCGCTTCCAGTGCCAGGGGGATAGACAAGCCGATATGGGTACCCAGCCCTGGGGCACTCTCAAGCCTCAATCGCCCCCCCATCAAGGTCGCCAGTGTCTGACTGATACTGAGACCAAGTCCGGTCCCGCCATAACTGCGGGTCGTGGCGCCATCCGCCTGCTCGAAGGCATTGAAAACACGGGCCTGCACATCTTCGCTCATACCGATGCCGGTATCCTGCACCCCAAGCAACAGCCACTGCTCTTCATCCGTCTCTCCCTCTACTCTGATCGACAGTTCGATGAAGCCGCGCTCGGTGAACTTGATCGCATTGCTGGCCAGGTTGAACAGCACCTGCTTGAGCCTCAGCACATCACCATAGAAACGGGCGCCCACTTCATCATCAACACGCAGATAGAGTTGCAACCCTTTGCGCTGCAACTCGCTACTGGTCATTGTCAGCACGCTGTCGATAAGCTCACGCAGCAGAAAGCTGGTGGGTGCCAACGCCATCTTGCCGGCATCCAGCTTGGAGTAATCCAGCACATTGCCTATCAGCTGGAGCAGTCCTTCCGCCCCCTGATTGATGATACCCACCATCTGGCGCTGCTCAGGATCGAGCGAGGTAAAACGCAGCTGCTCCGCCATCCCGATGATGCCGTTCATGGGGGTCCGGATCTCGTGGCTCATGGTGGCGAGGAAGTCGGCCTTCTGCCTGGCGGCCAGCTCGGCCGCCTCCTTGGCTAAAGCCAGATCGGCCTCCACCTGACGCCGGCGGGTTATCTCCTGGCGCAGGTGAAAGTAAGCGATAGAGAGTGAAAGAATAAACAGGGTGATACCGGCGCCGACAGGGATCAGGGTACTGACCAGCTTGTGCCACGAGATCCCTTCGCTGTAGTTCACCGCCAACCAGCTGTTGCGGATCTGACGCTTCTCCTTGTCACTCATGCTGTCCAACACCCGGTTAATGAGTGGCAGCAAAGGGGCATAAATCTCTCGTACGGCAACCGCGAGCTCATCCCTGAAAGGTGTAGGCGCGACAATATGCAGCGAGTCATCAAAGTGCTCGTTGATGAGCCGTGATATCACCGCCAGATTGCCCATATAGGCATCGCCCTTGCCGGAGGCCACCATCGCCAACCCCTCTTTTGGACTGGAAACAACCGTGGTCTGTATGTCAGGGATCCGGGACTTCAACTCGGTAATCAGCAAGCTGTCGGTGACGATCAAGTGCTTGCCCGCCAGCTCTGCAAATCCCCCAAAAGTGCTGCTGCCACGAGACATGGCAATGACCACGGGAAAGGACGCAATAGCTTGGCTCACCTGCCAACCCGCAACCCTCTGGCTGATTCGAATAGGAATGACCGCAATATCAGCGTCTTGATGAAGCAATGCCTGCAGCAGCTCTGGCCAACTCTGATCAACACGGTATTGATAGGCCAAGCCCAGCTTGTCCTTGAACACATCCAGATAATCGCCTATCAACCCCGTCAATTTACCCTCGTGATCCGCATAGGAAAACGGCACCCACCCAGGAATAAAACCCAGCCTGAGGGGAGGCAGACGGGAGAGCCACTCACGCTCATCAGGGCGCAGTAAAAAACCGCTGTGTCCCTGAAAACTCAAGCTGCCATCACTTAACCAGCTCTGTTCAAGAGCACTGCGCTCTTCCACCGTCAGCGCCTGAATCGCGGTATCAAACCGGACTCCCAGTCTGGATTTATGTTTGCTGATACCAAGGTGCAGGCTCTCCATCAACAAGGGGGCCTGAGCAACCACGGCCAGTTCTGGATGCTGGGCAATAAACTGATTCGTGACATGCAAATTGCCGATATAGGCATCGGCTCTCTTGTCCAAAACGGCTTGCAGAGCCATGTCGGTATCTCGAAACAACAGACGCAATACATCCGGATAGTAGGCTCTAACCAGCTTCTCGGTTAAAAAACCTGCCTCTATAGCCATTCGAGATTTACTTAACCCACTGACATCTCTAAAAAAAGGAGAGTCATGACGTACCACCACCACTGTTGGTGAAGAGTAATAAGGACGACTGTAGGTAACACACTCTCGTTCATCTGCACGAAAGGCATCCAGCAGAATATCAACCTGACCCGCACAACTCGCCATATATAACTGGTTCCAATCCGGATAGGCTTTCCATTCAATGCGATAGTCAAGGTTCTTGGCCAATATGGTAATCAACTCGACACTGAAGCCGCTGGCATTATGTCCATCCCACCGCTGAAATGGTCCCCAGCCGCCAGCTAATAACCCGACTTTTATTGTTGGTAATAAGGTGTCTTTATGAGCGAATGCTAACTTTGGAAATATGCAAAAATTAAATACCGTTATAACGATTATGCATCGATATATGCTCATATGAAGACATCTCACTATACCAATTCTGAAAAGGCAGACATTATCTGAATACTAAAAAAATGGTCGTGCAAAGTAGTATAGAAATGAAATGTTTGCTAGTGTAAATATTACTCTAATTTTCATATAGGGCTCATATATGTCTTCCAAGATCATTCTTGCCGACGATCACCCGCTGATACTTACCGGGATCCGCAGCCTTATTGCACAACACCAAGCTGGTTGCGAAATTGTTGCCGAAGCACATCAAGTTTCTGAATTATTCAAAACATTGCAGCAACATCACTGCGATCTTTTGATAACTGACTTCAGTATGCCGGGTGACTCACGTAGCGATGGCCTGGCCATGATCCAGAGTTTAAAAAGGAATTACCCACAGCTATCCATTATCGTGCTGACGCAGATACAAAATGCCGGAATACTCCGAGCCTTGCTGCAACTTGGTGTCAGTGGAATATTATTGAAGAAAGCTGTCATCAGTGAACTATCGGATGCCATTCACCATGTTTTGTCTGGTCAAGAATATCTTGGCCATTCGGTGAAAATGTTATTGGCAGAAAGCGGTATGACTAACCCAGATGAACCACTGCAACTGACCCCCAAGGAAAATGAAGTCGTACGTCTACTGGCCAGCGGCATGTCAGTTTCTCAAGTTGCCGAGTATTTGAATCGCAGCATCAAGACCATCAGCACCCAGAAGAAGAGCGCCATGCAGCGGCTCGGTCTGCACAGCGACAGTGCGCTGTTTCAATATGCCAAAGAAAAAGGGTTGGTTTAACCCTTTTTACCAATATCAAACGACCTATATAATTGCATCAAATACAATGACTACAGTTCCTGTGTATACCCCGCCTGGATTTTTTAAGACCTGACTTAAGTTGGCTTTATCTATTCTAAAAATAATCTTCTGATCTTTACCAAATATCCCCGCTCCATCCTTATCAACAGGAAATCTGTTAGCACTAACGGGGGAAAGCATGGTTTCCTCTCCCAGCGCGTTCATATTGTATACTGTCAGCCGAGACGTATAACCTGTCTGTGAATTTTTCAATAAACAATTTGTGCCACTGAGACTACCACACCTTACAAATACAGCATAATCAGAAGTTGCCCATATTTTATATGATATATCACCTTCCAAATAAGGAGGGGTTCTTCCAGTTTGCATCCATTCAGTCCAACCATGAGGAGGCTTCAGCTCAACTTTACTTGCATCAGCTGGCATCTCCACCTTTATCTGGTGCTTGACCGTTATGACAAGATTAACCTCCCAATATGTATCACCATACGTCCCCCCGCCAAGGTCAAAATCTTTATTTTCCCCCATTAGAAAGACCAATTTCCCACGATAAACACCATTTTCCATAAGTAACGGGCTGGGAGATTGCAGTTTATACCCCAAATACAGATTGGCAATTCTGACCGTCTTGCTCAAATGGTTTTTGTCGCTATAGCAGAGGCCACCAGATAACTGCCTGGACTCCTTTATTTTGCTAAAATGAAATGATGCGAAATTACTTTCAGAATATCTATCATTAATGCAATCACCTTGTTCTGGCAGCATATTAGGGTAATCCATCAATATCTGGGTTCCAATATGTGTCAAGATAAACTTGAAGGTATAGGAACGCCCCGTTGACGAATTGAAAACTGATACATCCCGAGCAGCCGGAAACGTAAGGTAATGAATGCCCCAGCGCTTGTCATCGGTATTTTTCACCTGCCGATAGGTATTGGTCGAAATCATAACCGCATGGGGTTTATCGATCGATGCCGTGCCCGACGAACACCAGTTCACCGACGCCTGGGCACAAGGGGTGGTATTGATAAATATCGCCCGGTCTTCAACATAGTTGGCCGGGTTATACTCGGCCGTGATGGTAATCGCGCCGGCATGAGCCAACCCGGTCAGACAGGACAGCAACAGCCACCCATAACGATACAGCATTGCAGCCTTCATCTTCTTTTCCTACGTAACATCATTGACGAGCCAACTCCTGAGCCATGCAGGTCAGATCCCCCAGCAAGAGCACCTCCTGCTGACGCTCGACCCGGCTCATGTCGAGCGATACATCACACCGCTGACCGCCGTGATGTTCTACCTGCAAGCTGGGATTGTGCTCGCTCATCTCGACGGCAAAGAAGCCGTCAGCTTCGCTCACGGTACGGCCAGCGTGGTTGATAACCATGGCCCCCTTTATGGGAGAACCCTCACCGTCCAGCAAACGACCTATCACGGTCACCGTTTTCATGACATTGACCTTGTGATACGCCACTCCCCCCTTATTAAGGTGGTAGGGCAACACGTTCGGTCGGATGTTCATCGATGGGGCATCGTGCCCAGCCAGGTCGAGCTGCACCACACTGCGGCGATAGGCGGTCACAGGAACCAGATTACGGCCCGGTTTCAGCACCGTATAACGGCCCTGCTCGTCATCGGCCCGCAGGGTCAGCTCAGGCATATCAGACTCCACATCCACTATCATCCCTGCTTCATATCCTTGCGGTTGTCCGGTTATGGCCAGACTTCCGTCATTACCCAACGCCATGGTGCTATCCAGATTGAGCCCACCGCTGACGGCCTGGTTGTAGGAGGAGGATTGCAAGTGGACATCACCACTCAGCTGCTGTCCCTCAAAACGGGCATATCCAGCCGTTCCCACCCCGTAGCTATCGGACGTCAAACTGGCACCGACACTTTGCAACGCCCCCCATTCCAGCAACTGCTGATAACTGAGGGATCCATTGCGTTCCTGTCCACCGGAGCGGGAGGTTCGACTGCCGATACCGATGGCCAGCAGGCTGCGCTCCCCCCCCAGGTTCATGCTCAGGGAAAGCATGCCCCCCCGATCACGGGCATAGGCCGTGCTGATGCTGCCGGGCCGGTCAAACACCGTCAGACTCCAGCTCATGTTCTGGCTGAACAACTCGCCGTTATAACGCCATCCGAGGTCAGCACCGGCCCCGTAACCCGGTTGATGGGATAAATAGAGGCTGGCTGAGTGACTGTCACTGAGGCGCTGCTGCAGCGACAGCGTGCTTTGGGTCGTATTGTCAGGCGCCTCGCTCTGACTCAAATATTGCTGCTGATGACCCAGCACCACACTGCCGGAACCATAGTGATGGAGGAGCTGCAAATCGAAGCCATGTCCTACCCCTTGGGTGGTCATCAGGTTGCCAAGCAGTCGCCACTGCTCAGTCAGGCCCCAATCCGCTGACAGACCGTTTTGCCAACGTTCATCGATATATTGGCTGGATGCGCCGACGATGACGGAAGGTGCCAGCAGATGGTTGACCATGACCCCGCTGCTCAAGCTGCTGACATCACTCTCATCCCAATTGCTGAGCAAGCGGGTCTGCTGACCGGCAAACAGGTTGAACCGCCAAGTCTCGTCCGGATTCCGCCAATTCATCGGCTTGTAGATCGTCTCACGTCGCCGCTCGGTGACTTGACCATCTTCCAATATCCGTAGCTCTACTTCGTAGATACCGGCTGGCAGCACTCGGGTATCCAGCGCCTGTAACCCGGCGATCACTTGCTGCGAGTTGATGAGCTGTCCATCCCGGTATATTTCAACCATACCGGGCCGACTCGGCGTCACGTAAACAGGAGTCGCGCTCGCCTGCCCTTGCTCAATCAACAAGGTATCGGAATCACCCAGCATCACCCCCAGCACGGTAGGGGTACGTCCACCAAACAGTGCCGGCTGACGAACCAATCCCTGGGCATAAGGCGAGAAATATCCCAATCGGTAGAAACGGCCAGCCCCCTCATGCTCGGCATAGAGTTGCTGAATATGGTGCAACGTCCCCTGACCGTCACCAGATTGACTTAACTCCCCTTCCAACAGTGGACTCCACTCGCCCATACTGCCCTGCGCCGTCAGGTTGTAGCGACCGCTGCGCTGTTCGCCTTCTCCTTGGCTGAGGTTCAACTGATGGCGCAGCAGAGCGCCGTAACTGCCCCCCTCGGGCAGAGCATGGTAGCGGGTCGGCTGTCGTCCCTTCTCCACGTTGGCGGTCAAGACGGAGAGCTGGGAGTTTTCAAGGCTATATTCCAGCGCTAGCACTCCGTCCTTGCACTTCTGCAGGCAAGGCCCCAATTGATGGGGACTGGATAAAATCTGGCTCCAGTGCTGGCGATCTCGCTCACTCAACTCGGATTCGTAGCTGTCCGTCAATGTCAATAATTGCACGCTGGTATCTTTGCCCAGCACTACCTCGCCTTCCCCCAGCAACTGCCCATCCAACAGGATGCGCACCGCCAGCGGAACACCGAAGAAGTGATCGG
Organism: Aeromonas hydrophila subsp. hydrophila ATCC 7966; assembly: GCF_000014805.1. Taxonomy (NCBI): domain Bacteria; kingdom Pseudomonadati; phylum Pseudomonadota; class Gammaproteobacteria; order Aeromonadales; family Aeromonadaceae; genus Aeromonas; species Aeromonas hydrophila. The sequence continues at coordinate 1,100,140 of NC_008570.1, read as the reverse complement.
CAAAGTCATCAGGCAAGCTTTCCGCTTGCTGCAAAAGATCAAGCGGCTGCGTTACACGTGCCTCATTGGCCCAGGCCGGCCAGCACAACACCACCAGGACCAGCAGGAACGGAGAATACAACACTGTTCATCTCACTCTTCTCGATGCAGACAGAAAGGCCCCCTGTCGCAGGGAGCCTTGAAAGGAAGGCTTATGCGCCAGCCTAGGGTGCTTCTGATTCAAAAATCATGTTGACCACGCCCTGGTAATTACCTGGCTTGTAGCCAGTGACGGGGGCATCGGCAGGGATCACTTCCAGCTCGAGCAGCTTGCCGGTCTTGGCATCGTCAGCCTTGATCACTTCAGCAGACGTCGTGGACAGCGCAACACCACCAAGCTTGACGCTCAGCGCGATGTTGTCACTGCCGCTGGCAATCACGGCCGGGTTGGTCAGGTAGCCGGTGATGGCGCCGATCGTGCTCTTGGCTTCCATCTGCTTGCTCAGCTTGTCCAGCTTCTTGGTGTAAGGGTTGTAGGCCAGCTTCTGCGGGGTGCTCATCCAGTCGTCACCACCGATGGGCTGCACATAGAACGCCTCGGTCGGGATCTGGGCGGTCACGGTGACCTGATGCTCGACACGTTCGGCAGCCATCAGGTTGGCTGACATCAGCATGGCCAAAGGCGCTGCTATCCATACTTTCATTGCTCTCTCCTTTTTTGAAATACGAAACATCAGTGACCGATCACCATGTTTCTACTCTTGTCACCCTCTATCAGTGCAAACCGATATAGGTGATCGCTCTTCTTCATCAACTGCTTTTTCATATTTGGCAACAGATGAATTTTGGTTGGACTGGAACAGTTCTTTTTCCGTCCATCACATTCTTCAAAAAAATCCAGCATGAGTGTTGTGTTGCCTTTATTGATAATGGTGGTCATCTTCTCATCTTCGATAATTTGAGTATCAAAGTGACTTTGTCTAGGCATCACGAACAGGATTGAACCAAACCCGGTCAATATGTTTACACCAGCAGATACTTGTTCACGCTCTTCCTGGATAGTCGCAGCATCAATATCAAAGCCATCCTCTGCCTTGGGCAGGACTGGTATAAAACGTACCCTGAAGTAGCGCTCTTTATCGCGCTCTCCCATAAACAGAAAACGGCTTGCCTGCACACCACTTGCCGGAATAATGAGCCTGGAGGGGCTAGCAACCAGTGCCCTGTTGCCTTCTGTCAGCTCAGGAGACTCCTGTGGCTGGCCTTCACTGTCATAAGTGATTTCGTGGATCGCCACCTTTACAAAGGCGGTTGCATCGCCTTGATTGCGAACCCGTTTCAAATAGGTGCTCTGCTGGCCAGACATATAATCATATAGAGTACCGATACTGATTTCTGCCGATGCAGAAGCATTGCCGCTGAACAGCAAAAACAAGATTGAATATATTTTTCTCATTACCACCCCAGGCGTTTACCTATACAGGCGGGGATGAATTAAGCAATCACCATGGTCAAGTGTTAAGGCTCTTTAATAATCATCCCACCGTATATTTACCCGGCCAGTTTATGACGCAAACGAGCCAGCGTTAATCGGAATAGTCCTATATTGCAGGCGTTAATTAACGTCAATTATCAGACGATTCCTACAGGCTTTTCCGATCTCTTCTGCTGTATTATCCGCAACCCTATCCGTCAACAGGTGAGTGCCGTGTTTGCATTTCAAGAAGAGTACCCAATCAGTGACATGGCAAGCATCGCGGTGGCCGATCTTGCCGTGCCCTTTTATCAGCCGATCATCGGTCGGGATCATCAGGTCAAGGGTTATGAGGTGCTGGCCAGACGCTGGGAGCCGGCCCAGCAGAGCTATCAGGGCATCGACTTTGCCTCTCTCAGTGAGGAGCAATCCCTCCATCTGGACATCGTCATGCTGCGGGCCATCATGCGGGATCTGCCGACCCTGGCAAAAGGCGGACCCTATTTTCTTTCCATCAATCTCAACCCGACCCTGAACAGCCCCACCTATCAGAACCTGTTGCTGCTGGTGCTGATGCAAGCGCGCAAGCTGGGGATCGAGATCTGGTTCGAGGTGCTGGAACAGGCCCCGCTGCTACGGCAGCACAGGGCGCTGATCGAGGTACTGCGCAGCCACGGTGCCCATATCGCCTGCGATGACTTCGGCACCCTCGAGTGCAACTTCCAACGCATGCTGGCGCTGCCCTACGAGGTCATCAAGCTGGATCGCTCCTTGCTGCTGCAAGCCAGCAAGACACCCCATGCCCTGCGCATGCTGACCGGTCTGGTGGAGTACCTGCAGCGGCTCGGCATGAAGGTGGTGTGCGAAGGGGTCGAGACCCTGCAACACATCGAAATCGCCAACCGGCTCGGTTGCGACTATCAGCAAGGCTACGCCTACGCCATGCCCTCCCCCCTCTCTCGCTGGGCCTGAACCGCCCATTTTTGGCCGCCGACTCGCGCCGGGGGCGTTCCCCTGCCAAATTGCATGATGCGGTGAGGGCGAGTACAATCTCGCACCCCGTTTATCCGGTGCATGCTGCTGCAGCACGGATATGCCGTTATCGGGTCGCGCCGAGCGAGTACCCACTCCCGGCGCAGCTCAACCCATACGGCGCCATCAGGTGGCGCCGTCCTGATTTGCAATCAGATACGAAGAGTCCGCCATGTTTAAACCAGAATTGCTCTCCCCCGCAGGTTCCCTCAAGAACATGCGTTACGCCTACGCCTATGGCGCCGATGCCGTCTATGCCGGTCAGCCCCGTTACAGCCTGCGGGTGCGCAACAACGAATTCGATCACGAGAACCTGCAGCTCGGCATCAACGAAGCCCATGCCCTCGGCAAACAGTTTTACGTGGTGGCCAACATCCAGCCCCACAACTCCAAGCTCAAGACCTTCATCCGCGACATGCGTCCGGTGGTGGAGATGAAGCCGGATGCGCTGATCATGTCCGACCCCGGACTCATCATGATGATGCGCGAAGCCTTCCCCGACATGCCTATTCACCTGTCGGTGCAGGCCAATGCGGTCAACTGGGCTACAGTGAAGTTCTGGCATCAGATGGGCCTGACCCGGGTCATCCTCTCCCGCGAACTGTCGCTGGACGAGATCGAGGAGATCCGCATGCAGGTGCCGGAGATGGAGCTGGAAGTGTTCGTCCACGGGGCGCTGTGCATGGCCTACTCCGGCCGCTGCCTGCTCTCCGGCTACATCAACAAGCGTGACCCCAACCAGGGCACCTGCACCAACTCCTGCCGCTGGGAGTACAAGGTGCACGAAGGCAAGGAAGATGACGTGGGTCAGATCGTCCACCGTCAGGAGCCCATCGCCATCCGCCCGGACAACACCCTGGGCCTGGGCAAACCGACCGATGCGCTGGTGCTGCTGGAAGAGTCCAACCGCCCGGGCGAGTACATGAGTGCGTTCGAAGACGAACACGGCACCTACATCATGAACTCCAAGGACTTGCGCGCGGTCGAGCACGTAGAACGACTGACCAAGATGGGCGTGCACTCCCTGAAAATCGAAGGCCGCACCAAGTCCTTCTACTACTGCGCCCGCACCGCCCAGGTCTATCGCAAGGCGATCGACGATGCGGTAGCCGGCCGGCCGTTTGACCGCAGCCTGATGGGTACCCTCGAAAACCTGGCCCACCGCGGCTATACCGAGGGCTTCCTGCGCCGTCACAACCACAGCGAATACCAGAACTACGACTACGGCTACTCCGTCTCCGACACCCAGCAGTTCGTCGGCGAGATCACCGGTCGCAACGGTGACATGGTGGAAGTCGAGGTGAAGAACAAGTTCCTGGTGGGCAACAGCCTGGAGCTGATGACCCCGCAGGGCAACCTCAGCTTCAATCTGGAGCAGATGCAGAACCGCAAGGGCGAGCTCATCGACACCGCGCCGGGCAACGGCCACGTGGTCTATGTGCCGGTGCCGAAGGAAGTGGACGTGAACTACGGCATCCTGCTGCGCAACCTCGGTGAGCGCCAGGATACCCGTCAGCCGCACTCGGCCGCCTGAGATGGCACTGCTCATCACCGACAAGTGCATCAACTGTGACATGTGCGATCCCGAGTGTCCGAACCAGGCCATTAGCCTCGGCGAGGAGATCTACGAGATCGACCCCAGTCGCTGCACCGAGTGCGTCGGTCACTACGAGAAGCCGACCTGCATCAGCGTCTGCCCCATCGACTGCATCATCTGGGATCCCGCTCACGTGGAGACAGAAGATCAGCTGATGGAAAAGTTCGTGCGGATGCACCGGCAGTAACCTCTGCATCAGTGTCTACGACTCACAGGCATTAAGAAGAAGCCTCAGCTCGCGACAACATCATAAAAAAAGCCCCGCATACGGGGCTTTTTGACGTTTGGCGCTCACGGCACCTAGACGTATTCCATAAAGACGCGGGAGGTGAGCTTGGTGATGAGCTCGTAAGGGATGGTGCCGATCTGGTCGGCCACCCGCTCTACCGGCAGCCCTTCACCCCACAGCACCGCCTCGTCGCCAGCCTTGTCGGTGGCGCCGGGGCCGAGATCCACCGTGGTCATGTCCATGGAGACCCGACCCACCAGCGGCACGATGCGGCCGTTGACCAGCACCGGCGTGCCGTTGGGGGCCATGCGTGGATAGCCGTCGCCATAGCCGATGGCAATCACCCCGAGCCGGGTATCGCGATCCGACACCCAGTTGGCGCCATAGCCCACCGGCTCGCCCGCCTTGTGATCCCGCACTGCAATCAGTTGTGTCTTGAGGGTCATCACCGGCTGCAGGTCGTAATCGGCCGCCACCGTGTTGGGGAAAGGGGAGACGCCGTAGAGGATGACGCCGGGGCGCACCCAGTCGCAGTGGGAATCCGGCCAGGCCAGGATGCCCGCCGAGTTGGCCATGGCCCGCTCACCCAACAGCGGCGCGGTCAGCTGGCTGAACAAGTCGATCTGCTCGCGGGTGGTGGGCTGCTCCAGCTCATCGGAGCGGCTGAAGTGGGTCATGATGTTGAACGGTTGAACCACGTTCTTGCACTTGGCGAGGCGCTCGATAAAGGCCGGCATCTCGTCGGCCCGCACGCCGAGGCGGTGCATGCCGGTGTCGAGCTTGAGCCAGGCCACCACGGGAGCAGGCAGATCCGCCTGCTCCAGCGCTTCGAGCTGCTCCCAGGTGTGCACTGCGGTCTGCAGGTTGTTGGCCGCCAGCACCGGCAGGTCAGCCGCGCTGAAGAAGCCTTCCAGCAGCACGATGGGTTTGACCACGGCGCAGGAGCGCAGCATCAGCGCCTCTTCGATGCGGGCCACCGCATAGGCATCCGCATCCACCAGGGTGCGGGCGACCGGCAGCAGCCCATGGCCATAGGCGTTGGCCTTGACCACGGCAATGATCTTGCATTGGGGGGCGTGGCGTTTCACCACGGCGAGGTTGTGGCGCAGGGCCGCGGTATTGATTTGGGCGATAGCCGCTTTCATCTGTTTTCCCTTACGAGGGCATGATAACGCGCGAACGCGCCAGGCACCGGGGGGTGTCAGCCCTTAATTGTCATCGTCTAAGGCCGGACCGGCAGAATTGTCGAACCGGGAAAACTGTTTCTGGATACCGGGAGCAGGCTCCCGGCTTACTTAGTAGTCATCATCAAACGCCGGGCCCGCGTAGTTGTCAAAACGCGAGAACTGACCCTGGAAGGTGAGGCGCACCTGGCCGCATATTGGCACCGTTACGCGGCTTTGCAGCGATGACTTTCACCACTTTCTTTCTCTTCAGGATCACGCTGACGATGATCAGTAGTCATCATCAAACGCCGGACCCGCGTAGTTGTCAAAGCGCGAGAACTGACCCTGGAAGGTGAGGCGCACCCGGCCGCATATTGGCACCGTTACGCGGCTTTGCAGCGATGACCCTCACCACTTTCTTTCTCTTCAGGATCGCGATGACGATGATCAGTAGTCATCATCAAACGCCGGACCCGCGTAGTTGTCAAAACGTGAGAACTGACCCTGGAAGGTGAGGCGTACCCGGCCTATGGGGCCGTTACGCTGCTTGCCGATGATGATCTCGGCGATCCCCTTGTCGGGGCTGTCGTCGTGATAGACCTCGTCGCGGTAGATGAACATGATCAAGTCCGCATCCTGCTCAATGGAGCCCGATTCCCGCAGATCCGAGTTGACCGGGCGCTTGTCGGCCCGCTGTTCCAGGCTTCGGTTGAGCTGGGAGAGCGCCACCACCGGGCACTGCAACTCTTTCGCCAGCGCCTTGAGGGAGCGGGAGATCTCGCCGATCTCCAGGGTCCGGTTGTCAGAGAGCGCCGGCACCCGCATCAGCTGCAGGTAGTCGATCATGATCATCGAGAGGCCGCCGTGCTCACGGGCGATACGACGGGCGCGAGAACGCACGTCGGTCGGGGTGAGGCCGGAGGCGTCATCGATGTACATCTTGCCCTTCTCCAGCAGCAATCCCATGGTGGAGGAGAGCCGCGCCCAGTCCTCGTCGTCGAGCTGACCGGTTCGCACCTTGGTCTGGTCGATGCGCCCCACCGAGGCGAGCATACGCATGATGATCTGCTCGGAGGGCATCTCGAGGGAGAAGATCAGTACCGGCTTGTCGGCGGTGAGCGCCGCATGCTCGCACAGGTTCATGGCAAACGTCGTCTTGCCCATGGAGGGACGGGCCGCGACGATCACCAGATCCGAGCGCTGCAGGCCGGCGGTCATCTTGTCGAGATCACCGTAACCGCTCGATACCCCGGTCACCCCGTTGTGGGGCGTCTTGAACAGCTCTTCAATCTTGTCGACGGTCTGCTCGAGAATAAGCTTGAGCGGCTGGGGCCCCTCGTTGGCGCTGCTGCGCTGCTCGGCAATCTTGAATACCTTGCTCTCGGCCAGGTCGAGCAGATCGCCGGAGGTACGCCCTTGCGGCTCATAGCCTGCTTCGACTATCTCGTTGGCGACCGAGATCATCTCCCGTACTACCGCCCGCTCACGCACGATCTCGGCGTAGGCACTGATGTTGGCGGCACTCGGGGTGTTCTTGGCGATCTCCACCAGATAGGCGAAGCCACCGGCCTCTTCCAGCTGTTCGGAGCGCTCCAGCTCCTCCTGCAAGGTGATGAGGTCGATGGGATTGCCCGCGTTGGAGAGGCGGGTCATGGCCTGGAAGATAAGGCGGTGCGGGCGGCTGTAGAAATCCTTGTCGATCACCCGTTCGGCAACCCGATCCCAGGCCTCGTTGTCCAGCATCAGGCCGCCCAGTACGGACTGTTCGGCCTCAAAAGAGTGGGGAGGTACTTTCAGCTGTTGTGTCTTGGCGTCTTTTTTCGCCGTCACTTGCTCTGCCATACACATAAAAACCGCAGCGGGAAGGGGACGGGAATTTTACAAAAGAAACCCCGTCATCGCGAGTGCAAATGCACGCTATTCACTTCTGTCAGCCACAACCGCCCTCCTGATGGTTGCTGGCGCCGCCTGCCGATGAAATCCGTCTCGCATTCATACAATCATGAAGGGCCAGACCAGGGTCTGATCCTGCGGTTTGGCTCTCGCCTTGTTGCGCAGCTTGCGCTCCTTGCGGCTCGGTCGTCGACTTTTCATGGCCTGTCTCCTCGCAACGCCCCCGATCGGGGCAATCTGTTCATGAATAATTCATGCCAATCGTGTTAATCATAGTCGCAAGCTGCAATACAACGAGGGACAGGCAGCCTGCCATGCGCCTCGCTGAGCTTGCCAAAGCAGAGCATGCCCCACCCACTGATGAGAGTGAAAAGAGTCAAAATGAAAAAGATGCTGACCCTGTTTGCCGTGATCCTGGCCATTGGCCTGGGGGCACCCATTGCCGAGGCCAAGAAATTTGGCGGCGGCAAATCCTTTGGCAAGAGCTATAAAACGGCTCCGGCCCAACCGGCCGCCAAACCCGTCGACACCAAGAACCCCACCGTGGGCGCCCAGGCACCCAAGAAGGGCGGCATGATGGGCGGCCTGCTCGGCGGCCTGCTGGCCGGCGGTCTGTTCGCCTACCTGCTAGGCAGCGGCGCCTTCGAAGGTCTGCAAGGGATGGACTTCCTGCTGATCGCCCTGCTGGCACTGGGGGCCGTATTCCTGATCCGCACCCTGCGCAAGGGCAAGATGGCGGCGCCACAGCAACAGACGGCCTATGCCGGCTATCAGCCGCCCCAGAGTGCGGCGCCCCAGCAGTTCGAGCAGAACCACAGCGCCCCGCAGGCCACCGGTTTTGCCGACAGCGACGTGCCGTTCCGCCTGCCGCCAGGTTTTGACATGAACGGTTTCCTCGCCGGGGCTCGCGATCACTACCGCACCCTGCAGGAAGCCTGGAACAAAAACGATCTGGAAAAGGTACGCGAGTACGTGAGTCCTGAGCTGTTTGAACAGCTCAAGGCCGAGCGGGCCGAGCTCACCGGTGAGCAGCATACCGAAGTGATGTATGTGGACACCCAGCTGGTGCGCGCCGACTACGGCAGCGACTGGGCCCAGGTCAGCGTGCGCTTCAGCGGCCGCTACATGGATCGCCAGGAGCAGGTCGAGGAGGACATCAAGGAGGTGTGGCACCTCGAGCGCAACCTCGCCAAGGACAATGCCCCCTGGCATATCGTCGGCATCGAGCAGCTGTAAACGCGCTTTTCCTGCGATGACAAACAAAGGCGGCCTGCGGGCCGTCTTTGCTTTTTGGCATTTCCAACCCCCTGCGCCCGCCCATGCCGCCCCTTGTACCGGCTATGAGATTGAGGTGTGATTGTGTAGTATGACCGACCTTTTTTTGTTCAATTGACTCTTCATCGAGGCGTGGCCCATGGCTCTTCCCTTTCTGCGTCGCAGCAACATGCCTCGTCTCCTGGCCAGCCTGCTGTGCTGCGCCACCCTGATCCTCATCTCCCTCGTCACCCTCTACTGGCAGACCTGGTCGATGACGCGCCAGCAGGCCCAGACCGCCGCCGAACGCGCCATGACTCAGATCGACAGCGCACTGCACCACTCGACCCTGGCGGCCAAGGCGGCGCTGCCGCTGGCCAGCCGTCCCTGCCGCGAGGTGGCCCGCGAGCTGCGGGTGCTGGTCGCCACCTCCCCCTATGTGCGCTCGGTCAATCTATCCCGCAACGGTCGCCTCTACTGCTCCTCCATCTTCGACGAGATCGATCTCAAAGACCGGCTGCAGAACAGCCAGCACGAGCTGCTCAGACTGGAGGCGGTCACCCAGCTCGGACGCAAACCGTCGCTGCTGTTCTACCACCTGAGCGAAGGGGATCATGCGGTGGTGGTCGCCATCAACCCCTATCATCTGAGCAAGCCGTTGCAGTGGCACCTCGCCGGGCCCCACAGCTGGGTGCAAATCGGTGAGCAGTGGCTCGACCTGCAGGGCAAGGTGCACGATGGCCAACCGCCCAGGCTGCGGGGCTTCAATTACCGGCTCGACTCGGCCACGTTCGGCTACAGCCTCAACCAGGGGTTCCCGCTGAGTGCCGTACTGGCCATGACTCTGCAAAAGCAGGGCAGCATGGTGCTGCTGATCCTGGCCTTGGGGGGGCTGGCCGGCCTTGCCACCTACCGCTGGTGGAGCCATATCTCGACCCCAACCCAGGAGCTCAGGCGCGCCATCATCAAGCAGGAGTTCGTGCCCTATCTGCAGCCCATCGTCGTCAGCCAGAACGGCCAGCTGCATGGCTGCGAGGTATTGATGCGCTGGCAGCACCACCGCCAGGGGCTGATCCGGCCGGATCTCTTCATTCCGCTGGCGGAGGAGAGCGGCCTCATCATCCTGATGACCCAGACCCTGATGCAGCAGGTGCGGCTGCAGTTCGCCCCCCATGCGGCGGCGCTGCCGCCCCGCTTTCACTTCAGCTTCAACATCTGTGCCCGCCACTGCCAGCAGCTGAGCCTGCTGGATGACTGCCGCAGCTTTCTCGCCGCCTTCACCGCCAACCCGATCACCCTGGTGCTGGAGCTGACCGAGCGCGAGCTCATCACCCCCAACCACCTCACCGAGCGGCTGTTTGAGGAGTTGCGGCAGATGGGGGTCAGGATCGGGCTGGACGACTTTGGCACCGGCCACTCCAGCCTCACCTATCTGCAGCAGTTTCACGTGGACTATCTGAAGATCGATCAGAGCTTCGTCGCCATGATCGGCACCAACGCCCTCTCCCGTCATATTCTTGACAGCACCATCAGCCTGGCGACCCGGCTGGGGCTGCAAACCATCGCCGAAGGGGTCGAGACCCAGGAGCAGGCCGACTTTCTGGTCGAGCGGCAGGTCGATTACCTGCAGGGCTACCTGTATGGCCGCCCGCTCACTCCGCAGCAATTTCTGCAGCAGCTGAGCCCCACGCCTGCGCCTTGAAGCTCCTCTGACGCCAATGGGGTTGCATTGACACCCATGCTGGCGGAAAATCCCCGCCGCGCCTTCCTCTGCTCTGCCAAATAGAGCAAACGTTTATTTGCTTTATTAATGTGCAGTAGCTCAAAGGAATCAGCTCTGTTTATTTCCAATTATTACTTTTTGCCTAGAATCGCCACACTCCTGTCATGCAGGAACGATATACAGGACTATAACAACAAGAGGAATATTACCGATGAAGAAGACGCTACTGGCCGTCACCGTCTCTATTACCCTGTTCGGGCTGACCGCCTGCAATTCAGAAAACAGCAGCAAGGAACATATTCCGCTGGATCTGACCATTGCCCACATCAATGATACCCACGCCCACCTCGACCCGACCGAAAATGCGCTGGCGATCCAGCCCACCGGCCAGGAGCTGTTCAAGTTCAACGCCAAGCTGGGCGGCTATCCGCGCCTGAAGTTCAAGCTGGACGAGCTGCGCAGCCAGGCTGCCAACGAGGGCCGCAACTTCATGGTGCTCAACGGTGGTGACGCCTTCCAGGGCACCCTCTATTTCACCCAGTTCAAGGGTGAAGAGGAGTCCCGGCTGCTCTCCGACATGGGTATCGATGCCATGGTGCTCGGCAACCACGAATTCGATCTGGGCAACCAGGCTATTAAAGACTTTGTCTCACGGGTGAATTTCCCGGTATTGGCTTCCAATATGGTGAAATCCAGTAGCGCCACCCTGAAGGACAGTGAAAATATTCATGAATATGTCATTAAGGAAGTCAATGGCGAGAGCGTGGGTATTTTCGGGCTAGTGCTGGAAAATATGCATGACATCTCCTCACCGGATACCGACACCAAATTCCTGCCGATGATTGAGACCGCCCAGAAAATGGTCGACACCCTCAAATCCAAGGGTGCCAACAAGATCATCATGGTCACCCATATCGGCCTGCAAAATGACCAGGCGGTCGCCAAGGCCGTCAACGGCATCGACCTGATCGTCGGCGGTCACTCCCAGACCTTCCTCGGCGACATCACCGAGCTCAACAGCATCGGCTACACCGCCCACAACCAGAACCCGGCCGACGACAATACCTATGCCCAGATCGTCAGCAACCCGGACGGTGGCAAGACCTGTATCGTGCAGGCCGGTGAATGGGCCAAGGGCTACGGCCTGGTCAACGTCTCCCTCAGCAAGGAAGGCCAGCTCACCAAGTGCGAGGGCCGCAACACCCTGATGACCGGCGACGACTTCACCAAGGAAGTGGCCAAGAAGAAAGTGCCGCTCAGCGGCACCGAGCAGACCAACGTGGTCGACTTCATCAACAAGTCCCCGGTCATCGAGATCGTGCCGGAAAACACCGCCATGCGCGATGTGATCGACACCGAATACAAGCCGGCCGTGGCCGAGCTCGAAGCCAAGATCATCGCCGACGTACCGACCAAGCTGACCCACGTGCGCGTGCCGACCACCCCGGACGGCGCCGGCCTCATCGATCCTCTGGTGGCCGAGTCGCTCTACTGGAAGCTCAACAAGCTCAACACCAAGGTCGACTTCACCATCCAGAACGCCGGTGGTGTGCGTGCCGACGTGAACGCGGGCCCGCTCTCGGTCGGTTACGTGATGGGTACCCTGCTGCCGTTTGGCAACAAGATCGCCGCCTTCAACCTCAAGGGCAAGGACGTTCGGGCCACCCTGGAGTACGCCGTTGACTACTCCATCGGTCTGGAGACCGGGATCGCTGCTTCCAGCGGTGCCTTCCCCTACGTCGGCCACCTGAGCTACACCTACGACGGCAAGCTGGCCAAGGGCTCCCGCATCACCAAGCTGGAACTGCTGGACGCCAACGGCCAGTGGCAGCCGCTGGATGACGAGAAGGTGTACCGGGTCGGTGCCAACACCTACATCGCTTCCGGCAAGGATGGCTACAACGGCCTGCTCAAGCGTGAAGAGCTGCCCAACAAGGGTGACTACGTCGACTCCGGCGTCGGTGAGAACGAGATGTTCATGGAGTACGCCGAGTCCCAGGGCACCCTCAACCCGCTGCCCTACGCGACCGTGACCTACTACAAGCCCTGATCCGGCTCACAAGCTGTTGCAACGGCGCCTGAGGGCGCCGTTTTTATGGCATACTCCCCGCCAATCGATGCCGAGGAGACCCTTTGATGGCGAAGTACGACAAGATTTCCCCCGAGACCCAGCAGGAGGCGATGAAGATTGCCCGTGCCAACCAGAAGCCGGGGCAGACCAAGGAGCAGACCCAGCTGATCGCGCAGGGGATCCAGAAAGGCATAGACGAATACAAGAAACAGATGAAGGTGCGGGCCCGCGAGGCCAGCCGTCAGAAAAAGCTGCAGGCCAGGGCCAAACAGTCCCACGCAGCGCCGCAGGATGAGGAACCGGACGACATCGTCGAGCTGGTCGAGGTTTCCCGCCAGCATCCGCTGCCCTGGCTGCTGCTGGCCATCAGCTGGCTGGGCTTTGCCGCCTGGTTCTGGCTTCGCTGAAGCCCAGGCCGACAAACCTTTGCCCGGGATCTGCTTCACAGCCCGGGCCCTTGTGGCTGGTCATCCCCGCCCCGGGCTGATTAAATCCCGCCACTGCTGCTCACGCCTTTTTTCAGGATACCCGTTATGAACCCGGCTCCACTCTACCTGCTGGCACCCCTGGTGCTCTTCATCGTGACCCTGTTGCTCTATCGCATCTCGCCGCTGCGCGCCGTTGCGGCCGGCAGCGCCCGCTGGTTTATTCTGCCGGCCTTCACCCTCTTCATCCTGCTCATCATCATCAATGGTGCGGCAGACCCCAGCCTGCGCAACCCCGCCTTTCACTGGCTGATGCCGGGGCTCGGTTTCGCCCTCAGCCTGTTCCCGGCCCTGCCCAAGGCGCTGGTGCCGCGCCTCGCCATCAAGGAGGGAGCCTTCGCCGCCCTCGGCCTGATGTTGATGAGCCTGGCCATGGTCTACTGACCGGCTCGCCACTGATGCAAACATGACTCAAGGGGCACTCTGTGACGGGGGCCCCTTGTACAAACAATGGCCAGCAGGCATCTTGGGGGGAGGATAGCCAGCAAGGAGGCCAAATGGACAATCCGCCCGATTTCATGGCGCAGTGGGATTATCGGGCTCCCGCCGCCAGCGCCCCGCGTTTTCATGCCCTGTTGCCCGAGGCGCGCGCCGCCGCCGATCTGCAGTACGAACTGGAACTGCTCACCCAGATAGCCCGCACCCATTCGCTGCAACGCCAGTTTGCACAGGCGCACCAGCTGCTCGACGAGATAGAACCCCGCCTCACCGACGCCACTCCGCGAGCCCGCCTGCGCGCCCTGCTGGAGCGCGGCCGCACCTTCAACTCCGCCGGCGACAAGGCCAGCGCCAAGACGCTGTTTGAGCAGGCCTGGCAGCTGGGGCTCAAGCACAAGGAGCTCTATCTCGCCATCGATGCCGCCCACATGATCGCCATCGCCGCGCCGCTGGAAGAGCAGAGCCGCTGGCATCAGCTGGCGATGGAGCTGGCCGAGCGCAGTACCGATCAAAAGGTGCGCGGCTGGCTCGCCACCCTCTACAACAACCAGGGCTGGACCCTGTTCGAGCTGGGTCGTTTCGATGAGGCCAGAGGCTTCCAGCAAAAATGTCTGGCCTGGCACGAGCAGCACAACAACCAGGCCAAGGCCTTTATCGCCCGCTGGAGTCTGGCCCGCCTGCTGCGGGCCCAGGATCAGCACGAACAGGCGCTGGCCGACCTGATGCAGCTAAAGGCCGATATGGCGGCCGCCGGGGTGGCGGAGGATGGCTATCTGTTCGAGGAGCTGGGGGAGAATGCGCTGGTACTGGATGATCCGGCGGCAGCCGAATACTTCTCCCGTGCCTGGTTCCTGCTCTCGCAGGATCGCTGGCTCAAGGCCAACGAGGCCGAGCGGCTGGCCCGCCTCAAGCTCTTGGCCAAGCTCTAGCGAGCGACCGCCACAAACGCTGCGGGGCGGCCAATCGGCCGCCCCGCACATTTATCCCCCGGGAGGGTGACCCCCTCCCGACGCCGGCCTCACGCCAGACTCGCCTCTTCCCAGCCCTGTTTCTTGCGATAGATGGTGGAAGGGCTGATCTCCAGCAACGCCGCCGCCTTGGGGATGTTGCCGTCACAGCTGGCGATGGCCTGCTCTATGGTCTCTTTCTCCACCAGCCAGAGCGGGCGGATCGGGGCATTGGCCACCACCACGGCACCGCTGCCGGTCGCGGCCGCAGCGGGGATCGCCGCCAGCAAGCTGGCACGGCTGCCGTTGAGCGGGGGCGGCAAGATGTCGGGGCTCACCAGCTCGCGATCGTTGAGCACCACTATGTTGCGCACCACGTTCTGCAGCTCGCGCACGTTGCCGGGCCAGGGGTAATCGAGCAGCACCCGCGCCGCCTCGGCATCGAAATCCTTGAAGCGCTTGTTCTCTTCCTTGGCATAACTCTGCAGCAGGGTTCGCGCCAGCAGCAGTATGTCCTCGCCCCGCTCGCGCAGCGGCGGCAGGCTGAGGGGGATGACGTGCAACCGGTAGTAGAGATCCTCGCGAAAACGCCCCGCCTTCACCTCCAGCAGGGGATCGCGGTTGGTGGCGCAGACGAAGCGCACGTCCACCGTCTCCAGCTTGCCGCTGCCGACCCGCTGCAGGGTACCGGTCTGGATGAAGCGCAGCAGCTTGCTCTGCAGGTCGAGATCCATCTCGCAGATCTCGTCCAGAAACAGGGTGCCGCCATCCGCCAGGCTGGCCGCCCCCTTGCGATCCCCCTGCGCGCCGGTGAACGACCCCTTCACGTGGCCGAAGATCTCGCTTTCCATCAGGTCGTGGGGAATGGCGGCGCAGTTGAGGGCGATGAAGGGCTGCTCGCGACGGGGGCTGCACTGGTGGATGGCCTCGGCGCACACCTCCTTGCCGGTGCCGCTCTCGCCGGTGATGAACACGGTCGCCTTGCTCGGCGCCGCGCTCTCGATGATGCGATAGACCGCCTGCATCGGCATGGAGGCACCGATGAAGCCGGCAAACGAGCTGCGCTCGAAGTTCTCCCGGTACTGGGCCACCAGCGAGCTGAGCTGCTGGTGCTTGAGGGCATTGCGCGCATTGGCGCACAGCCGCTTGCCGTCGAACGGCTTGGTCAGAAAGTCGAAGGCGCCGAGCCGCATCGCCTCCACCGCCACATCCACCGAGCCGTGGGCGGTGATCACCACCACCGAGCAGGGCAGCTGCTGTTCGGTGATCTGCTGCAGGATGTCCATGCCGGACATGTCTGGCAGCTCGAGATCCAGCAGCACCACCGGCGGCGGGCTGCTCAGCAGCTGCGCCAATGCCTGCTGGCCGCAATCGGCCCGCAGCACCTCGTAGCCATCCTGGGCCAGATACTGTTCATAGACCACCGCCAGACTGCGGGTATCTTCCACCAACAGGACTCGAGGTTTGCTTTCCGCCACGGGAGCCATCCTTGCAATTGATTTTGTTGTCTATTTCGGGTGTCGCTCGCCATGTTAGCACAGTTGGCGATACTCTCTTTTATCCCGCCATTCGGGCGGAGTTACAAGTAAAAACGGCTCCCTAAGGAGCCGTTTTTTCAACGTTTTCCGCTTACTTCTTGGCGTTGTCGCCATCGGCAGCCGGCTTCTCGATAGCCAGCAGCTCAACGTCGAATACCAGCACGGCATTGGCCGGGATGGAACCCGCACCGTGCTCGCCATAGGCCAGCTTGGACGGCAGGAAGAACTTGAACTTGGAACCGACCGGCATCAGCTGCACGCCTTCGGTCCAGCCCGGGATCACCTGGTTGAGCGGGAAGGTGGCCGGCTCGCCGCGATCGACGGAGCTGTCGAACTTGGTGCCGTCGGTCAGGGTACCGGTGTAGTGGACCTTGACGATGTCGGTGGCCTTCGGCTTGGCGCCGGTACCCATCTTCTCGACCTGGTATTGCAGACCGGATTCGGTGCTCTTCACGCCCTCTTTCTTGGCGTTGGCAGCCAGGTACTCTTCACCCTTCTTCTGGTTTTCCACGGCATCCTTGTCAGCCTTGGCCTTGGTCAACTCGTTGATCTTGGCGTCGTACTGCTGCAGAACCTTCTGGATCTCCTCGTCGGTCATCTTGGCTTCTTTGCCCAGACCGTCGGTCACACCCTTGAGGATGACGCTGTTGTCCAGCTTGATGCCGAGTTCCTGCTGACGTTCCAGGGTATTGGCGATATAACGACCCATGGAGAGGCCAATTGCATAGCCGGATTGCTCTTCAAAGCTCTTGGCTTCAGCCTTGGGGGCCTCTGCCGGCTTGCTGGCTTCTGCCTTGACCTCTGCGGTATTCGCAGCAGTCTTCTCGTCTTTTTGGCAAGCAGTCAGACTCACGGCAACTGCCGCGGCCAACAGGGACACCTTCAGAAAATTGTTCATCAGTTTCTCCAAAACTCTAAATACCGCTCTCGGTTCCTTCGTGAAATGAGAGGTTTATCGTGATAAGCGCCTTATACTAACGCCGTGATCGCAGGTAACGAAAGCATGAGACAGGAAAAATGATAAAAAGTGCCATTTATCTCGTCGCGATTTGCCTGATGCTGACAGGCTGCGAACAGAGCTCATCGCCGGACCGACAACTGACCCTCGCCAACCAGGGGCTGCTGAGCGCCGATCTGGCCAGCGACGGCAAGCAGGCCATCGTCTCCAGCCTGAGCCAGGGCACTGTGGTGTGGGACCTGGAACAGGGCAAGGAGCGCTGGCGCTGGCGCCAGTCCGACAATCCGGACAACTTCATCATCATCACCCGTTTCTCGGCGGACGACAGCCACGCCGTGACGGCCACCCCCGACAGTTTCGGGATCTGGCGCCTGCAGAATGGCCAGTCGCAAGGCTACTATTCGCTTCCTGAATCCAGGCTGAGGGACATCGCCCTGTCGGCCGACGGTCGCCAGGTGCTGATCGGCCGGGAAGACGGCAAGGCGGAAGTGGTGGATACCCGCACCGGCCGCCGGCTGCAGTTTCTCGGCCACACCGAGCAGGTCAACACGGTGGATCTCTCCCCCAACGGTCGTTACGCCCTCACCGGCGGCAACGACTACAGCGCCTACCTGTGGGACACCCGCAGCGGCCAGGTGGTGTGGCGCTTCAACCATGCCGGTCGGGTGGTGCTGGCCCGGCTCGACCCGAGCGGACGGCTCGCCTTCACCGCCGACAGCCGCCAGGCCAGCATCTGGGATCTGACAACCGGCAAGGAGCTGAGCCGGCTGCAGTTCGATCACCGCTTCGAGGTCTACACCGCGGCGCGTTTTGCCAACGACGGCAAGTGGCTCATCACCGGCGCCCCCTCCCGCCAGCTCTCCCTGTGGCAAGTGAGCGACGGCAGCCTGCTGCAGAGCTGGCGCGTCTCGCCCCATCCCAGGGTGAAACCGCCGAGCGCAGTGGTCTACGGCGTGGCTTTGCGCGACAATAGCCACCTTGTCAGCGCCAGCTCCAGCGGCCTGGCCGAAATCTGGACTATCAAGTAAGGACCAAAAGGCCCATGAGTCAGCAATTAAACGATCGCCTCGAAACCCTGGAAAGCCGCCTCGCCTTCGCCGAATACACGGTGGAGCAGCTCAACGACGAGGTCACCACCCAGGGCCGCGAGCTGGATCGGCTCAAGCATCAGATCCAGCTGCTGGTGGACAAGCTGCAGAGCGTGCAGCCGAGCCAGATCGCCAGCATGGCCGAAGAGACCCCGCCACCGCACTACTGATGAGTGCCAGCCATAAAAAAACCCGCGCCAGGCGCGGGTTTTTTTATCATCGGCAATGCCGTGATCAGTGCTGATGGCCCTTGCCACCGCAACCGCCGCCACCGCAGCAGCCGCCGTGACCGTGGTCGTCGCCGTGGTCATGACCGTGATCGTGGCCGTGATGACCACCACCGCAGCAACCGCCGTGCTCATGACCGTGGTCGTGATCATGGTCGTGGCCATGATCGTGACCGCAACCACCGGCACCGTGAACGTGGCCGTGGGCCAGCTCTTCGGCAGTGGCGGCGCGCACGTCCTTGATCTCGACCTTGAAGCCCAGGGTCACGCCGGCCAGCGGATGGTTGCCATCCACCTTGACGAACTCTTCGGACACTTCGATCACGGTCACCGGGCGGTGGCCGTCGTCGGTCTCGGCCACAAAAGTATCCCCTTCAGACACTTCCATGCCGTCGAACAGCTCGCCGGGCACTTCCTGCACCAGGTTCTCGTCGTACTGGCCATAGGCCTGCTCCGGCGTCAGGGTGACGTCGAACGCCTCGCCCACGCTGCGACCTTCCAGCTCGGCTTCGAGGCCGGAGACCAGATAACGGGTACCGTGCAGATACACCAGAGGCTCTTTACCGACAGTGGTGTCGATGACTTCACCGTGTTCGTCGGTGACCGTGTATTCCAGCGTAACCACGCTCAGGGGAGCTACTTTCATGTCAGGGATCCTGCGGATAGAAAAAAACGGGCCCAGAATACCTCAAAAAGGCAGACAAGCATATGGTCGGTCCGGCTTCAGCGTGATGAAAAAGCCATCAACAGCGACCAGCCTGACCGGCGTGCCATCACCTTGAGGCACGGCACTCACTCGGGACGAAACACACCGATTACCTGTTCCGTCTCCCGGGTCACCTTGTCCACCTCGGCCTGGGTCTGTACCTGGGTATCCCCGCACTCGACACAGGTCACCTTCTCGACTCCATGCTCCATATACAGCATCATGGTGTCCATTTTGCCGCACGCCGGGCAAACCGCACCGGCAATGAAGCGTTTTTTACGTCTGGTTTCCATTTTCGTTACCTCCAGGCAGCATCATATCAGGGTTTTTACATGCATCACGCCATCGAATATCAGCATTTTTCCACTTCGCATCTGCAAGTCGGTGCCCGCAAGCGCGTGCCGGTGGGCCAGCTGCTGCGGATCACCCGGGGCGCGGCGCTGCTGCGACTCGGCGCCCATGAGTGGCTGATGCCGACGGGAAGCCACTTATGGCTCTGTGCCGATGCCCTGGCCGCATTCACCCCGCTGGCGGGCTGCCAGCATGATCTGCTGACCTGCTCGGTACGCGTGGAGCAGCCAGAGCGGGCGGGCTGGCTGCAGCCCACCCCGCTGCTGGCGGCGCTGCTCGACGGCCTGGCCCAGTGGCAGCGCCCCCGCGACTGGCAAGGTGCCTATGGTCACCGCTTGCAGGTAATTCTCGATGAGCTGCCGACCTGCCCCATTGCCTCCCAGCCAGACAATGCCCTGCAGGCCGCCTGGCAGGCGTTGGCAAACGGTCAGGAGGGCAGCGATGCGGCATGGCAGCAATGTCTGGTGCAGCGTGGCCTCAGCGACCCGGCGCTGGCGGGCGATGCGCTGCGCGCCCAGTGGCAGCTGCTGCAGGCGGTGCGGCTGCTCAAGAGCGGCAGCCAACGCGCCCAGGTGGTGAGCAAGCTGGGTTACGGGGATGAAGCCGCGCTCGCCCACGCCTGCCAGCAGTGGCTCGGCACCCCGCTGGAGGCGTTGCAGGCGCGCTGAACGCCCCGCCCATGAGGGCCCCAGGCAGTGCGCACAGGTGCGGATTGCGGCAATAAATGGATGAAATGAGTCCAGTTTTGCGGCCAATGGTCGTTAATAACCACAAGGCCATTTCTTCTATAATCCTTTATGCTAGGGGCCTGAATTGACTGATACCGTTTTGACTCACAGGACATCTGCCATGAAAAGCAAGGCCAACCAATCCCAGGGCATGTTGCTGTTTCATCTCTCGGCCAAGCAATCCTTCGCCATCGGCACCCTCAAGGTGAAAGAGATAGTGCCCTACACCCAGCTGACGGCCATGCCGCACTCGCACCCGACCGTGCTCGGCGCCGCCAGCATGCGTGGCACCACCATCCCGGTGATCGACATGGCCATGGCGGTGGGTTATCGCCCGATCAGCAAGGAAGAGATGCCGCACTGCTTCATCATCATCACCGACTGCCGCCGTACCCTGGTGGGCTTTCTGGTGCGCGGCATCGACAAGATCACCGAGTGCAACTGGCGCGACATTGAGCCGCCGCCCGCCACCCTCGGCCACAACGTGTTCGTCACCGGCGTGACCCGGGTCAATGACCAGCTGATCCAGCTGCTGGACGTGGAGCTGATCCTCTCCCGGGTCTATCCGGACGATCCCAGCCACCTCTACCCGGTGCTGACCGACGTGCAGCGGGAGCGGATCAAGCCGATGCGGATCCTGCTGGTGGATGACTCCTCGGTCGCCCGTCGCCAGCTGATGGCGGCGCTGGATTACATCAACATCCCCTATGAGGTGTGCACCAACGGCAAGGATGCGCTGACCCTGATGCAGACCCGCGCCAGCCAGAAGACCCCCATCGACATCCTGGTGAGCGACATCGAGATGCCGGGGCTCGACGGCTATGAGCTGGCCTTCGAGGTGCAGAGCGACGCCAAACTGGCGGGCGCCTACATCATCCTGCACACCTCGCTCTCCAGCGAGATAAGCGTAGAGCGGGCCCATCAGGTGGGCGCGCACGAGGCGCTGACCAAGTTTGAAGCCAACGAACTGATCCAGGCCATGCTGCGCGGTGCCGAGCACCACGACAGCCTGCCAGCCTGATCCCGACGGCGAGAAGCCCGGCTTCTCGCCGTTGCCTTTTCTGCCCCTGTCACCCCGCGGACCCAGCATGCTGATCGAAAGCCACTTCCACGCCCCCTGGTGGGCGCGCAATCCCCATCTGCAAACCATTTTGCCCAAGTGGCTGCGCCGGCAACCGGCCCGCTTCGTGGCGGAGCGCTTCGAGCTGGCGGATGGCGACTTCGTCGATCTCGCCTGGAGCGGCGAGATCAGCCGGGATGAGCGGCCGCTCATCGTGCTGTTTCACGGGCTGGAGGGGAGCATTCACTCCCACTATGCCAAGGGACTGTTCGCCCACCTGCAACGCCAGGGCAACGAAGCGGTGCTGATGCACTTTCGCGGCTGCAGCGGCGAGCCGAACCGGCTGCTGCAGGCCTATCACTCCGGCGCCATCGAGGATGCCCAGGCGCTCATCGCCGAGCTGGGCCGCCGCTTTCCCGGCAAGCCGCTCGTCGCCATCGGCTATTCGCTGGGGGGCAACATGCTGGTCAATCTGCTGGCGCGCGCCTGCCCGAGCGAGCTGACGGCGGCGGTGGTGATCTCGGCGCCGCTGCGGCTGGACAGCTGCGCCGATCGGGTCAATCAGGGCTTCTCGCGGGTCTATCAGAGCTATCTGCTGCGCACCATGCGCCACAACCTGCAGCAGAAGATCCAGCGGCAGGCGGCGGCCGGTGCCCGCTGGCAACCGCAGCAGGTGCGCGCCATCGCTACCCTGCGCGACTTCGATGAGCAGGTCACGGCGCCACTGCACGGTTTTGACAGTGCCGATCACTACTATCAGCGCTGCTCGGGCCTGGGGATGCTGGCACGGATCCCCATCCCCACTCTGATGATCCACGCCGCCGACGATCCCTTCATGACCGAGGCGGTGATCCCGCAGGCCGAGCAGCTCTCACCCATGGTGCGCTACGAGCTGAGCCGCCAGGGCGGCCACGTGGGCTTTCTGCACGGTACACCCTGGCGACCGCGGTTCTGGCTGGAAGAGCGGATCAGCCAGTGGTTGCAGGAGCAGACTCAGGGGGCGAGTCGATAGCCGTTGCGGCCAGCCTCCTTGACCTGATAGAGCGCCTCGTCGGCGCGCACCAGCATGTCGGCGATGCCATCCTGCCCCCCGTGCCACAGGGCAATGCCCTGACTCACGGTGACCCGATCCGACACCTCCGACAGCGCATGGAGGATGCCTCGCTCGGCCAGCGCGGCGGCAATGCGTTTGGCGATGGCGCTGGTGGCCAGCGCATCGGCACCGGGCAATAACAGCACGAACTCCTCCCCGCCATAGCGGGCCACCACGTCAGCCGGCTGGCGAATGGCCTCGCGCAGGCAGTCGGCCACCGCGATCAGGCAGTTGTCCCCCTGCAGATGGCCGTAGTGATCGTTGAAGCGTTTGAAGAAGTCCACGTCCAGCAGCAGGATGGCAAACTCGCCGTGCCGCTCTCTCGCCTCCTGCAGGATCTGCTCGCCGACGTTGTCGAAATGGCGCCGGTTGGCCAGCCCGGTCAGCGGGTCCCGCTTGGCCATGGCATCGAGCTGGCGGGCCAGGGTCAGGTTCTCGTGCTCACGGGATACCGCCAGCTCGAACCAGCCGTTGAGCATCCGCCTGCCCGTCTCCAGCATGATGATGAGGCAGCCCACCGCCATCCAGTGCACCGCCGGAAACGGCACCTTTACCAGCAGCGCCTCCAGCAGCAGAAACAGCAGCGGCGGGGTGCTGAAGCAGTAGAACAGCCGCACCTCGCAATAGAGCGCCACCAACGCCGTCATCAGCAGCATGCCGATGAGATCGAACGCCAGGCTGAAACCGCCTCTCAGCTCCACCAGGGCGATGGCGTAGCCGAGCAGCGCCCAGCCAGTCCCCCACAGCAGGGCACCGGCACGCAGGCAGGGCTGCCAGATGGCGGGGGGCTGACGGGAGAGCCAGTGCCAAAACAGCGGAAACGACAGGCAGGCCAGCGTCATCAGCACCAGCTGCACCTCGTAGCTCCAGGGCAGTACCCGGGCCACCACCAGATGGGCGTCCTGATAGACATAGAAGCGCGCCAGCAGGAACAGGATCGCTAGCTGGTTGACGGCCCAGAACCAGCGCAACCCCTTGCTCAGGGCGTGGCGGCGAGACTCATACAGATGGTGATCGAGGTGGCTGGAGAGACGACGTTGTTCATCAGAGAGCATGTTCATACCTGCTTGCTGCCATATAAATCCCTTGCGCTTGCTGCCGACAGATAGACAATACCCGCTCTCTGGTAACGGAAGATGAAACCATGATTATCCCCTGGCAAGAGCTGGATGCAGACACCCTCAACAACCTGCTCGAACACTTCGTGCTGCAAGAGGGCACCGAGTACGGCGAACATGATGTCAGTCTGGCCGACAAGGTCGCCGATGTCAGGACACAGCTGCAGCAGGGGCTGGCCGTGATCGTTTACAGCGAGCTGCACGAAAGCGTGAACATAGTACCCAAGGCGACCCTAGACCGGGCTCAGGTGGACGATATACCGGAATAGCCGGCCCATTGCCATCCCGATCTGGGTCTTGCCAGCCGGGCCGACACGTTGGCGGCACGAACCCGACAGTTCCCGCCGGGCTGGCGCGCCCTTTTCAGAAAATAAAAATGGCCTTCCGCACTGGCGGAGGGCCATTTTTATTGTGAGCAGAGTGAGCTCTGCCGGATGTTATGCATTGATTGGTGCCCCGCGGCAATATGCTGCGGGGAAATAGGCCATATCAATACCGGTTTAATTAATAGTGGCGAGCCATGCAGAGAACCTGGCCATAGCGGCAATATAAAATTAATAAAGTGAATCAGCTCACAACATTAAATAAATATGACAACGACGCTCACCGACAATAGTGACGAAAATAGTCTTGTTCAGCGTGAAGATATGCCGCACTGCCATGGCACTGAAACATGGTGGCAGCGTGGCATGGTCTTTTTATTTCATTACCGATTCGCCCCGCCCGATGGCGTAGTAATGAAAACCATGATCTTTCATCCGGCCCGGATCAAACAGGTTGCGGCCATCGACGATCAGCGGATGGCGCAACGCCTGCTTGATGGCGGCAAAATTGGGGGCCTTGAAATGGTTCCACTCGGTGCAGATCACCAGGGCATCCGCACCAAACAGCGCCGCCTCCTTGGTGCCCATCAGCCGCAGCTTGTCACAGTTGCCGTAGATCTGCTGGGCCTCCTGCATCGCCTCGGGATCGTAGGCCTGCACGGTCGCCCCGGCCTGCCACAACGCCTCCATCAAGGCCCGGCTCGGCGCCTCGCGCATGTCGTCGGTGTTGGGCTTGAACGCCAGCCCCCACAGGGCGATGGTCTTGCCGGCCAGGCTCTCCCCTTCGGCGCAAAAGAACGCTGACAGCAGCTGAAACAGCCGCGATTTTTGCAATTCGTTGACTCGCTCCACCGCCCGGATCAGCGGCGTGTCGTACTCCAGCTCCTGGGCCGTGGCCAGCAAGGCTTTGACATCCTTGGGAAAACAGGAGCCGCCATAGCCACAACCCGGGTAGATGAACTGATAGCCGATGCGCTGATCCGAGCCTATCCCCTGGCGCACCATCTCGATGTCGGCGCCGACCCGCTCGGCCAGCCCGGCCATCTCGTTGATGAAGCTTATCTTGGTGGCCAGCATGCAGTTGGCGGCGTACTTGGTCAGCTCGGCGCTGCGCACATCCATGAACAGGATGCGATCGTGGTTGCGGTTGAACGGCTCGTAGAGCTCGCGCATCAGCTGGCGGGAGGCCTCGTTGGCGGTGCCCACCACGATGCGATCCGGCCGCAGGCAATCCTGGATGGCGGAGCCCTCTTTCAGAAATTCGGGGTTGGAGACCACGTCGAAGGTGAACGACTGATCCCGCTGCTGCAGGATGGCGTTGACCCTGGCGGTCACCTTGTCGGCGGTGCCCACCGGCACGGTCGACTTGTTGACGATGATGACGGGCCGATCGCGATACTGGGCGATGGTCTCGGCCACCGTCAACACGTGGCTCAGATCGGCGGAACCATCTTCCCCCGGTGGCGTGCCTACCGCCAGAAACTGCACATCGCCGTGTTTGACGGCCAGCACGGCGTCCGTGGTGAACACCAGGGAACCGCTCTTGATGTTGCGCTGCAGCAGGGATTCGAGACCGGGTTCATAGATGGGCACCTGCCCATCCATCAGGGCTGCCACCTTCTGTTCATCGACATCGACACAGATAACCTGATGACCGACGTCGGCCAGTACGGTGGCCTGAACCAGGCCCACGTAGCCACTTCCAAATACAGTAATGTTCATATTGATACAACCAAAATGTCAGAGAAGATGTAATTTGGAAAAACAAGAGTTGGGGGGGTTATAAATATTTATCACATTACCTAAGATGACCGCACCAGTTAATTGTTACCAGCTGTTTCTGGACCATTGCAGGCCCGCTTTTATATCCGTATGTTGAGTAAAACAGTTTGGGGGAGCCCAATTTAATGGGCGCTGATTAATATTCTTCGTTGGATCTCTTATGCAAGATTTTCTGCCATTTTCGAGGCCCGCCATCGGTGATGCCGAGATAAGTGCTGTCTGTGACGTATTGAAATCGGGCTGGATCACCACGGGCCCGAAGAATCATGAACTGGAACAGCAATTCTGCGACACATTCGGCTGCCAGCACGCGGTAGCGCTCTGCTCCGCCACCGCCGGCATGCACGTCACCCTGCTGGCGCTGGGCATAGGCCCGGGAGATGAGGTGATCACCCCCTCCCAGACCTGGGTCTCCACCATCAACATCATCACCCTGCTGGGGGCCGAGCCGGTCTTCGTCGACGTGGACCCGGATACCCTGATGACCAGCGCCGAGCTGATCGCGCCGCTCATCACCGCCAACACCAAAGCCATCATCCCGGTCCACTACGCCGGTGCCCCGGTCGATCTGGATCCGATCCTGGCGCTGGCCCGCCGCCACGGCATTGCGGTCATCGAGGATGCCGCCCACGCGGTCGGCACCCGCTACCGGGAGCGCTGGATTGGCGCCAGCGGCACCGCCATCTTCTCCTTCCACGCCATCAAGAATCTGACCTGCGCCGAAGGGGGCATGCTGGTGACCGACGACAAGGCGCTGGCGGACAAGGTTCGGATGCTCAAATTCCACGGCCTGGGGGTGGATGCCTTTGATCGCATGAGCCTGGGCCGCAAGCCGCAGGCGGAGGTGATCACCCCGGGCTTCAAATACAACCTGGCCGACA
Source organism: Aeromonas hydrophila subsp. hydrophila ATCC 7966 (assembly GCF_000014805.1). Taxonomy (NCBI): domain Bacteria; kingdom Pseudomonadati; phylum Pseudomonadota; class Gammaproteobacteria; order Aeromonadales; family Aeromonadaceae; genus Aeromonas; species Aeromonas hydrophila. Next base: position 1,073,999 of record NC_008570.1, on the reverse strand, counting down.
TCAACGCCGCCATCGCCCTGGTGCAGCTGGCACGGCTGCCCGAGCTCAACGCCAAACGGGCCGAACTGGTGGCCCGCTATCAGGAGCGACTGGCCGGTCTGCCGCTGGCGCCGCTCGCCGTGCCGGGCTACCCCCACCTGCACACCTGGCACCTGTTCATGGTGCGAGTCGACCCCGATCGCTGCGGGCTCGACCGGGATCAGCTGATGCAGGCATTGCAGGAGCGCGGCATCGGTACCGGTCTGCACTTTCGGGCAGCCCATACCCAGAAATACTACCGTGAACGCTATCCGACCCTCAGCCTGCCTCATACCGAGTGGAACTCGTCACGCCTGTGCACCCTGCCACTCTTCCCGGACATGACGCTGGCCGACGTCGACCGCGTGGTCGCGGCTCTTATCGACATATTGGAGTAATGCAACGTGAACAACACTGACATCAAGCTGGTTTCGGTGGTCATCCCCGTCTACAACGAGGAGGCCAGCCTGCCCGCGCTGCTGAGCCGAGTCACCGCCGCCTGCGATCAGCTGTCACAGAATTACGAAGTGATCCTGATCGATGACGGCAGCCACGACGGCTCCACCGAGCTCATCAGAGACGCCGCCGCCGTTGAGGGCAGCAAGCTGGTCGGGGTGCTGCTCAACCGCAACTACGGTCAGCACGCAGCCATCATGGCCGGCTTCGAGACCGCCAAGGGGGATCTGGTGATCACCCTGGATGCGGACCTGCAGAACCCGCCGGAGGAGATCCCTCGCCTGGTGGAAGCCGCCATGCAGGGCTACGACGTGGTGGGCACCATGCGCCGCAACCGGCAGGACTCCTGGTTTCGCAAGACCGCCTCCAAGCTCATCAACAAGTCGGTGCAAAAGGCCACCGGCGTGCACATGAGCGACTACGGCTGCATGCTGCGCGCCTACCGCCGTCACATCATCGACGCCATGCTCTGCTGCCAGGAGCGCAGCACCTTCATCCCCATCCTGGCCAACAGCTTCGCCCGCCGCACCATCGAGCTGGAAGTGGGCCACGCCGAGCGGGCCCACGGCGAGTCCAAATACGGGCTGATGCACCTCATCAACCTGATGTATGACCTGGTCACCTGCATGACCACCACCCCGCTGCGGCTGCTCAGCATCGTCGGCAGCGTGGTGGCGGGCATCGGCTTTACCTTCTCCATCCTGCTGATCCTGATGCGCCTCATTCTGGGCGCCGACTGGGCCGCCGATGGCGTCTTCACCCTCTTTGCCATTCTCTTCACCTTTGTCGGCGTGCAGCTGCTGGGCATGGGGCTGCTGGGAGAATACATAGGCCGCATGTACACCGACGTGCGCGCCCGTCCCCGCTACTTCATCCACCAGATCGTGCGCAGCGCCACCACCCCTTCGCAACAGGAAGCTGAACAATGAAAGTCGTCGTCTTTGCTTATCACGATATCGGTTGCACCGGTATCGAAGCCCTGCTCGAGGCAGGCTACGAGATCCAGGCCGTCTTCACCCACGCCGATGATCCGGGCGAGAACCGCTTCTTCGGCTCGGTCGCCCAGCTCTGCGCAGAGCACAACCTGCCGGTCTACTCCCCCGAGGACGTGAACCACCCGCTCTGGATCGAGCGCATTCGCGAGCTGGCGCCCCAGGCCCTCTTCTCCTTCTACTACCGCAACATGCTCAAGCAGGCGATCCTCGATATCCCGACCGTCGGCGCCTTCAACCTGCACGGCTCCCTGCTGCCCGCCTACCGCGGTCGCGCCCCCATCAACTGGTGCCTGGTCAACGGTGAGGCCGAGACCGGCATCACACTGCACCAGATGACCGCCAAGCCCGACGCCGGCGCCATCGTCGCCCAGCAGGCGGTGACCATTGCCGATGACGATACCGCGCTGACCCTGCACGGCAAGGTGCGCCTCGCCGCCCGGGCGCTGCTGGAGCAAGAGCTGCCCAAGCTGCGCGCCGGCGACATCCGCCTCACCCCGCAGGATGAGAGCAAGGCCAGCTACTATGGCCGCCGCACTCCGGCCGATGGCGAGCTGCACTGGCACCGCCCGGCCCGCGAACTGCACAACCTGGTGCGCGCCGTCACCCAGCCCTACCCGGGCGCCTTCAGCTTCGCCGGCGATCGCAAGCTGACGGTATGGAAGAGCCACTGGCTGGCCCAGCAGAGCGACAAGCAGCCGGGCACCATCCTGAGCCAGGAGCCGCTGCGCATCGCCTGCGGTGAAGGGGTGCTGGAGATCGTGGCCGGTCAGGCCGAAGGCGGACTCTATGTGCGCGGCGCCCAGCTGGCCCGCGAACTGGGGCTGGTCGAAGGGATGAAGATCGGCGCCAAGGCGAGCAATGCCCTGCGCAAGGCGCGGCTGACCCGGGTGCTGATCCTCGGCGTCAACGGCTTCATCGGCAACCACCTGACCGAGCGCCTGCTCCAGGATGGCGGCTATGAGGTGTATGGCCTCGACATCGGCTCCAGCGCGGTGGACCGTTTCATCGGTCACCCCAACTTCCACTTCGTGGAAGGGGACATCAGCATCCACACCGAGTGGATCGAGTATCACATCAAGAAGTGCGACGTGATCCTGCCGCTGGTGGCCATCGCCACCCCCATCGAGTACACCCGCAACCCGCTGCGCGTGTTCGAGCTCGACTTCGAGGAGAACCTCAAGATCGTCCGCTATTGCGTGAAGTACCACAAGCGCATCATCTTCCCCTCCACCTCCGAGGTGTACGGGATGTGCGACGATCACAGCTTCGATGAAGACAGCTCCCGCCTCATCGTCGGCCCCATCAACAAGCAGCGCTGGATCTACTCGGTCTCCAAGCAGCTGCTGGATCGGGTGATCTGGGCCTACGGCAAGAAAGAGGGGCTCAACTTCACACTGTTCCGCCCCTTCAACTGGATGGGGCCGCGTCTGGACAGCCTAGACTCCGCCCGCATCGGCAGCTCCCGCGCCATCACCCAGCTGATCCTCAACCTGGTAGACGGCACCCCGATCCAGCTGGTGGACGGCGGCGCCCAGAAGCGCTGCTTCACCGACATCGAGGACGGCATCGAGGCCCTGTTCCGCATCATCGAGAACAAGGAGAACCGCTGCGACGGCCAGATCATCAACATCGGCAACCCGGACAACGAGGCCAGCATCCAGCAGATGGCCGAGATCCTGCTCGCCAAGTTCGAGGCTCACCCGCTGCGCGACCACTTCCCGCCGTTTGCCGGCTTCAAACTGGTGGAGAGCAAATCCTTCTACGGTGACGGCTATCAGGACGTCTCCCACCGCCGGCCGAGCATCGCCAATGCCCGCCGCCTGCTGGACTGGGAACCAACCATCGAGATGGAAGAGACCATCGGCAACACCCTGGACTTCTTCCTGCAAGGGGCGGTCACCACGGGAGTCGAGCATGACTGAGGTAGGTCTGCGGATCGACGTCGATACCTTCAGGGGGACCCGTGACGGGGTGCCCCGCCTGCTGCAACTGCTCGACAAGCATCAGGTCAAGGGGAGCTTCTTCTTCTCGGTCGGACCGGACAACATGGGGCGCCACTTGTGGCGCCTGCTAAAACCCCGCTTTCTGCTCAAGATGCTGCGCTCCAACGCAGCATCCCTCTATGGGCTGGACATATTGCTGGCCGGCACCGCCTGGCCCGGCAAGTCCATCGGCAAGCAGCTCGGCTCCCTGATGCGCGACACCGACAGCGCCCGTCATGAGGTGGGGCTGCACGCCTGGGATCACCACGGCTGGCAGGCCAACACCGGCCGCTGGGACGAAGCCGAGCTGGCTCGTCAGACCCGGCTCGGGGTGGATGCGCTCAACCAGATCCTGGGGCGCGAAGTGGACTGCTCCGCCGCCGCCGGCTGGCGGGCCGACCCGCTCACCACCCAGGCCAAGGAGCCGTTCGGCTTTCGCTACAACAGCGACTGTCGCGGCAGCGGCCTGTTTCGGCCCCTGCTGCAGGATGGCCGCCCCGGCACCCCGCAGATCCCGGTCAACCTGCCCACCTTCGACGAAGTGGTGGGCCATCAGGTGACGGTCGACGATTTCAACCGTTTCCTGCTGGATCAGCTGGCGACCCCGCCGGCGCAGGGCCAGCACGTCTACACCATCCACGCCGAAGTGGAAGGAATCGTGATGGCGGATCAGTTCGATGCCCTGCTCGGCGAAGCCAGGGCGCGCGGCATCCGCTTCGTGCCGCTCGGGGATCTGTTACCATCCGACCCGACCACGCTGCCGACCGGCCGGCTGGTCCGCGGCACCCTGCCCGGACGGGAGGGCTGGCTCGGCTGCAAGGCCGAGGCCTGAGATGAATGACGCCACCTCGGGTGGCAGGACTAACCATCGCGCTAATCACACCATGCAACAGAGGATGTCATGACGTTGACCAAGTGGGCCCTGCCCCTGTTCTTTCTCTTCTTTTACCTGCTGCCGCTCGACCAGCGGCCGCTCTGGAGCCCGGACGAAAACCGCTACGCCGAGATCAGCCGGGAGATGGTAAGCACCGGCGACTGGGTCGTGCCCCACTTCCTGGGCTTGCGCTACTTCGAGAAACCCATCGCCGGATACTGGTTCAACAGCATCAGCCAGCAGCTGTTCGGTGACACCAACTTCGCCGTGCGCTTCGCCTCGGCCGCCGCCACCGGCCTCAGCGCCCTGCTGATCTTCTGGTTTGCCCTGCAGCTGTGGCAGTGCCGGCGCAAGGCCTTCCTCGCCAGCCTCATCTATCTGTCGCTGTTGATCGTCTACGGCATAGGCACCTACAGCGTGCTCGATGCCATGGTCACCCTCTGGCTCAACGCGGCCATGGTGAGCTTCTACATCATCCGCAAGGAGGGCTCCCTTGGCAGCCGGATCGGCGGCTATCTGCTGTTCGGCCTTGCCTGCGGCATGGGCTTTCTCACCAAGGGCTTCATCGCCCTGGCGGTGCCCGTGGTGGTCATCGTGCCCTACGTCATCTATCAGCGCCGCCTGCTCGAGCTGGTGCGCTTCGGGCCGCTGGCCATCCTGAGCGCGGTCCTGCTGGCCGCCCCCTGGGCCATCGCCGTGCACCTGCGCGAACCGGACTACTGGCACTACTTCTTCTGGGTTGAACACATCCAGCGCTTCGCCGCCGACAACGCCCAGCACAAGGCGCCGTTCTGGTACTACCTGCCCATGGGGCTGCTCGGCACCCTGCCCTGGCTCGGCCTGTTGCCAGGCGCCCTGCGCAAGGGCTGGCAGGAGCGCAAGATAAGCCCGGAAACCCTCTACCTGCTGGCCTGGGTGATCCTGCCCCTGCTGTTCTTCAGCATTGCCAAGGGCAAGCTGCTCACCTACATCCTGCCCTGCTTCGCCCCGCTCGCCATGCTGATGGCCGCCAACGCCGTCGACCTGCTCAAGGAGGGGAAAGAGCGGGCCTTCAAGGTCAATGCCTGGCTAAACGGCCTGTTCGGCCTCATCTGCCTGGTGGTGCTGGCCGTGCTGGCGTTCTCCCCCAGCCACGCCGTCTATGGCGAGGAGGATCAGGGTGCGCTGGCGGTGGCCATGGTCATCTTCGCCGGCTGGAGTCTGCTCGGCTTCATCCAGTTGAAAGAGGTCAGCCGCCGCTGGACCCTGAGCGCGCTCTGCCCCATGGTACTGGCCATCGGCCTGCCCTGGGCGCTGCCGCAATCGCTGATCGACTCCAAGCTGCCGGAGCGCTTCATCGAGGCCAATCAGGCCGTGCTGATGAAGTCGGGCACCTTGCTGGCCAACGACGTCGGACTGGCCTCCTCCCTCGCCTGGGGCACCCAGCGCAGCGAGATCAACCTGTTCGACAGCAAGGGCGAGGTGCATTACGGCCTCGGCTACCCGGATGCGGCGGGGCGCTACGTGGCCCGCGCCGACTTCCCGGCCTGGCTGGAACAGGCGCGCAAGAATGGTCAGGTAGCCCTGCTGATGAAGACCGATCGCGACGGCAACACCGGGCCCGTGCCCACCGCTGACGAGACCATCGTCAGCCACCGGCTGACCCTGCTCATCTACCACGGAGCCCAGTGATGGACATCCTGCTGCTGTTGCTGGTGTGCCTGCTGACCTGCGGCGGCCAGATGCTGCAAAAGCAGGCGGTCGTCAGCTGGCAGCGCCGGCCCTGCAACCACTGGCAGAAGCTGCGCTCACCCTGGCTCATCGCCAGCGTGGCAGCGCTCGGCTGCGGCATGCTGCTCTGGATCTACCTGCTGCAGCGGCTGCCGCTCAGCATGGCCTACCCCATGCTCAGCATCAATCTGGTGCTGGTGCTGGTGGGTTCCAGGCTGTTCTTTCACGAGCAGATCAGCTACCACAACTGGCTGGGGGTAGGGGCCATCATAGTGGGCGCCCTGCTGCTGGGAGGCTTGCTATGAGCAACGACCATCCGCAGGGCCAACTACCGGCCAGCCCTGCAAGATCGGCGCTGAAGGGGTATCTCTACGTGCTCGGCAGCATCTTGCTGGTGACGGCCGCCCAGCTTGGCATGAAGTGGGGGGTGATCCAGCTGCCGACCTGGCAGATGGATCTCGCCGTGATGCTGGCCCATCCGCTGCCGCTGCTGGTGATCCTGGCCGGGGTGGGCTGCTACGCCCTGTCGCTGCTCTGCTGGCTGGCGGCGCTGCACTCCACCCCGCTCAACATCGCCTACCCCCTGCTCAGCACCAGCTATGCGCTGGTCTACCTGCTGGCGGTCAACATCCCGCTCTTCGCCGAACCGCTGGAGCCCGGCAAGGCGCTCGGGGTGCTGTTCATTCTGCTGGGGGCCGTGCTGGTGGGGATCAAGCCTGCAGCCGGTACCAAGCAGACTGGCTAGTTTTTCTCTTTGCTTGTCGCAAGGGCTGCCACCGCAGCCCTTTTTTGCGTCTGCGACCGATGCCCGTACGCTGGCACGCCCGCGAAGCAGTTGCGCGGTGGTACTGTCAGGTCGCACACTTGACCGCACTCGGAACATGCCTTTATAACGGAACTCCCAAGGAAGAGAGAATTCTATGTCGGCAAAGCATCCCATCATTGCGGTTACCGGTTCGTCCGGGGCCGGCACCTCCACCTCCACCAACGCCTTTCGCTCCATGTTTCATCAGCTCGGTTATCAGGCGGCCGTGGTGGAAGGGGACAGTTTTCATCGCTACACCCGCCCGGAAATGGATGTGGCGATCCGCAAGGCGCGCGAACAGGGGCGCCACATCAGCTATTTCGGCCCCGAGGCCAACGACTTCGGCCTACTGGAGAGCTTCTTTCAGGAGTACGGCCAGAACGGCAGCGGCCAGTATCGCCGTTATCTGCACAGCTTCGACGAAGCGGTGCCCTTCAACCAGATGCCGGGCACCTTCACCCCCTGGCAGAACCTGCCAAGCGACACCGACCTGCTGTTCTACGAAGGGCTGCACGGCGGCGTGGTCACCGATGAGCACAACGTGGCCCGCCACGTGGACTTCCTCATCGGGGTGGTACCCATCGTCAACCTGGAGTGGATCCAGAAGCTCATTCGCGATACCTCGGAGCGCGGCCATTCCCGCGAGGCGGTCACCGACTCCATCGTCCGCTCCATGGACGACTACATCAACTTCATCACCCCCCAGTTCTCCCGTACCCACATCAACTTCCAGCGGGTGCCGACGGTGGATACCTCCAACCCCTTCAGCGCCAAGGTGATCCCGAGTCTGGACGAGAGTATGCTGGTGATACGGTTTCGCGGCATCAAGCAGGTGGATTTCCCCTACCTGCTGTCGATGATCGACGGATCCTTCATGTCACGGATGAACACCATCGTAGTGCCGGGCGGCAAGATGGGCTTCGCGATGGAGCTGATCCTGCGCCCGTTGATCCAGCAACTGATTGAAACCGGCAAGATCACCTGAGCCAAGGAGCTGATGATGCGGTTAGCGTTTATCTCTGTGGGATTGGCCGCCCTGCTGGGTGGCTGCAGCAGCGGCCCGGCCGCGCCGACCCTGGAAGCGGGCACCATGGTGGTGCGCCCGGCGGCCAGCTGGCCATTCGGGGCGACGCCACGCTATGCGCTGGCCGAGCAGTTCCAGTATGCCGGCGACAGCGCCGAAGGCTGGCTGGAGCCGGTGCAACAGGCGGTCAATCAGGAGCTGGGGCGCAAGGGGTGGCAGAGCGTACCCCTCGACGAGGCCGATGTGTGGGTCGCCATCGGGGTGGCCGGCAGCAAGGATCTGAGCGATGGCGAGATCTTCGCCCGCCTCGGCATGACCCCTGGGCTGCAGGCCAAGGCCGATGCCCGCAAGGGTACCCTGGCCATCGTGCTGCTCGACCGGCGCACCCAGCAGGCGGTGTGGAGCAGCGCCATCTCCCTGGCCAGCGACGTGGCCATCGCCGAAGGGGAGCGTCAGCAGCTGAGCCAGCAACTGGCCGCCAAGATGCTCAACGCCCTGCCGCACTGACCCCCAATATGCAAAACGGCCTGCATTGAGCAGGCCGTTGTCATCACACCATGAAGATCACTTGCGCTGGCAAGTCAGCAGGGTTACCCCTTTCTGGCTGAGGATGGCCTGCTTCTCCTGATTCCAGAAGGTGGTCACCCCGTCGGAATACTTGGCACCGGACTCCGCCTCGACCCGGCCCAGCTTGTGATAGACCCCGGCATAGGGGAACTGCACCATGTCGGCCTGGGCATCATAGGTCACGGCCAGCAACTCCTCACCGCACTGATACTGGCTGTACTGGTACTGGGTCGGTTGCGGCATGCTGCAGGCTGCCAGCCCCAGCAGGGGGAGTAACGCTATCATCTTTTTCATTGCACTTTCCTTATGTCATGGTGTTATTCGATCGGAAGAGCCACTGCTATCAGGCTTCAAGAATTTGATAACTATGGGTAATTTCTACCGCTTTTTCCAACATCAGGGAAACTGAACAATATTTTTCCATCGACAGATCCACCGCGCGGGCCACCTGCTTTTCGGCCAGCCCCTTGCCGGTCACCACGAAGTGGAGGTGGATCTTCTCGAATACCCGCGGCACCGAGTCAGCCCGCTCTCCGGCCAGCTCCACATGGCAGGCGGTCACGGATTGACGCGCCTTCTCCAGGATGGAGACCACGTCGATCGAGCTGCAACCGCCCACCGCCAGCAGGATCATCTCCATCGGGCTGGCACCTTCGCCGGGGTTGGCACCGTCCAGGATCACCTTGTGACCGGACTCACTCTCGCCCACAAACTGCATGCCTTCCACCCAGCTGACCTTGGCTTTCATTTCACATTTCCTCTTGATGACGACAGATCTGACTGACATAGCATACCGCAGACGACGCGACAGCGGCACATATCCGCCATTTTCACGAACTTCCTGACTAACTAGATCAAAATCAACATCTGATGCCCCCATCTTCCCTACAATGGCGAACGGAACGCAGCAGGGGTTGCAAGGGGAGCTGGCAAAAGCCCTCAAAGCCTTGTCAGCACAGACAAAGGCTCTTATCCTACTGCGACTAATACAAGGAATGGCAAGGTTGGCAGCTTGCCCGGACGCACGAGTCCATAAAAAGACACTACAGAGGAATTCTCATGGTCATTGGCAAACCGCAAAGCGATCCCACCCTGGAATGGTTCTTGTCGCACTGCCACATTCATAAGTATCCCGCCAAGAGCACCCTGATCCACGCGGGTGAGAAAGCGGAAACCCTCTACTACATCGTCAAGGGCACTGTGGCCGTCTTGATCAAGGACGATGAAGGCAAGGAGATGATCCTCTCCTATCTGAACCAGGGCGACTTCCTGGGCGAGATGGGGATGTTCGAGGAGAGCGAAAACCCGGAGCGTTCCGCCTGGGTGCGTGCCAAAGGTTCCTGTGAAGTGGCCGAGATCTCCTACAAGAAGTTCCGCCAGCTGATCCAGGTCAACCCGGAAATCCTGATGCGCCTCTCCGGCCAGATGGCGGCCCGCCTGCAGCACACCAGCCAGAAAGTCGGCAACCTCGCCTTCCTGGACGTGACCGGCCGGATCGCCCAGACCCTGCTGAACCTGGCCAAACAGCCGGACGCCATGACCCACCCGGATGGCATGCAGATCAAGATCACCCGTCAGGAGATAGGCCAGATCGTCGGCTGCTCCCGTGAAACCGTCGGCCGGATCCTCAAGATGCTCGAAGAGCAGGAGCTGATCTCCGCCCACGGCAAGACCATAGTGGTGTTCGGCACCCGCTGATCCCGCTACTGGCGGCCCCGCACTGGGTCGCCGGATAAAAAAGGCTGCCACGGCAGCCTTTTCTGATCGTCTCCCCTATAATCCCGAACGCCCCTGCCGTCATGGCCTTCGCCAAGAGAAATCCTATGCACCTGCAATGCCCTATCTGTCGCAGCCCGCTGCAACTACATGAAGCCTCCCGCGGGGTCTACTGCGCCAACAAGCACCATTTCGATCCCGCGCCGGAAGGCTATCTGGATCTCATCCCCGGCAAGAAGAACCCCAAGGACAGCGACAGCCGCGCCCTGATGCGCGCCAAACGCCACTTCCTCGAGCAGGGCCACCAGCTGCCGCTGGTCGAGGCGATGGCCAGCCTGCTTGCCCCCCTCGAACCGCGCGAGCTGATCCACCTGGGCTGCGGCGAGGGTTACTACTGCCGGACCCTGGCCGAGCGCCTGCCGGGCTGGCAATTTGCCGGCGTCGACATCGCCAAGAACACCATCTTTGCCGCCAACAAGGCGCAGCCGGACGCTCAGTTCGTCATCGCCGATCCGGCCCGCGCACCGATCATGCCGGGCACGGCCCAGCTGCTGCTGGTCAACGATCTCAAGGTCAAGACCGAACAGCTGGTCAGCTGGCTGGCACCGGGCGGCTACCTGCTCTACCTGCAGCCGGGCCCCCGCCACCAGTGGCAGCTGAGGGTCAGCCTCAACCCGGTCAGCATGGAGCACCCGCTGAGCTGGCCGAGCCTGGCCGGCCTCAACCCCATGGGTCAGCTGCGCTGCCAGTTCAGCATGCAGATGGACCAGGGGCTGCGCAGCTTCATCCTGGAGACCAGCCGCCTCGGCTGGCGCGCCAGCGGCGAGCAGCGCCACGCTTTCAGCCATCAGGGACCGGACGAACTTGAGCAGGATCTGCTGCTGAGCCTGTGGCAAAAGCCGCTGTGAGCGCACTCACCCCATGAAAAAGGCCCTGACGGGCCTTTTTTATTGCGCGGAGATGCCGTTACAGCTTGATCCAGGCATCGCTCCAGGCCGTGCCCTTGCCGGGCTCATAGGCCCAGGCTGCGCCGGCACACCAGCCGGTGTAGGGATGGGGCTTGCACTGGTAGTTGCCGCCCAGGTTGCTCACCTTGTCACCGGCTTTGTAGGCGGTGCCCTCCTTGTAGGGCGGGTTGCCATCCGGCGGCGTGGTACCGCCGCTGCCCTTGATCAGGATCTCGTGGGTGGCGCTGCGGCTCAGCCCCTTGTCGTCGGTCACCTTGAGCACGAAGCCGTAGCGGGTGTCGCTGGTCGGGGTCGGCGGCAGGATGGCGCTCAGGGTGGACTGCGTCAGATCCGAGGCGCTGGCCCCGGCAGGCAGGGTCCAGGCGTAGCTGAGGGGCTTGCCTTCCGGATCGCTCGAGCCCTGGCCGGAGAGCAGCACGGTGGCGCCGCCCAGCGCCTCGCTCGGGCCGCTGATGCTGACCACCGGCGGCAGGTTGGTGCCACCGCCGTTGTCCTCGATCACCACCTCGGGGAAGAAGTGCTGCACGCAGCGGCTGTAGTCACGCTCCTTGAACGCGCTGAAGCGGGTCTGGTAGCCCACCAGCTTGCAGGCGTAGCTCTTGCCACCGTTGGGGTTGCCCGGCACATAGCTCCAGTCGTTCTCCCAGTAGATGGGCAGGGCGCCGGCGCCGGCCTCGTCAAAGTACTTCATGTTCTTGCAACCGAGCACCTCGTCGGCAGGCACCGGCACGCCCAGATACTGGGCCTGGGCCTGGTAGTAGGTGATCCGGTTCTGGGACTGGGCATGCTCGGCCGCACCGCCGCACTCCACCCCGCCGTTGATGATCTGGGTGGTCACCCCGAAGCCCGGCACCAGGCCGTTCTGCCGGTCGTGGGCGTTGGGCTGCCAGGTGCCATCGATCACGTGCAGCATGGAGGGCTTGGGCGGCTGTGGATAGACGAAGAAGAACACGGCGCTGGCCAGGTTGAGCCAGGTGTCCGCCACTTTCTCCGGGTTGTCCAGCAGGGTGCGCACAGTACCGAACATGGCCTCGGAGAAGGGGCCGTAGTTGTAGTTGTACGACAGCTGCTTGGCGCCACGACCGAAGTAGCTCTTGAACTCGCCGTTGTCGAACTTGCCGCACGGCCACTGCTGACCCTGCCACACATCCGGCCGACACTCGGCGTTGTAGCCGCCGCGCATCTGCTCGGTCCAGCCCATCTCCCGCACCCACACCAGGCCCTGGCGCCACTCGGGCTCGGGGCGCCAGCTCTCGTGGCCGCCGGTCTCCTGGGCGAAGTGGGCGAACATGGTGGCCAGCGACTTGCGGCAGATGGCCTCGGCGTTGCGCCCGTCGCTGTAGTCCCCGCAGAAGGCCGGGAACTTGGCCACCGCCTGCAGGAAACCGCGATAGGTGTACTCCGGCGCCCGCAGCGGGAACAGGAAGTTGAACTGAGCCTCGCTCAGCAGCCCCTCCACCCGTTTCACGTTGGCGGGGTTGAGCGGCAGGCCGGGGGCCACCGCCTCGACCACGGCGTTGTCGCGGGTGGCGATGGAGGCCTTGACCGCCGTCATGGCCGGGAAGTCGGTGAGCGCATGCTCCTTGGCATCCAGCTCGCTCTGGCTCAGGTAGACGGTGCTGCCGTCAGCGGCGCCGCTGCCTCCCTGCGCGGGCGGGGCTATGCCCTCCCCGTCACCCGGTGGCGTCGCCTCGCCCGCCCCCAGCAGGGCCCACGGAGAATCCCACTCGTTGGCGACCTGCACGCCCGGGCTCTGGCCCGGATTGGCATACCACTTGGCCTCGTAGATCTGGCCGTTGAAACTGACCTGGCTGCCGCCGCCATAGCCCTGGTTGATGTCATAGGCGCTGGCGGCCCACAGCTGACCGCTCAGACAGAGCCCGGCCAGCAGGGTGGCCACAGAGGACTTTCTTGTCATCATATTTACCTCTTGCTTGATGAAAGGCGGGGCTTGGCCCCCGCCAGTGGCACCTCGCATTGCGCGAGGAGAAAGGAGAAAAACACTCAGCGCGCCGCCAGCGGCATGCCATTGACCGTGTAGCCGAGCCCGGCCGGGGCCGGGGCAAGCTGGGCCTCGGCCTGTGACTGGTTGCGGCACAGCACGCTGGCGCTGCGCGGCTCGCTCGCGCTCGGCACGTTGACGTGGAACTTGTTCATCACGCTGGCGCTCAGCCGGTGGTTGGCCAGCTTGAAGCGCAGCAGGCCGTCGCGGGTCTCCACCTGCAGCTGGCAGTCACTGTTGCCGAGCCGCTCGCCGTCATCGCCATAGGCAAAGCCGTAGGCGCCGTGCAGGGCCGGATAGAGGTAGCTCGGCAGCTGCCCCTGCGGGTCGTAGTAACCGACCAGGGTGGTCACCGGCACGCCGAAGACAGCGGGCTTGCGATCAGCCGCCAGATCCGTCGGCGCCCCCTCGTTCCAGCGGCTGCCGTCGGAGCGGTAGCTCTTCTTGAAGCCGCGCGAGACGGTGATCTGCTGGCCGTTGATGAAGAGGGTGCTGTTGTAGCCGGCGTTGTGGTCGATGCTGACGATGCGGCCGCGATTGACCGCCGAGGCGGCCGGCAGCTGGATGTTGCGGGTCCAGTTGCCATCCCACATGGCCACCTTGACCAGATCGTACTCGGCCAGCAGGGCGGCCAGCTTGACCTCCCCCAGATCGCTCACCGGCGCGGTGATCTGCTCGGCGAGGTCGACCCGGTGGCGGTAGGGCTCCATCCTGGCCTGGCTTTCGTTCCACTTGCTGAAACCGGTGGGGGACGCTGCGTCGAACACCGCCTTGCTCTCGAGGAAGCGCTGGATGATGGCGGCCGAGTTGGGGGTATAGAGGGTGAAGCGGTTGAAACCGGAGAGCGGCTCGCCACCGGCCATGGCGTCGAAGCCGAACTTGCGGCCGTCAAACGGGGCCTGGCACTGACCGTCGAGGCAGGCGCTCTGGCCGCTGCGGCTCGCAAAGAAGTTGGGGATGAAGCGGTTCTTGTCGCCATCCCAGCCCCAGGTGGCATTGATCTGATCGGCGCTGCGGTGCACCGAACCGGCAAAGCCGCCCACGTAGTGGCCGAGACCGTAGTTGTGGCCCACCTCGTGGCTGAACTCGTTGCCAAGGGAAGCGTCCAGGGTGACGATACCGCCCCCGCCGGAGCCGCCGTGCACCTGCACCCCGTTGGCGTACTTGCCGCGGCTGTTGTGGGCCGCCAGCTGGGCCACCACGTAGGGATGGCTGTTCTCCCCCTCCCCGGCGGTGCTGTTGATGCCGTAGTTGGCATTGTCGATGCCAAGGGAGATGAGCTCCTTGCCGATGCGCTGGCGCATGGTGCCGCCGTGCCAGCCCCCCTCGCTCGGATCAAAGTCGGTGAGCAGGGTGCCATCCGGCAGCATCACCTCCGGCAACGACAGCGGCGCATACTGGCTGACGATGAGCCGGCTGGCGGGAATGGTCTGGAAATACTCCCGCTGGGCTTCTTTATCTTTGGCAAAGGCGAACTGGTCGCGCGGGCTGGTCAGCATGCCGATGTCGATGGTGTGAATGAGCAGCTCCCCCGGCGCCCCCACCTTGAGGTCGTTCAGCTCACCGCTCAGATCCCCCTGGCTCAGGCGCAAGGTGAGACCGGGCATGATCCACTCGGCCGGCAGCACGGCGCTCCAGGCATCGCTGGCATAGGTGATGCCGTTGTTTTCCAGCTCGCCATCACGGATCCACTGGCCACGCACGAACTTGAACTGCTGGCTCTGGCCGCGGGAGATTGTTACCTGGCGGCCACTGAAGTAGACGGTGGAGTTGTAGCCGGCATTGGAGGCGAGGCGCACCATCTTGCCCTCCAGGCTCGCGTCGCGCGGCAGGTGGATGTCGCGCACCCAGCGGCCGTCGGCGGTCTGGATGGTGACCAGGGCATGGGGCTGCAACTTGCCGAGCAGGAAGGTGCTGTTCGGATCGCTCAGCCTGGCCAGCTCGCCGCTGCTGTTGATGACGGTGCTGGTGCCGGGGCCCGGGGTGAAGTCGACCCCCTCCTCCGGCGTTCCTTCCAGGTAATAGGCGGTCTTGGGCAGGCGGGAGGGCGGATCCAGCGTGAGGCTGCCGAGCAGCTTGCCGGCACCGTCGCGGGCCTCGAGCGCCAGCGGCGCCTGGTTGCCGGCCTGCAGCGGGCGCACCAGCAGCAGGCTCTTGCGCAGGGCGGTGAGGCGGGGCTGGTTGTCCCCCTCCCGCGGGTGGGCAGGCAGGATCTGGCTCTGGGCAAACTGGACGCCGGCCAGCAGCGACCCCTGCAGATCGTTCTGCGGACGGGTGGCGTCAAAGACCTGCGGGGTGGGTGGCTGAACGGCGGCCAGCAGCGGGCCGCTTGCCAGGGCTGCGCCGATCAGGCAGGCAAGACGTGTGGTGCATGTGGTCATGGTGGTGCTCTTTGTTGTTATGGGGAAAAAAGGGGGCATGCCTGGCATGCCCCGATGGGTTTGACGGTGAGGTTATTTGCAGCTGGCGGCGCCGATGTCCTGCCAGACGTCGTGCTTGCCGGGCTCGTTGCCGCGGGTCCAGTACTGGGCCTTCCACTGACGGCCGTTGTGGGTGGTCACGTCACCGGCGTTGTAGGCGACACCGGCATCCCAGCCCAGCTGCACCTGGCTTATCAGCTTCCACTGATCGGCGGTGCGGCTCGGTTCGTTGCCCTGGGTCCAGTACTTGGCCTGCCACACCAGCTGGTTGTGGCTCACCTTCTCGCCACCGTTGTAGGTGGTAGAGGCCTTCCAGGCCGGCCAGTTGGCGGCATCCGGATCGGTGGCGTTGCAGTCGCCGCCACCGCTGACCGGGGTCACGGTGAGGCGGGTCTTGCCCTGGGCATCCAGGGCGCCGTCGGTCACGGTGACGGTGAGGTCATAACCGGTCTCCACGGCGACGCTGGGGCCCGTCACCACCAGGGTCTTGCTGTTCTGACCGCTGGCGGTGAGCCCGGCCGGCACGCTCCACTGATAGCTCAGGGTGTCGCCGTTGGGGTCGGTGGCGCTGGCGGTGATGCTCACCTGCTTGCCGGCCTGCACCGAGACCTTGTCCTGCACCGTGACGACCGGCGGCAGGTTGGGTTGCGGCGCCTTGTTGGTCACCACCACCTGATCCTTGGCGCTAAGGTTGTGGTCATCGGTCACGGTCAGCTCGAACACCAGATTGACGTCCTGGCTCACCGCATCGACGCTCACCTTGGCCTTGGCCTGGGTGGCATCGCTCAGGGTCGCCTTGGGACCGGAGATCTGGGCCCAGCTGTAGCTCAGCACCGCCCCTTCCGGATCGCGGGAGGAGGAACCGTCCAGCACCAGCTGGGCCGGCCCGGTCACCGCGAGATCGGTGCCGGCGTTGGCCACCGGCGGCTTGTTGACCGGCGGTGTGCTATCGCCGTGGCCCAGCCCCTCGTGCATGGCGTTGAGAATGTCGCCGTTGTCGGCGTCGATTTCCCAGGCGAACAGGCCGCCGAGCTGGTTGGCCAGCACGTACTGCCCCTTGGCCTTGACCGAGCGCTCGTCATCGAAGGTGATGAGCTCGCCGGTGGCAGCCTTGAACACGGACGGTGCCTCGGCCACTTCGTCATAGCTGTACTGCCAGTCGCCAGCCATCTTGCCCTTGGCGATGCCGCGGTAGTCGATGACCCCCTTCTCCCAGATCCCTTCCGCCTCGGTCCCCGCAATCGGGCCGGTGGCGGTGCCGGTGAAGGGGTTGTTGCCCTGATACCCGCTGACGCCGGTCCAGCCGCGACCATACATGGCGGCACCCACCACCACCTTGCCCGGCTCGACGCCCTGACCCAGCAGCGCCTTGACCCCCTTGTCGGTGGTGTACTTGGTGTTGGGATCCCAGCTCGACTCGTAGAGCGCGGTCTGGTGACCCAGCCCGGTGTTGGTCCAGGCGCCGTTGAAGTCATAGCTCATCAGGAAGATGTGATTCATGTATTGCTGGGCGGCGCGATAGTCCACCTTGGCAATCTTGTCACCGCCAGCGCTGATGGCGGAGGTGAGCTCGTAGGTGCGGCCGGTCTCTGCGCTCAGTTCGTCGAGCATGGCGCGCAGCTCCTTCATCAGCAGCACATAGGTTTCGCCGTCGGAGGCGCTGCCGAGGTTGGGGTTGGCCCCCAGGCCACCCGGGAATTCCCAGTCGATGTCCACCCCGTCGAAGAATTTCCAGGTTTGCAGATACTCCTTCACCGAGGCGACGAAGGTGTCGCGTTTGGTCTTGTCACCGAAGAAGAAGAAGGGATCGGAGAGGGTCCAGCCACCGATGGAGGGGAGGATCTTCAGGTCCGGATAGGCCTTCTTGAGCGCCATCAGGTTGCCGAAGTTGCCCTTGTAGGGTTCGTCATAGGCGGTGAGATTGCCCTGCCCCATCTGGATGGCGGCCCAGGGATCGTGGATGGAGACCTTGAAGTCCTCGCGGCCGGCACAGGAGCGCTGCAGCGCCTCGAAGCTGCCGGAGATCTCTTTCAGGCTGTCGTTGATGCCGTTGCCACCACAGATCGGGGTGAAGCCGTAGAGGATGTGGGTCAGGTTCTGGGCCGGGATCTTGTCCACGGTGAACTTGCGACCATAGACCCCCCACTCCACGTAGTAGGCCCCCATCACCTTGCCGGTCTTGTTGACGTAGGGCTTGTTGTTCTCCTTGAGCGGCGCCTTGAGCGGCAGCAGGTGGCTGCCGTCGGTGTCGGCCACCAGGATCTCTTTCTTGTCGGAGAGGGTGCAGCCGTCGGCGTTGCACAGCGCCACCTGCATCTGGTAGCGGCCCCCCTTGGTGACCTTGAAGTTGGCGGTGCCGGAGGCGGACGCGGCGCCGGACCACACCTCCTTGCCGTCGAGCAGTACCTTGGCGGTCTGGCCGACATCACCGGACCAGAGGTTCCAGCTCACGCTGACCGGCGCGCCATCGGCGTGCACCTTGACCAGCTTGTTGTAGGAGGTGGCGGCTTGATCCACTTCGACGATGGCGAACTTGGTTTCGCCCCAGCCGATGGTGGGTTTGCCGGGGGCGGCAGCGAAGGCGGAGGAGGCACACAGACCCCCGACCAACAACGCCAGTACGGAGGGTTTTGGACTTAACATAGTTGAATATCCTTATTTCGTTCTTGGAATAGATAACGAAAAAGGCAACGCAACCTGACAGGTAACGCAGACAACATCGCGCCATGGCTTGGCCCATGGACGAAACAACCTGTGGTGGCCCCGCTATCTTAGGTACTGCTGACCCTTAGACCGGAAGCTTTGCGTCCCGGACTTTCATCCGGTTTGCCTTTTGCACAACTTGATTTGCGACAAAAATAATCGCGACCTGACTATAAGGGAGTCAAAGGAGGGAGGGCAAACCCCCGAACGGTTATTAATAAACCACTTTTTATCGAAAATGAGCCTCAAACGAGAAGAAAAGGCACTTTTTTGTGTCAGAAAGTGCCGATCTTGCTGGCTGGGAGCCGGCGATTAAAATTCGGACGAATTCCCGGTTTCGTGATCATCATCAAGTTTGGCCGGCCGCAAGATGCTGTTCATCAGCGCTCGCAGCTTGAGCGGTTTGACCGGTTTGCTGATGTAGCCGTAGCCGTGTTCGCGGATCTGCGCCTGCAGCTCGCTCTTGCGATCCGCACTGATGATGATGCCGCCGATGTCGTTGCCATGGGCGAGACGCAGCATGTGCAGCGCCTGCAGCCCGGTCTTGCCGTCGTCCAGATGGTAATCGGAGAGCACCAGCTGCGGCAGGAAGCCGCCGGCAATGAGATCCTCCGCCTGGGCCAGGCTCTGGGCACAGACCACCTCGCAGCCCCAGCGTCCCAGCAGGGAGTGCATGGCGATCAGGATGTCGCTCTCGTTGTCGATGCAGAGCACCCGGATCCCCTCCAGCTGGCTGTCGCGCTGGGTGGGGGCCGCCACCTGCGTCGTTGCGACAGGACGGGTCGCCAGGTTGAGGGTGATGGCAAACACCGAGCCCGCCCCCGGCCAGCTGCGCAGGGTCAGGTTGTGGCCGAGCACCAGGGCGATGCCGCGGGCGATGGCAAGGCCGAGCCCCAGCCCCTGCTCCCGCGCGGTGCGGGAGTGATCGAGGCGGGAGAACTCGTCGAAGATCGCCTCCTGCTTGTCGGCCGGAATGCCGGGGCCGTTGTCCCACACCTCTATGCGCACCTTGTCGCCAAGCCGGCGGCAGCCGAGCAGCACCCGCCCGCCCGGGTTGTAGCGAAAAGCGTTGGTGAGGAAGTTTTGCAGCACCCGCCGCAGCAGGCGCACGTCGCTGTAGACCGCCACACCGCTCTCCACCACCGAGAACTGGATCCCCCCCGCCTGCGCCAGCACGCCGAACTCCGCCTTGAGGTTGTCGAACACGTCGCGCAGGGCGAAATCCAGTTTCTTGGCTTTGAACTTGCCCGCTTCGAGCCGCGAGATGTCGAGCAGATCGGTGATGAGATCCTCGGTCGCCCCCAGCGCGTCGTCGATGTGGCGGGCGATGCGGGCCGGCTCGTCCATCGGCGGCAGCATCTCCAGCAGGGAGGAGGTAAACAGCTTGGCGGCGTTGAGGGGCTGGGTCAGATCGTGGCTCACCGCCGCCAGGAAGCGGCTCTTGGAGTGGTTGGCCCGCTCCACCTGCTGGTTCACCAGCAGCAGCTGGCGGTTGAGCTCGGACAGCTCGTGGGTGCGCTCGGCCACCCGCGCCTCCAGGTGCTCGTTGGCCTCGCGCAGCACCCGCTCGGCGTCGCGAAACGGGGTGATGTCGGTAAAGGTCATCACGAAACCGCCCGCCGGCATGGGGTTGCCCTGCATCTCGATTACCCGGCCATCGGGGCGCTCACGCGCCGAGATATGCTGGCTGCCGCGCTGCATGAAGGCGACCCGCCGCGCCACATGGGCCTCGACATCGCCCGGGCCGCACAGCCCCTGCTCGGCGTTGTAGCGGATGATCTCCTCGATGGGGCGGCCCACCTGAATGAGGCCGGGCGGATAGTGGAACAGCTCGATGTAGCGCCGGTTCCAGGCCACCAGTTTCAGCTCCCTATCCACCACCGAGATCCCCTGCCCCATGTGTTCGATGGCCCCCTGCAGCAGGCCACGGTTGAAGCGAAACACGTCGGAGGCCTCGTCCACTATGGTGGCGATCTCTTCGAGCTGCATGTTGCGCCCCTGCAGGGCCGAGGCCAGCACCAGGCGGGCGGACGAGGTGCCGAACACCCCGGCCAGCAGCCGCTCGGTGTGGGCAATCAGCTCGGCGGAGGCCTGCATCTGGGGCGCCAGGGTGCCGCCCCGCTCGCCGGCGAAGCGGCCAAAGGCCCGCTTGACCCGGCTCGATCCGACGAAGCGGGCCGCCAGCATCTCCAGCTCCTTGACCGAGACCCGCGCCTGATAGAGCGCCGTAGTGTCGCGGCTCGGCTTGCCGACGAAGTTGGCCGCCTGCAGCCGCTCGCTCACCGCCGCCTGCGACAGCAGGGAGCCAGCCACGTAGCCGATGAGATTGAGCAACAGGCTCAGGAAGATGCACCAGGCCCCCAGGCTGAGATCGCGAAATGCCGGCCAGTCGGGCGGCGCCAGCAGGGCCGCCAGCGGCGAGCCGGCCAGCAGGCCGCTCTCCGCCAGCAGGGTGGCGAACCAGAGGCTGACCCCGAGGGCGAGGCCGAGGTAGACCCCCTTGCGGTTGCCATGCCGCCAGTAGAGGCCGAGCAGCAGCGCCGGGGCGAACTGGGCCACCGCGCCGAACGACAGGTAGCCGATGCGCGACAGGCTGGTGAGATCCCCGAGCCAGAGGTAGAGCCCCCAGGCCGCCAGCAGGATCAGCAGGATGGCGCCGCGGCGCACCTGCAGCAGCAGGCGCACCAGCCGCTCGTCCCGCCCCTGCTGCCAGAAGCGGCGCAGCAGCACCGGCAGCACCAGATCGTTGCTGACCATGATGGCCAAGGCGATGGTGCAGACGATCACCATGCCGGTGGCCGCCGAGGTGCCGCCAAGAAACGCCAGCAGCGCCATGCCGTCGAAACCGAGCGACATGGGCAGGCTGATCACATAGGTATCCGAGGCCATGCCGGCCCCCACCCACTGCTTGCCCGCCAGCGCCAGCGGCCAGATGAACAGCCCCATCACGAACAGGTAGAGCGGAAACAGCCAGCGCGCCCAGTGCAGATCCTGGCCCTGGTTGTTCTCCACCACGGTCACGTGAAACTGGCGCGGCAGGCAGATGACGGCGCACATGGCGACCAGGGTGTAGATGGCAAGCTCCAGCAGGCTGCCCGGCGTCACCGCCACCACCGCATCGAGAAAGTCGCTGGCCACCAGGGTGCGGGCCTGGCTCGGCTTGCTGAGGATAAGCCAGAGCGCAAAGCCCCCCACCGCCATGAAGGCGAGCAGCTTGACCACGGATTCGAAGGCGATGGCCACCACCATGCCGCGATGGTGCTCGGTGGCGTCCAGATGGCGGGTGCCGAACAGGATGCTGAACAGCGCCAGCAGCAGGGCCACGCCGAGGGCCAGCCCGGCGGTATTGCCGGTAGGGCCGGCAGGCACAGAGTTGGCCATCAGCAGATCCAGCCCGGTGACGATGGCTTTCAGTTGCAACACCAGGTACGGCAGTATGCCCATGATGGCGATCAGCGCGATCACCATGGCCAGGCGCTGGGACTTGCCGTAACGGGCGGCGATGAAGTCGGCGATAGAGGTGATGTGCTCGCGCTTGGCCACCAGGATGAGGCGAGCCAGCAAGCGCCAGCCGAACAGGAACACCAGCATGGGGCCCAGATAGATGGGCACCGGTGACCAGGGCGACTCGCTGGCCTGCCCCACCGTGCCGAAGAAGGTCCAGGAGGTGCAGTAGACCGCCAGCGACAGGCTGTAGAGCAGGGGCTGCCCCTTTAAACGGCGACGTTTGTTCTTGTCCGCCACGTAGGCGATCAGAAACAGCAGCCCCAGATAGGAGAGCGACAATCCAATCAGCAACCATCCCTGGTGCATCTGTAACCTCTTGTCCGTGTTGAAGATTCAAGCGCAGCAGCAGCCAGTCTAGAGAGCCGCCCGAAAAATGTCATCTTCTTATTGCAGCAAGAATTTATCGTTTTTCAATAAAAAACGGTTGAATAAATATCGAAAAACGATAAACATCTGGCTGTGTTTATTGATAAACGATAACTCGGTGCTGCGCGTGGCCCACCCTTTCACTCCAAGAGGTAAGCGATGAAACACAACAAGCTCGAACGCATGAGCAATCTGATCGAATGGATCCTGCTGTTCGCCCTGCTGGCCACCCCGATCATGACGGTCATGGGAGTCTGGTCCCAGCTGCTCGGCGGCAGCGACTACCTGCAGCAGGAGCTGATCGACGCACTGGCGGTGCAAGACAGTTCGGTGCTCAACCATGTCCCCCTGACCATGGCACAGCCGGCGCTGGCCAGCACGGCTCCCTCGATTGCCGACTACCCCCTCAGCCTGGGCACCCGCCTGCTGGGCACCCTGGTGATGCTGCTGCCGGATCTGGTGTTCATGCTGATGCTGTGGCAGCTGCTCCAGCTGTTTCGCGGCTATCGGCAGGCCATGCTGTTCACCTTCAGCCAGATCCGCCGCTACCAGTTGATCGGCCTGCTGCTCTGTGTCAGTTTCGTCACCAAAATCATCACCACCCCGCTGCTGGACCTAGTGCTCACCCTGCCGGGCCCCGAGCTGCACGGCCAGATCAACATAGGTTCATCGGACTTCCAGTTGCTGCTGGCCGGGCTGATCGTATCGGCGCTGGCGCTGGTGATGCGCGAGGCCAAGCGGCTGGCCGATGAACAACAACTGACGGTGTGAGGAACCCATGCCCATCATCATCCGACTCGATGCCCTGCTGGCCGAACGCAAAATGACTGCCCGCGAGCTGGCCCTGCGGGTCAACATCACCGAGGCCAACCTCTCCATCCTGAAAAACGGCCATGCCAAGGCGGTTCGCTTCTCTACCCTGGAGGCTATTTGCCGCGAACTGGGCTGCCAGCCCGGGGATCTGCTGGCCTTTGAGCAGGAGTCCTGAGCCAGCCGTCACCATGCAACAAGGGGAGCCGAGGCTCCCCTTTTTCGTTGCTGATCAATGTGGTTGCGAACCGGATAGGGCCACTCAGGCGGCCTTCAGCTCGCCCTCCCGCAGGCGCAGCACGAACACCGGCAGCACCACCAGCACCATCAGGAAGAAGATGCCGCCCCCCAGCGGTTCGAACAGCAGGCCGCACAGGGTCATCAGAGCGGCCACCGTCATGCCGAGCCCCAGCGCCGCATAGAGCGCCTGGGTCGGGATCAGCTGCTCGGCCGGCAGCTGACGGGTCATGAAGCGCACGGCGCCGAGGTGGCTGACGCAGAAGGTGACCGCATGCAGCAGCTGACCCGCCACCAGCACCAGCAGCTCGGTGGAGGCACCGAGCAGGATCCAGCGCACCACGCAGCCCAACGCCCCCACCAGAAACAGGGTCTGGGCGCCGAAGCGATTGAGAAAGCGCTTGTCGGCGGCAAACATGCCGATCTCCGCCACCACCCCCAGCGCCCACAGATAACCGATGGTGGTGCCGCTGTAACCCGCCGCCTTCCAGTGCATGGCGCTAAAGCCGTAGTAGGCGGCGTGGCTGCCCTGCAGCAGGGCTGAGATCAGCAGGAAGCGGCGCACCTGGGGAGACTTGAGGGTATCGAGCAGGGAGGCCTTGGCCCGCTCGCCCTGAATGTCCTGCGGCGCCGGATGCAGCGGCAGCCAGCTCAGCAGCAGCATCAGCAGCAGCCCGGCCACCATGGTGTGCAGTATCCAGTCGCTGCCAAAATTCCCCACCAGCGCCCCCACCAGGGTCGAGGCGACGATGAAGGCGAACGAGCCGCACAGGCGCACCTTGCCGTAGTCGAGGTGTGCCTGCACCACCATGCGGGTGGCCAGCGCTTCCCCCACCGGCATCAGGGTCGGGTAAATGAAGTTCGCCACCAGGGTCAGCCCCACCAGCCACCAGAGGTTATGGCTGAGATAAAAGCCGAGGAAGGCCAGCAGGCTGAGCAGGCAGAGCAGGCGGGTGACCGGCAGCAGGTGCCCCGCCCCCTTGATCTGCCCCATCACCATCAGATTGCCGGCAAAGCGGATCGCCATGCCCGCGCCGAGCAGCAGGCCGATCATCTCGGCGCTGACCCCGATCCCCTCCAGCCAGAGCGACCAGAACGGCAGATAGGCACCGTAGACGAAGTAGAAAGCGCCAAAAAACAGGGCTAACCAGGAGAAGGCGGGCATAGATCCTCGACACTGAGAAACGGGGGCACAAATGATAACCGATTTGTCGGTGGGGATCCTGCGATCCCGGGTGGGACGCCGCGCAGATAATAATGAAAAACATCAATAAAATTGAACTATTGGCGCAAGGCCGGTGTCTATTGAGTAACACCTCCTCCTGGTTAGTGTTGCAATCCTTCCACCCGCCTTCGGCGGGTTTCTTTTTGGCCGCCTTTTTGTCCGCCATCGGGGGCCCGGTCCCCGCCATGAAAAAGGGGCCCGCAGGCCCCTTGTCGTGGTGTGCATTCATCAGAACACGTACTTGACCCGTGCACTCAGGTTGCGACCCGGCTCGGTCTGGCGGCTGGTGCTGGCACTGGCGCTCTGGCCGGTGATGCTCTCGTAGTTGACGTACTCCTTGTCGAACAAGTTGAAGACGCCCACGTTGAGCTGCAGATCCTGCACCGGCTTGAACTGGGCATAGATGTCCACCACGCCCCAGCCCGCGCTCTTGATGTTGTCGTTGCCCTTGGCATCCTTGCCCACCTTGCTCATGTCGTCGGCAAAGCGCAGGGCGGTGTTGATGTTCCAGTTGGGCTGCTCCAGTCGAACCCCCAGGGTCCCCTTGAGCGGGCTCAGGCTGTTGATGTAGTTGCCGTCGCCATCCTTGCCCTCGATGTAGGAGAGATTGCCCCAGACGTTGACCAGATCGTTCAGCCAGTAGTCCGCCTTGGCCTCGGCCCCCTTGGTGGTCGCCTTGTCCAGGTTCTGATACTGATACAGCGCGGTGCGGCCCTCGGTGCCGACCCCGGCCAGCTCGATGAAGTCTTCGAACTTGTTGTAGAAGGTGGCCACTTCATAGCTGAAACCGCCGGCACTGCCGCGCACACCCAGATCGATGCCGTCGCTGCTCTCGGGCTTGAGGTCCGGGTTGGGCTCGATGCGATAGCCATATGCCTGGTGGTTCAGGGTCGAGAAGGCGTTGTCATACATGGGGGTCTTGTAGCCGTGGCTGTACTGGGCGAACAGATTGGCCGCCTCGTGCGCCTTGAACACCAGCCCCAGCTTGGGCGAGAACTCCCCTTCGGAGAAGCGCTTGAGGTTCTCGCCGGTGTAGGCGGGATCCTGATCCGGGTTCATCCGGTAGTAGTCGTAGCGGGCACCCGGCGTCAGCACCCAGCGCTCACCGAATTTCAGCTCGTCGAACGCCCACAGGGCGCCGTGCTCGGTGGTGGTGGAGGGGAAGCTCAGCTCGTTGTAGCCGACGAAATCCCCCGGCACGGTCGGCGCCTTGAAGCGGGTCCGCTCGTTGTCGGTGTGCTCATACTCCAGGCCCCAGGCCAGCCGCTGGCTCGCCAGCGCCTTGCTGAACTTCAGCTGGGCACCCAGGCTCTTCTGCTCGAAACCGTTGTTGTCCAGCGAGTTCTTGGTTACATAGGGGTTGGTCGGCCGCACCGGGTATTTGGAAGAGGCGTACTGATCCATGGTCTGCTTGGTGCGGGCGTAGTAGATCTTGCTGTCGATGCGATCGACCCAGGGCGCGTTCAGGGCGATGCCGTGATCCAGCACCAGCGACAGGTTGTCGGTCTCCTTGTCGGTGATCGGCTGGTTGAAGACCGAGCCCGCCTTGGTGAGGTCGACGGCATCGGGGTCCTGCCCCTCGTTGAAGTAGTCGACGGTCAGCTTGAGGAACTGGGCATCGCTCAGGTTCCACTGGCTCTTGAACAGCACGGCCTGGCTGACGATGTCGAACTCGTTCTTGTCGCCGTCGTAGTTCTGGGTCACCCCGCCGTCACGCCAGGTGTAGCGCAGCAGGTTCTCGAACGCGCCGGCGCGCAGGGCCCCGGTAACGCCGGCCATCTTCTGGTGGCTGCTGGAAGCATAGCCGGTGGTGGCATCCAGGTAGCTGTCGCGCCCCTTGAGGAAATCAGCCGCATCCTTGGTGGTGATGGCGATGACGCCGCCCAGTGCATCGGAGCCGTAGGCTGCCGAGGCCGGTCCCTTGACCACCTCGACCTGCTTGATCATGTCGGTGTCGAAATAGCTCTGACCCACGCCGCCGTTCTTGTAGGCATCGTTCTGGCGCACGCCGTCGCGCACTATCTTGACCCGGTTCTCGCCCATGCCGCGAATGACGAAGGTCTGGGCATCGCCGGCGCCGCCGAGGGCGGTGACGCCCGGCTCGTAACGGAACAGGTCGGCGACGTTGCTCACCACCTGCTCTTCAATCTGTTCGGCGGTGATGACCGAGATGGGGCCGGAGACATCCTCCAGTTTCTGCTCCATCCGAGAGCCACTGACCACCATGACTTCATCTGCTTTCTTGTCCGCCGCAAAAACCGGGGAAGCGAGGCCAGCCGCCACGGCAAGGGCGACCAGCGATAGGGTGTTGTTATGGGCCACTGCAAATCCTTATTGAGAACTGTTATCAAACAGCTGGCATCTTACCCACCTCTCAACAAAGATCAATAATAAACGGAATCATTCTCATTTTCTTTTGTCGTAATTCGGTTCTACACTACGCCCCTCTGTTTTCCCGCCCGCCATGCTGCCATTGTATGGTGCAGGCACCTCATCGCTGCGAGACATCCATGACCCGACTACTGCCCCTGTTCACCCTGCCCCTGCTGCTGGCCGCCTGTACCACGACGGCCCCCGTCAACGATGCCGGCACCCTTTATCACTATCAGCTCAAGGCCACTCAGGGGAACGATCTGACCCTCGAACAGGCCCTGGCCCGGGTGGCGGATGCCGACATAGTGCTGGTGGGCGAGCTGCACACCCACCCGGCGGTGCACCTGCTGCAGGCCAGAATGCTGGCGGGCCTGGCCGCAGACGGTCGCCCTCTGGTGCTCTCCATGGAGCAGTTCAGCCGCGCCGATCAGCCGGTGCTGGATGCCTACCTGGCCGGTCGCATCGGCGAGGCGGCGCTCATTCGCGACGGCAACGCCTGGCCCAACTACCAGAGCGACTATCGCCCGCTGGTGGAGTTCGCCAAGGCGCACCACC
This sequence comes from Aeromonas hydrophila subsp. hydrophila ATCC 7966, assembly GCF_000014805.1. Taxonomy (NCBI): domain Bacteria; kingdom Pseudomonadati; phylum Pseudomonadota; class Gammaproteobacteria; order Aeromonadales; family Aeromonadaceae; genus Aeromonas; species Aeromonas hydrophila. The sequence goes on along the minus strand of NC_008570.1, from coordinate 1,046,686 downwards.
TGCCGGTCATCGCCGCCAATGCGCCCAAACCGCTGGTGAGCTGTGTCGGCCAGGAGGGGCCGGCCTGGCTGGAGCAGCTGCCCGCCAGCCGCCGCAGCCAGCTGGCCCGCCCCCTCACCCTCGGCGATGATCCCTATCGCCAGAAGTTCATGGCCTCGCTCCATCATGGCGATGCCGACAGCAACGCCCGCCGCTTTGCCGCCCAGACCAGCTGGGACGACACCATGGCCGAGAGCATGGTGGATTACCTGCGCAGCCACCCGGGCCAACGCATCATGCACATCGCCGGCAACTTCCACGTAGAGGGCGGGCTGGGGCTCGCCAGCCGCATCGCCAGCCGCAACCCGGCGCTCAAGGTGGCGCTGGTCGTGCCGGAGCTGACGACGCCGCAAGCGGGTGACGGACAAGCAGCGGCCGGCCGGGTTGCCGACGTGCGGGTCGGCATCGCCCCCCTGCCGGAACGCTGGCTAAATGCCGATGAAATGAAGCAAGATATGGGCGCACTGCATCAATCCCGCAGTCGTGACTGCAGCCAGTGGCTGCAACCCTGACCTTGCGTCTGAGGAGCCCAGTGGCTGCCACCCTGACAAACATTTGCCCAAGGATTTCATATGGATGTGTTACTGGTCATCGACATGCAACAGGGGCTGTTCACCCAGCCTCGCCATCAGGACGCCCAGGTCATCGCCAATATCAATCGATTGGCCGAGCGCGTGCGGGCAGAACAGGGTCGTGTCATCTATGTGCAGCACGACGAACCCGGCACCGAGCTGGATCCCGCCAGCCCGGGCTGGCAGCTGCACGCCGATCTCGCCCCAGAGGGGCATGACAGCCGGGTACGCAAGACCGCCTGCGACAGCTTTCTCGACACCGAGCTCGGTTTCCTCTTGGCGGAGCAGGCGGTGGACAGGCTGCTCATCTGCGGCTGTGCCACCGACTTTTGCGTCGACACCACCTTGCGCAGTGCCGCCGCTCGCGGCTTCGAGGTGGTGGCGGTGACCGACGCCCATACCACGGCGGACAGGCCCCACCTGAGCGCGGAGCAGATCATCGAGCACCACCACTGGATGTGGCGTCACCTCAGCCTGCCAAAAGGCAGAAGCGTGACCCTGCTCACGACGGATGAGCTGCTCGGCGCCACCCAACCCGAGCCGGCATGTTAATCTGCCCGCTCTGAAGCGATCACCCGATTGGAGTCTTGTGTGCGTCTACTCTCTGCCGTTGCCTTCACGCTGCTGTTACCGGCAATCACCGCCTGCTCAGGCCTGCCGGGGCGCCAGCCGGATGGCCCGGCCCCCCTGTTCAGGACCCACATCAACGAGGAGGGGAGCAAGCGCTTCACCTTCGAAGCCGCCCCGCTCGATACCCTGCCCACCCGCCTGCAGGACGATGACGGCAGCCGCCTGAGTCGCAGCAAGAGCCTGCTGGAGCGGCGTGAAGCGCTGCAGGATGCCCAGCTCACCCAGGCGCTGGCCGAACGCAAGTACTGCCGCGAAGGCTACATAGTGCTCAGCCAGACCTCCTGGAAGATCCGGGGTGAGTGCAACGAGACGGCCACCCGGGCCGACCGCGACGCCTTTCCCAACAAGGCCTCCTGGCAGGATTGAGGGAAAACCGTCCATAAAAAACGGGCAGCCCCAGGGCTGCCCGTTTTGTCATTCTGGCGATCCGCGCGGATCAGACCGGCGCATCGGCCGGGCTGGTCAGCTCGGCGCCGTTGTCGACGCGCTTGTGCCCTTCCACCAGGTGGACGAAATCCACCAGCTCGTCGCCGGAGACCCGGAACGCCTGGCCGAAGCCCTTGACGAACAACCCCTGCTCGGGCTTGAGCCGAAACAGCACGAAGTCCTTGAGGTTGGAGAGCCCTTTGACTATCTCGCCGAAGCGCCCTTCCAGGGCGGCGATGGCCTGCTCCCAGCGCACGTCGTCGCGGGCCACCACTTCGGCCACCGCATCGAAGGTGAGGCGCTTGCGGGCAAACAGTTCGCGGGCCCCGTTCTCGTCCTCGATCAGCATCAGCGACACCTTGGGCACCTGTTGCAGGTTGCGGGCGTGGCGGGCGATCTCGGAGATGAGCACATAGTAGCCATCCTCCTGCAGCACGAAGGGGGCATAGCTGGCATTGGGGTTGCCTTCACTGTCCACCGTCGCCAGCTGCAGGGTGCGGCAACCGTCGCGAAACTCGCGGATCTCCGGTTGCAGGCGGTTCTGCAGACGCTCCTGACGTTCACTCATGCTTTGACTTCCTCTTGATACTGGTGGCGCAGGGCCATGAAGCGTTCCACCTGGGCCGGCAGCAGCTGACGCTGCTCGTCACGCCCCAAATAGACCTTGAAAATGCAGCGACCGCTGTGGCCGAAGAACTGGAAGGAGTGCCCCTCCTTGCCCATGAACAGCTTGCTGACCAGGGCGATGCCGACCACGTTGTCGAGCTTGAGGTGGCCGTGCATCTCGCCGTCGCGCCCCATCAGGTTGTAGTAGCCGCGGGCGCTCTTGCCACGGGGGAAGGGGGCCTTCACCTCGAAGATGGAGCCGTCGGACTCGACGATGGTGGTCACCTGGCCCCAGTCGGCCAGATCCGCCAGCAGGGCTTCGGCCTGCTCGGCGGGCACCAGAGTGACCAGCTCGGCCGGCAGGTGGCGTACCACCTCCCATTCGCTGACGGCCAGCTCGGCGGCGATGGTGGATGGGTGAGCGCTGGGATCTTGTTCCAGCAGCCCATGAATGCGTTGTGCAATGCTCATCGGTTCTCCCTTGGGGTGCCTGCGGCATCCCTGTTCTGTCATGGCGGATACTGTAATGAAGGCCCCAAACCAATGCAATTGATAATCGCTTTCATTCTCAGTGCATTTTTTTCGACGGCTTGATATTCTCGGCGGCAACCCAACTTCATTCACCCTTCGGAGGTTAGCATGGGCCGTCGTTTTGCCCTCGCACTCAGCCTGCTCGGCTGCTCAGCCCTGTCCCTGCCCGTTCTGGCGCAGGAACGTATCGTCAGCATAGGCCCGGCCACCACGGAACTCATTCTGGCGCTGGGCGGTGAGCAGAGCCTCATCGCCACCGACATCAGCAGCCCGGAGCCGAAAAACCTGCCACGGGTCGGCTATCACCGCGCCCTCGCCGCCGAAGGGATCCTGAGCCTGGCGCCGACCCGGCTGGTCGGCAGCGACGAGATGGGGCCACCGCCCGCCCTGGAGCAGTTGCGCCGGGCCGGGGTCGAAGTGGACGTGCTGCCCACCGCCCCCACCCTCGCCAACCTCAACCAGCGCATCGATACCCTGGCCGCCCTGCTCAAGGACCCGGCCGCCGGCTCCCGCCTGAAGGCCGAGATCCAGGCCCAGAGCGAGCAGCTGGCCGCCCAGGCAAAGCAGAACAAGCCGCTCAAGGTGGTCTTCCTGCTGCTGCACAAGGGCCAGCCCACCAGCATCGCCGGCGGCAACACCACCGCCAGCGCCCTGCTCACTCTGGCCGGCGGCGTCAACCCGGTGGCCCAGCTGCAAGACTACAAACCCGTCTCCACCGAATCCCTGATCGAGCTGCAGCCCGATCTGGTGCTGGTGAGCGGCCGCGACTGGCAGCAGTATCAGGATCCTGAAACCGTGCTGAGCCAGGTGCCCGCCCTTTCCGCCACCCCGGCCGGCAAGAACAGAGCCATCCACGCCATCGACGGTCACGCCCTGCAAGGGGGGCTCAGCCTCACCTCGCTGCAGCAGGCCAGCCAGATCGCCAAGTGGATCAAGCTGGGTTCATGATGCGTCTGCCACTGCCCTGGCTGCTGTGCCTCACCGGCGGCGCACTGGCGCTGCTACTGGTCGGATCCTTGGCGACCGGCCCCATGGCCCTCTCCTTTGGCGAGAGCCTGCGCGCCCTGTTCGCCGGCCAAGGGAGCGGGATTGAGGCCCACAAGCTGCTGATCGTGCAGGAGATCCGCCTGCCTCGTACCCTGCTCTGCATCGCGGTGGGGGGGATTCTCGGCCTCTGCGGCGCCGTGATGCAGGGCCTGTTTCGCAACCCCCTGGCCGACCCCGGCATCATCGGGGTCTCCGGCGGCGCGGCGCTCGGCGCGGCGCTGGCCATCGTGCTGCTGGCCCCCCTCGGCCAGCAGTGGCAGAGCCTGCTCGGCATCGGCCTGCTGCCCCTGCTCGCCTTTCTCGGCGGCGCGCTGACCACCACCCTCGTCTATCTGCTCGGCACCCGGGAGGGGGGCACCTCGGTCACCGTCATGCTGCTGGCCGGGGTGGCCGTCACCGCGCTGTCCGGTGCCGTGATCGGCCTGCTCACCTATCTCGCCGATGATCAGATGCTGCGCAACCTGAGCCTGTGGCAGATGGGGTCGCTGGCGGCGGGGAAGCCGGTGGACGTGGCGCTGGCGCTGCTGACCCTGGTTGCCCTGCTCATTCTGTTCTTGCGCGATGCCAACCCCCTCAACGCCCTGCTGCTGGGTGAAGGGGAGGCCCGCCACCTCGGCATCCAGGTGCAGTCCCTCAAGCGGCGGCTGATCCTGCTCACCGCCGCCGGAGTCGGCGTAGCAGTGGCGGTGGCCGGCATGATCGGTTTCGTCGGCCTGGTGGTACCCCACCTGGTGCGGCTGCTGGCCGGCCCCAACCACGTCCGGTTGCTGCCGCTCTCCGCCCTGCTCGGGGCTGCCCTGCTGCTGGGCGCCGACATGCTGGCCCGCACCCTGCTGGCGCCGGCCGAGATGCCGGTCGGCATCATCACCGCCCTGCTGGGCGCCCCCTTCTTCATCTGGCTGCTGGTCAAGGGCCGCCGGACGCTTTAACCGGAGGACTCCTCTTGTCTGCTTCATCGACCCTGCTGCACTGCCGCCAGCTCAGCCTCAGCCGGGGCGGCCGCCCCATCCTGGACAGGCTCGACCTCAGCCTGCAGGCGGGCAGCCTCACCGCCCTGCTCGGCCCCAACGGCGCCGGCAAGAGCTCGCTGCTCAAATGCCTCACCGGCGAGCTGGAACATCAGGGAGAAATCCGCCTGTTTGGCCGGGAGCGGCAAGAGTGGGCCGGCACCGAGCTGGCCCATCGGGTCGGGGTGCTGCCGCAGAGCTCGTCCCTGAACTTCCCCTTCCTGTGCGAGGAGGTGGTGGCCATGGGCCGGCTGCCCCACAGCGAGCCGGCCAGCCGGCGCGACGAGATAGTCGGGGCCGCCATGACCCATGCCGGGGTCGATCACCTGGCCGGCCGCCTCTATCCCGGCCTCTCCGGCGGGGAGCGCCAGCGGGTGCAGTTCGCCCGGGTGCTGGCCCAGATCTGGCAGGCACCGGACGAACCGCAGCAAGCGCGGCTGCTGCTGCTCGATGAGCCCACCTCGGCGCTTGATCTCAAGTACCAGCACCAGCTGCTCACCATGGCGCGCGCCCTCGCCGCCCGCCATACCGCCGTGCTGGTGGTGCTGCACGACCTCAATCTGGCGGCCCGTTACGCCGACCGGCTGGTGATGCTGGAACAGGGCAGAGTGATGGCAGACGGCACCCCGCGCGAGGTGCTGACGCCCGATCTCATCGACCGGCTCTACGACTACCCGGCCCAGGTGATCCTCCACCCCGAAAGCGGGCTGCCCATGGTGGTGTAATGGCAGTGCGGCAGATAGCAACAGAGCGCCATCAGGCGCTCTGTTTGTTTGCAAGGCGTGGCGGGCTAATCGCCAGCCAAACAGCCTCATATGATTCTTTTCTCGTCAAGCGATCTGATAGCGGCCCGGCTTGTGGTTGAGTGTCAACACCAGGTTACAGATGATGGCCGCCACCACCGAGAGCGCCAGGATCCAGGGCTGCACCACGAAGAAGGAGGCGATGACGATGGTGCAATCCAGTCCCATCTGCAGCTTGCCGGCGCGGATGCCGAACCGATCCTGAATAAACAGCGCCAGGATGTTGAAGCCGCCCAGACTCGATTTGTGGCGGAACATGATGAGCAGCCCCATGCCGATCAGGGTGCCGCCGATCAGCGCCGCGTAGACCGGTTCAATCTTGCCGATTTGCAGCACGGCGTTGAGGTGATCCGTCATGAAAGAGACCGCCGCCACCGAGACGAAGGTGTTGAGGGTGAAGCGCGGCCCCATCCTCAGCCACGCCAGGGCATAGAAGGGCAGGTTCATGCCGAAGAACAGCAGGCCGAAGCTCAGCCCCGTCACCTGCTGCAACAGCAGCGCCAGCCCGGCGGTGCCGCCGGTCAGCAGACCAACCTGATGAAACAGAAAGATGCCGAGGGAGACGAAACCGGCCGCGGTCAGCAGGGCGATGACGTCTTCATAGAGGGGGTGCGCAGTCCGAACGGAGTGCGCCGAGCCAGGGGTGTTGTCCATAACCGGTATCCAATAGCGAAGTGAAAGAGTGTCTGTTGCCCGTCTGGCGGGCGCGAGCCCTGTCCGCAGGGCTTCGTTATGGGGTTCAGTCTATTTTTTGCGACCATGATCACAATAGTCGCCGCCCACGCCCCGTTTTGGTGCCTGTCATTCTCCATTGACAGCCGCTGCACCAAGATGCAGCATGCCGCGCCTGAGCCGCCGCCCGTCGCGCCGACACCGGCGGTTTGCCATGGCACAGACGCGCCGGCTCTGCTACAAAGCGCGCAACCCCTTTTCCCATCACCGTCAGGAGCCCCATGATCTGCACAGGACCCCAACCATGAAGTATCTGGTCACCGGCGCCGCCGGCTTTATCGGTTTTCACGTGGCCAGACAGCTGTGCGAGGCGGGTCATCAGGTGGTGGGGCTCGACAACCTCAACGACTACTACGAGGTGAGCCTCAAGGAGGCCCGCCTGGCGATGCTGACCCCCTTCCCCCATTTTCGCTTCGTGCAGGGCGAGCTGGCGGACCAGGCCGGCATGGCCGCCCTGTTTGCCGAGGGGCGGTTCGAGCGGGTGATCCACCTGGGCGCCCAGGCGGGGGTGCGCCACTCGCTGGAAAACCCGTTTGCCTACAGCGAGAGCAACCTCACCGGCATGCTGACGGTGCTGGAAGGGTGCCGCCAACACGGCATCCAGCATCTGATCTACGCCTCCTCCAGCTCGGTCTACGGCATGGGCGAGCAGCTGCCGTTCAGTGCCGATCAGCAGGTGGACCACCCGGTCTCCCTCTATGCCGCCACCAAGAAGAGCGGCGAGCTGATGGCCCACGCCTATTCGGCGCTCTACGGTCTGCCCACCACGGGGCTGCGCTTTTTCACCGTCTACGGCCCCTGGGGCCGGCCCGACATGGCCATCGCCAAGTTCACCCGCGCCATCCTGGCGGGCGAGCCCATCGACGTCTACAACCAGGGCGATCTCAGCCGCGACTTCACCTTCATCGACGACATCGTCGAGGGGATCCTGGCCGTCGCCGAGCTGCCGCCCCGCCCCAACCCTCACTGGCATGCCGGCGAGCAGAGTCCGGCCGAGAGCGCCGCCCCCTACCGCATCCTCAACATCGGTCATGGCCAGCCGGTGCGGCTGCTCGATTTCATCGAGGCGCTGGAACAGGCGCTGGACAAGCCCGCCATCAAGCGGATGCTGCCGATGCAGGCGGGCGACATGCACGCCACCTGGGCCGACAGCGAGCCCCTCCACACCCTCACCGGCCTGCGCCCCGCCACCTCCATCAAGGAAGGGGTTGCCGCGTTCGTGCGCTGGTATCTCGACTACTACCAGCCCGCCCGCTGACCCATTCAGGCACGGCGGGCCTGCCGAGTGGGCACCAGCACCATGACCGCCATGGTCAGCAGCACGCCGAGCACGCCCCAGCCCACCTGCCGCCAGATCACCTCCTCCCCGCTCAGCATGCCAATCAACAGCACCAGCACCGGGATCAGGTAGGTGTAGGCCGAGACCTGCTCCGGCTGCAGCACCACGCTCCCCTGCTGGAACAAAAAGAAGCTGAGCGCCGTGGCAAACAGCGCCAGATAGGCAAGGCCGAGCCAGAGCGGCAGCGACACCTGCTGCCAGTCGGTTGTCAGCAGCCGCGGCGCCGCCACCAGGGTGAGCAGCAGGGTGGCGCAGATCAGGGTCCAGCAGGTGAGGTGGGCAAAGGACTCGCCCCGGTAGTAGCGCTTCACCAATATGGGGTTGAGCGCCATCCCCACGCAGCCCAGCAGATAGATGCGGTTGCTGGGGGTGAGGCTCAGGCTCGCCAGCTGGCTCAGCTCACCGCGAAAGATGATGAGAGCGGCCGCCACCATCCCCCCCAGCAAAGCGAACGCCATCGACCAGCCAATGCGGCGCTGGAAGATCAGCATGCTGGCCAGCGCGCTGATGAGGGGCACCGTGGTGTAGAGCGCGCTGGCATCGAGGGCGCTGGTCTCCTGCAGCGCCACGAACATGGCGACGAAGTAGCAGAGAGCCGGCAGCGAGATGAGGGTATAACGCCCCAGATCCCGCAGCGAAGGCAGCACCAGACGGCGCTGGCAAGCCAGCAGAATCACGAAGGTGAGCGCCGCCAGCAGGTAGCGCGCCCAGGTGACCACCAGCGGGTCCAGCACCGCGGTGAGGGCGCTGCCGATGGGGAAGGAGAGGCTGATGAGCAGGGTGAACAGCAGCACCTTGCCGTGGGCCTGCACGAAATGAAAACGGGGATGGGACATGGCATGCACCTGTGCAAAGGGGCGCCCCGCCGGGCGCCGCACTGGATGGGAATGATTCAATAACTGCCGTCGGCAGCAACCGGCTTCTTGCCCTCGATAGTGGCCAGCAACTGACCGAGCAGGCTGGAGGCGCCGAAGCGAAAGCGCTCGGCAACCAGCCACTCATCGCCAAAGAGTGCGGCCGCCATGGCCAGATACTCCCCCGCCTCCTGCGCGCTTTTCACCCCGCCTGCCGCCTTGAATCCCACCCGGTGCTGCGCGCCGCACTCGGCGATGGCCGCCAGCATGGTGCGGCACGCCTCGGGGGTGGCATTGACCGGCACCTTGCCGGTGGAGGTCTTGATGAAATCGGCCCCCTCCTCGATGGCAAGCAGGGAGGCGGCGCGGATAAGCGCGGGCTCCTGCAGCTCGCCGGATTCGATGATCACCTTGAGCAGCCGCGTCCCGCACAATACCTTGCAGCCGCGCACCAGCGCCCGGGCGGGCGCCTCGTCCCCCGCCTTGAGCGCACGCCAGGGGATCACCAGATCGATCTCGTCGGCGCCAGCGAGGAGGGCTGCGCGGGTCTCGGCCAGCACGCTGGCCAGCTCATCGTCGCCATGGGGGAAGTTGACCACGGTGGCGACCTTGATTTCGGGGGTGCCCTGCGCCGCCAGGGTGAGCCTGGCCAGCCCCACGAAGCGCGGATAGATGCAGACCGCGGCGGTGTTGCCAAAGGGAGTCTGCGCCTGGTGGCAGAGGGCGATGATGCGCGCATCGTGGTCATCGTCATTGAGGCTGGTGAGGTCCATCAAGCGGATGGCTCGGCTGGCGGCCTCGGTGGCAGCGCAGGCAGGTGCAAAAGCAGTAGCTGGAATCATGGAAGGCTCCTGTCGGGATAAGAAAGGGGCGCCGCAGCGCCCCGGAACAAGGGATGGGACGCTCAGGCCAGGGAGAAGAAGATCCCGGCGATGGCGGCGCTCATCAGGTTGGAACAGGTGGCGGCCAGCACGGTACGCAGGCCGTAGCGGGCGATGAAGTCGGTGCGGGAGGGGCAGAGGGTGCCGAGGCCACCGATCAGGATCCCCATGGAGGCCAGGTTGGCAAAGCCGCACAGGGCGAAGCTGATGATCACCTTGGACTTCTCCTCCAGCACCTGCAGGCCGGCGGCGGTCACAGTGCTGGCGTCTTTCAGGTAGGGGGAGAGGTCGCTGTAGGCCACGAACTCGTTCACCACCAGCTTCTTGCCGATCATGGCGCCGGCGATGCCAATGTCCGCCAGCGGCACCCCGAGCAGGAAGGCGAGCGGCGAGAAGATCCAGCCCAGGATGAGCTCGAGGGAGAGCGGCATGCCCACCATCTCCCCCACCCCGCCCAGCAGGGTGTTGACCAGGGTCACCAGCCCGATCATGGCGATCAGCATGGCGCCGATGGCCGCCGCCAGCTTGAGGCCGCTGCTGGCCCCCTCGCCTGCCGCCGCCAGCACGTTCTCCGGCTTCTTGCCGTCAAACTGGATGCTGTTGTCGAACACATAGTCCGGCTGGCTGGTTTCGGGAATGATCAGCTTGGCGAACAGGATCCCGCCCGGCGCCGCCATGAAGGAGGCGGCCAGCAGGTACTGCATGTCCACACCCATCATGGCGTAGCCCGCCAGCACGGTGCCGGAGACCGAGGCCATGCCGCCGCACATGACGGCGAAGAACTCCGAGTCGCTCATCTTGGGCATGTAGGGCTTGACCACCAGCGGCGCCTCGCTCTGGCCAACGAAGACGTTGGCCACCGCCGACATGGATTCGGTCTGGGAGGTGCCGAGCAGCCGCGCCATGGCGCCGCCGATGAAGCGGATCACCAGTTGCATGATGCCGAGGTAGTAGAGCACGGCGATCAGCGCCGAGAAGAACACCACCAGCGGCAGCACGTTGAGGGCAAACACGAAGCCGATACCGTCCACCGAGAAGTTGACCAGGTTGCCAAACAGGAAGTGAATGCCCGCCTTGCCGCTTGCCAGCACGGCGTCGACCCCGTGGGCCATCCCCTCCAGCGCCCGGCGCCCCAGCGGTACATAGAGCACCAGGGTACCGATGGCGACCTGCAAGGCCAGCGCCAGCCCCACGGTGCGCAGGCGAATGGCCCTGCGGTTGGTCGATGCGAGCACGGCGATGAGGATCAGCGCCGCCATACCGAGAAATCCTGCTGCAAACATAACTGACCTCCTGGTCGTTCCCTACTTACTGGAAGTGGTGCTGGATAAAGGTGTTGATGAGGCGGATGAAGTCCGTTTCCGCCAGCTTGGCGCACTTGAGGGTCTGCTCGTGGGAGAGCTGCACGTCGCCAAGCCCCTCCGCCATGTTGGTGATGGCGCAGATGGCCAGCACCGGCAGGCCGCAGTGGGCGGCGCTGACCACTTCCGGTACCACCGACATCCCCACCACGTCGCCACCGATGATCTGCATCATGCGGATCTCGGCGGCGGTCTCGAAACAGGGGCCGCTGTAGGAGACAAACACCCCCTGATTGACGGCGATCCCCTCCCGCTCGGCCAGCGCCAGCGCTTCGCTGCGCAACCCCTTGTCATAGGCATTGGCCAGGCTGAAGAAGCGCGGGCCGTAGGCCTCGTCATTGGCGCCCGTCATGGGGGTGCCCGGCATGGTGTTGATGTGATCGTTGAAGATGACCAGGGAGCCGACCCCGATCCGCTCCGGGCGCAGCGAGCCGGCCGCGTTGGTCACCAGCAGCAGCTCGCAGCCCAGCCGCTTGAAGGTGCGCACCGGGGTGGTCATCACCTTCATGGTTTCGTGTTCGTAGTAGTGGCCGCGCCCCTTCATGCAGACCACGTCCACCCCGTGCAGCTTGCCGAGCACCAGCTCGCCGCTGTGGCCGGCCACCGTGCTGACCGGGAAGCCGTCCAGCTCCTCGTAGGGAATGGTGACCTTCTCCTCCAGCGCATCGGCCAGCACGCCGAGGCCGGAGCCCAGGATCATGGCGGCGCGGGGGGCGAAACCCGGCTTGCGGGCGAGAATGGTGGCGACGGCGTTGAGTACCGGATCTTGTTGCATGAGCTGCACCTCTTGAGGCTGTAAATGGGACATGGCGCTCACTCTAGGGGAGGTATTGGGCGATAAAAATCGCTAAAATCGGCCTGACTATCCTGATTTTCAGCATAATTTCCCGCCGGGAAATGGCTGAAAACCAAAGGAAGCGGCATGAATGGCGCTGATTGGCCCCGTTTTTCCGCCAACCAGCCCCGGTACGGTCAAAACGGGTCGGCAAAGGTGTGAGCCGGATCGACCATCCGCCGGGCAGCGGCCCTGCTGCTGCCCGCACCGGTCGCGCAAACTTTGACGGGGATCGCACCCGGCCCTCAATCAGCCACCGAAGGAGGTCGCTTGGCCCTCGACAGTCACTGGCGCGATCGCGTCACCCTCAAGATGCTGCGCTACTTCCATGCGGTGGCCAGCCAGGGACACTTCAGCCGGGCCGCCCTGCAGCTCAATGTCTCCAAGTCGCCGCTCAGCGCCCAGATCAAGGAGCTCGAGTCCCTGCTGGGGCTGGCGCTGTTCGAGCGCCACACCCGCCAGGTGAGCCTCACCGCCACCGGCCGGCTGCTGCAGGCCGAGTGCGCCCTGCTGTTCGACGTGCTGGAAAGCGGCCTCAACCGGGTGGTGCAGGCGGGGCGCATGGAGCGCAACCAGATCCGCATCGGGCTGGTCAGCTCCATCTTCTGGGCCGGCTTTGGTGAGGTGATCCGCCAGTGCCACCAGCGCCACCCCGAGTTCGAGATCACCTTCACCGAGCTCTCCCCCGAACGGCAGAAACAGGCGCTTTCGCGCAAGGAGATAGACCTCGGCCTCGCCCGCTTCGCCGACACCGTCAACATCCATCCGCTGCTGGCCGAAACCATCTATCGCGAGTCCATGGTGCTGGTGGTGTCGGACGAGCATCCGCTGCGGGATCGCAAGCTGGTCTCCCTGCCCGAGCTGGCGGGGGAGCCGTTCGTGCTGATGAGCCGCGCCAACTCCTCCTCTACCGATCTCATCATCAACGCCTGTCTGGTGGAGGGCTTCTACCCCCATCTCAACCAGGAGGTGGTTGAACCCAACACCCTGATGGCGGTGGTGGCCACCAGCCTGCAGGTGGCGCTGGTGCCGGCCAGCTACGCCCGCCAGAAGTGGCCCCACGTGCGCTTCATCCGGCTCGAGCAGGCGATCCCCGCCGATCTCTGCGTGCTTTACGCCCCGCCCGGCGACGGCCAGCCGGCCGCGGTGGCGATCCGCCACTTCATCGACACCATGAGCGCGCAGATGAACCGGCCGACCGCGGATTGATGAGTTAATCGGATGGCGCTTCGCCGCCTCCCTCCTTAGGATAAAAATCTGAAGCGGATGGCGCTTCACCTCCGCCCTTAGGATGGGGATGTGAAGCGGATGGCGGTTTGCCGGGCACCGGCTGGGGTATACTGGCCACACTTGGTGCCACACGGGCACGCATCCGCGCCCTCACCATGATGAGAAGGAGTCACCTCATGATCCGTATTCTGCTGTTGCTGGGCGCAGCCCTGTCTGCCTACGGACTGCAACAGAGTCACACCCTGGCGCCGCTGCTGAGCCTGCTCGGCCTGCTCTCGCTCTGGGTGGCGAGCGAAATTCGCCTGATGTATCGCCAGCTGCCCGCCGCCGAACCGGACGAGCAGCCCTATCACCTCGACGTCTGAGGGGCCAGCAAGGCCCTTCTCTTCTCTCCTTGTTTATGCCTGGTCAATTCCATGAAACCGACTCGTACCCTCTGCTCTCTGCTGTTGCTGCTTGGCTGCCTGCACGGCGCCCCGCTGCAGGCCCGCACGCCCTGTCCGGCTGGTGATGACTGTCCGCCGGCGGACAATGGCCAGTGGCTCCCTGAACCGGGCAGCAATGGCAGCGCCGGTGCCGACGGCATGGATGGTGCTGATGGTATTGATGGCGCTGACGGTATCGATGGTGCCGATGGTGCCGATGGTGCCGATGGTGCCGATGGTGCCGATGGTGCCGATGGTGCCGATGGTGCCGATGGTGCCGATGGTGCCGATGGTGCCGATGGTGCCGATGGTGGCCAGGGGCAACTTATCTAGCAACCCCTTTGTTGGCGGCGACCCTTATGAGCCGTCGCCAACCCCTGCCGCATCAGCCTCGGTCATTGGTTCCATACCGTTTTGATCTCTGGATACCCGGATCCATAACAACAGGATCCACTGGATTAATGGCAGAACAGGCCATGTTCCCCTATATCTTCTGTACCCCAACAGGAGAGAATCCATGTCGAGTTCCAGCGAAAACAGGCTGTTTTTGCTGCTTTTTTTATCGCTGTTGCTGGCCGGCACCGGGCAGGCAGCGGCGCAAAGCAGGGATTTCAGACAGGCGCCCAAGGCGCTCAGCGCACTGAAGAAAGGTCAGCAGGCACAGAGTCAGGGCAACCTGACCCAGGCCATCCACTTCTACTGTGCCGCTGCCACCACGGGTAACCCGGAAGGGTATTTTCGCATCGGCCGCCTGCTCGCCACCGGCCCGGGCTCGGTTCGCAACCCCCGCATGGCCAACGCCTACCTGGCCATGGCGATCCGCCTTGGCAACCAGCAGGCCGCCCGCTACTACAACAGCCGGGTCGGCAATGCCGTGATGGGGGATCAGTGCGGCAGCGGCGTCGGCGGAGCCGGCGGCTACTTCGCCGCCATCCCCACCACCCCCTTCAATCTGGAGGCCTATCTGGCCCGCCAGTCGCCCGCCAAGCAGAAACTGGCCACCATGCTGCGCCACGCCGCCAAGCGCCACCGCATCGACGAGCGGCTGGTGCTGGCCATCGCCATCGCCGAATCCAACCTCGACAGCCGCGCCGTCTCCCCCAAAAATGCCCAAGGACTGATGCAGCTCATTCCCGAGACCCAGCAGCGCTTCGGGGTGACCCGTCCCTTCGATCCGGAGCAGAACATCAAGGGCGGCGTGGCCTATCTCAAGTGGCTGCACACCCATTTCGATGGCAACTGGACCCTGATGTCGGCAGCTTACAACGCCGGCGAAAAATCGGTGGAACAATATGGCGGCATCCCCCCCTATCAGGAGACCCAGCAATATGTGCGGCGGGTGCTCTACTTCGCCGGCCACAAGCAGCCCTGAACCCGGTTCCCTGCCGGCCTGCTATTGACAAAAACCACACCCGCATTTGCGCAACCGTTTGCCTTTCGGTAGGATCCGGCGCTTTCTCGCACGTTCTACAGGTAATCCATGAATTTCATCAAACGCTGCTCGCGCCTGCTCACCCTGTTTGCCCTCTTCTCCTCCGCCGTCGTGGCGGCCAAGCCGGCCTCCGCCCCCATCCTGATCCAGGGGGCGATGGATGTCGAAGTCGAGACCCTGGTGGCCGCCCTCAAGGACAAGCAGGAGCTGACCGTCGGTTCCTGGACCTACTGGCAGGGCACCCTCTCGGGTTATCCGGTGGTCGTCTCCCGCACCGAGGTGGGACTGGCCAATGCCGCCGCGGCCACCACCCTCGCCATGGAGCGCTTCCAGCCGCGCCTCGTCATCAATCAGGGCACGGCGGGCGGCCACGATCCGGCGCTGCACCGGGGTGACATCGTCATCGGTACCAAGAGCTTCAACATGGGGGCCTACCGCAGTGATCTGACGCCCGCCGAGCAGGGCGTCGACCCGAGCAAATGGCACAACTTCGAGGTCACCATGCGCCTGCGCGACAACGGCAAGCTGGTGGAACACTCCTCCTTTGCTGGCGATCCCGAGCTGGTCGGCCGCGCCCTCGGCATGGCCGACCGTTATCGTCACGGTCGGGTGGTCCCCGGCATCATAGGCACCGCCGACGAGTGGAACCGCCAGGTCGCCCGCATCAACTGGCTGCATCAGACCTACCAGACCGCCGCGGAAGAGATGGAAACCTCCTCCGCCGCCCTGGTGGCAGAGGCCTACAAGGTGCCCTTCGTCGGGATCCGGGTACTCTCCAACACCGATCTGCACGGCGAGGAGTTCGATCCGCAGACCGCCATCCACTGCCAACAGTTCGTCATCGATTACGCAAAAGCGCTCATCAACGGCTTCAACAAAGCCTGATGAACCCAAGAGGCCGCCACTGTGGCGGCTTCTTTTCTTGGTAATCCCTACCAGGCGGGACTTGGCCCACGGTTTCTCCCGCAGCCGATATCAACGCCCCGGACATGCCCTGCGCCCATAGTGGCGGTAGTAGCCCACCAGATTGCTGACCAGAAACAGCCCCTCCATCAGCGCCGCCACGGGCGACCCCACCAGCAGGTTGTTGGCCAGCCAGCAGAGCGTGCCCAGCAGCATCCAGCGCCGCAGCAGGCGATCATCTAGGCAAAACGCAGCCCGGGTCTGCAGCAGACTGGCCAGCAACCCCAGCAGGGCGAGCGGTCCCTGGTAGGTGGCGAGCACCGCTAGGCAGGACAACCCCATAAAGAGCCACATCAAGAGGCGGCGCGTGGCCAGCATGCTGACCACGAAGCGCAGGCTCGCCAGCCAGAGCAGCAGGGCGGCCGACGCTTGTCCCAGCAGCGCGAAATGGGCGCCATTGAGGGCGCAGGAGAGCGCCAGGCAGGCCAGAATGGCCCGGCGCGTCCGCAGCTGAAACGATAGCAGATCCAGCAGCAGCGCCAGACTCACCACCAGTTGTGACCACAAAAACAGCGACATCATCCCCACTCCAGGCTTGTTCGAGGGGCCCAGCATGGCGGGAATGGGCAAGGCGCGGCATTAACCCGTGTTAATGCGCCGGCGGATCCGCGACAGGGTGACCGGGCTGATGCCGATGTAGTTGGCGAGCTGCACCTGAGTGAGCCGCGCCGGCCAGTGGGGGAAGGTGCGACAAAGCTCCCGGTAGCGCTCTTCGGGGGAATGGAGCAGCAAGAAGGCCTCCTTGCGCTCCTTGTAGCACAGCTGCTGGCGCAGCAGGGCCATGCAGACCGGTTGCCAGGCAGGCTCATCCAGCAGGGCCAGCGGCACCCGCACCAGTTGCAGCGTCGTGACGGCCTCCAGCTGGTAGCGGGCAGGCGACCCGCTGAGCCAGCTGTCGTAGAGCAGACAGAGCTCCCCTTCGAAGTAGAACTCCTTGCAGCGCTCCTGCCCGTCCCGGGCATAGTGACAGGCGCGAGCGATGCCCCGCTCGATGTAGAAGGCCGACTCCTGTATCGCCCCCTGAGCCAGCAGCGGCTGGCCCGGCTGCAAGGTCAAACGGGGCAGGCGACCGGCAAGCGGCTCACCGATGGCGGGTGCCAACCCCATGGCGGCGAGGGTGGCCGCCAGAGGCGGGGCTGAAGGCAGGCTGGTCATGCAAACTCCGGGGCAAACTGGGCCTTCATCATGCCAAGTTTGGCGGTCCGTTGCAGCAGGCTGTGATGGCCCCGGCAAAGGAGATGGCCGACCGGGTGCCACCTTTGCCCCCCCTCGCCCATTGGTTTACAATCGACGGGTTTTTTGGAACCCGGTTGACCTGCGTCGACCTGGCCCCACCACGACATCAGTCTGTTAGTGCCAAGACATTAACCTGCTGAAAAGGAAGAGAATTAGCCAATGGCTCAATTTATTTACACCATGAACAGGGTCGGCAAGGTAGTGCCGCCCAAGCGTCATATTCTCAAGAACATCTCCCTCTCCTTCTTCCCGGGCGCCAAGATCGGCGTGTTGGGTCTGAACGGCGCCGGTAAATCGACCCTGCTGCGCATCATGGCAGGCATCGATACCGAGATCGAAGGGGAAGCCCGTCCGCAGCCCGGCATCAAGATCGGCTACCTGCCGCAGGAGCCGAAGCTGGATCCGGAGCAGACCGTGCGTGAAGCAGTCGAAGAGGCGGTCGGCGAGGTGAAACGCGCCATGGCCCGGCTGGACGAGGTCTATACGGCCTACGCCGACCCGGATGCGGATTTCGACAAGCTGGCCCGCGAACAGGGCGAGCTGGAAGCCATCATCCAGGCCCAGGGCGGCCACAACATGGAAAACCAGCTGGAGCGCGCGGCCGACGCCCTGCGCCTGCCGGCCTGGGATGCCCAGATCAAGCACCTCTCCGGTGGTGAGCGCCGCCGGGTGGCGCTGTGCCGCCTGCTGCTGGAAAAGCCGGACATGCTGCTGCTGGACGAACCGACCAACCACCTGGATGCGGAATCTGTGGCCTGGCTGGAGCGCTTCCTGCACGACTACGAGGGTACCGTCGTCGCCATCACCCACGACCGTTACTTCCTCGACAACGTGGCCGGCTGGATCCTGGAGCTGGACCGCGGCGAAGGTATCCCGTGGGAGGGCAACTACTCCTCCTGGCTGGAGCAAAAAGATGCCCGCCTGGCACAGGAAGCCAGCACGGAAGCGGCTCGTCGCAAGTCCATCGAGAAAGAGCTGGAGTGGGTTCGCCAGAACCCGAAAGGCCGTCAGGCCAAATCCAAGGCCCGTATGGCTCGCTTCGAAGAGCTCAACACCAACGACTACCAGAAGCGCAACGAGACCAACGAGCTGTTCATTCCGCCCGGACCGCGCCTCGGCGACAAGGTGGTGGAGGTGGCCAACCTCTGCAAGTCCTACGGTGACCGCCAGCTGATCGACGATCTCTCCTTCTCCATTCCGAAGGGGGCCATCGTCGGCATCATCGGTCCGAACGGTGCCGGTAAATCGACCCTGTTCCGCATGATGTCGGGTCAGGAGCAGCCGGACTCCGGTTCCATCACCCTGGGTGAGACCGTGGTGCTGGCCTCGGTGGACCAGTTCCGCGACAGCATGAACGACAAGAAGACGGTGTTCGAGGAAGTCGCCGACGGCCAGGACATCCTGCGCATCGGCAACTACGAGTTCCCGAGCCGGGCCTACATCGGCCGCTTCAACTTCAAGGGCGCCGATCAGCAGAAACGGGTCGGCGAGCTGTCCGGTGGTGAACGCGGCCGTCTGCACCTGGCCAAGCTGCTGCAGACCGGCGGCAACGTGCTGCTCTTGGATGAACCGACCAACGATCTGGACATCGAAACCCTGCGCGCCCTCGAGAACGCCCTGCTGGAGTTCCCGGGTTGCGCCATGGTCATCTCCCACGACCGCTGGTTCCTCGACCGCATCGCCACCCACATCCTGGACTACCAGGACGAAGGCAAGATCGCCTTCTTCGAGGGCAACTTCACCGAATACGAAGAGTGGAAGAAGAAGACCTACGGCGCCGAGGCCATCCAGCCGCACCGCGCCAAATACAAGCGCATCGCCAAGTAACAGGGCAAACAAGTACGGCTGCTACATCAGCCACACCGTTCCCACCACGACAAGCGAATCGCCAAGTCAACCGGCACATGCCACAAGGGGAGCCCAGGCTCCCCTTTCTTGTGCCCGATCGCTTACAATCCAAGACGGATACCTTATGCATGGATGTAGCAAGATGACGACCCAGCCCACCACAGAGAAGAAACTGACCATCCAGATCCGGGTCGAGCCCGGCTGCCTCGGGCCGGATGGCAAGGCGCACATCGAGACCTTCTGCACCGCCGCCGCCAAGATTTTCGCCGCCGTGGAGCCCGAGCTGGTGAACTGGACCCTGCTGCCCCGCTATGACAAGCAGTTGCCAGAGCAGGAATTTTTCATCGACGGCCGCAAGCTGACCGAGGAGCAGGCCAGCCTGTTTCTGCGCCGCCTGGGGCGGGAGCTGGGGGAAGTGCTGGAGACCCTCGACTCCGTGCTGGCCCAGCTGGTGGAGCGCTACTTCAAGACCCTCTGATGGGTCGCTGCCCACGCAAAAGGTTCTCCAGCGAGAACCTTTTTTATTTCTGGCGGGGCAAACGTTTGAATTTTTGCTCTGTTCATTGATCCGCCTCGCAGATCCGGGGTTTGTAAACGGCGCCGCCTGTGTAAAAATGTGCGCGCTGTCACGGTATCAGGACGAGTCTGGTTGTTTAACCACCAGAAACAGGGCATCACGCCCGCATGGATGGGACCGGCTCCTCGCCTGCTGCTTATTTCACGTCACCTATTGGAATCCAACATGAATCAACCACACCAGGCCCCCGCACAGGCCGCCGGGCAAGGATTGCTTGAGCGTCTGTTTGCCCTGAAGGGCCATGGCACCAACGCCCGCACCGAAGTGATCGCCGGCATCACCACCTTCCTGACCATGGTCTACATCGTCTTCGTCAACCCGCAGATCCTCTCTGCGGCCGGCATGGACACCCAGGCCGTGTTCGTCACCACCTGCCTGATCGCCGGCATCGGTAGCATCCTGATGGGCCTGCTGGCCAATCTGCCCATCGCCCTGGCCCCCGCCATGGGCCTCAACGCCTTCTTCGCCTTCGTGGTGGTGGCCGGCATGGGCTACTCCTGGCAAGTGGGCATGGGCACCATCTTCTGGGGTGCCATGGGCCTGCTGATCCTCACCCTGCTGCGGGTGCGCTACTGGCTCATCGCCAACATTCCGCTCACCCTGCGGGTCGGCATCACCGCCGGCATCGGTCTGCTGATCGCCCTACTCGGCCTGCACAACGCCGGCATCGTGGTCGCCAGCCCCGCCACCATGGTGACGGTGGGCAACCTCACCTCCCTGCCCTGCCTGCTGGGGCTGCTCGGTTTCTTCCTGATCTGCATCTTCTCCGCCCGCGGCGTCCACTCCGCCGTGCTGATCGCCATCGTGGTGACCACCACCCTGGGCTGGCTGTTTGGCGACGTCACCTTCAAGGGCTTCGTCTCCATGCCCCCCAGCATTGAGCCGGTGTTTGGCCAGCTGGACCTGATGGGTTCGCTCGACATCAGCCTGGCCGGGATCATCTTCTCCTTCATGCTGGTCAACCTGTTCGACTCCTCCGGCACCCTGATCGGCGTGACCAACCGCGCCAAGCTGGCCGATGACAAGGGTCACTTCCCGCGCATGAAGCAGGCCTTGCTGGTGGATAGCGCCAGTTCCGTCGGCGGCGCCTTCATGGGCACCTCCTCGGTCACCGCCTTCATCGAGAGCAGCTCCGGCGTCGCCGTCGGCGGCCGTACCGGTCTGACCGCCATCGTGGTCGGCCTGCTGTTCCTGCTGGCGATCTTCTTCTCTCCGGTGGCCGCCATGGTGCCGGCCTACGCGGCGGCGGGCGCCCTCATCTACGTGGGCGTGCTGATGTGCTCCGAGCTGACCCGGGTGAAGTGGGAAGACCTGACCGAAGCGGTGCCGGCCTTCATGACCGCCGTCATGATGCCGTTCAGCTTCTCCATCACCGAGGGGATCGCCGTGGGCTTCATCTCCTACTGCGTGATGAAGGCGGGCACCGGCCGCTGGCGCGAGATCAACCCCTGCGTGCTGGTGGTGGCCCTGCTGTTCGTGCTCAAGTTCGTCTGGGTCGACAGCCACTAAGCCGTGACGCACAAACACAGCGCAAACAAAAATGCCCGTCAGTGACGGGCATTTTTTATGGCTGACGAAGGGGCGCTCAGCGAATGCCGCGCGCCTCGCGGATCCACTCCCAGGCCTGCTGGATCTCCTGGGTCTTCTCCTTGGCCATTTCCATCATCTCCGGCGG
Organism: Aeromonas hydrophila subsp. hydrophila ATCC 7966; assembly: GCF_000014805.1. Lineage (NCBI taxonomy): Bacteria > Pseudomonadati > Pseudomonadota > Gammaproteobacteria > Aeromonadales > Aeromonadaceae > Aeromonas > Aeromonas hydrophila. The sequence continues at coordinate 1,025,637 of NC_008570.1, read as the reverse complement.
CAAGCCCTTGGCGGCCAGCTTGTCCGGGTGATGCTTGCTCATCTCCTTGCGATAGGCGCGCTTGATCTCCTGATCGCTGTCGCTCTCGCTCACCCCCAACAGCTGGTAGGCATCCTTGAGCCGGTCACGGGAGGGGGCCTCCTGACGGTACTGCTGCCCGCCGTGCCCGCCATCCTGATACTGGCCACCGTGCGCCCGGTTGAAGAAGTTCATCTGCGCCTCGGCCATCGCCAGAATGCGGGCCAGCTCGATGCGGCTGAAGCCCAGCTCGTCGGCGATGGTGTGCAGGATGGCGCGCTCGTTGGCCTCGACCTTGCCATCGGCGAAGGCGGCCTGCAGCTGCACCTCGAGGAAGAAACGCAGGATATCGCGCTGGCCCTGGCTGGCACGGCGAAACTCGGCCAGGGTCTCCCGCAGCGGGAAGTCCGCCTCCTTGCCCTGGCGGAACGACTCCTGGGCGCGAGCACGCTGCTCGCCTGCCAGCCGCATCCGATCCATCAGGTTGGAGGCGACCCGGATCTCCTGCTCGGTCACCTGGCCGCTCGCCTTGGCGATGTGGCCCATGACGGCGAAGGTGGCGTGGAAGAAGACCGCCTGTTGCTGCTGGGTAGGCGCGCGGCGAAAATTCAAGCCCATGCCACGATCGAAACGGTGGCCGATCCAGAGGCCCAGCAAGGCACCGAAGATATTGCCGAGCAGAAAACCGAAGAAGGCGCCAAGCACCTTACCCCAAATACGCATGGTTCAAGACCTCGTGAAATTAATGAGTGCGTCCTTGCAACTGATCGTCCAGCGCCTGCAGCCGCGCCACCGTGCCGATGTCGCGCCACTCGCCGGCCAGCAGGCTGCCGCCCACCCGGCCTTGTGCCATCCACTCCCGCAGCAGCGGCGCCAGCTTGCGCGCCCCCGGCGGGAGTCCGGCAAAGGCGGCGGGATCATAGAGTCCGACTCCGCTGAAGGTCAGCGCCTGGGTATCGACCACCTTGCCCGCCTGCAGCGCAAAGTCCCCTGCCGGATGCTGCGGCGGGTTGGGCACCAGCCAGAGGTGGGCCAGATCCGTGCCCAGCGGCTGGGTCACCAGAGTGCGGTAGTCCAGATCGAGCCAGGTATCGCCGTTGATCACCAGAAACGGCTCAGCCCCCAGCAGCGGAAACGCCTGAATGATGCCGCCGGCGGTCTCCAGCGCGCTCTCCTCCGCCGACCATTGAATGTCGACGCCGAACTGACGGCCATCGCCGAGGGCCTCTACCAGCTTGTGGCCGAGCCAGGCGTGGTTGATGACCAGGTCGGTCACACCGGCAGCCTTGAGCTTTTCGATATGGTGCACGATGAGCGGCTTGCCTCCCACCGCCAGCAGCGGCTTGGGCAGGCTGTCGGTGAGCGGGCGCATCCGCTCGCCGCGACCGGCAGCCAGGATCATCGCCTTCATGACGTTACTCCGCTGCGGACCAGCCCGGGCAGCACCACCTGCGCCAGCCACTGGCCGAAGCGGCCCAGCACCGGGAAGGTCGCGCCATGGCTGTGGCAGACATCCACCACATAGCCGAGGGTGCGGGGAATGTCCTTGAGGTAGCCGGCCTTGCCATCGCGGTGGTAGAGACGGGTGAAGATGCCCGCCGCCTTGAGGTGGCGCTGCATGCCGGTCAGGTCGGCGGCGCGACGAAACGCGGCGTAATCGAGCTCGCCCAGCAGCTTGGCCTGCTGCAGGGTATCGAAGCCCTGCCGCATGCCCTGTTCAATCACCGTGCCCGGCCAGCGCACGTAGCAGTCTTTCAGCAGCGAGACCAGGTCATAGCTGAGCGGGCCTGTGACCATGTCCTGGAAGTCGATCACCGCCAGCCGGCTGTCGGCCGGGGTCTCGCCACTGCACACCATCAGGTTGCGGCTGTGAAAATCCCGGTGCATCACCCCCTGCGGCTGGGCCAGGTTGTTCTCGGTGAGGCAGGCGAAGGTCTCAGCGAGCAACTGCTGCTCTTCATCGCTCAGGGCCAGTTGCAGATGGTGACCCAGCAGCCACTCGGGGAAAATGCTGTTCTCCCGCGCCATAAAGGCGGAATCAAAAGGCTCAAGGTCCAGTTCAACAGCGCCGAGACGGGGCAGCAACGCGATAGCCTTGCCGTACCAGGCCAGCACGTTGTCTGCGTTCAGGCAGCCGATAAGCTGGGTGTCCCCCAGATCCGTCACCGCCAGCAGCCCCTGCTCATAGTCCACCGCCCGCACCTCGGGGGCCAGCAGGCCACCGGCATGCAGGGCCGAGGCATTGCGGACAAACTCATGATTTTTTTCGGTTTCAGGATTGGCATCCACCCAGATCAGGCCACCGCCACGGTGGTAGCGGCGAAAACTGGCGTCACCGGAAATGAGGGTCAACTGCAGGCTGGCATCACCGGAAATCCGGCGCGCCCAGTGCAACAAGAGGGAATCGCGATCGTGCATAAGTCGGGGACCAAATTGGAAAGCAGCACTTGGCTGTTAGCCCTGGCCGCAATAATGCTTTATCATTGCCGGCTAACATAAAGCAATGACATGCAATGTCAACTCGATGAATCCTGTCGTAAAATGCATGTCTTGAATCAGCCGTAGCTACCACGGATTGCGCGAGTCTTTCACATGACAAAACGGACACTGGGATACTCCTATCCCATCGCCCTGACCATCAGCCTTGTTCCAGCCCTGACCCCGGCCATCGTGCAGGCGGCGCCGCTGACGCCGCCGCCCGCCACCGGGATCCTGGACGGGCTCTGCTATGACTATGTCCCCAAGATTGAGAAGCTGGCGCCCGGCAAGGACGCCAACGCCCAACCCGTGGAAGTGGATGCCGATCGGCTCGAAGCCAAGCAGGGCGGCACTGCCGTCTACCAGGGCGACGTCAAGGTGCGCCAGGGCGTACGCAAGTTCGATTCCGACTACGCCGAGCTCGATCAGAAGAGCCGGGACGTCATCGCCATCGGCAACATCTACTACAACGATGGCCAGATCACGGTCACCAGCGACAAGACCCTGAAATCCAACCTGGATACCAAGAACTCCGAGCTGGAAGAGGGCAAGTATCAGGTGCATGGCTCGCCGGTGCGCGGCTCAGCCGACCGGGTCACCATGACCAACAACAACCAGAACATCACCCTGGAAGGGGCCCAGTACACCACCTGCCCGCCGGGTCAGGAAGTGTGGACCCTGAAGGCGGGCAGCATCGACATCGATCAGACCGAGGTGTTCGGGGAGGCCTGGAACGCCAGTCTCTGGCTCTACGACTACCCGGTGTTCTACTTCCCGTACATCAACTTCCCCATCAAGGATGAACGCAAGACGGGCCTGCTCTACCCGGGTTATACTCAGAGCTCCAAGAACGGCATGGACATCACCCAGCCGTTCTACTGGAACATAGCCCCCAACTACGATGCCACCATCACCTCCCGTTTTATGGACAGACGGGGCCTGATGGAACAGGTACAGTTCCGCTACATGCCGGATCCGGCCCACGTCGGCAGCCTCTATTTCGAGAACCTGGCCAACGACAAGCAGTACGACGAGACCCCGAGCCTCAACCAGGCCATGTCTGACGGTCACCGCTACCTGCTCAACGCCAACCACACCTCGCTGTTTGCCGACAACGCCATGCGGGTGTCGCTCGACTACACCAAGGTGCGGGACCGGGATTACAACTACTTCAACGACTTCTCCCCCAAGGTGGGCACTCAGGTCGAGAACCAGTTACAGCAGTCCCTGATGGCCGGTTACTTCCAGCCCAACTGGAACATCAACACCGAGGTGCGCACCTACCAGATCCTGCTGGCCAGCGCCCAGCAGCCCCACGAGTTGATGCCGCGCATCGACCACAACTATTACCAGCAAGGCAGCTGGTACGATCTGGCCTGGAACACCGAGATCACCAAGTTCGGCTACAACAACGCCCAGGCCATCGCCCAGAACCAGGGCGGTGCCTACACCGGCACCCGGGTCTACACGGCCCCGACCCTGACCATGCCGCTCATCAACGAGGCAGGCTACTACCTCGACAGCCAGTACAAGCTGATGTACACCCGTTACGATCAGGAAGTGCCGGACAACATGAGCCAGACCTTTGTCAGCCGCTTTACTCCTGAAAACGGCAACGGGGTCACCCTGGACGAAGGGATCATCACCCGCACTCTGCCCTCCTTCCGCCTCAAGGGCGGCATGACCTTCGAGCGCAACCAGAACTGGTTCGGCGGCGATGCCAACCAGACCCTGGAGCCAGAGTTCCAGTACCTCTATGTGCCCTACAAGAACCAGGACAACATAGGTGTCTATGACTCCACCAGCATGCGTCAGGACTACTACAGCCTGTTCAGCGACCGCCGCTACGCGGGCCTGGATCGCATCAGCGACTCCAACAGAGTCTCCATCGGTCTCACCAGCCGGGTATATGATGAGGCCGGTGATGAACGAATTCGGCTGGCCGTTGCCCAAGCTTTCGATTTTGTTGCGCCCAGGGTCAAGCTCTATCCCAGCGAGACCCTGACCACCAACACCCGCTCCCCGCTCTCCTTCGAGGGGGATGCCAAGATCAACGAGCAGTGGTTTGCCCATGCCGGCGCGCAATATGATGTGGACCAGAGCCGGCTCAGCTCCGCCAACAGCGCCCTCGAGTATCGCCGCGAGAAGCTGATCAGCCAGCTGAACCATCGTTTCGTGCGCGATGCCAACTACGATCTTGAAAACAAGGGACAGGTAACCGACCTCAACCAGATCGGCCTGCTGTTGACTACCCCGCTCAACGACCAGTGGCACCTGTACGGGGGTTACTATCAGGAGCTGAATCAGAGCGTGAAGTCTGATCGCAAGGTAGGCCTGAAGTACGACTCCTGCTGCTGGAGCATCAACTTCAACCTGGAGTGGGTCAACACTCCGGACAACGTGACCATGCGTCCGACCTCGGAGCGCAGTCTGGGCATTCAGTTTGAAATGAAAGGATTGGGTAGCGTGGGTACCGGCTCCAAGGGCACTTCCCTGGACACCGAAGCACTGCCTTACATTCGTCCGTTTAACCTGCGAGATCAATAAGCGGTCTGGCAAACGCCTTGAGAGATGGATATGAAGAAGACGTTGATTTCCCTGCTGACTGCAGGCCTGTTCGGAGCCATGAGCCAGGGTGCCTTCGCCGCCCCCGAACTGATGGACAAGGTGCTTGCCGTGGTCAACAAGGACGTGGTGCTGGCAAGCCAGCAGGAAGCGCTGGTGCAGAAGGTGAAAGCCTCTGCCCAGGAGAGCGGCCAGTCCCTGCCCGATGACGCCACCCTGCGCAAACAGGCACTGGATCGGCTGATCCAGGAGAGCCTGCAACTGCAACTGGCGGATCGTCAGGGCCTCAAGATCAGCGATACCCAGCTGGAGCAGGCTATCCAGAGCATCGCCGCCGACAACAAGATGACCCTGGATCAGCTGCGGGCCCAGCTGGCCCGTGAAGGGCTGACCTATGCCCAGTATCGGGAAGAGGTGCGCCGCGAGATCCTGATGAACGAGGTGCGCCGCAATCAGGTGCGCCGCCGCATCAACATCTCCGAGCAGGAGGTGAAGCAGGTGGTCGACATCCTCGCCAAGCAGGGTCAGCAACAGCAGCAATACCATGTCGGCCACATCCAGGTTGCCCTGCCGGACAACCCGAGCGCCGAGCAGCTCAACGCCGCCAAGAGCAAGATTGAACGCATCCTGGCCGCCCTCAAGCAGGGCGCCGACTTCCGCAAGATGGCCATTGCCGAGAGCAGCGGACCCAAGGCGCTGGAAGGGGGTGACTGGGGCTGGATGAGCCCGCAGGAGATGCCGACCCTGATGGCCGAGGCCGTGCAAGGCACCAAGAAGGGCGACATCGTCGGCCCGCTGCGCTCCGGCGCCGGCCTGCACATCATCAAGGTGTTCGACACCAAGGGCCAGCAGCAGGTCGTGCAGACCGAAGTGCGCGCCCGTCACATCCTGATCAAGCCCTCCATCATCCTGAGCGAAGAAAAAGCCAAGGGCATGCTGGACGGCATCCTGCACGACATCAAGAGCGGCAAGGCCAGCTTTGCCAGCCTGGCGGAGAAGTACTCCGAAGATCCGGGTTCTGCGGTGCAGGGTGGCGAACTGGGCTGGTCTGATCCCAATGTCTATGTGCCGGAGTTCCGCGACATGGTCAACCGCCTGCAACCGGGCCAGATCAGCGAACCCTTCCGCACCACCCACGGCTGGCACATCGTCCAGCTGGAAGAGCGCCGCAGCCAGGATGCCACCAACAAGGCCCAGGAGCAGCGTGCCTATCAGCTGATCTACAACCGTCGCTTCACCGAAGAGTCCCAGGCCTGGCTGGACGAGCTGCGTGACGAGGCCTACATCCAGATCGAAGGCGCCGGCAGCTGATGAGTTGTCGTCGTCTAGCCATCACCCCGGGTGAACCGGCCGGGATCGGCCCGGATCTGGTGCTGCAGATTGCCCAGCAGGATTGGCCGCACCAGCTGGTGGTGATCGCCGATCCGGCGCTGCTGCGCGAGCGGGCTGCCCTGCTGGGGCTGCCCATCGAGCTGCAGCCCTATGATGCCGACCAGCCTGCCCGCCCGCAGCGGGCCGGTACCCTCACCGTATGTCCGGTTCCCCTCGGCGCCGCCGTGGTGCCGGGCATGCTCGACGAGGGCAACGGTGCCTACGTGCTGGCCACCCTGCAGCGCGCCTGCGACGGCAACATGAGCGGCGAGTTTGCCGCCGTGGTGACCGGGCCGGTGCACAAGGGGATCATCAACCAGGCTGGCGTCTCGTTCAGCGGCCACACCGAGTTCTTCGCCCAGCAGTCGGGCACCGCCGACGTGGTGATGCTGCTGGCGACCGAGGGACTGCGGGTCGCGCTGGCGACCACCCACATTCCGCTGGCCTATGTGGCGATGGCCATCACCGAGGATCGGCTCGGCAAGGTGATCCGCATCCTGGATGCGGATCTCAAGAGCAAATTCGGCATCGCCACACCCCGCATTTACGTCTGCGGCCTCAATCCCCACGCCGGGGAAGGCGGCCATCTCGGCCGTGAAGAGATTGACGTGATCGAACCCGCCCTGGCAGGCCTTCGCCAGGAGGGGATCGATCTGGTCGGCCCGTTGCCGGCCGATACCCTGTTCCAGGACAAATACCTCAAGGATGCGGATGCGGTACTCGCCATGTACCACGACCAGGGGCTGCCCGTGCTCAAATACAAGGGCTTCGGCAGTTCGGTCAATATCACCCTTGGACTTCCTTTCATCCGCACTTCGGTGGATCACGGCACCGCACTGGATCTGGCAGGCAAGGGCCTCGCCGACTCGGGCAGCCTGATCACCGCGATCAACCACGCCATCAAGATGGTAGAGAAAAAAAGATATGAGCAGTAAGGTGCAGAGCAACAAGGTGCACATGGGCCACACCGCCCGTAAGCGTTTCGGTCAGAACTTCTTGCACGATCGCTACGTGATCGATCAGATCGTCGCCGCCATCAATCCGCAGCCGGGTCAGAACCTGGTGGAGATCGGCCCGGGTCTGGCCGCGCTGACCGAGCCGGTCGCCTCCCAGATGGACAAGATGACCGTGGTCGAGCTGGACCGGGACTTGGCGGCGCGCCTGCGCGAGCACCCGACCCTCAAGGAGAAGCTGACCGTCATCGAAGCCGATGCCATGCGCTTCGACTTCGGCACCCTGATGGGGGAAGGCAAGGGGCCGCTGCGCATCTTCGGCAACCTGCCCTACAACATCTCCACCCCGCTCATCTTCCACCTGTGCGAGTTCGCCGACCGGGTAGAGGACATGCACTTCATGCTGCAAAAGGAAGTGGTCCTGCGTCTGGCCGCCGGCCCCGGCAGCAAGGCCTATGGCCGACTGAGCGTGATGACCCAGTACTACTGTCAGGTAGTGCCTGTGCTGGAAGTGGGCCCTGGCGCCTTCAAGCCGGCACCGAAGGTGGATTCCGCCGTGGTGCGCCTGATCCCGCACAAGAACCCGACCATCGTCGCGAAAGACATTCGTTGCCTGAACCGGGTCTGCACCGAGGGCTTCGGCCAGCGTCGCAAGACCATTCGCAACAGCTTCTCCAACTTCATCACGGACGCCCAGCTGACCGAGCTTGGTATCGATGGCAACCTGCGCCCGGAGAACCTCTCCCTCGAGCAGTTCGTCATGATCGCCAACTGGCTGGCGGATCAGCAACAGGCCTGATCCCGTGGCAACTCCGCACATAGTCATCCGCCCATACCCCCGTTATGTGGCGGATTCCAAAGACCCTTACCAGTTCCACTATCTCATCGAGATCGAGAACCTGGGGCCGGGCCCGGCGCAGCTGCTGCACCGGCGCTGGCTCATCACCGATGCCAATGGCAAGATGCTGGAAGTCGAAGGCCCCGGCGTGGTCGGCGAGCAGCCGGTGATCGCAGAGGGAGAGACCTTCCGCTATCAAAGCGGCGTGCCGCTGGCCACTCCGCTCGGGGTGATGGAAGGGAGTTATACCCTGCAAGGCGAGTCGGGGCAGCAATTCGAGGCGCCCATCGCACCCTTTACGCTGGCCGTCCCCCACATTATCAACTGAGGTTTCATGGCGAACTGTTTTGTTGGCGATATCCAGGGCTGTTACGACGACTTGCGCCGTCTGCTGGATCTGGCCGAGTTCGATCCCGCTAACGACGTGCTCTGGCTGTGCGGCGATCTGGTCGCCCGCGGCCCGGACTCGCTCAATACCCTGCGCTTCGTCAAGGGGCTGGGCAACCGGGCCGTCACCGTGCTCGGCAACCACGATCTGCACCTGCTGGCGGTCGCCGATGGCGTCGCCCCGCTCAAGAAGAAAGACAAGCTGCAGGAGCTGATGGAGGCACCGGACCGGGACGAGCTGCTGGAGTGGCTGCGCCACCGTCCACTGCTGGCGGAGCACCCCGACTTACCCATCATGATGGTGCATGCCGGCATCTCCCCGGCGTGGGACGCCCGCACCGCCCGCAACTGCGCCCGCGAGGTGGAGAGCCTGCTGCGCGGCGATCAGTACCAGTGGCTGCTGCACAACATGTATGGCGATCAGCCGGATGGCTGGCAGGACGATCTGGTCGGGATCGAGCGCTACCGCTACATCATCAACACCTTTACCCGGATGCGTTTCTGCTATTTCGACGGCCGGCTCGACTTCAAATGCAAGAAGGGCCCCAAGGAGTCGACCCCGGGCCTGCGCCCCTGGTTTGAGCAGCGCGAGCACCATGTGGATGACCCCATCCTGGTGTTCGGCCACTGGGCTGCCCTGATGGGCAACACCGGCAAGCAGGACATCAAGGCGCTCGACACCGGCTGTGTCTGGGGCAACAGCCTCACCCTGTGGCGCTATGAAGATGATGCCCTGATCGCCACCCCCTGTCCCACTTACGCCAAGTGATGGTTCAGAGGGCTGCACCTGAGCGACAAAGCCTCACCCTGTGGCGCTATGAAGATGACGCCCTGATCGCCACCCCCTGTCCCACCCACACCAAGCAGGTGGCAGGCAATAAAACAAAACGGGCCCGGCATTGCCGGGCCCGTTTTTTATGGTGCATCGCTCACCCTAGAGCTTGCGCCCCAACCGTTTCTCGATCTGCTGCCGCTCCCACTCGGGGCCAAACAGCTTGAACGGCTGGAACAGGTTGATGGCATGGGAGATCAGTCCCAGCCCCCAGCCCAGCGCTGGCCACCAGGCCCAGATATAGCCCGGGTTGCTCAGGTAGTTGATGACAAACAGCCCGCAAATCACCAGCAGGTAGCTGGCGATGTGGTAATAGAAGCCCTTGAGCCCCTCCACATAGCGCATGGCGGCCCGCTCCTCTACCGATACCCGTATCTCATCCCGTTCCATCGTGTCACTCCCTTTCATCTCGTGCTCCTGTTGGCTTGTACCGTCAAGTTGCGCCACCTCGAGCTCAAAGACGGCGGCCAGGGCCTTGAGGGATTCCAGTCCGGGCTGCTGGCCCTGCTCGATCCGCTGAATGGTGCGAACGCTCAGGCCGGTAAAGGCGGCCAACTGCTCCTGTGACCAGCCCCGCTGCAATCTCAACTTCCTGACGATCATCTCGAACTCCTTGTGGTTGATTGACGGGGCCAGCATAGGGGCCGGCGGGTGCCATGGGCCACGACAGCGCCCTGACACCAACCTGACTTTCCTTTGGATTCAGTGCATTAGATAAAAGGGCATGCTCAAAAATTCAGCTATTCCTCCCCACGACGCCCCCTTTCGATCACCTGACAGCAGGGCGACAGAGGTGGCGCTTTGTGCAAGATAGCGCCTTGGTATCGGGCAGGCGAGCTTATAGCGCCTGCATCAACTCGGCGGCAATCTCGAAAGAGCGCAGACGAGCCTGATGATCGACGATGGGACCGTTGAACATCAGCTCGTCGGCCCGGGTTTCCGCCAGCAACGCCTTGAGGCTGTGACGTATCTGGTCCGGGTTGCCCACCAGCGAACGGGCCAGGGTCTGCTCCATGGCCAGCAGCTCGCGCTCCGACCACTCCTCCCCCAGCTCGATGACGGGGGCCGGCAGCTTGCCTGCGTTGCCGCGATGCAGGCGCAGGAACTGCTGCTGCAGGGTGGTGAACTGGAAGCGCGCCTCTCGCTCGCTGTCGGCGGCGATCATGTTGATGCAGACCACCGCATGGGGCTTGGGCCAGCGGGCGGAGGGGCGATACTGGGCGCGGTAGATCTCCAGCGCCTGCAGCAGCATGGCGGGGGCGAAGTGGGAGGCAAAGCCGAACGGTAGCCCCATGGCCGCCGCCAGCTGGGCGCTGTAGAGGCTGGAGCCCAGCAGCCAGATGGGCAGATGCAGCCCCTGCCCAGGTACCGCCTGCACCGCCCCTGCTTCATCGCCAAAGTAATCTATCAGCTCGCGCACATCGGCCGGGAAGTCATCCACCTCGCCGCTGCGCTGGCGTCTGAGCGCCCGCATGGTGCGCTGATCGGTGCCCGGCGCACGGCCAAGCCCGAGATCGATGCGATCCGGATAGAGCGACGCCAGGGTGCCGAACTGCTCGGCGATGACCAGCGGCGAGTGGTTCGGCAGCATGATGCCGCCCGCCCCGATGCGCAGGGTATTGGTCCCGCCGGCCAGATGACCGATCAGCACCGAGGTGGCGGCGCTGGCGATGCCCGGCATGTTGTGGTGCTCCGCCAGCCAGTAGCGGCAATAGCCCAGGCGTTCGGCATGACGGGCCAGGTCCAGCGAGCGGCGAAACGACTCGGCCGGCTGGGAGCCTTCGGCCACGGGCACCAGATCGAGTACGGAATAGGGGATGGCAGACATGGGTCACTCCATTGATTCACAGACCAGTAACAAGTGGGGCAATGTAGCACGGGATACCTGAATGAATCACGTGCTCAGCCGGCAAAATTGGCCAGAGCGAGCGCCGAGAGCCCCGGCAGGAGCCGTTTCCGTCGGCCACATCCCGATATCCATGAATGGGTTATTGTGTTTTCTGTCATCCTGTTGGCACACTGCAAGCTGATCGTCTCTGCAATCGCCCGTGTGACAAGGATGTGTCCATGACAACTGCCAGGCCAGGTCGTAAACCCTTCTACGTGCATATCGCCACCCTCTTCATCCTGCTGTTCACCCTGCTCGGCAGCGCCCTCATCGCCTTGCAGTTCCAGCAAGGGGCGCGCCAGGGACTGGAGCACGAGCGACAGAACTTCCTGCAGTATCGCCAGCAGCTGGCCCTCGCCCTGCAACTGAACGAGCGACCGGCCCGCATGTCCCTCAGCCTGTTGCGCAGCGGCCAGCTGGCCGCCATGACCACGCTGACCGAACGCCTGGCCTACCTGCCACAACTGGCGGAGGTGCTGGCCAACAGCCCCAGCTATGGGGCCGTCTATGCCGGCTATGAGGATGGCGACTTCTTTCTGGTACGCAAGCTGACCGAGCGGGCCAGAGCCCAGCTGGGGGGCGTACCGGCCGCCAGTACCCTGCTGGTGCAGAGCCTCAGCCAGGGCAAGGGGGAATTTCTCTATTTCGATCAACGGCTGACCCTGCTCGAGCGCCGCCCCATGCCAAACTACCGCTACGATCCTCGTAGCCGCGACTGGTACAAGCAGGCCCGCTGGCGCGCGGGGATCGCCACCACCAGTCCCTATCTCTTCTTCACCACCAAGGAGCCGGGCATGACGCTGGCGGTGGAGAGCGACGACCGGCGCGCCGTGATCGGACTCGACACCAGCGTCGAGGGGCTGTCGGCCCTGATCGGCAAGCTGCAGCTGCCCGCCCAGAGCCAGGTGATCCTGTTTGACGAGTACGCCACCCTGCTGGCCGCCGACCCCAGACACCTGCCCAGCTTCGAACAGCTGAGCCAGCTGCCCATGCTGGCGACCCTGCCCCACCCGGCCCTGCCGGATCTGCAGCAGCGGATCATCAGCCAGCCCACCCTGCTGAGCGAGCCGGCGGAGCTCAACCTGACCGCCGCCGATGGCAGTGACTGGCTGGTCAACCTCGCTCCCCTCGGGACCGACTCCCCCTTCCATATCGCCCTGCTGGTCTCGGCCGACCTGCTCTATCAGCAGGCCCGGGACGAAGCCCTGGTCAACCTGGGTTGGGCTCTGGCGGGCCTGCTACTGCTGCTGCCGGTGATCTGGCTGGTCTCGCGGCGCACCGCCACCCCGCTGCTGGCGCTCACCCAGGAGGCGGAGCGGATCCAGCACTTCGATTTTGGCGAGAGCCGGGTCCCCGAGTCGGCCATCCGCGAGATCGACGATCTGGCCCGCACCATGTCCGGCATGCGGCTGACCCTCGGCAACTTCATGAACATGGGACGCGCGCTGGCGGCCGAACACCGCTTCGACTCCCTGCTCAGCCGCATTCTGCACGAGACCATCGCCGCGGTGCAGGCCGAAGGGGGATGCCTCTATCTCTCCCAGGAGCAGGGCATGGTGGTGGTACAGGCGCTGTGGCGCCAAGCGCCGCTGCCGGCCGGACAGATCCGCTGGCAGCAGGCCCTGTTTGGCGAGCTGGCCCGGGGCGAGCGGCTCAGCCTCGCCATCGACCAGAGTAGCTGGCAGCAGTATCTGGCCGACTGGGGCCCCTTCCCCGGCCCCTGCCAGCTGGTGGCCGAGCCGCTGCGCAACCATCGCCAGGAGCTGAGCGGCTGCCTGCTGCTGATCCTGCCTGACTGCCCGGCCCGTGAGCTAGCCTCGCGCATCAGCCTGATCGAGGCGCTGGCGGGCACTTCGGCCTCCGCCATCGAGAACCAGCGCCTGCTGGAGGAGCAGAAACAGCTGCTGGAATCCTTCATCGAGCTGATGGCTGGCGCCATCGACGCCAAGAGCCCCTACACCGGCGGCCACTGCCAGCGGGTGCCGGAGCTGACCCGGATGCTGACCGAAGCCGCCTGCGCCCAGCAGCAGGGGCCGTTCGCCGAGTTTCGGCTCAACGAGGAGGAGTGGGAGGCCATCCATATCGCCAGCTGGCTGCACGACTGTGGCAAGGTGACCACCCCCGAGTTCGTGGTGGACAAGGCCACCAAGCTGGAGACCCTCTACGACCGGATCCACGAGATCCGCACCCGCTTCGAGGTGCTCAAGCGCGACGGCTATATCGAAGCGCTGGCGGCCCGCCTGCCGGCATCGGAGCGGGAAGCGGCCAGGAGCGAGGTGGCCCCGCTCTGGAGCACCCTGGATCAGGAGTTCGCCTTTGTCGCCGAGTGCAACCTGGGCGGTGAGTGGATGGCGCCGGAAAAGCTGGCCAGGCTGGATGCCATCGCCAGCCGCACCTGGCTGCGCACCCTGGACGATCGGCTCGGCATCAGCCGGGAGGAGCTCAAGCTGCGCCAGAACGAGCCGGCCGCGCCACTGCCCTGCGTCGAACCCCTGCTGGCAGACAAGGCCGCCCACCTCATCCCCCGCCCCGTCCACGATCAGCTGGACGAGCGCAACCCCTGGGGCTTCAAGGTGCGAGTGCCCACTCACCTCTACAACCGCGGCGAGCGTTACAACCTCGCCATCGGTCGCGGCACCCTTACCGAGGAGGAGCGCTACAAGATCAACGAACACATCATCCAGACCATTCGCATGCTCGAGCGCCTCCCCTTCCCCCGCCATCTGCGCAGCGTGCCCGAGATTGCCGGCGGCCACCACGAGCGGATGGACGGCAAGGGCTATCCGCGCCAGTTGCTGGGCAGCCAGATGAGCATCCCCGCCCGCATCATGGCCATCGCCGACATCTTCGAGGCGCTGACCGCCAGCGATCGCCCCTACAAATCGGGCAAGACGGTCTCCCAGTCGCTGGCCATCATGCAGAGCATGGTGCGCGAGCAGCACATCGATCCCGCCCTGTTTGCCCTGTTTGTCAGCAGCGGCATCTGGCGCGACTATGCCGAGCGCTTCCTCGCCCCCGAGCAGCTGGATCCGGTGGATGAAACCGCCCTGCTGGCCGCGCTGGCCTAGGGCGGGTCATATTTTCTTACATTTGCGGGCTGGCCTGAGCGCCCCCGGCTGGTTATAACGGTGCCCCTATAGCGAAGGGGGAGCAATAGACTCCCCCTCACTCTTTATCACACCACACTGTTCAGGTTATCTATGTCAAAACATCTCGTTCTGCTCGGCGCGCTGACGCTATCCGGCTGCTCCCTGCTGTCTCCCCCCGCCCCCACCGTCACCCCGGTGCACCTGGCCGATGCCAGCCAGCGCGGCTTCTACATCGAGTGCAGCAGCATGACCGCCTGCTTCCAGCAGGCCAACCAGACCTGCCCGCAGGGCTACCAGGAGACCGATCGTCGCCAGCAGACGCTCTACAGCACCCAATATCTGGGGGGCAGCTACGACGAAGACAAGAAGGTCTACAAGGCAGCCAAGCCCTATCGGGTCGCCAACACGGTCCACTCCCTGACCATCCAGTGTCCGGTCGATATGGGCATCACGCCACGCTGATCCGCGCCTCACGGCCGGCACGGGAAACCCGAATCCTGGCCGGCCCTTCTCTTGTCTCACCGAGAACGAGCCTCTTATGTCACCCAGAATATGGCTGCTGGGCAGCATCTTGCTGTCCGGCTGCGCCCTGCTGCCGGCACCCGCCACCGTCAGCGAACTCCCCTCCATCAATCCTGCTCAACAACGCTTCCAGATCGAGTGCGGCGCGCCAGAGGAGTGCCAGCAACAGGCGCTCTTGAGCTGCCCCCATGGCTATCAGGAAGTCGATCGAAGCAAGCGCACCATCACCACTCACCAGATGAGCATGGGGGTCGCCGATCCGGTGACGGGATTTAGCCCAGGCTTCCCCCAGACCAGCACCTTCACCACCCACATGCTGCTGGTACAGTGCCCCCGCACACCGGCACAACCACATCCGCTTGGACGCTGACGAAAAAGGGCCCGCAGGCCCTTTTTCCGTTGTCACCGCCACTCAGCCCGTCGCCTCGGCGTGCTGGCGGGCCAGCTTGTCACTCATCAGCTCCCGCATCCTGAATTTCTGCAGCTTGCCGGTCACCGTCATGGGGTACTCCTCCACAAACCGGATGTATCTGGGCACCTTGAAATAAGCGATGCGGGCCGCCAGAAACTGTTTCAACTCCTCCTCGCTGGCCTCCTGGCGGGGTCTGAGCTTGACCCAGGCGCACACCTCTTCGCCATAGCGCTCGCTGTCGACCCCGAACACCGCCGCATCCTGCACCGCCGGATGATCGTAAAGACGCTCTTCGATCTCGCGCGGATAGATGTTCTCGCCACCACGGATGATCAGCTCCTTGCTGCGCCCGACGATCCGTACATAGCCCTCTTCATCCATGATGCCGATGTCCCCCGAATGCAGCCACCCCTCCTGGTCGATGGTCTCCGCCGTCTTGACCGGATCCTGCCAGTACCCCTGCATCACCCCGTTGCTGCGACAGCAGATCTCGCCCCGCTCGCCGATGGCGACTATCTCTCCGCTCGGGTCGACCAGCTTGATTTCGGTGTGGCCGATGGCGCGGCCGACCGTGGTGACCCGTTTGTCCAGCGGCGCATCGATGGCGGTCATGTGATTGATGGGGCTGCACTAGGTCTGGCCGTAGGCGATGGTCACCTCGGTCATGTGCATCAGGGTCTGCACCTTGCGCATCAAGGGCTCGGGGCAGATGGCGCCGGCCATGATACCGGTGCGCAGGGAGGAGAGATCGAACTGGTCAAACTCCGCCAGCTCCAGCTCGGCGATGAACATGGTCGGCACTCCGTGCAGGGCGGTGCAACGCTCCTCGCTCACCATCCGCAAGGTGGCCGCCGGATCGAAGGCTTCGGCCGGAAACAGGGCGCAGGCCCCCACGCTGATGCTGGCCAGGTTGCCGAGCACCATGCCGAAACAGTGGTAGAGCGGCACCGGGATGCAAAGCCGGTCCTGCTCGCTGAACGCCATGCCTTGCGCCACCTGGCGACCGTTGTTGAGGATGTTGCTGTGGCTGAGGGTGGCTCCCTTGGGATTGCCCGTGGTGCCCGAGGTGAACTGGATGTTGATGGCGTCATCGGGTTTGAGGGTGGCCGCCACCCGGGCCAGCCAGGCCGGGTTCTGCTGGTCCCCCAGTGCCAGTACCTCGGGGAAGTTGAGCATGCCTGCACTTTGTTCCTCCCCGAGCCGGATCACCATCTCCAGGCTCGGCAGGCGGGATGATACGAGACGGCCGGGTGGGCAGTGCGCCAGCTCGGGGACCAGCTCTCCCAGCATGGCGAGATAGTCGCAGCCCTTGAAGGCACTGGCACAGATGAGGGCCCGACAGCCCACGTTGTTGATGGCAAAGGCCAGCTCGTAGCTGCGGTAGGCGGGGTTGATGCAGACCATGATGGCCCCGATGCGGGACGTGGCGAATTGCACCAGGCACCACTCGATGTTGTTCGGTGACCAGATGCCGACCCGATCCCCCGGCCGGATCCCGAGCGCCAGCAGGCCCAGCGCCAACCTGTCTATCTGGGTCAGGTATTCACGGTAGTTCCAGCGGATCTGCTGGTGGCGCACCACCACTGCGGGCCGGTCGGGGAAACGCTCCGCCACCTGTTGCAGGTAGGCGCCTATGGTCTGGTGAAGCAGCGGCTGATCGCAGGGACCGGCCCGGTAGCTGAGCAGTGAGGTCATGGGGTGACTCCTGGCCACATAGGTTGGACGTGCCTACTGCTCGGCTGGCGTGTTTTTGCAGCCTGTTACATTAATGTAAAAACAAGGTCTGTAAAAGACTCACTTTGGTCTAATATCGGCCATAAAAAAACGGCCAACCGAAGTTGACCGTGTGACAAGGCGCGAGCCGGATCAGAACAGCAGGTGGGCCACCCCGGCGATGACCGGCAGGGTGATCAGGGTACGCAGCAGGAAGATCACGAACAGCTCCCACAACTTGACCGGGATCTTGCTGCCCAGCAGCAGGGCGCCCACTTCCGACATGTAGATGAGCTGGGTGACCGACATGGCGGCGATCACGAAGCGGGTGATGTCGCTCTCGATGGTGGAAGCCAGCACCGCCGGGATGAACATGTCGGCAAAGCCCACCATGATGGTCTTGGAGGCCGCTTCTGCCTCCGGCAGTTGCAGCAGTTCCAGCAAGGGCACGAAGGGGGCTCCCAGCCAGTTGAAGATGGAGGTGTGCTCTGCCAGCATCAGGGCGCAGGTGCCGATGGCCATCACCACCGGCAGCACGCCGAAGATCATGTCCAGCGCGTTCTTCACCCCTTCCCGTGCCACAGCCCCCATGTCGGTCATGCCCTCGGCCTTGGTCAGGGCCCGCTCATAGCCGTAGCTCAGCACGCTGTGCTGGTGCGGCACCGACTCCTGCTTGCGACACAGGGGAGTTCCGTCGCTGTAGACATCCTTCTTCCAGCAGAGCGGCGGCAGGCGCGGCACCACGATGGCGGCCACCACCCCGGCCAGACAGACGGTCAGGTAAAAGGGCACGAACATGTGCTCCAGCCGAACCTGGGAGATCACCACCAGGCAGAAGGTGATGGAGACGGCGGAGAAGGTGGTGCCGATGACGGCCGCTTCCCGCTGGGTGTAGAACTTGCCTTCGTACTGTTTGCTGGTCAGCAGGATGCCGACACTGCCATCCCCCAGCCAGGAGGCGAAACAGTCCACCGCGGATCGACCGGGCAGACGGAACACCGGGCGCATGATGCGGGTCATCATGGTGCCGACAAACTCCAGCAGACCGAAATCGAGCAGCAAGGGCAGCAGCAGGCCGGCGAAGATGAAGACGGAGAACAGCACCGGCAGCAGATCATGCAGCACCAGGCCGCCGGTCGCATCGGAGCGCAGGGCCGCCGGGCCCGCCTCGAAGAAGGTCAGCAGCACGAAGATACCGCCCAGCACCCGCACGCAGGCCCAGAAGGGGGAGACGTTGAACAGGCTGTTGAGGAAGGGGCGTCTGACCAGGATCGCCGGCTTGAACAGCCAGGCTACCAGCGTCATCAGCATGGTGGTGGTGATGATGGCGCTGACCATGACCACCAGATAATCGGCAAACACCGTCTGGACCAGCTTCGCCAGCACGGCCACGGGGATGGTGACGTTTCCGTCATAGATGACGGGGGTCATGAACAGCAGGATCCCGATGAGTGACGGGACCAGGAACATCAGCACGTTGCGGCGGGTATTGAGCGCAGGTGCTTGCAGAGTCTTTTCCAGCATGGTCTACAGCCTTAATGTTACTTTTCCTTAGCCAGGCAAACCTGCATATCCATGCTCTCGCCCAGCAAAACGGGCGCAAGAATACCCCAATAAAATGCACAAACAAGCTTTTAATGGATCATTTCAAGCATAAATATTTACACAGGCAAACCTTCCATAAGAATGCACGCAAGCAGATACGCATATCAATTCATTGCAATTGGTTAGCATATTGTTTCAGCAAGGTTACATTCAGGTGCGCAGTATAATCAGTTGCGGTTGGCAGGCAATAAGTGACATAAGAAATATATCTATATGGTGATCCGGTCGATCCCCATAAAAAAAACCGGAGCCTGGGAAGGCTCCGGTTTCTCAGCACCGGGTGGCGGTATCACGACCGCGCACGGGATCTGGATCAGTCACGCACGTAGATGACTTCCACGCCATCATCGTCTTCGTCGTCCCACTCGTCGTCGTCCAGCGATTCATCAAACGCTTTGGAGGCGGCCAGCGCATCGGCTTCAGCCTTGGCCAGCTGGTTCTTGTGGTAGTCGTCCCACTTGAACTCCACCTTCTCGATGGCGTCTTTGGCATCTTCCGCCAGCTGACGGGGCATGGTATCCAACAGGTCCAGGATGTCGTAGCAGACCTTCTTGGTCCCTTCCTTGCTGATGGCGGTGATGGCGTAGACAGGGCCTTCATGATTGAGGGCGGTCTTGACGCGATCCATCACTTCCTGCGCCTCTTCTTCCAGGATCAGGTCCATCTTGTTGAACACCAGCCAGCGCGGCTTGCTCGCCAGTTCCGGGCTGTATTTTTCCAGCTCCCGGACGATGGTCACCGCATTCTCGGCCGGATCGGAACCATCGACCGGGCAGATGTCCACCAGATGGATCAGCACGCGGCAACGCTCGAGGTGCTTGAGGAAGCGGATACCGAGGCCAGCGCCTTCGGCGGCACCTTCGATCAGACCGGGAATGTCGGCGATGACGAAGGAGCGGGAGTTCTCACCACGCACCACACCCAGGTTCGGTACCAGGGTGGTGAAGGGGTAGTCGGCCACTTTCGGACGGGCCGCGGAGACGGCACGGATGAAGGTGGACTTGCCGGCGTTGGGCAGACCCAGCATGCCGACGTCGGCCAGCAGCAACAGCTCCAGCTTCAGGGTACGCACTTCACCCGGGGTACCGTTGCTCTTCTGGCGCGGCGCCCGGTTGACGGAGCTCTTGAAACGGGTGTTGCCCAGACCGTGGAAGCCGCCCTTGGCGACCAGCAGCTTCTGCTCGTGGTGGGTCAGGTCACCCAGCAGTTCGCCGGTGTCTTCATCGCTGGCGCGGGTGCCGACCGGTACGCGCAGGATCCTGTCCTTGCCGCGACGGCCGGTACAGTTGGCGCTCTGGCCATTCTCGCCACGTTCGGCGGCGTGAAAACGCTCGAAACGGTAGTCGATCAGGGTGTTCAGGTTTTCATCGGCAACCAGATATACGTCGCCACCGTCACCGCCGTCACCGCCATCCGGGCCGCCGTTCGGAATGTACTTCTCACGGCGAAAGCTCACACAACCGTTACCACCGTCACCGGCATCGACTCGAATCTGGACTTCATCAACAAACTTCATAGGTAACCGTCACCTTAATTCGAAAAACCGATACGCAATTATAGTGGTACAGACCCCTGCGGGCGATACGCATCTTGCCAAGCATGCCCTTTCAGAGCCAGGGTCAGCTGCGTGCCGTTTTTTCGTAAACTGCTGCAGAAAAACAAAAGCCCCGCCTGTTGGCGGGGCTTCGGATCCTTGCGGTCCGTAATTACTCAGCAACGATGCTAACGTACTTACGGTTCAGCGGACCTTTAACTTCGAACAGGATTTTACCAGTCGCAGTAGCGAACAGGGTGTGATCCTTGCCCAGACCAACGTTGGTACCGGCGTGGAACTTGGTGCCACGCTGACGAACGATGATGCTGCCAGCCAGAACTGTTTCGCCGCCGAAACGCTTCACGCCCAGGCGTTTAGCTTCTGAATCGCGGCCGTTGCGGGATGAACCGCCAGCTTTTTTGTGTGCCATCTATCGTACTCCTCTAATTAAGCGCTGATGCCAGTGATTTTGACTTCAGTGAACCACTGACGGTGGCCCGCTTGCTTACGGTGGTGCTTACGACGACGGAACTTGACGATAGTCACTTTCTCGCCACGGCCGTGAGCCACAACTTCAGCTACAACCTTGCCACCTTCAACGAAAGGAGCACCTACTTTAAAAGTGTCGCCTGCAGCAACCATCAGCACTTCGTTGAAGTCGATGGTAGCGCCAGTCTCAACGTTCAGCTTTTCCAGACGAACGATTTGACCTTCGGCCACACGGTGTTGTTTTCCGCCGCTTTGGAATACCGCGTACATTTGATTAACTCCGTAAAGGCGTGTCTTTTGCTCAAGGCCAGACACGCGCAAAAACCTATAACAATGGGCCGGCATTCTACGCAAATCGATTTGCTCAGGCAAGGCCAATTTAGCAAAAAGTTTATTTTGTGCGCATATCTGCCGCCGTGAACAAACGCTTAACTGTAACCCATTGTGAAATCGTGTAGAATCCCCGCCATTGCTAAAATCGCAGTCATCACTGCCGTCACGTTACGAGACTTATGGACCAACAGACTATCCGTGCGCTCTGTGCCGCCGACATGACGGCGGTCAATGAACTGATCCTGGCGAGACTCCAGTCCGATGTCAGCCTGATCAACCAGCTGGGTTTCTATATTGTCAGTGCAGGCGGGAAACGGATGCGCCCCATGCTGACCGTCATGGCCGCCCGCGCACTGGGATACGAAGGTGAAGATCACCTGAAACTGGCTGCCATCATCGAATTCATTCATACCTCCACCCTGCTGCACGACGACGTGGTCGACGAATCCGACCTGCGCCGCGGCCGGGAAACCGCCAACGCCCTGTTCGGCAATGCCGCCAGCGTCCTGGTCGGTGACTACCTCTACAGCCGCTCCTTCCAGATGATGAGCGAGCTCTCCAACCTGCGGGTGATGGAGATCCTCTCCGATGCCACCAATACCATCGCCGAAGGGGAAGTGTTGCAGCTGATGAACTGCAACGATCCGGATACCACCGAAGAGAGCTACATGACGGTCATCTACTGCAAGACCGCCAAGCTGTTCGAGGCGGCCACCCGCCTCGCCGCCGTGCTGACCCATCAGCCCGAGCCCGTCGAGCAGGCGATGACCGACTATGGCAAGTATCTGGGCACCGCCTTCCAGATCATCGACGATGTGATGGACTACTGCTCCCAGAGCGACGAGATGGGCAAGAACGTCGGCGACGACCTGGCCGAAGGCAAACCCACCCTGCCGCTGCTGCGGGCCATGGAGGTAGGTAGCCCGGAAGAGCGCCAGCTGGTGCGCGATGCCATCGAGCACCGCAACGGCATGGAGCACCTCGACCGGATCCTGGCCATCCTCGATCGTACCGGCGCCCTGGAATACTCCCGCATGCGGGCTCGGGAAGAGGCCGACAAGGCCATCGCGGCCCTCGCCATCCTGCCAGACTCCCGGCATAAGCAGGCGCTGGAGACGCTGGCCCACATGGCGGTGCAGCGCAGCGCCTGATGCCAATCGGCGGACAACAAAAAAGAGGCCAAAGGGCCTCTTTTTTGTTGTCTGGCAAACACAGTCTGGCTCGCTCAGCACCATCCTCTAACGTGCCAGCGCCCACAGAATCACGGCCCCGGCCACCACCAGACAGCCGCCGATGCGGCGCAGCTGCTCGGTGGGCTGCTCGCTCAGCAGCCGTAGCATCTGTTGCCAGGCGCGCGGCATCAGCAGCGGTCCCAGCCCCTCGAACAGCAACAGCAAGCCCAGCCCCATCAAGATGGATGTCAGCATCACCTCTCCTCTCGACCACCAGGTCCACAAGCTGCCGGAACACCGGCAAACCCCCGGCCGGCAAACAAAAGGGCCTGAATCATCAGGCCCTTGGGTGTTATTACGACTCGCTTACTGCTTGCTGCCGTGCGGCGACTTGAGGTAGCGGAAGAACTCGCTGTCCGGCTTGAGGACCATCAGGTCATTGCCACCGGCAAAGCTCTTGCGATAGGCCTCCATGCTGCGCACGAAGCTGAAAAACTCGGGGTCTTTCTTGTAGCTGTCGGCGTAGATCTTGGCGGCCTCGGCATCCCCTTCACCACGCAGCTGACGGGCGTTACTCTCGGCGTCGGCGATCATCACGGTCACCTTGCGGTCGATGTCGGCGCGCAGGATCTCGGCCTGCTCGCGGCCCTGGGAGCGATGCTCACGGGCTACCGCAGTCCGCTCGGCACGCATCCGCTGATAGATGGAGCTGGAGACTTCCACCGGCAGGTTGATCTGCTTGATCCGCACATCCACCACCTTGATGCCAAGCTCGGAGGAGCGCGCCATCTTCATCAGGGCATCTTCCATCACGGTACTGCGCTCACCGGAGACGATGTCCTTGATGGTGCGGTTACCGATCTCGGAACGCAGACCGTTGTTGATCTTGCGCTTGAGCAGGTCTTCGGCCTGGATCTTGTTGCCACCACCGGTCGCCAGGTAGTACTTGGAGAAGTCCTCGATCTTCCACTTCACGTAGGAGTCGATGATGAGGTCCTTCTTCTCGGACGTAACGAAGCGATCCGCCTGCCCTTCCAGGGTCTGGATGCGGGCATCCATCTTGCGTACCTGATCGATGAGCGGCACCTTGAAGTGCAAACCAGGCTCATAGAGCCGCGGCTCGCCAGAGTCGACCCGCTTCACCTTGCCAAACTGCACGACGATGCCCTTCTGGCCTTCATCGACGATGAAGACCGATGAGAAGCAGACCATGGCGGCCACAGCGATGACACCAATAGCTATCTTTTTCATCTATTAGTTTCTCCCTGAGCTGAAACGGTCGCCGCTACGCAGCGGAGTCGGAGTGGAGTTGGCCCCTTCGTTGGACGGCGGGGTCTGTTCCACCACCGGCGCACCTGCCGGACGGGCCGGTTGCACTGCGTTCGCCTTGCCGGAAAGCTTGTCGAGCGGCAGATAGATCATGCTGTTGTTGCCAGCCGGCATGTCGACCACCACCTTGTTGGCCTGCTGATACAGCTCTTCCATGGTCTCCAGGTAGATACGATCGCGGGTCAGCTCGGGCGCAGCCTGATACTGGGGCAGCAACTCGTTGAAGCGAGCGACTTCACCCTTGGCCTTCAGCACGATCTGGGACTTGTAGGCTTCGGCCTCCTGCTCCAGACGCTTGACCTGGCCACGGGCCTTCGGCTCCACTTCACGGGCATAAGCTTCGGCTTCACGAATGAAGCGCTGTTCATCTTCCTGGGCGGAGATGGCGTCATCGAAGGCGTCTTTCACCTCTTCCGGCGGACGTGCCGGCAGGAAGTTGACGTCGACGATCTGCAGACCCATGTGATACGGCTCGATGATGCTGTCGATCACCTGCCAGGTCTCCTGGCGCACCTTCTCACGACCTGTGGTCAGCACATCGTCCATCCGGGTGTGGCCCACCACGTAACGCAGGGCGCTGTCGGTGGCCTGGCTCAGACTCTCGTCGGCGTTGGTGACGCTGAACAGATACTGCTCCGGGTCGACCACGCGATACTGCACATCCATCTCGACCCGCACCACGTTCTCGTCCTGGGTCAGCATGAAACCGGAAGCCGGCAGGGAGCGGACCGATTCCACGTCCACCGGGATCACCCGGTCGATGAAGGTCGGCTTCCAGCGCAGGCCGGGATCCACGTTGTGGGAGTATTCGCCAAAGCGCAGCACCACGCCCCGCTCGGCTTCACGAATGGTATAGAAGCCGCTGACGACCCACACCACTACCGCCACCATCAGGGCGATGGAGAGGCCAAACTTGCCTACATCGCCACCACCAGACTTGCCGCCACCGAGCAGACCACCAAAACGGCGGCTCACCTTGCGCAGCATCTCGTCCAAATCAGGGGGTCCCTGATTCTTGCCGTTGTTCCCCCAGGGGTCACGGTCTTTGCCGTTGTTACCAGGCTCATTCCAAGCCATCAGCGTCTCCATTAATACATGCGGATGGATATCATCTCTATCGGGCCATCAACCGTTGATGAAGCCAGCAAACATTCATCTCATCGACGAATCAATGCCTGATAAAGCGTTGTAAACTCTCACCTTCTTGTTTCATGAGGCGGTTCCAGTCAGCCAGTTGCAGGCGGACTTCCAACACAAAATCCCCCTCCTCGCTGAAACCTTCCTGCTCTATGCCCTTGAGGCGATAGAGCGCACTGCGCAATCTGGCGGCCGAAGGCGGCAACTGCAGGGTGTGGTGCACCATGGATCCGGCCAGCAATTCAGTCAGGGCCGTAAACAGGTCTGCACACCCTTCCCCGGTCTGGGCTGACAGCCAGACCCGCACCGGGCGCCCCTCTTCATCACGCTCCAGCCCGACCGGATGTTCACCCAGCTTGTCGATCTTGTTGCAGATCATCAGCTGGGGTCGGTCATCGGCTTCGATCTCGGCCAGCACCTGCTGCACCGACTCGATATTTTCCTGCATCTGCTCATCGGCACAGTCCACCACGTGCAGCAGCAGATCCGCTTCGCGGGTCTCCTGCAGCGTCGCCTTGAAGGCCGCGACCAGATCATGGGGCAAGTGTCGAATAAATCCAACTGTATCCGCCAGAATCACATCACCCACATCCTGGATCACCAATTTGCGCAGGGTCGGATCCAGGGTTGCGAACAATTGGTCGGCAGCATACACGCTGGCAGCTGTAAGTTGGTTGAACAAAGTGGACTTTCCGGCGTTGGTGTAACCCACCAGGGAAACGGTCGGCACCTCGTTGCGGTTGCGGGCACGACGCCCCTGCTCCCGCTGTTTGGCCACCTTGTCGAGCCGACGCAAAATCGCCTTGATGCGCTCACGCAACAGGCGACGGTCGGTTTCCAGCTGAGTTTCACCCGGGCCGCGCAGACCGATCCCGCCTTTCTGACGTTCAAGGTGGGTCCAGCCTCGCACCAGGCGAGTAGAAAGATGGCGTAACTGGGCCAGTTCGACCTGCAACTTGCCTTCGTGGGTACGGGCGCGCTGGGCAAATATATCGAGGATCAGGCCGGTCCTGTCCACTACCCGACACTGGAACAGACGCTCCAGGTTGCGCTCCTGGGCAGGGGTCAGGGCATGGTTGAAGATGACGACGTCGGCATCCAGCATCTGGACCTGGGACGCTATCTCTTCAGCCTTGCCGCTGCCGACAAAAAATTTGGCGCTGGGCGCACTGCGGCTGGTGGTAATCACCCCCAGCGCATTGACCCCGGCCGAGCTCACCAGCATCTTGAGCTCTTCCAGATCCTCCCGCTCACCCTCATCACTGAAGTTGACATGTACCAGAACGGCCTGTTCGCCTGCTTCATAACGGTCAAACAAGCGCTTGCTCCTTGACAGGAATCATGATGAATCTGGGTTGACGAGTCGCCTCGTCCCGGGATATCACGCCTCGGCTTCACCCTGCTCTTCGCCAGCCGCGCCCGGCGCATGCTGGTGGTGGTTGACGGCACGGGCCGGCACCACGGTAGAGATGGCGTGCTTGTAGACCATCTGGCTCACGGTGTTCTTCAGCAAAATGACAAACTGGTCAAACGATTCGATCTGACCCTGCAGTTTGATGCCGTTCACCAAATAGATAGAAACAGGAATCCGCTCACGGCGCAGCGCATTCAAAAACGGGTCTTGGAGAGATTGCCCCTTAGCCATCTTCTTTTCCTTATAGTTTGTTGTTTTTAAACACCGGATATCAATATAACAACCTGATTATACAGGAGTGTCAAGCCACTCCGGCACGGGCGACAACCCTTGCCAGATTGCCAGACTCACCAGATTCCAACCAGGTCACATCAGACCAACCGCGCAACCAGGTCATTTGACGCTTGGCCAACTGGCGGGTGGCAACAATTCCGCGATAGCGCATCTCATCATACTCCACTTCCCCCGCCAGGTAGTCCCACATTTGGCGGTATCCCACGCAGCGGATGGAGGGAAGATCCGGGGTGAGATCGCCCCGTTGGTAGAGCGCCCTGACTTCCTGTTCAAAGCCGCCCTGCAGCATCTTGTCAAAGCGCAGCTCGATGCGCTGGTGCAGCACGGCGCGATCGCTCGGCGCGATGGCAAACTGCAACACCCGATAGGGCAACCCCTCCCCCTGCACCTGAGTCAGCTCGGTGAGCGTCTTGCCGCTGATGCGGTAGACCTCGAGTGCCCGGCTGAGCCGCTGCGGGTCATTGGGATGGATGCGGGCACCGGCCACCGGGTCGATGCGCACCAGTTCATCGTGCAGTGCCTGCCAGCCAAGGCGAGCCGCCTCTTCCTCGATGCCGGCCCGAATGACGGGGTCGGCGGAGGGCAGCGGAGAAAGCCCCTCCAGCAGCGCCTTGAAATAGAGCATGGTGCCGCCCACCAGCAGCGGAATGCGGCCGCGCTCGGCAATCTCTTTCATCTCCCGTAGCGCATCCTTGCAAAAATCGGCCGCCGAATAGCTCACGGCAGGGTCCAGGATGTCGATAAGCCGGTGCGGCGCCAACGCCAGCTCGGCAGCACTCGGTTTGGCGGTGCCAATATCCATGCCGCGATAGATAAGCGCGGAATCAACGCTGATGATGTCGCAGGGCAGCGCCTGGCACAGTTCGATGGCGAGATCCGTCTTGCCGGAGGCCGTCGGCCCCATCAGAAAAATTGCAGTCGGCAAGTCAGCCACGTAAAAAACTCCCCTTGCATGGTCGCCGCCCGTGCGGCGCACCTGCAAAAAACTGGTTTATGGGTTCAAGAGGGACATTCCCCTCAATGGCCATCGGCAAACTCGGCCAGCACACTCGCCAGCGCCAGCGGGCGCACCATGCGAACGTTAGCCAGTTGGTCACTGAAATCGGCAACAAGTTCCGTCAGCAGGCGGTTGGCCGTGGCAAAATCGTATACTTTTTCGCGACTTATCCCCTGCTCCACCAGCCATTGGCATAGTACTTCAGCCTGCTGGCCGGCATCACTGTCAGATCCGCTCTCGATCAGTTGCAGCAATTCGGGTAATAAGCGCACCAGATCGGTCTGGCGCAGCAACGCCGGCACCCGAGTCAGGATCATGGTGTCGCGTCCGCCGCTTTTCAACTCCAGCCCCATCCGTTTGAGCAAACGATCCTGCTGCTCGACCAGCGCGACCAGGTTTTTCGGCAGCTTGAAGGAGACCGGCAACAGCAGCGGCTGGGCCGCCAGCCCCTGACCCCAGGTTTCCAGCAGCCAGTGGCGCAGCAGCAGGCGCTCGGCCCGCACCAGCGACAGCAGGGCCAGCCGGTTGTCTCGCTCCAGCAGCAGATAGGCCTGTTCCACCAGGGTCAATGCCCGCCACGCCCCCGCTTTGGCAGGCACGGCAGCGGCAACAGGTGCGGTTTCCGCCTCTGCCAGCGGCGTGCCCTGCACCGCCGGCAGGGTGGTGAGCAGCGATCCCATGCCGCGCATCGCCTCCCGACTGGGGGGCTCAGGCGGCTGGTAGTTGCCGGCCCGCCCGGTACTACTGCCTTCCCGCACTTCCCGGGCCGGCGCCCGGTAGTTGTGCTCGGCGCCATACCACTCGGCTCTGGGGGCCTGACCCGGATACTCGATGGGGGCACTGACCGGCAGCTCGACCAGGGTCTCGGCCAGGGGCTCGTCGCTGGCCGCTCCTTGCTGGCGCAGGGCAGTAAACAGCGCCTGGAAGATGAAGTCGTGAATGAGGCGTGCCTGATGAAAGCGCACCTCGTGCTTGGCCGGATGGACATTGACATCCACCTGGCGCGGATCCAGCTCGATGTAGAGCACGTAGGCCGCGAACCGGTCGGCCGGCAGCAGCTCGTCATAAGCCTGGCGGATGGCGTGGTTGATCAGCTTGTCGCGCATCATGCGGCCGTTGACATAGGTGTATTGCAGATCGTTCTGCGGCCTGGCACCCTCGGGGGTCGCCAGCCAGCCCCACAGCCGCACGTCGCTGTGTTCGCTCTCCACCGCCAGCGCGTAGTGCATGAAGGGAGAGCCGCACACCGCGGCGAGTCGACGCTCCTGTTCCGCCACCGTGTTGGCGGCCTTGTACTGACGCACCACCTTGCCGTTGTGGCGCAGGATCAGGGTGACGTCGAAGCGGGAGAGCGCGATGCGGCGCACCAGCTCGTCGATATGGGCAAACTCGGTCTTTTCGCTGCGCATGAACTTGCGCCGCGCCGGGGTGTTGAAGAAGAGGTCCACCACCTCCACCGTGGTACCCACCGGGTGGGCCGCCGGTTTGATGGTGACGCTCATCTCGCGTCCTTCGGCCTGCGCCTGCCAAGCCTCGCTCTGCTCCGCCGTGCGGGAGGTGAAGGTGAGCCGGGAGACCGAACTGATGGAGGCGAGCGCCTCGCCGCGAAAGCCCAGGCTGTTGATCCCTTCCAGATCGTCGAGAGTCGCTACCTTGGAGGTGGCGTGGCGCGACAGTGCCAGCACCAGCTCATCCTTGGCGACACCACTGCCATTGTCGCGAATGCGAATGAGCTTGGCACCGCCCTTGTCGATGTCGATCTCGACCCGGTCGGCGCCCGCATCCAGGCTGTTTTCCACCAGCTCCTTGACCACGGAGGAGGGCCGCTCCACCACCTCACCGGCAGCAATCTGGTTGGCCAGAATCGGCGGCAATATACGGATCGGCATCGCTTACTCCTGCTGGTTGAACGGGGTGGCTGTGGCAACCGCCCCGGATGAGAGCCACGCCGCCGTATCACAGCCCACGCTCGTCTGGCTGGCCAGAACAGGGGACAAGGTACGGATCGGCATCACTTACTCCTGATGGTTGAAGGCGCGGGTAATCGGCGGGTTCGATGACGGCTCACCGGGCCCGCCCCTGCCACCGGCAGGGACGGGTCCTGCGGCTCATCCAGCGCTATTTTTGCGGAATATAGAGCACCTGCCCTATCTGGATGTCCCGCGACTTGAGCTTGTTGATCTCCACCAGCCGCGCCTGGCTCACCCCGTATTTCTCGGCGAGCCGGGAGAGGCTCTGCCCGCGGGTGACCACATGACGGAGCATGTTGGCCTTGTCGTTGCTCTGCACGCTGGCGACCGGGGCACTGGGCTCCTTGGCCGCCACCACGTAGGGCTTGATCACCCCGGCGCCGGACGAGGATCCGCCGACGCTGCTGACCGGTGCCCCGCCATCGCTGCTGCGATTCGGCTCGGTAGCCGGCATCCGGTTGGTCACCACCTGCTGCACCGGTTGCGCCGCCGGCTTGCTGACGGCGACCGGCTTGCTGGCGGGGGCGGGTCGGCTGACCGCAGCCTGCTTGTTGCTGCCCTGTCCCTTGCCGGTGAGCATGGCTCCCTTGGTCGGATGGGCCCGGTAATAGTTGCGGATCCCCTCGAAGATGGCGCGGGCCAGCTGATCCTGATAGCTGGCGGTCGCCAGCAGCTGCTCTTCGGCGTGGTTGGAGATAAAGCCCGTCTCCACCAGCACGGAGGGGATATCCGGCGCCTTCAGCACCGCCAGACTGGCGTGCTCCGGTGCCTTCTTGTGCAACCGAGCTACCCGGCCCAGCGAGCGCAGGATCTGGCGGCTGACGTCATAGCCCTCGGCACGGGACTTGTCCATGGAGAGGTCGAGGAAGGTCTGCGCCAGATAGGGGTTCGGGTCCGATTCGGCCAACACCTTGCCGACGCCCCCCAGCAGCTCGCCCTGCTTCTCCTGTTTCTCCAGCCAGCTGCCCATCTCGCGGTTGGCGCGGTTGGTCGACAGTACCCAGACGGAGGCACCGCGCGGGGTCGAGTTGTGGAAGCTGTCGGCGTGTACCGACACCAGCAGGTCAGCCTTGGCCTTGCGGGCAATCTCGGAGCGCTTGTTCAGATCGACGAAATAGTCGCCGCGCCGGGTCAGCACGGCACGCATGCCGGGCTCGCGGTCGATGAGGGCGGCCAGCTTCTGCGACACCGACAGGGTCACCCGCTTCTCGTAGGTGCGACGCGGGCCGATGGAGCCCGGGTCTTCGCCGCCGTGGCCCGGGTCGATGGCGATCACCACCCCCTTGCCCTTGCCGCCCACCGGCGTGGCTTGCACCGCGGCGGAGGCCTTCTCTTCGTACGGCAGGTCGATCACCAGACGGTGGCCGTAGGGCCCCGCCGGTGCCAGCGGGAACACCACCGGCTTGATGGTGGAGCTGAGATCCAGCACCAGCCGCAGACCGCCCTTCTCCAGCGGCGAGCTCTCGCGGATCTTGCGCACCAGCTCGCTCTTGTTCTCGATGCGGGCCAGATTGGTGACGTTGCTCGCCCCTTTCAGGTCGATCACCAGCCGGTCGGGGCCGGTCAGGGTGAAATAGTTGTAATTGGGGGCGCTGCTCATGTCGAGCACCACCCGGGTGTTGTCCGGCGACGGCCACACCCGCACGCTCTTGAGCTGATTCGCCCAGGAGGGTAAGGCCAGCAGGGAGAGGGCAATAACAAGGATCAAGCGCACGTAGATGACAACCGTTCCAGAATGGCTTCGCCAATAGCGGTGCGGGCCTCTATCAGGACCTCGCGCTGCTCGTTTGCATAACTCAGGGTAATGTCGAGATCGGGGGCGGGCAGCCAGCCTTCCCCTTTCTCCGGCCACTCCACCAGACAGAGGGTGTTGGCGCCGAAGTAGTCACGGATCCCCATGAACTCCAGCTCCTCCGGGTCGGCCAATCGATAGAGATCGAAGTGGTAGAGCTGCCAGTCGGCCAGCTCATAGGGCTCGACCAGGGTATAGGTCGGGCTCTTGACCTTGCCCTCATGCCCCAGCCCCTGTACCCAGCCCCGGGTCAGGGTGGTTTTGCCGGCCCCGAGAGAGCCGTGCAAGAACACCGTGGTTGCCTGCTGGCAGGCGTGGGCCAGTCGGCCACCCAGTGCCACCGTTGCTGCCTCGTCCGGCAGTGTCATCATCAACTGTTTTGCCATGTTCTTCTTTAGCTTGTTATGGTGTCGGGATTTACCAGTCGACGGATAAAGGGCAGCAGGTCCGATGCCAGCATGCCCCGCTCTCCGTCTGCAGCGGCCAGATCGGCCGCTTCCCCGTGGATCACGGCGCCCAGTCGGGTTGCCTCGGCGGCAGACCAGCCCTGGGCCAAAAGGGCGGCGATTATACCAGATAACAGGTCGCCCATGCCGCCACTGGCCATGCCGGGATTGCCCTCGTCGCAGAGCGCCATCCCCTTGCCGTCGTGGATCAGCGTCCCCGCCCCCTTGAGCAGCACCACACCGCCGAAACGCTGCTGCAGACGCTGCACCGCGGCAAAACGATCCGCGGCAATCTCGGCAATGGTGCAGCCCAGCAGGCGGGCTGCCTCGCCCGGATGGGGCGTGAGCACCCAATTATCCTGATGACGGGGACATTGCGCCAGCCAATTCAATCCATCGGCATCCAATACCAGCGGCACCTGCTCGTTAACAAAAGACTCAAAATGGCGCCGACCCCACTCATCCTGCCCCAGGCCGGGTCCCACCACCCGCACCGAGGCCCAGCGCTCCTCGTCCCCGCCCTGACTGCCCATCAATTCGGCCTGGTAGAGGCTGGCGGGCAGCTGGTCAGGATGCTGGCACACCCGCACCAGACCGGCGCCGGCCCGCAGGCAGGCACGAGCGGCCAGCACGATGGCCCCCTGCATCCCCGCATTGCCCCCCACCAGCAGCACCTTGCCGTGGGAGCCCTTGTGGGACGAGCGCTGGCGCGGGGTCAGCCGGGGGTACTGGGAGGGATAATCGATGCGCTCGGCGGCCGCCTGCCACCCGGGCGGGACACTGACGCCGAGGGGGTCGCAGTCGAGGTGACCGACACAATCCACCCCGTCGGCGGTGAGCATGCCCTGCTTGATACCGATGAAGGTGAGGGTGCGGCTGGCACGCACCACGGCCCCCATGGCGCAGCCGGTGTCGGCATTGAGGCCGGAGGGGAGATCCACCGATAGCACGGGTACCTGCAAGCCATTGATTGTTGCGACGATCTTTGTCATAAGCGGTGACAGTCGGGTATGGACACCGGTGCCGAGCAGTGCGTCGACCACCAGGTCCGGCGCCGGCAACCGGCCGAGTTCGCCCGCCTCGGCCGCCACCACTGTGCCCCCCGTCGCCAGCCACTCGTCGGCGGCCCGCCTGGCGTCTCCCGTCAGCTCGGTAGGATCCCTCAGCGCTATCACCTGAGGCTCCAGCCCCAACTGCCTCGCAAGGCGGGCCAATACATAGCCGTCGCCGCCGTTGTTGCCGGGACCGGTGAAGATCCACCAGCATCGGCTGTGCGGCCAGTGGTGGGTTGCGTAGGTGCGCAGTGCCGCCCCGGCCCGCTCCATCAGGGTGTAGAGTGCCAGCCCCTCGCGCTCGGCCCACTCCCGCTCCAGGGCACGGATCTGTTCAGCCCGCCACAGTGATTGTGGTAAACTGCGCACCTCTTTCCCGCTGATAGCATCCCCGATGATCTGTACCATGACGGCTCCTGACTCTCATCCATTCATCCGGGCCAGCTGGCACCGGGCACATGATGCAGTATGACGGCAACCGCCATGCCCGTCGGTCAACCTTGGCAACAAGACCCCAGAGATGCGATACAGCATGACAGTACACCTCCATCCCGGTCAGCACCCGGGCAGGCAGACGGCCCCATGACCACCACCGAACTCCATCAACTGGCCCAAGATATCAAGCTCTGGGCGAGCGAGCTAGGATTCGACCAGGCCGGTATCACCGACACGGATCTCACCCTCGAGGAGCCCAGGCTGCAGGCCTGGCTCGATGCGGGCCATCACGGCAGCATGGACTACATGGCGCGTCACGGCATGATGCGGGCCCGCCCCCACGAGCTGCTGCCGGGCACCTTGCGGGTGCTGTCGGTGCGGATGAACTATCTGCCGTTCGAGGCGGGCTTTGCCGCTACCCTGCGCGACCCCACCCTCGGCTACATCAGCCGCTATGCCCTGGGTCGCGACTACCACAAGCTGCTGCGCAACCGGCTCAAGCAGCTGGGGGAGCGCATCGAGCAGCGCTGCGAGGCGCTGGGCTGGCGCCCCTTTGTCGACTCGGCCCCCATTCTGGAGCGGCCGCTGGCGGCCAAGGCGGGCCTCGGCTGGGTAGGCAAACACTCGCTGCTGCTCAACGAGTCGGCGGGCTCCTTCTTCTTTCTGGGGGAGCTGCTGCTCAGCCTGCCGCTGCCGCTGGATGCGCCGGTGGAGAAAGAGCAGTGCGGCAAGTGTGTGGCCTGCATCAACATCTGCCCCACCGGCGCCATCATCGCCCCCTACGTGGTGGACGGCCGTCGCTGCATCTCCTATCTCACCATCGAGAACGACGGCCCCATCCCCGAAGAGTTCAGGCCGCTGATGGGCAACCGCATCTATGGCTGTGACGACTGCCAGCTCATCTGCCCCTGGAACCGCTATGCCAACGCCAGCCCGGAGCCCGACTTCAGCCCGCGCCCCAATCTGCATCGCCCGCCGCTGTTGACCTTGTGGGGCTGGAGCGAGAGCGAGTTTCTCAAGCACACCGAAGGCAGCCCCATCCGCCGCATCGGCTATCAGCGCTGGCGCCGCAACCTGGCGGTGGCCCTTGGCAACGGCCCGGCCAGCCCGCAGATCATGACGGCCCTGCAGCAGGCGCTGGCAGCAGCCGAGCCCATGGTGGCCGAGCATATCGAATGGGCGCTGGCCACCCTGGCCAAACGCCAGCAGGATGACAACAAAAAGACGCGCTTGCTGATCCGCTGCATCGAAAAAGGTCTGCCGGATCACGCATAGACGATCTGCCCCTTGCCGGATCGAAGCCATTTTTTCATGCTCTGCCGACGGTCGATCGTCGGCACTATAAAAGGAACAAGCTGATGCAGATGTTGGGAGTGGATATCGGTGGCTCGGGGATCAAGGGATGCCTGGTCGACACCGCAACGGGCGAGCTGATTGGCGAACGTCACCGGCTGGTGACGCCGCAGCCGGCCACCCCGGCCGCCGTGGCTCATACCCTCAAGGCACTGGTGGAACACTTCGACTGGAAGGGCCCGGTGGGCTGCGGCTTTCCCGCCACCATCCACAACGGCATCGCCAAGAGCGCGGCCAACATCGACAAGAGCTGGATTGAGACCGACGTCGCCCACCTGTTCGCCGACGTGACCGGCCAACCCTGCCACGTGCTCAACGACGCCGATGCGGCCGGCCTGGCGGAGATGCGCTTCGGGACCGGCAAGGATCGCAGCAAGGGGGTCATCATCCTCGTCACGGTCGGCACTGGCATCGGCACCGCCGTGTTCGTCAACGGCCAGCTGCTGCCCAACACCGAGCTGGGTCATTTGATGCTGGAAGGGATGGTGGCAGAGCACTACTGCTCGGATGCGGTGCGCAAACGCGAGGATCTCTCCTGGGGTCGCTGGGGCAAGCGCTTCAACAAGTACCTGGCTCGCCTCGAGTTTCTGTTCTCCCCCGACCTCTTCATCCTGGGCGGCGGCAGTGCCGCCAAGCTCGACAAGTTCATCGACAAGATTGAGACCCGGGCCCCGCTGGTGGCGGCCGCCAACCTCAACCAGGCCGGCATCATAGGCGCCGCCCTGCACGCCGCCGAGCTCACCGCCGCCCGCCAGTCGGCATGATGCCGTCGTGAACACAAGAGGCCCGGCATTGCCGGGCCTCTTGTGTTTTCAGCGCCCATTTTTCACCCTACTTGTCGCCCGGGGACATGTCACCCGGCCAGCTGTTTCCTATAAGTCGTCGAGCCGATGGGCGCCGTGCACCAGCCGGGCCAGGCGGGTCTGCTCCTGCTCGGCCAGGCCGCCGAGCAGCCGCACCGTCTCTTCGGTCGGACACTCCCGGGCCAGGTGGCTGAGCTCACCGATGAGCTTCTCCTCCTGACGGCACACCAGCTGCACTATGTCCTGGGTCTGGGCCGTGGCGGGCAGGCTCTGGCGCCGGATCCCGGGCAGCAGATCCTCGCTGAATCCTCGCTCCAGCCAGGTCTCCTTCACCCCTTCGCCAAGTTCACTCAGGTAGTCATCCAGCTGGCTCTTTGCCGCCTCCTCGCGCTGCTGCAGATAGGCCAGCAGCAGCCGGCTGCGCTCGCCATCCACCTGTGCCATGAGGCGCCCGTAACCGAGTCCAAGCTGGTGATGCACCTGCTCCAGATAGAGCAGCAAGTCTTTGATTTGTTGAAATCGCATCAGGTTGCCCTCCTGTATATCGTGCCCTTTAAGTATAAAAAACAGACAATTGCAATCCAAGCCAAAGCGCGGCCCTTGTTGTGCTGCATCAAGCCAGTGGCCAAGAAAGCAGCGATCGATACAAAGTGGAATGATTTGTGCCAACCCGGAGGCAATAAAAGGATGAGCAGGTGAATCCGGTTGGCGGCTAATAAAGGAGGTTGTAAGTGGACATTTACCATCTGATATTCGGCAATCATGCCATAGCACCAAATACAATATTGATGTGAGCGAGATCACCGTCGGCGTTAGTCGGCAGGCGGGAATCCTTAGCACTTTTTTAGACGTCTAGATGTATAAACACGCGTTGACACGGCCATCCAGACATCTTAGCATCATCCTCCATGATGGCAGAGCAACCCAGTGAAACCTCTGCCCAATTCACCCGCCTGTAGCGCCCTGTGCTTTAAGGCTGTTAGCACGGAAGAATCCATGATTAAGTTGATCGGTCTCAACAAAGTCTACGGTAAAGGCAGTGATGCCGTGCACGCCCTGCGTGACGTGAGCCTGCATGTGCCGCAAGGCAAAATTTTCGGGGTGATCGGCGCCTCCGGTGCCGGCAAGAGCACCCTCATTCGCTGCGTCAACCTGCTGGAGCGCCCGACAGAGGGCCAGGTGATTGTCGACGGCCAGGATCTGGTCGCCCTGAGCGAACGGGATCTGACCCAGGCCCGCCGCCAGATCGGGATGATTTTCCAGCACTTCAACCTGCTCGCCTCCCGTACCGTGTCCGCCAACATCGCCTTTCCGCTGGAGCTGGCGGGCTGGAGCAAAGAGAGGATCCAGCAACGGGTCGAAGAGCTGCTGGCACTGGTCGGGCTGGAAGCCCGTGCCCACGCCTACCCATCCGAGCTCTCCGGTGGCCAGAAACAGCGGGTCGCCATCGCCCGGGCGCTGGCGCCGGCCCCCAAGGTACTGCTGTGCGACGAGGCCACCTCGGCCCTCGACCCGCAGACCACCCGCTCGATCCTGACCCTGCTCAAGGAGATCAACGTCAAGCTGGGGCTCACCATCCTGCTCATCACCCACGAGATGGACGTGGTGAAGGGGATCTGTGACGAAGTGGCCATCATCAGCGACGGCCGGCTGATCGAACAGGGCGAAGTGGCCTGGTTCTTCAGCAATGCCAAGACCCAGCTGGCGCGGGATTTCATCCACTCCACCATCCACCTGGAAGTGCCCCAGGAGTATCAGGATCGGATGAGCGCGGAGCGGGTCCCCGGCAGCTATCCGCTGGTGAAGCTCGGCTTTACCGGCAGCACGGTCGACACGCCCCTCATCTCCGAGGCGAGCCGCCGTTTCAACATCGACATCAGCATCCTGAGTGCCGACATCGAATACGCCGGGGGCGTCAAGTTCGGCTTCCTGCTGGCAGAGCTGTTCGGGGATGAAGCCCAGTGCGAGGCGACCCAGCAGTTCCTCATCGACAACCATATTCAGCTGGAGGTAATGGGTTATGTCCGAAGCCATGATTAATCTGCTGTTCACGGCCCTGGGCGACACCCTCATCATGGTGTTTGCCTCCGCCCTGTTCGGCTGCCTGCTCGGTCTGCCGCTCGGTGTGGCGCTGCACGTGACCAAGGCTGGCCAGATCCTGGCCAACCCGCTGCTCAACCGTACCCTGGGCATGGTGGTCAACGTGGGTCGCTCGGTGCCCTTCATCATCCTGCTGGTCGCCATCATCCCGCTGACCCGGCTGATCGTCGGCACCAGCATCGGCACCATCGCCGCCATCGTGCCGCTGACCGTCGGTTGCATTCCCTTCATCGCCCGTCTGGTGGAAGGAGCCCTGATGGAGGTACCGGACGGCTTGCTGGAAGCGGCCAAGGCCATGGGCGCCAAGCCCCTGCAAATCATCACCAAGGTGCTGCTGCCCGAGGCCCTGCCCGGCATCCTCAACAGCGTCACCATCACCCTCGTCACGCTGGTGAACTACTCCGCCATGGCCGGTGCCATAGGGGGCGGTGGTCTGGGCGATGTGGGTATTCGTTACGGCTATCAGCGCTTCGACCCGACCGTCATGCTGGTGACCGTGGTTATTCTGGTCGTACTGGTTCAACTCATCCAGAGCGCGGGTGAGCGCCTGGTCAACAAATGTGATCATCGTTAATCGTCGATTTCTGACAGGAGGTTTTATGAAATTTGGCATCAAATCCGTTGCGGCAGCCCTGCTGGCCACTCTGGTACTGGCCGGTTGCGGTCAAAAAGAAGAGAACAAGACCCTGAAAGTAGGCGCCATCGCCGGCCCCGAAACCGAACTGGTTGAAGTGGCCGCCAAAGTGGCCAAGGAGAAATACGGTCTGACCGTCGAGGTGGTCAACTTCTCCGACTACGTCACCCCGAACGTGGCGCTGAACGATGGCAGCATCGACGTCAACGCCTTCCAGCACAAGCCCTATCTGGATGCCCAGATCCGTGATCGCGGCTTCAAGCTGGTGCCGGTCGGCAACACCTTCGTCTACCCGATCGCCGGTTACTCCAAGAAGATCAAGGCGCTGAGCGAGCTGAAAGATGGCGCCCAGATCGCGGTGCCGAACGATCCGACCAACCTGGGCCGTTCCCTGATCCTGCTGGAGAAACAAGGTCTGCTGAAGCTCAAAGAGGGTGCCGGTCTGGAAGCGACCGTGCTGGACATCGCCAGCAACCCGCGCAACTTCAAGATCGTCGAGCTGGAAGCTGCCCAGCTGCCGCGCTCGCTGGAAGACGTGGACTTGGCCATCATCAACAACACCTTCGCCGGTCAGATCGGGCTGACCCCGACCGAGAACGGTCTGTTTGTTGAGGATAAAGAATCCCCCTACGTCAACCTGATCGTCGCCCGCGACAACAACAAGGACGACGAGAAGGTCAAACAGTTCGTACAGGCTTTCCAGACCGACGACGTCTACAAGAAAGGGCTGGAACTGTTCAAGGGCGGCCTGGTGAAAGGTTGGTAATCACTCACTCGGCAAAAAAGGCCACGCAATGCGTGGCCTTTTTTTTTGCTGCCGTTATCATATCGGCGAGCACGGCAACACGAACATATTCAGCACATGAAAAAATGGTATCTGGCCTACTGCAAGCCAAAAGAAGAGGCCCGCGCCCGCGCCCATCTCGAAGCCCAGGGGATCGAGTCCTATTACCCCATGGTGGAAATTGAAAAACTGCGGCGGGGCAAGCGTGTCCCGGTGCGGGAGCCCATGTTCCCCAACTACCTGTTCATCTATGTGGATTTGGAAGAGGTCACCCCGGTCACCCTGAAGTCGACCCGCGGCATCAGCCGCATCATCCACTTCGGTCGAGAGTGGACCTCCATCAGCAGCCAGCTGGTCTATCAGCTGATGAGTCGGGACGACAGCGACGAGGCCCGCGCCAGCTACGCCAGCCTGCCGACTCAGGGCGACAAGGTGCTGATAGAATCCGGTCCGCTGGCCGGCTTCGAGGCCATCTATCTGGAGCCGGACGGCGACAAGCGGGCGATCCTGCTGGTGAGCCTGCTCAACCAGGAGACCAGCAGCAGCTTCGACAACCAGTCCTTCCGCCGGCTGGACTGACGTGCAGACTACCATGGCGAGAAGCACCTTATTCCTGCTGGTGAGCCTACTCAACCAGGAGACCGGTAGCAGCTTCGACCACCAGTCCTTCCACCGGCTGGACTGACCCGGCAATCGACGTCGAACTCCCGCTGGCTGGCCCGAGCAATCCTCTCTTGCACCAGCGAGGCTAAAAAAACGGGGCAGGCCCAGCGGCCTGCCCCGTTTTTATGGCCCTTGTCAGCCTCAGGCATCCAGTTCGAAGCGGCTGATCACCGCCGTCAAGCGGCCGGTATCCTGCGCCAGCCTGGCCACTATCTCCTCCCCCTGCTGGCTGCGCTGGCTCGACTGCCGGCTCAGGCCAGCGATCTCCTCCACCGTTCCCGCCACCTCCTGAGCCACCCGTGACTGCTGCTCGGTCGCGGTGGCGATGGCCCCCAGCTGGCCCGACAGATCCTGCACCAGCTGCAACATGGCATTCAGGGTACCGGTCACCGAGTCGACGGCGCCGCGCCCCTCCTCCACCAAGCGGGTGCCGCTGCCGACCGTGTTGACGGTCTGGCGAGTCTGCTGCTGGATGCTGGCGATGGTCTGGCTGATCTCCTCGGTGGACTGGCTGGTCCGGCTCGCCAGCAGCCGCACCTCGTCGGCCACCACGGCAAACCCGCGCCCCTGCTCGCCGGCCCGCGCCGCCTCAATGGCGGCATTGAGCGCCAGCAGATTGGTCTGCTCGGCGATGGTGGCGATCACCTCGGTGACGCGTCCCACCTGCTCGCTCTGGCTGCTGAGCTGGCCCATAGCCTCGTTCGCCTCGGCAATCATGGCGGCGATCTGCTGCATGGTGGCAGTCATGCGGGCCAGCTCGTGGCCGCCCTGGCGAGTCTGCTGCTCCGCCTGCTGAGCGGCCCGCGCCGCTTCGGCGATATTGCCCGCCACATCCCGGGTACTGACCGACATCTGCTCGATGGCCGCCGCCACCGTATCGACCCGCTGATTCTGGCTCGCCAGATCGGTGACGATGGCGCGGGTGGTGCTGCCCACCTCGCCGCAGGCCCCGTCCACCTGCCCCACCGCCCCCTGGATCTCCCCCACCAGCTGGCGCAGTTGGCCGGACATCTGGTTGATGGAGCCCGTCAGCCCACCCAGCTCATCCTGACTATGTACCGGCAGAGGGCGGGCCGGCAGCCGGCCGTTGGCCACCAGATCGGCCCGCAGCACCAGGCTGGCGATGTCCCGGGTCAGGCGGCGGCTGAACAGCAGCGCCACCAGGGTGCCCAGCACGATCACGGTCAGGGTGGCCAGCAGCAGGGTGCGATTGATGGCCTGACCGGCGCTGGTCATCTTCTGGCCCATGCTTTCCACCTCGGCGCGGGTCTGGGTCACCTGGCCGGCCAGCTGAGTCGCCAGCTGACCGAGAGCCGGTTCGATCTCGGTCGCCATCAGATGGTTGGCCTGATCCCAGTCGGGTGCCTGTCGCTTGCTGATCACCTGCCCCACCAGCTCGGCGAAGGGGGCCGACATCTCCTCGAACAGCGACCAGATCCCCTTCTGCGCCTCGGTAAAGTTGGCCTCCTGCTGCTTCAGCTCGGCCACCCGCTGCTGGTGGAACTGGTAATAATCCTGGTATTTGGTGCGATAGTCCGGATCGCCGGAGATGAGGAAGTCGCGCAGGGCGGAGAGCGCATTGGAGAGGCCGTTGTAGGCATCCCCCACCTGCTTGAGCAGCAGGCGGCGATCGCCGGGCAGCTGATCCTGCGGGGTGGCCACCTCTTCGTTGGCAAAGGACTGCAGCTGATCGAGGGCCGACTCCGCCAGCGGCCCGGCCTCCTGCAGCATCAGAGTATGGGCGGGCAGGTTCTCGTCGGTATGGGCGATGTCCCACACCTTCTGCTGGCTAGTCTTGAAGTCCTTGAGCGAGCGGGTCAGCTCGGCGGTGAACTGCTGATGCTCGATCACCTGCCAGGCCCCCTCCCACTCCTGTTTGAGGCGGGCGGCCTGCGCCGGATCCTTGCCCAGGATGAGATAGGCCCGCAGAGAGGAGATGGTCGCCACCAGCGCCTTCTGGCTGGCCTCATCCCGTTGCAGGGCGGGCAGAGCCTGCTCCAGCAGGGCGCTGCCCGCCTGTCCGATGCGGCCGAGCTGATGGTAGACGAGGCTGGAAGAGAGGATCACCAGCAGATTGATAAAACAGAAGCTGAGCAGCAACTTGCTTGAAATTTTCATGAACATCCTTGTTTCATTGCGGGCATCCTGCCCGACATTCACTCCCCGAGCAGCGCCGGTAGCCGTTCACGCCAGGAGTCATGCCATCCCAGCAACTCCTCGCGCGGCATGGGCCGGGCAGAGAAGAAGCCCTGGCACACATCGCACCCCAGCCGCGCCAGCAGCCGCCAGGTGAGCTCATCCTCCACCCCTTCAGCGACAGACTTGAGCCCCAGTTTGCGGGCCAGCTCGATGCTTGACTCTATTATGGCCAAGCGGGAGGGGTCCTCAAAGCAGCGATCGACGAAAGAGCGATCCAGCTTGAGCTCGGTGAAGGGCAGCAGGGCCAACTGCTGCATGGAGGAGTAGCCGGTACCAAAGTCGTCGATGGAGAGGCCGAAGCCGTGCATGCGCAGGCGGGTCAGCACCTCCAGCGACTTGCCCAGATCCTTCACGAACGAGCTCTCGGTCACCTCCAGGGTGATGAGCTCGGGGTTGATGCTCCAGCGCTGGCACTGGTTGATCAGGGTATTGCACAGATCCCCCTCGATGAGGGAGGTGGTGGAGAGGTTCATCGACAGGTTGAGGGAGAGCCCGGTCTGCTCCCACAGATGGCCATCGCGCAGTGACTTGCTGATGATCACCTCGGTCAGCTGATCGATGAGGCCGTTGTGTTCCGCCAGCGGAATGAAGCGGGCCGGCGAGATGAGGCCGTACTCCGGGTGCTGCCAGCGCGCCAGCGCCTCCATGCCGACCCACTGGCCGGAGCCGAAGCTCACCTTGGGCTGATACCAGGGCAGCAGCTGATCCTGCTCCAGCGCCAGGCTCAGCTCGTCCAGGGTCAGGCGGTGGCCGTCCTCCTCCTGGGCGCGCTCCTGCTGCGGGCGCCAGGCGCCGATGAGCTGGCTGATCTGCTGCTGGCTGGAAGGCTTCTCGATACGCCCCAGCACCTGCAGACCATAGGCGGCACTCATGCGCAGCACGGCCTCGACCACGTCATCCTCCAGCGCGCTGGAGAGGATGATGCCGCCGCGAAAACCGCCCAGCGAGAGGCGACGCAGCAGCGCCATGCCATCCATGCCCGGCATGCGCAGATCGCAAAACAGGATGTCGACCTGATGACGCTGACACATGGCCAGCGCCTCCACCCCGTCCTGCGCCTCCAGCAGGGAGCCGTAACCGAGCCCGCGGATCTGGTGCATCAACGCCTTGCGCTGGAACGCGTGGTCTTCCACCACCATGATCACCAACTCATGCTGTGTCTTGTTCATCGAGCCATAATCCAATTTCGCATGTAATAGAGTTCATCAGCGCCAGTACCGTCTGACTCAATTCGGTAAGTTCGTCCAGCTGCTTGAGGCGGGCCGCCGCTTCGAGCCGGGCCGCCTCCTCCGCCAGAGCCTGCTGCCCCACCATGCGGGCAGCCCCCTTGATGCGATGCGCCGTCTCCACCAGGGCATAGGTGTCCTGCCTGGCCAGTGCCTGCATCATGTCATCGCCGTCCTGGCGATTGGAATCCAGATACTCCCGCGCCATGCTGCGCGCCACCGCTTCATCGCCAAACAGCGAGATCCAGCACTCCCCCTGCTCGCTGGCCGACGGAACGGGCTGGTCCGGCTCCTGGGTCTGAGGGCTCATCGGCAACCAGCGCACCAGCATCTGATGCAGCGTCTCCAGGGTATAG
Source organism: Aeromonas hydrophila subsp. hydrophila ATCC 7966 (assembly GCF_000014805.1). Lineage (NCBI taxonomy): Bacteria > Pseudomonadati > Pseudomonadota > Gammaproteobacteria > Aeromonadales > Aeromonadaceae > Aeromonas > Aeromonas hydrophila. The sequence goes on along the minus strand of NC_008570.1, from coordinate 982,454 downwards.
GGTTTGAACAGCATGTCGTTCATGCCGGCTTCCTGCATCTGCAGGCTGGCCTCTTCGGATGTATCGGCGGTCACCCCGATGACGGGAGCCGACTCCCCCTGTGCCCGCAGGGCCCTGGTCAGACTGTAGCCATCCATCACCGGCATGTGACAGTCGGTCAGCAGCAGGGCGAATGCCTGCCCCTGCCAGGTGCGCAAGGCCTTGTCACCGTCGTCCACCACCTCGGCATCCACCCCGAGGATCGCCAGCTGGCGAGCCAGCAGCGCACGGTTGATAGGGTGATCGTCGGCCACCAGCACCCGTCCCTGCAATTTGGGAGCATTGGCTTCGACCGGGCTGATCGCCGCCTCTCCCAGCAGTTGGTGACAAGTCTCCAGCAGCAGATCGGGATAGAGCGGAGACTGCCCCAGCCGCCACCAGGCCCCCGACCCCATGCGGCCGCGCAGGGCCTCCTGCGGGGAGAGCACTATGCCCTTGAGGGCCGAGCGCTGCAAATGTGTCAGCCACTCGCTGCCCAGTGCCTGCTCGAGCCAGCTCTCTTCTGCTAATAACAAACCACTCACCGGCTGCTGCCACTGCTGCGGATCCAGACGATGCAGCCTGGCCCCCAGCCGCTGCATCGCGCTCTGCAGGGCCACATCCTCACCAAACAGCCACCAATCGTGGCCTGCCAGCGGCGGGGCATCCCACTGACACTCCGCCAGCGGGAAGTCGAAGGTGAGCCGGGTACCGTGCCCTGGCTTGCTCTCGAGCACCAGCGTGCCCCCCATTTTCTGGGCCAGCTGGTGGCAGATGGCAAGGCCAAGCCCGGTACCACCGAAGCGTCGGGTTATGTCGGACTCCACCTGCTCGAACGGGGTGAACAGGCGATCCTGCTTGTCTTCGGCAATGCCGATGCCGGTGTCGCTGACCGCGATGGCGAGCCGCTCCTTCTCAAAGCTGACCTGAATACGGATCTCGCCCCGCTCGGTAAACTTGACCGCATTGTTGAGCAGATTGGAGAGCACCTGCCCCACCCGCACCGCATCGATGCGGGCCTGATCCGGCACCTCCGGCGCCCACTCCAGCGTCACCTTGAGCCCCTTGCCATGGGCCAGAGTGGCGTGACCGCGGATCACGTCGCAGATGACGGAGGCAAGGCGGCAATCCTGATAGTGCAATTGCAGCTGACCCGCCTCTATCTTGGAGAAATCGAGCACGTCGTTGACCAGATAGAGCAGGTTGTTGGTGGAGGTCACCACGTTGCGCAGCAGGTAGCGCTGGTCGTCGTTCAGCTCGCTCATCTGCAGCAGCTCCAGCATGCCGTGCATGCCGGAGATGGGGGTCCTCAGCTCGTGGCTCATGGTGGCCAGGAAACGGCTGCGCACCTGCATCGCCTGCTCGGCATAGGCGCGCGCCTCCCTCAGGTCGTGCTCCTGGTGCTTGAGGGCCGTGATGTCCTGGATCACCCCGTTGAGGATCAGGTGCCCCTCCTCCTGCGGCACGAAACTGCCGCGCACCTGCAGATAGCGGGCCCCCTCCGGCCGCTCCACTCGCACTTCCAGATCGAGCGGGGCCAGGGTCTCGGCATGATTGGCCACCTTGCTGACGAAATCCTGCAGTGCCTCCTCGGTAAAGCCGAACACCTCGCCGCCCGACTCGGCCGACAATATCTCCTGCCGGCTGGCGCCCAGGATCTCGCTCGCCCCCTGCGAGGCATAGAGGAAGCGCCCCTTGCCGGGGCCGAGCCAGAGGTACTGATAGACGATGCCCGGCATGCTGTCGGTGATCTGGGTGAGCCGGGTCTCCGCCTTGCGGGCACGCGCCTCGGCCTCCTTGATGCGGGTCACGTCAGTCAGCACTGTCAGCACCCCCAGCATGTCGCCCTTTGGCGAGCGATAGGGACGCTTGGTGTAAATGACGTGGAACATGGCGCCATCCTGACGGCGGCTGTTGCCCGCCCCTTCCAGCTGTTCGCCGCTCTGCCATACCCCCGACTCTTCGCGCAGCACCCGCTCCCGCTCTCTGGCCGGCATGCGGTCCAGATCGTCGCCATCATCCTGGGTCAGCTCACCGATAAAGGCATCCCGATAGGCCTGGTTGCAGAGGGTGATGCGCTGCTCGCGATCCCGCAGCACCACCATGTTGGGCAGCGAGTTGAGCAGGGTCTGCACGAAGGTCAGCTGCTCGTTCAATTTGTGTTCGGCCAGCTTGCGCTGCACTATCTGGCGGCGCAGGGTCCGGTTCCAGCCCATGAACAACAGCACGCAGAGCAGGAAAGCGCCCACACCGACCGCGGACCAGAGCGCCACAGTGGCAGGGTTGATGCCGGTCTGGATGGTCAGCGCCAGCCACTTGTGCTCCAGCTTGGTCATCTCTTCCGGGCGGATGGAGAGCAGCACCTTGGTGAGGATCTGCTGCAGCATGGGGTCCTGCTGGTGCACCGCCATGGCGACCGGCACCCGCAGCTCGTTGCCGGAGAACACCACCTGATAGCGGTTGTTGAACCCCTTTTGCAGCGCCTGTTCAAGGGTGGTCATGCTCATCAGCACGTAGTCGACCTGATGCCCGTCCAGCAGCGGCAGCAGCTTGGTATCGCTGCTCACCGTCAGCGGATGGGCCCCCACCTCGTTGAGTACCAGCTCCTCCACCGAGCCGCCGACGATCCCCACCCGTCGCCCCTTGAGCTCGTTGAGGTTGTCCAGCTCCTCGCTCCCCTGTCTGGCGGCGATCACCCGGTGGATGAAGGCGTAGTCGGGAGTAAACAGGGAGTATTGACGCCGCTCCGCGGTCGGGGTGATGGCCGGGATGAAGTCCAGCTTGCGCGCCTGGAACAGCGCCTGGGTCTCGGCCCAGCTGCTGGTGGGCACCAGGGTAAACTGCAGGCCGGAGCGCAGGCTCACCAGCTTGAGCATGTCGGCGATGAAACCCTTGAGCTGGCCATTGCCGTCGATCTCGCTCACCGCCGGCCAGTCCGGTGCCACCCCGAAACGCAGGGTCGGATGGCGGGCCAGCCAGTCGAGCTCGCTCTGGTTGAACACGATCTGGCGGGGACCGTTGGCCAGCTCGTAGTCAACTATTCCGCCGGTCTCCAGAATGCGGCGCCGCTCATCCAGCGGAATGTCGTTGAGGGCCAGCTCCAGCAAACCGAGCAGCCCCTGATTGTCGGGCCCCACCGCCATGGCCAGCGAGGTGTCCGTCACCCACTCCGGGGTAATTACCTTGAGCCCGGCCTGCTGCTGCAGGCGCTGCAGGCGAACCAGAGAGGGCAGATCGGAGAGATAGGCATCCGCCAGCCCCTTCTTCACCATGAAAACCGCTTCGTCACTGCTGTCCGCCTCGGTGAGCTGGGTCATGCCGAGCTCCGCCAGCTCTTCACAGGAGCTGAAGCCATGTTCGCACACCCAGCGCAGCTGGCGCGCCGTCGCCAGAGTCGGCTCCCCTTCCTCTCGCGCCAGCAGCACGCCGCGCGGCAGGGTCATCAGATCCGAGGTAAAGCGCATCTTCTGCTGACGCGACTGGCTCGGTGTCACCCCGATCAGCATGTCCACCTCGCCATCGAGCAAAGCCTGCTGGGCGCCGGCATAGTAGGGGTAAGTCTTGTAGCGCACGGTCAGCCCCAACCGGCCGGCAATCAGGGTGGCAAAATCGTCGAGCGGGCCGCTGAAGCCACCCCGGCTATTGGCATAGATGTAGGGCGGCCAGGCCACCGACGGCATGCCGACCACCAGGTCGCTGCGCGAGGCGAGCCAGAGCCGCTCCGCCAGCCCCAGCTGATCCTTGTCCAGGGAGGTTTCTGCCGCAGCCACATGGCTCCAGCAGGTAAACCAGCACAACAAAATGGCGCGATAGCAGAGGCGCAGCATGGGTAACTCCTGAACGGCTTGGAGAGCGATCATAGGGATTTTGGCAAAATGTGCGAATAGAAATTCGTAACAGAACTCGTCCGGATACGAAAAACGGCAGGCTCACGCCTGCCGTTTTCAAGCAAGAAGGGGGCCAAGACCCCCTCTTGTCAGGTTATTCGGTTCCCGAGTCGGAAGCCGGTTTGATATTCCCGCTCACGGATGTGGGCGATCTGCACATTTTGCCCTTCCAGACCGATGTCCTTGAGCAGAGCAGGCGACAGATGCAGGTAGCTGACACGACGCTCCAGCCGGGTAATCCGTTTCTGGACCAGGGTTTCGACGGTGCGCAGCAGGGTCAGTTCGATAGACATAATATTCTCCAGTTGAACGTGCGGTTCCCCCGGAGAGAAGAGATCACCCTGCGGGACAACCGCGGGTGATAAAAAAGCAGGTGTTACCTGTTTCCTCCACGCGGCAGAAAAAGAGCACGAGTCTTCGCGCTGCTGATGCAGCGGTCGAACGCAACGTTTAGCATTGAATGTTGCATATCCGTCTCCTTACCGAGTGAAAGTTGAACAAGTTGCCACAGTCTAAAAAAAGACCGAATTTTATACAAGAACCTCACCCCCCATATGGGGAGGTGAGTCATCTATCAATACTCATCCGGCACAGGCAGGCCCGTGCCGCTCCGGCTCAGATCCCGGACAACAGCCGGAACTCCTCCAGCGCATAGGTATCCGTCATGCCGCTCACGTAGTCGAGCAGCAGTCGCACCCGGAAGTACCACTCCTGCTCCGCCCCGTCGCTGAAGCGCGGATCCCGGCTGGCCACCGCCAGCCGGTATGCCTTGAGATGACGGGCCGACAGCCGATGAAACAGCCGGCGGGCGAAGAACAGCTCGCTGCCCCCCTGCCCGGCCAACAGCCGCTCGAACTGCGCGGCCGGCAGCGCCAGCAGGCAGGCATAGGTGGAGAGCACCCCGCGCAGGGCGGCATAACCCTCCAGCTCCAGCGCCTCTACCTCGGGGCGCATGAACACCAGCTCGCGAGCCACCTGTTTGAGGGTATCGAGCACCCGCGCCGCCGGTGCCTGACCGTGCAGCAGGGCCTGGGGATAGGCGCCGCTCAGGATATGCGGGTGCTCGCTCACATAGGTGTGAGCGGCCAGTTCCACCAGATCCCGGGTCAGCTGCTGGCGAAAATGGGGGAAGAAGCCCCTGTCCGAAGCCGTCGCCGCCGCCAGCAAGCCGGCCATGTAGGCGCCGTCATCGGCCAGTCGCAGCGCCTGTTGCAGCTCGCTCAGGCTGAGGATGCGCCGGTCCACCGCATCCTCGAGATCGGCGATGCAGTAGGAGATATCGTCGGCTGCCTCCATGATGTAGACCAGCGGGTGACGGCAGCCGGGTGCCAACCCCAGGCTCTGGCCGAGGGCGCGGTAGAGGGGTTGTTCACTGAAGAAGATGCCACGCTTGCTAGCCCAGCCGTGATGTTGACCGCCGTGCAGGGGTTGCTGCGGGTACTTGCACAGCGCCGCCAGCTGTCCCAGGGTCAGGTTCAGCTCGTGCAGGCTGTGCACCAGCCGCAGACTCTGGGCATTGCCGTCAAACACCAGCAGATCCTGGCGAAGCGTTGCCCACTGCGAGCTGGGTGCGCTGCCAAGGGCCTCGGCAAACAACCCATCCAGCGCCTGCGCCAGCCACTGGCTCATCACTTGCTCGCCAAAGTGACCAAACGGCGGGTTGCCGACGTCGTGCAACAGGCAGGACATCTCCACCAGATTGATGAAGGCACCCTCGCACACCGACCCTGCCGGCAGGGCTGCCAGAATGCGGCGGCTGATCTGGCGGCCGGTCTCCTGCACCTCCAGCGAATGGGTGAGACGGCTGCGTACCGAGGCCTTCACGTCAAGCGGAAAGACCTGGGTCTTCTGCTGCAGCCGACGCACCGGCGCCGCCTGCACGATGCGGGCGCGGTCCTGTTCGGTCGCCTCCAGCAGATCTTCGTCACCCCAGCGATGGATGCGCTCGGGAGTAATCAAACGGCTATACATGTTGCGGCTCCTTGCCTGCGGCTCGCATCTACGAGAGCAGCCAGCGCTTCAAGCGGGCGATGTCACCCGGACATTCACGGCGCAGCGACTCGATCCAGTCTTCCACGTTCTCCCACCAGGCGGGATGATCCGGGCTCTGGATCAGCTGAGCCAGCTGCTGCAGCCGGCGCAGACCGATGGAGCCGGCCGCCCCTTTTATCTTGTGCGCCTCCTCCACCACGCCGGCCTGATCCCGGGCAATCATGTTGGAGTCGAGCACCGCCATGTAGTCGGGCATCATCTTCTCGAACAGCTCGACGCTGGAGATCAGCACCTGCTTGCCCACGGTATCGGCATAATCGGTGAGGAAGGGCAAGTCCAGCAGCGCATCCTGACTGTCCGCATCCGCCTGTGCGTCCGCCTCATCCTCGGCCAGATCGGCAAACAGGTGGCCAATCACCTCCCGCACCGCCTTCGAACCGAGCGGCTTGTTGATCACATCCTGCATGCCGTGATCCCGGTAGTACTGGCGATCGCCGGTGGCGTTGGCGGTGAGTGCCACCATGGGCGGCAGGCTGTCGCCGTAGCGGGCGAGCAGTTGCTCCGCCACATCGAAGCCGGTCATGTCCGGCAGCTGGATATCGAGCAGGATCAGATCAAAATCGTCGGGATTGGCCATGGCCAGCGCCTGGGCGCCGTCCCGCGCCACCTTGACCTCATGGCCCAGCTTGTTGAGCAGGGCGCAGGCCACAGTCACGTTGAGCTCGACGTCCTCCACCAGCAGGATATCGAGGCAGGGCATCTCGGGTTCGGCCACGGGCGTCTGGGCGGCGACGCAGTCTACCTCCAGCTCGGCGGTGAAGCAGGCGCCCTCGCCCGGATCGCTGTCCACGTAGAGCTGGCCACCCATCGCCTGCACCAGCTGGCGGGAGACCGCCAGCCCGATGCCGGTGCCGGTGGCGTGCTTCTTACCCTGCACCTGATAGTACATGGCAAAGATCTTCTCCTGCTGGGCGCGGGGAATGCCGACCCCGGTGTCTTCCACCTCGAAGTGCAGCGCCAGCTTGCCCGGTGTGTCGGCCGGGTGGGTGAGGCAGCGCACCGTCACCCCCCCCTCGTCGGTGAACTTGACCGCATTGCCCACCAGATTCCACAACACCTGGCGCAACCGGGTCCCGTCCGCCATCACGAACTGCGGCACGTCGCCATCCCGGTCGAAATGCAGATAGAGCCCCTTCTGCTCCGCCTGGATGCGCGACAGCGTCTCCAGCTCGTCGAGGAAGGCAGGCAGGTCGATGGGGGTCGGGGCGATTTCCAGCCGGCGCCGGTCCAGCTTGTCGAGATCGATGATGTCATTGAAGATGTTGCCGAGCGTCACCGCGCTCAGGTGAATGGTCTTGAGCTGCTGGTGCTGCTTGGGATCGAGCGGCGTATCCATCAGCATCCGGCTCAAGCCGACGATGCCGTTGAGCGGGGTGCGCAGTTCGTGGCTGATGGTGGAGATGAAGGTGGTCTTGTCGCGGCTCGCCTTCTCCAGTTTGTCCTGATACTGCTTGCGCTCGGTGATGTCGCGACCAAAACCGAGCAGGCCGAGCCGCTTGCCGAAGCGATCGAAGAAGGGCACCTTGCGCAGCTCGAAGTAGGCCTTGCGACCGTCTGGGTACTCCAGCCACTGCTCATAGGTGAGCGGCTCATTCTGGGCGAAGACCTGCTTGTCGGTCTCCACCACCTTGCTGGCGATGTCGTGCTTGTAGACATCGAACGGGGTCAAGCCGATGAGCTCCGCCTCCACCTTGCCGGTCAGCTCCTCCATGGCGCGATTGCAGCCGGAGAACTGCTCGTCTTCGTTGCGGTAGTAGACCAGATCGGGGGAGCAGTCGATGAAGGAGCGCAAGAGAGCGGTGCGCTCCCCCAGATGTAGCTGGGCTTTCTCGCGCTGGAACACCTCGTTCTCCAGATCCTCGATGGCCTGCTGGCGCAGGGTCTCGGCCCGGTTGGTCTCGGCGATCTGGGCGTTGAGGCGACTGATGTTCTCCTGCAGCTGGCTGTTGAGCTCGAGATCCCGCTCGCGCATGTCCTGCAGCTTGCGCACCATGCGGGTCAGCCGCTGGCGGGAATCCTCCAGCTGATCCACCACGATGGAGAGAAAATAGACGGCCCAGGGGGTGACCAGCAGGCCGAAGAAGACCGAGCGCACCAGGTCGACGATGTCCACGGTGCCGCGCAGGAACAGGGTGACCCCCATCTGGATCGAAACGGCCAGCACTATGATGCCGGTGGCCAGGAACATGCTGAAGCGCACCAGTCCCAGCTTGGTCATCAGGTCGACGTAATATTGCGCCCAGGATTTGATTTGTTTCATCTTATTGTTTTCTCCCCGATATTCGCCGAACAGAATACCAGCACGGCGCGCCGAACTCTTGTGCCGTCGCACGATAAATTATCGGTTAACCTCCTCCGCCCGCTGGGGTAGCATGCCGGAGTCAATTCGGTCAGCCCGGGTTAAGCCTGGCTGGCTATAATGTTCGGCCGTTCAATTCAACCAACTGATATTTCAGGAGTCTCATCGATGCGTAATCTCACCCTGCTGAGTCTTGGCCTGCTGGCAGCCAATGCCGCCCACGCCGATCTGGGCGAGATCCCCAAGCAGTCCGGCTGGTCCGGCTTCCTGCTGGGCGGGGTCAACGCCGTCAGCTACAAGTCCAACTTCTATGCCGGCGATGACAACCACAGTCGCATCAATGACCTCGGTTCGCCCGACAGCGAGAGCGGCCTGACGCCGCTGCTCAACGCCGATATCCGCTACACCTTTGCCGATACCCGTACCCAGATCTTCCTCGGCAACCTGATCCAGGACGCGGTACGCTTCGACTTCACCCAGCAGCTCGGCCTGCGTCAGGAGATGGGTGACAAGGGCATAGTCGCCACCTCGCTGGTGTTCAACGTCATGCCGGTCGAGCTGTGGAGCGATCCCTTCGCCACCGGGGTGGATCGCAGCTCCACCGATGTGAAATCGAAAGGGGCGCGTTTTGCCTGGGACAAGATCTGGGGCAGCAACTTCTACGGCAACCTGACCACCCGGGAGGTGGACATGGATGAGGAGCGCAGCGGCCAGCAGTATGACCAGAGCCACGGCACCCACTACGCCGACATGCTGGATCGCAACGGCAAGATGCACGACATGGAGCTCTCCTACCAGTGGCACTTTGGCGGCAACCAGCTGCTGGAACCGGCCATCGTCTACAAGCAGGCTCGCCTTGACGGCAGCGCCGAGAGTTTCAAGAACACTGGCCTGAAGCTGACCTATGCCAAGCGCGGCCCCCAGTGGTCCTTCGTCAGCAACCTCTATACCGGCAAGCGCAAGTATGACGAGGCGAACCCCATCTTCGGCCAGCGCGCCGATGCCGATGAATTCGCCATCAACGGCACCTTCTTCTGGCACAACCTGTTTGGCGTCAACGCCCTCGCCGCCACCTTCACCGCCGCCTATGCCAACGCCGACTCGGACATCAACTTCTACGACAGCCAGTCCACCCGTTTCAGCACGGGTCTGCTCTACAACTTCTAAACCCGACCCGCACCAACAAACGAGGCCACCCCATGGGTGGCCTCGTCATTTGCAACGGCCAATGCGGCCATCAGATCCCGAGCGAATCGAGCAGATCGTCGTGATCGTTGGCCACCGGGGTGGCGGCCGGCGCCGGCTGGGCAGCCTCGCGCTTGGTCTGGGCGATCAGGGCATCCGGATCCAGCTCCTCCTGATCCATGCCGTCGTTGTGGATGCGGATGAACTCGGTCTTGTCCATCGCCAGCTCCAGATAGAAGATGTTGTTGCGGGCAGTGAAGAAGGTGACCCGGCGCGACTCCGGGCTGTCGAGATTGGTATCGACGCTCAGCATCACCTGCTTGTTGAGGGCCAGCATCTTCGGCTGGTTCTGGGTGATGTGGGTCTGCAGATCGCGGCCGACCTTGACGGTGAAGCTGCCGACGATCTGGTTCATCAGCTCGCCCATCACGTTGCTCACCTCGTCCGAGGTATGGGAGATGGCGAGATCTTCCTTGGAGAGCCCCATGCTCAGCATGTAGCTCTCGTACAGCTCCATGGCGGCGGAGGCGGAGAAGTTGATCACCACCAGGCCGGAGAAGCCGCCGTCAAACAGTACGAAGCAGCCGATATCCGGCTTGAGGCAGGTCTTGCTGATCCGCTGCACCATGCCGGAGAAACGCACCTGACTCTGGGTTGCCGCACTCAATACATCCGTGACCGAATGGCACAGGCTCAGCAGCACGTCCTCTGTGGTCAATACGGTATCGTTGTCGGCTCTTGTCACTATCATGGGACCTTCCTGAACATCGAAAATGGGCTTATCTATACCATAACTCTAACAGATAGCGCGGCTTGGGCTTCGAAATAGCGAGCCGCCTCTCAGTTGATTCAATTGTCAGTGCCAAGCGGACTGAATCCGGCCAGATTGGCCAGCTTGAGACGCCAGCTGGCCGCCTCTGCCAGCAATGCGGCTTCCTCATAGGGCACGGAGGGATGAGCCCCCCAGATGGGACCGGGCCAGGCCTTGTCGGTACTGAAACGGGCGACATGATGCAGATGCAGCTGGGGCACCAGATTGCCGAGCGCCGCCACGTTGATCTTGTCCGGCCGCAGCGCCTGCTCCATCAGGGTGGCGACCGCACAGGACTCCTCCATCAGCTGCTGTTGCTGCGCCGGTGCCAGGTGGTGAATTTCCCGTAGATTGGCCACTCTCGGCACCAGGATCAGCCAGGGATACTGGCTGTCCTTGGCCAGCAGGACGCGGCAAAGGGGCAGATCGCCGAGCAGGCGGGTATCTGCCTGCAGGCGGCTGTGCAGTTCAAACATGAAGACCTCGTTGACGTAAGGTGGGCGCGATGCACGATGAGAGCACCCACGTTACTGCAACGGGCCGCAAACTTAAAGTTGCGGTACGGCCCAGCTGACAAAGCGCTTGCGAAGCGCAGGGTCGGCCTTGAGGAAGAGTTGCTGCAACTGGCCCTCCAGCGTGCTGGCCGCCACCGGTTCAACCACAGCGGCGGTTGCGGTCACGGGCACGACCGTGCTCAATGCCACCTTGCCGCCGCTCTGGTTGTATTCGACCAGCTTGGCCCGCCAGTCCATGCCAATCAGCATGCCGCTGGTGATCAGCGCATCCTGCTGGCTGGCAATGCGCTGGCCACCGGCCTGCAGACCCATGACCGGAGACTCGGCATACTGCGCCATGCCCCGCTCATCGCTCGGCAAGTTGGCGACCAGCCGCACCTGCTGCTGACTGGCTTGATAACGCAGCACCTGCGGCGCGGAGCGCAGCTGGCGGTCATTCTCGCTGCTGCTGCGACTCGGGATCACCCCTTCATAACGCACCAGCAACTGCTGCTCCCCATCCGGCAGGGTGGCATGCTGCTCGTCGTGCAGTGTGCCCGCACTCACCGCCAGGATCTGGAAATCCGCTGGCACCATCACCTCGACGGCCGCCCACGCCGCACTGCCCAGCACCATCTTCATGCCCAGCGCTGCCCACAGCAGCGATACCCCACGCCCGTACCGATAACCCTTCATGTTTGCTCATCTTCCTGTTCGCGTTGATGGGCGCAGGCTAGCAGCCGAAGATGACAGAAAAATAACGAGGGCTCAGAGCAGGTAGTGGGGGCGCTCGGCAAACCACTGGGCCAACACCTGCTTGAACAGCCGGATCTTGCGCGGCACCCGCCGCTGCTGGGCGTGCAGCACGTGCAGCGGGTGCAACCCGGTCTGCCACTCCGCCAGCACGGTGACCAGCTCCCCCTGCGCCAGCCAGGGCTCCACCAGCATCAACGGACACTTGGCGTACCCCATGCCGGCCCGAGCCAGCTGCAGCACGGTACTGTAGTGGTTGGCCCGCACCTTGCCCTGCACCAGGATGTGCGCCTCCTCCTCTCCCTTGCGAAAGTGCCACTGCTCCCAGGCCGGGTTATGGCCCTGCAGCAGACAGGACCGCCCACCCAGCTCATAAGGGGTGACGGGGATCCCCTCCCGCGCCAGCAGGGCCGGGCTGGCCACCACCACGTCCTTGAGCCTGCCGAGCGGCAGGGCCACCAGGTTGTCGGGAATGCTGCTCATGGCGCGCAGGGCGATGTCGTGCTCCCCCTGGCTCATGTCGATCATGGCGTTGGTGAAGTTCAATTCGACCTGGACGCCGGGACAGAGCTCGGCAAAGCGGGCCAGCAGATCGTTCACCATGCGATCACCGGTACTGACCGGGCAGGTGAAGCGCAGCCGGCCGCCATCCTCCTCGGTCAGCGCCTGGATATCCTGCTCCGCCTGGCGCGCCAGCGCGAAGATCTCGCCGGCCTGCTGATAGAGGGTCCGCCCCGCCTCGGTGAGGCTGAGTCGGCGGGTGGTACGCTGCAGCAGCTGGGCATTGAGGGTCGATTCCAGCGCGCTGACGTGACGGCTCAGCATCCCCTTGCTCACCCCCAGACTGTCGGCCGCGGCTGAGAAACTGCCCTTTTGCACCACCTCGTAAAAACTGGCCAGGTGGGAGATGTCCATTCATTAGCTCCAATATGGAAACAATGCGTTTATTTTACGCGCTTTTTCTCCCTTTTCATCGCGCTAGAATCAACACATCCCAACCAGGAGTGAAACAGATGAAGATTGTGATTGTGGGTGCCTCCGGCACCGTCGGCTCCGCCGTCAGCGAGTTGCTTGCCAAAGACCACCAGGTGATCCGGGTCGGTCACAGCCAGGGGGACGCCACGGTCGACATGCGCGATCCCGCCTCCATCAAGGCGCTGTTCGCCAAGCTGGGCCAGTTCGATGCGCTGGTGGTGGCCAGTGGCAGCGTGGCCTTCAACGCCCTCACCGAGATGACCGACGAGCAGTGGCAGGTGGGACTGGAGAGCAAGCTGATGGGCCAGATCAACCTGACCCGGGCCGCCATCCCCCACCTGAACGACAAGGGCTCCATCACCCTGATCAGCGGCATCCTGAGCGAGGAGCCCATCAACTGGGGGGCGAGCGCGACCACCATCAACGGCGCCATCGATCACTTCGTCAAGGCGGCGGCCTGCGAGCTGCCGCGGGGTCTGCGCATCAACGCGGTGAGTCCGACCGTGCTGACGGAGTCGATGGATAAATACGCCAGCTTCTTCCCGGGCTTCGTCCCCGTGCCCGCCGCCAGGGTGGCGCAGGCCTACCAGAAGTCGGTACTGGGGGTGCAGACCGGCCAGGTGTTCAGGGTCAACGGCTGATCGCCGCCCAGCCGGCACGGCAACAAAAATGGGCCCCGTGATGGGGCCCGTTCCATTGCAGCCAGCATGCCGACTTACAGCCGGCCGGTGGCAAACGTTTGTTTTTACGACAACAAAAAAGGCGATGTGCCTCAGTCGATCAGCCCGTACTGCGCGCGCAGCACTTCGATGATCTCCTGCTTCGGATTGGCGCTGCGTACCAGCGGCTGGCCGATGATCTTCTCGGCAATCCCCACATAGGTGTTGGAGATGTCCATCATCACCTCGGTCGGCAACTTGTTGTCGCGGGCCAGGGCGAAGCGCTCGGGCATGCGGTGCTTGTTGAGCAGGATGTCCGGATCCGGGAAGTGGTTGAGCAGCCACTGGCGGAAACCCTCTTTCGACTTCTCGACGATCTGGCCGTCGCGCAGGGCGGCGCCATCCCAGATGCGGGAGCTGTCGGGGGTGCCCACTTCATCCATGTAGATCAGCTTCTCGTTGCCGGCGGCGTCATTGACGTAGCCAAACTCGAACTTGGTGTCGACGAAGATCTGATCCAGCTCGGCCAGCGCGTCACTGATGACGCTGAAACCTTCCTTGAGCAGCACTTCGTAGCGGTCGATGTCGGCCGGCTTGCTGAAGTTGAAGCCCTGGTAGTGGCGTTCGATGTCGGCACGAGAGACGTTGACGTCGTCGGCTTCCGGCACGCCGTCCAGCCCGGTCAGCACACCCTTGGTGGAGGGGGTGATGAGGATCTCGGGCAGCTTCTGATCCTTCTTCAGCCCTTCCGGCAGGGTGATGCCGCAGAACTCACGCTCGCCATCCTTGTAGGCACGCCACATGGAGCCGGTGATGTACTGGCGGGCAATCGCCTCGATCATCACGGGGCGGGCTTTTTGCACGATCCAGACGAAGGGATGGGGGATGTCCAGGATGTGGCTGTCGGCCAGCCCCTTCTCCTTGAACAGCTTGAACCAGTGGCTGGAGATGGCGTTGAGCGCAGCCCCTTTGCCCGGCACGCCGTTGAGCCCGTCCACGCCCTGCCAGATGCAGTCGAAGGCCGAGATCCGGTCACTGATCACCATGATGGCGAGCGGCGCATCTGCCGGCACGTCGTAACCCTTCTCGCGGATGAGGCGGGCACTGTCTGCGGCGGTCAGCCAGTAGACGCTGCGCACCTTGCCGGAATGGACGGGTTTATCGGTACGGATCGGCAAATCGTCGTTCACCGCCAATACTTGATCTGCAAGACTCATGGTAAGTAACACTTCCTGTTTGTGGGGGGTTTACATAACAAAACAGGGGCACAAGGCCCCTGTTTCTATTCTGTTTTTGCAGCTTGGTCAGCCAGACCCTTGGCGAATGCCTCGGACAGACTGATGTACATCTGGGAGATGACACCGGACGACACGGGCTTCTTGTCCTTGTCGAATAGGGTGATGGAGGTCTTGCCCCCCGCCATCTCGCCAAGCTGGAAGCGATACTTGTCTTCGTCCAGCTTGAACGGCTCGCTGCCCTTGGCCTTCCAGAATTCGCTGCCCGGCTCGTCGTACTCCACGTCGATCCAGCCCAGCGACTGCTGGGTATCCTTGATGGTGAAACCGTAGGCCGGCAGCACCTGATTGAGACGGCGCCACACCTGATCAAACGAACCATCGACGATCCAGGCGCTCAGCTCGTTGTTGTCCAGACCCAGTTCCAGCCCCATGCCGTCGTTGGCCTTGTGCTGTTCGCGGGACTTGAGCTGCTTGTCGTAGTAGAGCGAGAACTGGTTGAGGGCCCGGGTCGCGTAGCGCTGGGCATCCGCCGGGGTCAGCTCCTTGCTGGTCTCGCCATCGACGGTCTCTTCATGATCCAGCACCCGTACCGACATGTTGACGGCGTGGCGCTGGGGATCGTTGCGCAGGGTGAACTGGTAGCGCTGGCGAATGACGAAGTCATCGTCCTCTTCACTCCAGCCGTCGAGCGCCTTGGTGTTGTCAAACCAGCCGGTCTGCAGCACGCCGGCCTGCTGGTCCAGCTTCTCGGTGGTGACCTTGTACTGGGCGAGGAAGTTCATCAGGAAGGCCCAAGTATCGCGCTCCACGCTCTGGGAGGTGCTGAGCGCATAGAAAGCCATGGTCGGTTCGCCAGCATTGGCCACCACCTGGCTGCCCGGTACCACGGTCAGCAGCTGGGCGGGTGGACGTACATCAACCTTGGCACCCAGCGCACCGTCACGGCTGCTCTCGGGCAGGGCCGGAATGTCGAAACTGCTGTTAAAGGCGGGGGTATTCAACCCGGCCGGCACCAGAAACGCACGGCCTTCAAGGCGGGCATCCTCGTACTCGAAACCACGGTTGGCCATCTTGCGTTCCTGGGGTGAGCTACAGGCTGCCAGCACGGCAACGGTCGCCACACTCAGCACCAGGCGCACTGCATTTCCCTTTCCATTTGCTTTAAACACTCGCCATCAACTCCGCAGTCGTCAGTGCTCGCGCCATCGCCTGTTCGCCCTCGGGGGTGAGGTCGGTGAGCGGCAGACGCAAGGTGGCCGTCGCAATCAATCCCAGCTGGGCACAGGCCCATTTCACCGGGATAGGACTCGGTTCGCAGAACAGAGTCTGATGCAACGGCATCAATCGATTGTTGATGTCGTGCGCTCGTCCGGCATCACCGGCCAGCGCTGCACGACACATGTCGGCCATCTGGGCCGCTGCAATATTGGTGGTGACCGAAATGACTCCGTCCCCGCCTTGCAGCATGAAATCACATCCACTGGCATCATCGCCACTATAAAGCGCGAATTGTGCGCCGCACAGCTCGCGCAGCAGCGGCGTACGGCTCAGATCCCCGGTCGCCTCTTTCAGGCCTATGATACCGGGCACCTTGGCCAGTCGGGCTACCGTCTCCGGTTTGAGATCGCAACCGGTACGACCGGGCACATTATAAAGAATTTGGGGCAGACCACTAGCCTCGGCGATCGCACAATAGTGACGATAGAGGCCTTCCTGGGTGGGTTTGTTGTAATAGGGGGTGACCGAGAGACCCGCCACCACGCCGGTTTCGGCGAAGCGCTTGGCCAGGTCGATGGCATGGGCGGTATTGTTGGAGCCGCAGCCGGCAATGACCGGAATGCGTCCGGCGGCCAGCGCCACGGTTTTCTCCACGACGGCGATGTGCTCCTGCTCGCTCAGGGTCACCGACTCCCCCGTGGTCCCGACCGCCACGATGGCGCTGGTCCCGGCGCTGACATGATAGTCGACCAGAGTGGCCAGACTGGCCCAATCGACTTCGCCTGAAGCCAGCATGGGGGTAACGAGGGCAACAATACTACCGCGCAACATGGATATTTCTCCCGATTTTCAGGGGCGTTATGGTAAAGCTGCCCCCTTGGAAAAACAAGGGAGGCCAGGGGCAAGCCGTGTTACCATCCGGCAAAAACCGCACTGCGCGAGCCGTGGTGGAACACGCCGGACTTTGGTCGTGACACCCCAATACCGTGCTCGTTGCAACGAGATTCTCAACAAGGTTGCCATGCAGGATCGCTGGCAGTGGCCCATGGCCAGCCCGTTCGGGCTATGCCACTGCATCCACATTCGCAACCCGCTAATGGACGAGAGAAGATTTATGACTCATTACCTGGTCGTAACGGCCATCGGCACGGACAGGCCTGGCATCGTCAATGAGGTCACCCGCCACGTCAGTGGGTGTGGCTGCAACATTGTCGACAGCCGTCTTGGCATCTTCGGCAATGAATTCACCTTCATCATGCTGCTGTCCGGTGACTGGAACAGCCTGATGCAACTCGAGATAAGCCTGCCCCTGCGCAGCCAGGAGTGGGACCTCATCACCATGATGAAGCGCACCGAACGCCACCAGTCGCTGCAATACGACATCAGCGCCAACGCCGAGATCCTGATCCGGGACCAGCCGGGCATCGTAAGCCAGTGCACCCAGTTCTTCAGCGATCACGGCTGGGACATCCAGGCCATGCAGACCATCACCCTGGAACAGCAGCCGTTCAACCTGCTCAAGGCCAGCTTTCAGCTCAATCTGGCCAAGCAAGGTGAGGCGGCCGGCTCGCAGACGGCCTTCGCCGGATTCTGTCGTGAACTGGGCGCAGAATCATTCGAATTCATCGTCAATCACAAACACGCCTGACGGCTCACCCAAGGAGATCCCATGCAACCTTTATCCGCTGGCAGCCTGGCCCCCGATTTTTCCCTGTCCGATCAGGACGGCAACCAGGTACGCCTTGCCGACCTGCGCGGCAAGAAAGTGCTCGTCTACTTCTATCCCAAGGCGATGACCCCGGGCTGCACCACCCAGGCTTGCGGCCTGCGCGACGTCAACGCCGAGCTGGCCGCCCTCAATGTGGTGGTGCTCGGCATCAGCCCGGATCCGGCCAAGCGGCTGAAAAAATTCGAGGAGCGCGACAACCTGAACTTCCGCCTGCTGGCCGATGAAGATCATGCGGTGGCCGATGCGTTTGGCGTCTGGGGCCCGAAGAAGTTCATGGGCAAGGAGTATGACGGTATCCACCGGCTGAGCTTCCTCATCGACGAAGAGGGCAAGATTAACCATCGCTTCGACAAGTTCAAGACCAGCGATCACCATCAGGTGGTGCTCGACCTGCTCAAGGGCTGAACCCCAGATACCGGTACTACCCATATGGAAAGGGCCTGCAAGTGCAGGCCCTTTTTTTATTCGCATGTCGTTGCCTGCCTCGCGTTGCGGGCAGGAGGCTCGATGCCCGGTCCTTCGGCTCGCCTGCCAGGCAAGTGACTGGCGGCGACGTTCTCGTTTGTCATGAAGGGCGCCGGCTTGCATCCACGATGGGATGCCTTGGTGACGGGTCTTTCGGCACAGGCCAAATGACGCCCTTATTGTTGCGCCAGCGAGCCAGAAAGCAAGCCGCCGGCCGTTACATTTAATTAACCAGCCGGGGCCGACGTTGATTTCCCGCCCCGCTATCTCGCCAACCTCCCCTGCCAGATCAAAAAATTCATCTTATATATGGGTTAACGTGGCCCCAGTTTCATTTTCCAGTGAGAAAAGCCCATGAACATGAGCCACACCGAACGTCTGATCCTGAGCAACCAGTACGAGATCCTGGCCAAACTCAATCCGGAGAAGGCGGCGTTTTACCAACGGGCCAGCACCATCATCGAGCGCGGCTACTGCCTGCAGATCCTCGAACTGGAGAAGAGCTTCGGCCATCTGGATCTGGCCACCTGCCAGGAGGTGATCGACACCCTGGAACTGCACCACGCGCTGGCCATCTCCTGGGGCAACCTGGAAGCGGCCGATCAGGGCGAAATCAATGCCAGCCGGCTGGAGTTCAACGGCTACAGCCGCAGCCAGGAGCGGGAACTGGCCGACTACGTCTGCTTCCTGCTGGAAGTGGACAAGCGATTCCCCGAGCTCAAGTGCCCGTGCGACGAGCTCTCCAGCGACATCGCCATGCGCGACAAGTACCAGCGCATGCTGACGGTCTGGCGCCAGTGCCCGCGTCAGTACAAGCTCTCCATTCAGGAGATCCGCAAGGTTCTGGCGGCCTGATAGATATGAAAAAGGCGCCGCGAGGCGCCTTGGTCCGAGTCATGGGCCACAGGCCTCACTCGTAGAGGAAGGATTTGTCCAGCTGCTTGAAGGCGGCGTTGAGGGTATCGGCCAGCTCTTCGTATCTGGGCTGGGCCACCAGTTGGCGACGACCGCCCTGCTCGTTCATCTTGCCGTTGATCTCGCGATACCAGCTGGCAAGGGAGGGCGGCAGCCGGGTATCGGCGCGCTGACCGAGCCAGTAGTAGCCCTGCAGCGGCAGGCTGAGCAGAAACAGCACCGAGGTCATGACCGAAGGCCAGTAGTGCAGCTCGCCGAACTGGAACTGCAGCATGACGCTGAGCACCGCCAGCGCCGGGATGACCTTGAGGGCGAACTCGGTGGCCTTGATCACCCGATTCTCCGGGAACATGGAATTAAGCTCGGGACGGCGGGGCCAAAGGGTCATATAATGACGGCCTTGCTGTAACTTAGTTCCAAAAATGTTCATGCTCATACTACCTCCGAGCTCTTTTTGAACGTATTAACGGCAAAACCACGACAATATTTGATGCGCAATAACAAAGGTTGAGGATGACTTTGTTATTTTTCAACAATCGGGTTATCCTTTGTACGCCCAATTTTTGCGCCAACGGCCTGCCGTTGCGCTGTCAGGGACGTCTGGATTTCGGGTCTTGTATCACTATACAAGGGGCAAGCAACAGATTGCCAACCCTCATAAGGATAAGTTGAAAGTTTTTGGACACGGCTCGTCCAACGCATCCTCCTACACAACCCAATCTGCGATAGGATTTATTCATGAGTAAGCTGGTTCTTGTTCTTAACTGTGGCAGCTCGTCCCTGAAGTTTGCTGTCATTGACGCAACCACCGGTGATGACCTGCTGTCCGGCCTGGCCGAGTGCTTCAACCTCGACGACGCCCGCATCAAGTGGAAACTGAACGGTGAGAAAGGCAGTGCCGATCTGGGCGCCGGTGCCGCTCACCAGGAAGCGCTGGACTACATCGTCAACAAGATCCTGCCGCTCAACCCGGAGCTGTCCAAGAACCTGATCGCCATCGGCCACCGTGTGGTACACGGCGGTGAGCGCTTCACCTCTTCCGTGCGCATCTGCGACGACGTCATCGCCGGCATCGAAGCCGCCGTACCATACGCGCCGCTGCACAACCCGGCTCACCTGATCGGTATCCGTGAAGCCCGTCGCGTGTTCCCGGCGCTGGCCGAGAAGAACGTTGCCGTGTTCGACACCGCGTTCCACCAGAGCATGCCGGAAGAAGCCTTCCTGTACGCCCTGCCGTACAAGCTCTACAAAGAGAACGGCATCCGTCGCTACGGCGCCCACGGCACCAGCCACTACTACATCAGCCTGGAAGCCGCCAAGCAGCTGAACAAGCCGGTGGAAGAGCTGAACATCATCAACTGCCACCTGGGCAACGGCGGTTCCGTCTGCGCCATCAAGAACGGCAAATCCGTCGACACCTCCATGGGCCTGACCCCGCTGGAAGGCCTGGTGATGGGTACCCGTTCCGGTGACATCGATCCGGCCATCATCTTCTTCCTGCACGACAAACTGGGCATGAGCGTGGCCGACATCAACACCATGCTGACCAAAGAGTCCGGCCTGCAGGGTCTGACCGAAGTAACTTCCGACTGCCGTTTCGTTGAAGACAACTACGACAGCAAAGAAGAAGCCAAGCGTGCCATGGACGTTTACTGCTATCGCCTGGCCAAGTACATCGGCGCCTACGCCGCCGCCATGGACGGTCGTCTGGACGCCGTGGTCTTCACCGGTGGTATCGGTGAAAACTCCGCCCCGATCCGTGAAATCACCCTGAACAAGCTGGGTCTGCTGGGCTTCGACGTCGATCACGACGCCAACCTGAAGGCTCGTTTCGGCAAGGGTGGCGAGATCACCAAGGCTGGTTCCACCAAAGCCCTGGTTATCCCGACCAACGAAGAGTGGGTCATTGCCCACGACGCGCTGGAACTGGTTGGCGCATAATTTCGCTGTAGAGCAAGGCCGCCCAAGGGCGGCCTTTTCCTGATCCCAAAAATGAACAAGGGGTATAAAGTGGCACGCACTATTATGCTTATCCCGGTCGGCACTGGTGTCGGCGTAACTTCCGTGAGCCTTGGCGTTGTTCGCGCCATGGAGCGTCACGGTGTCAATGTCAGCTTCTTCAAACCGGTCGCTCAGCCGCGTCCGGGTGAAACCGGTACCGAGCGCTCCACCGCCGTGATCCGCGCCGCTGCCAACATCAACCCGCCCGAGCCGTTCGCCCTCTCCTACGCCGAGAACATGATCACCTCCAGCAACACCGACATCCTGCTGGAAGAGATCGTGGCCCGTTTCGAAGAGCACGTGAAGGCCAGCGGTGCCGAAGTGCTGGTCATCGAAGGCATGGTGCCGACCGACAAGCAGCCGTTTGCCAACAAGCTGAACTACGACGTCGCCAAGGCGCTGGATGCAGACATGGTGTTCGTGACCCATCCGGGCAACGACTCCAGCCAGAAGCTGAAAGAGCGCATCGAGCTGGCCTGCTCCAACTTCGGTGGCGTCAACAACCCCCGTATCGTTGGCTGCGTCATCAACAAGGTGGGTGCACCGGTTGACGAGCATGGCGTGACCCGCCCCGACCTGACCGAGATGTTCGAGGCCCACCACCACACTTCCGACGCCGCCCATAACCTGGAAGTGCTGCAGGTATTCGGCAAGAGCCCGCTGCGCATCCTCGGCTGCATCCCCTGGAATACCCAGCTGATCGCCCCGCGCGCCAAGGATCTCGCCAAGCATCTGGCCGCCAAGATCCTGCACAAGGGTGAGCTGGACAGCCGTCGCCTGCAGACCGTGACCTTCTGCGCCCGCTCCATCCACAACATGATCGAGCACTTCCGTCCGGGCAGCCTGCTGGTCACTTCCGGCGACCGCTCCGACGTCATCGTCTCCGCCTGCCTGTCCGCCATGAACGGCGTCAAGCTGGGTGCCCTGCTGCTGACCGGCAACTACCACCCGGAACCGCAGGTGATGGCGCTGTGCCAACAGGCCATGGCCACCGGCCTGCCGATCATGATCACCGGCACCAACACCTGGCAGACTGCGGTCAGCCTGCAGAACTTCAACGTCGACATTCCGGAAGACGACCGCGAGCGGATCGAGCTGGTGCAGGACTATGTAGCCGGCCACATCGACAAGCACTGGATCGAGTCTCTCTCCGCCAAGTCCACCCGCTCCCGTCGCCTGAGCCCGCCGGCTTTCCGCTACCAGCTGACCGAACTGGCCCGTCAGGCCAACAAGCGTGTCGTGCTGCCGGAAGGGGAAGAGCCGCGGACCATCAAGGCCGCCGCCATCTGTGCCGAGCGCGGCATCGCCCGTCCGGTCCTGCTGGGCAACCCGGAAGAGATCCGTCGCGTTGCCGAACAGCAGGGCGTGGTCCTGACCGACCGCGTCGAGATCATCGATCCGGTTGCCGTGCGCGAGCGCTATGTGGCCCGTCTGGTCGAGCTGCGCAAGAACAAGGGCATGACCGAAGTGGTTGCCCGCGAACAGCTGGAAGACAACGTGGTACTGGGTACCATGATGCTGGAGCGCAATGAAGTTGACGGCCTGGTATCCGGCGCGGTGCACACCACTGCCAACACCATCCGTCCGCCGATGCAGATCATCAAGACCGCTCCGGGCTCTTCCCTGATCTCCTCCATCTTCTTCATGCTGCTGCCGGACCAGGTACTGGTCTACGGTGACTGCGCGATCAACCCGGATCCCACTGCCGAGCAGCTGGCCGAGATCGCCATCCAGTCCGCCGACTCCGCTGCCGCCTTCGGCATCGAGCCACGCGTCGCCATGATCTCCTACTCCACCGGCACCTCCGGCGCCGGCGCCGATGTAGAGAAAGTGCGTGAAGCCACCGAGCTGGCCAAGGCCAAGCGCCCCGACCTCATCATCGATGGCCCGCTGCAGTACGATGCGGCCATCATGGAGAACGTGGCCAAGTCCAAGGCACCGAACTCTCCGGTTGCAGGTAAAGCCACCGTGTTCGTGTTCCCGGACCTGAACACCGGCAACACCACCTACAAGGCGGTACAGCGCTCCGCTGATCTGGTTTCCATCGGCCCGATGCTGCAAGGCATGCGCAAGCCGGTCAACGACCTGTCCCGTGGCGCCCTGGTGGACGACATCGTCTACACCATCGCCCTGACCGGTATCCAGGCAGCCCAGGCCGAGTAATCGACCTCAGCCATGAGACCTCAAAAACCCGCCAATTGGCGGGTTTTTTTTATGGCTGACAGGCAGATGTTGATCCGCGAGATCAAATCAGGATCCAGTTCGGATCCCGCATTCTCGTTCAGAGGCCAGCCCGGCAAGGGCGGCGGGATAAGCAAACGCTCACACCCGCCAGAGTCGATTGCACAATTGCGCCCCAGCCGAGATCAGATCCAAATACTTCTTTAAGATCAGCACACTAACGTCAGACCCACCGCTAATCTACAGACTTTTCCACAGCTTTTGTGGATAGTTTACCGATCATTTGAAAGAAAATGACAGACTCGGCCACGCCTTGCGCCCATGAAAAAGGGCTCCGAAGAGCCCCTTTGGACAACAAACCCGCCAGCAACCTACTCAGGGGCGCAGCGCCTTGTCGGCACGGGAGATACCGCAGACACCGGAGCGCACCACTTCGATGATCTCGTTGGTCTGGGCGGCCGTCTTGATGAAGGCGTCCAGCTTGTCGCTGGTACCCACCAGCTGCACCGTGTAGAGCTCGGGGGTGACGTCGACGATCTGGCCGCGGAAGATATCCGCCAGCCGTTTCAGCTCGTCACGACCACCACCGGCGGCGCGCGCCTTGACCAGCGCGATCTCCCGCTCGATGTGCTCACCCTCACTCAAGTCGCACACCTTGAGCACGTCCACCAGCTTGTGCAACTGCTTCTGGATCTGCTCCAGCACCCGCTCGTCACCCATGGTGACGATGGTCATGCGCGACAGGGTGGGATCCTCGGTGGGGGCCACCGTCAGGGTCTCGATGTTGTAGCCGCGCTGGGAGAAGAGGCCCACCACCCGGCTCAGGGCGCCGGATTCGTTCTCCAGCAGAACGGAAATTATATGTCTCATGATGTTTCCCCCGCCTTGCTCAGCCACATCTCGTCCTTGATGGAACCAAACTTGAGTTCCTTGAGCACGACCGAAATAATATGTTCCATCGTCAGGTTCTCTCCGTCTTGCTCAGCCACATCTCATCCATGGCGCCGAACTTTATCTGCATCGGATAAACGTGCTCATCCGGGTCGACCGAAATGTCCATGAACACCAGTCGATCCTTCATGGCGAAGGCCTTCTCCATGGCGCTCTCCAGCTCGGCCGGATCGCTCACCGCGATGCCGACGTGGCCGTAGGCTTCCGCCAGTTTGACGAAGTCCGGCAGCGACTCCATGTAGGAGTGACTGTGACGACCGCCGTAGAACATCTTCTGCCACTGCTTGACCATGCCCAGCGCCCGGTTGTTGATGGAGATGATCTTGATGGGCACCCCGTACTGCATGCAGGTAGAGAGCTCCTGAATGTTCATCTGCACCGAACCGTCGCCGGTGACGCAGCAGACCACCGCATCCGGGTTGGCAAACTGGGCGCCCATGGCGGCCGGAATGCCGAACCCCATGGTGCCGAGGCCGCCGGAGTTGATCCACTGGCGCGGCTTGGCAAACGGGTAGTAGAGGGCGGCAAACATCTGGTGCTGGCCCACGTCGGAGGCCACGAACGCCTCCCCCTTGGTCACCTTGTAGAGGGTCTCGATCACCTGCTGCGGCTTGATCAGTGTGGGATGGGTCTCGTAGGCCAGGCAGTTGCGCGAGCGCCACTGGCCGATCTGGCTCCACCAGTCCGCCAGTACCTGCTTGTCGTTGTCGAAACCACACTCGCGGATCACTTCCAGCATCTGCTCCAGCACGGTTTCCACCGAGCCGACGATGGGCACGTGGGCCTGCACCGTCTTGGAGATGGAGGTGGGATCGATGTCGATGTGAACTATGGTGGCGTTGGGACAGAACTTGGCCACGTTGTTGGTGACGCGGTCATCGAAGCGGGCACCCACGGCGAAGATCAGATCCGCGTTGTGCATGGTCTTGTTTGCTTCGAAGGTGCCGTGCATGCCCAGCATGCCGATGAATTGCGGATGGGTGCCGGAGAAGGCCCCCAACCCCATCAGGGTGGTGGTCACCGGCAGGTTCAACAGCTCCGCCAGCTTGGTCACCAGGTGATCCGCATTGGCATTGATGGCGCCGCCGCCGACGTACATCACCGGGCGCTCGGCCTCCACCAGCAGCTTGGCGGCCCGCTTGATCTGCCCCTTGTGGCCCGACTTGGTCGGATTGTAGGAGCGCAGGGACACCGTCTCGGGATACTGATAGGGAAACTTCTCTTTCGGGTTCTGCACGTCTTTGGGCAGATCCACCACCACCGGCCCCGGGCGGCCGCTGGCAGCAATGTAATAGGCCTTCTTGATGGCGTCGGGAATGTCGCTGGCCTTCTTGCACAGGAAGCTGTGCTTCACCACCGGGCGGGAGATGCCGATCATGTCGGTCTCCTGGAATGCATCCTCCCCGATCATGCTGGTCGGCACCTGGCCGGACAGGATCACCAGGGGGATGGAGTCCATGTAGGCGGTCGCGATCCCCGTAATGCAGTTGGTGGCGCCGGGACCCGAGGTCACCAGCACAGTGCCCACCTTGCCGGTGGAGCGGGCGTAACCGTCCGCCATGTGCACCGCGGCCTGCTCGTGCCGCACCAGGACATGCTCCATCTTGCCGTTTTCAAAGAGAGCGTCATAGATGTCGAGCACTGAGCCACCAGGGTAGCCGAAAACGTGCTCAACTCCCTGATCTTCCAGCGCTCTAACCACCATCTGGGCGCCTGATAACATCTCCATGATAAAGCCCTCCAGGCTTTGCTCCATTAAGCGAAAGCTATCGGCAGTCCGCTGCTTCCCGGCACCGCCAGTCCGTGCATTGTTGTTGTCTGAATACGGACCCGGCGAGTTCGGCGCTGTCGATAGTAGAAAAATAGGTTTTTTCCATCATTCACCCGAAAAGCGGGTGAAAAACCAACTTAACCCGCTTGTGAACGCTTGTCCACGGCTTTGTCTGACCAGAACAGTCATAAATTTCAAACAGCTATTAACATTCAGTGACTTGAGAAAAAGGGCGGGGACAATGCGGGGAAGTTGGGGGAATGACCAGCGGATCATGCTGCCACGGCCGCCCTGAATGGAAAAAAATAAGCCCACCGCCAGGGTGGGCCCGCAAGCCTGGCAGGGGATCAGTGATCCTCTTCCGGCTCCGCCAGCCAGATCTGCTGATCCGGATCCGTCTCCTCGCAGACCGAGATACTGACCCCCATGTCCAGCAGCTCGTGCAGGGTGAGATTGTCCGCCAGATTCATGGTATCGCCGTTTTCATTGGTAAAGCGCATGGTGTCCGTCCTCTCCTTGGTGGGATCCCTCTCAGTCTAGTCAAAGGCGCTCACTTGCGATAACCAACTGCTGTTTAGCGGGCTGCCCCCCGCCAGTTCGCTCAGCCGATCGCACACCTCTTCCGGGAACAAGGTACGAGCCCACAGCCGGCGGGAGAGCGCCGGCACGCTCTCCTGCGCTCCGTCCGCCAGCCAGCCCGCCAGCTCGCTGGCCACATCGGGGTAGATAATCTGGCCAGGGGCGGCGGCATCCAGCCAGGCCCGCACCGCGTTGGCATCGAGCGCATCCATCAGCCGAGCCAGCCCCATCAGCTCCAGGGTCTTGCTGTTGGTCAGCTGCTCGAACTGGCCCCCCAGCGGCTTGACCAGCAGCTTCTTGCCAAGGGAGAGCGCCTCCGAGGCGAGCTCGAAGCCACCGTTGGTGATGACCCCGCGACAGCCGGCCAACATCTGCTTGAACCCCTCCCTCGCCTGCGGTTCGAACGCTATGTTGCGCCACTGGCTGGCGTTGCGAATGGCCGGATGAAAGCAGACGAAGCGCTGCTGGTTGAAGCGCGACAGCAGCGCAGCGATCGCCTCGGTCTGCTCAAACGGCAGGTAGACCAGAATCTGCTGATTGTCGGGCGCAGGCGGGATGGCGTCTATGATGGGTGGCAGCAAGGGCTGGCCGAAGTGAAACCAGTGCAACCCGAGCGCCTGGCGCACCGGTGCGAAGTGGTGCATCAGCTGACGATTGAAACCGCTCTCCCCCCAGCGTGGAATGGGCCAGTCGAAGCTCGCCTGGTGGCTGATGGTAAGACTCGGCTTGCCCCAGCGACGGGCGGCGTGGGCGCTGATCGGCTCGAAATCACTGATGACGAGATCGTAATCGCGGCAGTCGAGTGCCCGCATGTCGCGCCAGAAGCGCAGCGGCGAGAGCCCCTTGAGGGTTCGCCAGCCCGAGATGGCTCCCTCGTGGCTGACGAAGGTGATGCCGGGAAAGGCACGATAATCGCCGAATTCGGCCATCTCGAAGTAGCCGTCCGCGGGGCGGCCGCTGAACAGATAGTCCACCTCCAGACCACGGGCTCGCAGCGCCCGCGCCAGGGTACGACTGCGGCTGATATGACCGTTGCCGGTGCCCTGTACCCCGAACAGGATCCTCATCATTGGCCCCAGCCGAGCGCCAGCAGGGCGCAGCCGCCGCCGAGCAGGGCGCCGGCCACCAGATCGCTCAGATAGTGCACCCCGAGTAGCAGACGGGACGCCCCCACCAGCGCGGCCCAGACAAACAGCAAGGGGGCCCAGAGCGGGAAGCTGGCGGCCAGCACGGTTGCCATCAGGAAGGCGGCGGCGGTGTGACCGGAGGGCAGGCTGTAGCGATCGGAAGGGGTGATGAAGACCGGCAGCCCCACCGGGCGCTGGCGCTTGAGCAGATTTTTCAGCAGCAGGTAGAGCGGCAGCTCAAAGGCGAAGGCAAGCAGCGCCAGCTTCACCAGCTCGCGCTCGGCCTCCCCCTGCCACCAGAGCAGGGCCGCCAGCACGGCGTAGAGCGGGCCATCACCGGTACGGGAGATGAGCCGGCTGATCCTGGCCTGTGGCCGGTTGTAGGCGTGCAGCAGGCAGACACGGCACACCTGCAGGTCCCATTGCTGGATCTTGTTCATAACCCCTCCTTCCCTGAAGTCTTGGAGCAGACTAGGGCGGCGGGGTGACACTTGGTTGAACGTGGGATAACAGATTTATGAAAAAAGGGCCGAATGGCCCTTTTTGCTGTCTAGGTGGCAAATGATCAGTTCAGGGTGCCGCGCAGACCGTTTTCCATCAGACGGCAGTTGTGATCCGCCAAGCGGGCCATGAAGTGTTCATCCACGGTCAGGCCGAACACCTGCTCGTAGAGATCCTTCATCACGAACGGCTGCCACATCATGCTGAGGAAGGAGATCTTCAGCATCTCGGGATCCAGGTTGTCACCCAGTTCGCCGTTGTTCTTCATGGACTCCAACAAGGCATCGAACTGGGGCAGCTGGCGTTCCAGCAGGCGGTTCAGCACAAAATCCCGACCTGGGCTCTTCTCGGTCGATAATGCGCTGGAGATGGCGGAGGTCAGCTCGCTGTTGGGCGCCATCACCTGATAGTAGGTGTTGAGCAGGTCGTTGAGGCTGCGGTTGCCGGCCTCATCGTGCCAGGCCTGGTCCAGCGGCTCGGCCACATCGCCCAGCACCGCCTTGTAGAGACCCTCTTTGCTGCCGAAGTAGTAGTGGATCATCGCCAGATTGGAGCCAGCCAGCTCGGCGATCTCACGAGTCGTCACCTTGCTGTAGGGGGTGTTGAGAAAACGCTCACGGGCGGCAGAGAGCAACTTGTCACGAATGTCAGAACGTCCGACCGGACGACCAGGTCTACGTTTTTCCATTTAATACCTCGGATAATTCAGCAAAAACTGACAAGTCGATCTGATTGCACAGATGATCGAGTACAGCAGGAATGACCAGATAATCGTGCAAGGGCCGAATATGGGACAAGTAAATTTGCACTCCTTTACAATCCGATTAAATAAACCAGCGAAATGAACCGGGTCTGCGCGGTTGACACAGCATAAAAATCTCGATATTGGTAAAAGCGTTATCGACTGGAAGGATTGATTCATCATGCGTATTGCCGCTCCGCTACTACTAATCTCCCTAATCGCGACCAGTCGCGCGGGATCCTTGTAGCCGGGCTCAGGCATAGCCGGAATTTACAAAAACCCGTGCACCCTGCACGGGTTTTTTTATGCCAACGCAGGATGCACGTCACCGAACTTAGGAAGAGGGAAGTCACATGTCAGATCGGGTCATCATATTCGACACCACCCTGCGCGATGGTGAGCAGGCTCTGGCGGCCAGCTTGACGGTCAAGGAGAAGCTGCAGATCGCCCAGGCACTGGAGCGGCTCGGTGTCGACGTCATGGAGGTAGGGTTCCCGGTCTCCTCCCCCGGCGACTTTCAATCGGTGCAGACCATCGCCCGCCACATCAAGCAGAGCCGGGTCTGTGCCCTCGCCCGCGCCCTGCCCAAAGACATTGACGCCGCCGGCGAAGCCCTGCGGGTCGCCGAAGCCTTTCGCATCCACACCTTCATCTCCACCTCCTCCATTCACGTCGAGAGCAAGCTGAAGAAGAGCTTCGAAGACGTGCTGGAGATGGGGGTCAGCGCCATCAAGCATGCCCGCCGCTACACCGACGACGTGGAGTTCTCCTGCGAGGATGCGGGCCGCACCCCGATAGACAACCTGTGCCGCATGGTGGAGGCCGCCATCAAGGCCGGCGCCCGCACCATCAATATTCCGGATACCGTCGGCTACACGGTACCGACCGAGTTTTCCGGCATCATCCAGACCCTGTTCAACCGGGTACCCAACATCGATCAGGCCATCATCTCGGTGCACTGCCACGACGATCTGGGCCTCTCGGTGGCCAACTCCATCGGCGCCGTGCAGATGGGGGCCCGCCAGATCGAGTGCACCATCAACGGCATCGGCGAGCGGGCCGGCAACTGCTCGCTGGAAGAGGTGGCGATGATCCTGAAAACCCGCGCCGACCTGCTCGGGGTGCACACCAACATCCGCCACAGCGAAATTCATCGCACCAGCGCCCTGGTCAGCCAGCTCTGCAACATGCCGGTGCAGCCCAACAAGGCCATCGTCGGGGCCAACGCCTTCTCCCACAGCTCCGGCATCCATCAGGACGGCGTGCTCAAGGCGAAAAACACCTACGAAATCATCACCCCGGAGAGCATCGGCCTCACTCAGAACAACCTCAACATGACCTCCCGCTCCGGCCGCCACGTCATCAAGCACCGGATGGAGTCCATGGGCTACGCCGAGAGCAGCTACGACCTCGACGATCTCTACGGCAAGTTCCTCACCCTGGCCGACAAGAAGGGGCAAGTGTTCGATTACGATCTGGAGGCACTCGCCTTCTTCAGCCAGATCCACGAAGAGCCGGAGCACTTCAAGCTGGAGTACCTCGGCGTGCAGAGCGGCAGCTCGGTGATGGCCACCGCCTCGGTGAAATTGAAGGTGGGCCAGGAGATCGTCAGCGAAGCCGCCACCGGCAACGGCCCGGTGGATGCGGTCTACCAGTGCATCAACCGCATCACCGGCTACGAAATCAGCATCGACAAGTACGAACTCAAGGGCAAGGGGGAAGGCAAGAACGCCCTCGGCCAGGTCGACATAGTCGCACAGTACAAGGGCCGCAAATTCCATGGCATGGGCCTGGCCACCGATATCATAGAGTCTTCCGCCCAGGCGTTGATCCACGTGATCAACAGCATCTGGCGCGCCGATCAGGTGGCCGAACAGATGGAACGCAACGTTGCAAAAACAGACAAGATCAATACGGAGAGCGTGTGAGTATGAGCAGTTATCGGATCGCAGTATTGCCGGGTGACGGCATTGGCCCGGAAGTGATGGCCGAGGCCGTCAAGGTGCTGGAAAAGGTGCAGGCCAAATTCGGCTTCACCCTCGACTACGAGCGCCATGACGTGGGCGGTATCGCCATCGACAACCACGGCACCCCGCTGCCCCAGAGCACCATTGCAGGCTGCGAGGCGGCCGATGCCGTGCTGTTTGGCTCTGTGGGTGGCCCCAAGTGGGAGCACCTGCCCCCCAACGATCAGCCGGAACGCGGCGCCCTGCTGCCTCTGCGCGCCCACTTCAAGCTGTTCTGCAACCTGCGTCCGGCCCGCATCTACACCGGCCTGGAGCAGTTCTCGCCGCTGCGGGCCGACATCTCGGATCGCGGCTTCGACATCGCCTGCGTGCGGGAGCTGACCGGCGGCATCTACTTCGGCCAGCCCAAGGGGCGTGAAGGAGAAGGCCCCACCGAGAAGGCATTCGACACCGAGGTGTACCATCGCTTCGAGATCGAGCGCATCGCCAAGATAGCGTTCGAGTCGGCTCGTGTTCGCCGTGGCAAAGTCACCTCCATCGACAAGGCCAACGTGCTCGCCTCCTCCATTCTGTGGCGCGAGGTGGTGACGCAAGTCGCCAAGTCCTATCCGGACGTCGCGCTGAATCACATGTACATCGACAACGCCACCATGCAGCTCATCAAGGATCCGTCCCAGTTCGACGTGCTGCTCTGCTCCAATTTGTTCGGTGACATCCTCTCTGACGAGTGCGCCATGATCACCGGCTCCATGGGGCTGCTCCCCTCCGCCAGCCTCAACGAATCGGGCTTCGGTCTGTTCGAGCCGGCCGGTGGCTCGGCGCCGGATATCGCCGGCAAGGGTATTGCGAACCCCATCGCCCAGATCCTCTCCGCCGCCCTGATGCTGCGCTACAGCCTGGGCCAGGAAGCCGCCGCCCAGGCCATCGAGCAGGCCGTGGCCCAGACCCTGGCCGAGGGTTACTTCACCGCCGACCTGCATCAGGCCAGCGCCCGTCACCCGGTGCAGAGCACGGCCGAGATGGGCAGCCAGATCGCCGCGCGCATCTGACCCCACGGCATCGATAACAAGGAAACCGAGCAATGGCCAAGACCCTCTATCAGAAAGTATTCGACGCCCACGTGGTCCGGGAAGTAGAAGGGGAAACGCCCCTCATCTACATCGACCGCCATCTGGTGCATGAAGTAACCAGCCCGCAGGCATTCGACGGCCTGCGCGCCATGAACCGCCAGCTGCGCCGCCCGGATCTGACCTGGGCCACCATGGATCACAACGTCTCCACCACCACCAAGGACATCGCCGCCTCCGGCGAGATGGCCCGCATCCAGATGGAGACGCTGGCAGCCAACTGCAAGGAGTTCGGGGTTCGCCTCTACGATCTCAACCACAAATATCAGGGGATCGTCCATGTGATGGGCCCAGAGCTTGGCATCACATTGCCCGGCACCACCATCGTCTGCGGCGATTCCCACACCGCCACCCACGGCGCCTTCGGGTCGCTGGCGTTTGGCATCGGCACCTCCGAAGTGGAACACGTGATGGCAACCCAGACCCTGAAACAGGGCCGCGCCAAGACCATGCGCATTTCGGTCAACGGCAAACTGGCCGCAGGCATCAGCGCCAAAGACGTGGTGCTGGCCATCATAGGCCGGGTCGGCCATGCCGGCGGTACCGGCTATGTGGTGGAGTTCGCTGGCGAAGCCATCGAAGGGCTCACCATGGAAGGACGCATGACGGTGTGCAACATGGCCATCGAGCTCGGCGCCAAGGCTGGCATGATCGCCCCCGACCAGACCACCATCGACTACATCCGTGGCAAGGAGTTCGCTCCCAAGGGCGAGACGTTGGAACAGGCCATCGCCTACTGGCAGAGCCTCAAGAGCGACGAAGGTGCCCGTTTCGATGCCGAGGTAGTGTTGGACGCCGCCGACATCGCGCCGCAGGTCACCTGGGGCACCAACCCGGGTCAGGTGATCGCCGTCAATGAACCCATTCCGGCGCCGGAATCCTTCAGCGACCTGATGGAGCAGCAGTCCGCCCGCAAGGCGCTCGCCTACATGGACCTGCAGCCGGGCCAGAAGCTCTCCGACGTC
The DNA here is from genome assembly GCF_000014805.1 of Aeromonas hydrophila subsp. hydrophila ATCC 7966. Lineage (NCBI taxonomy): Bacteria > Pseudomonadati > Pseudomonadota > Gammaproteobacteria > Aeromonadales > Aeromonadaceae > Aeromonas > Aeromonas hydrophila. The sequence goes on along the minus strand of NC_008570.1, from coordinate 949,844 downwards.
GCCATCGACAAGGTGTTCATCGGTTCGTGCACCAACAGCCGCATCGAGGATCTGCGCGCCGCCGCCGCCATCGCCCGCGGTCGCAAGGTGGCCGCAGGCGTGCAGGCCCTGGTGGTGCCGGGCTCCGAGCAGGTGAAGGCGCAGGCCGAAGCCGAGGGTCTGGACAAGATCTTCATCGAGGCTGGCTTTGAGTGGCGCCTGCCCGGCTGCTCCATGTGTCTCGCCATGAACAACGACCGGCTGCAACCGGGGGAGCGCTGCGCCTCCACCAGCAACCGCAACTTCGAAGGGCGTCAGGGCCGCGCCGGCCGCACCCATCTGGTGAGCCCGGCCATGGCTGCCGCCGCCGCCGTCACCGGCCGCTTCGCCGACATTCGCGCACTGTAAGAGGAAACAGCGATGACAGGATTCAAACAGCATAAAGGGATCGTCGTCCCCCTCGACAGCGCCAACGTCGACACCGACGCCATCATTCCCAAGCAGTTTCTGCAGAAGGTCAACCGCATCGGTTTTGGCAAGCACCTGTTCCACGACTGGCGCTTCCTGGACGATGCAGGTCAACAGCCCAACCCCGAGTTCGTGCTCAACCAGCCGCAGTTCGCCGGTGCCAGCATCCTGCTGGCCCGCGAGAACTTCGGTTGTGGCTCGAGCCGCGAGCACGCCCCCTGGGCGCTGGCGGACTACGGCTTCAAGACCATCATTGCCCCGAGCTTCGCCGACATCTTCTATGGCAACGCCATCAACAACGGCATGGTGCCGGTGCGGCTGAAGGAGGAGGAGGTCGACGCCCTGTTCCAGCTGGTTGCCGCCCAGCCGGGCATCGAGATCGAAGTGGATCTGGAGGCCAATCAGGTGCGCGCAGATAGCCTGTGCTTCGGCTTCGAGATCGACGAGTTCCGCCGCTACTGCCTGCTCAACGGGCTGGATGCCATCGGCCTGACCCTGCAACACGAGGCCGCCATCAGCGCCTTCGAGGCGAAGCAGCCGAGCTGGATTTGACCCATCAGGTGCCATAAAACGAGTAGAATCAACAGGGAGCCGCGGCTCCCTGTTTTGTTGTCAGGCCAGGCTACACGCATGGCTGGCCACTTCTGCATGCCCGACGGGACACTCGAATGAAGATGACGATCGCCCTCCCCCTGCTCTGCGGCCTCTGGCTGGCGCTGCCGGTCTGCGCTGGGCAGACCTATTTCAACAGCAGCGGCGGGCAGCTCAACGTCGGCTGGCAGGACAAGGACGGCAAGGCGCAGCAGCTCACCTATCGGCTGGAGGCGGGCAAGTTGCCGCCACTCATCGCCTATCGGCCGGCCCGCATGCAGGAGGACGTGCTGCAGAGCCTGCTGCAACAGGGGATGACCGAGTTCCCCACCGTGCAGTTCTCCCTCTCTCGCCCCCAGATGGAGCTCAAGATCAAGGGACGCCAGCCCGAGCAGGTCAACAAGGCCATGGGCTGGCTCACCCAGCAACGGGACAAGCTGGAAGCCGAGTGGCTCAAGCAGCACTATTTCCAGCCCTTCACCGCCCCCGACGGCGCCGCCGCCATCAAGCAGGACCATGTGCGCATCGCGCTGGAGAGCCGCAGCGAGCTGGCGCCACTGGCCGAGCAGCTCAAACAGCAGGGCAGCACCGAGACCGAAGCCCGCCAGAAGACGGTGGCCCATATGCTCGACTTCGTGCAGGCCATCCCCTATCAGCTGCTCGACAGCCAGTCGGGACGCCAGGGGAAGGGCTTTTTAAGCCCGCGCCAGGTGCTGGAGCAGAACCAGGGTGACTGCGACAGCAAGGTGACCCTGATGGCCGCCATGCTGGCCCAGCTCTTCCCCGAATTGAAACAGGCCATGGTGTTCGTGCCCGGTCATGCCCTGTTGGGAGTGGCGCTGCCAGCCAAGCCGGGTGAGGCCACCCTGAACCGGGAAGGGGAAACCTATCTGCTGATGGAGCCCACCGGCCCGGCCCAGTTGGCAATGGGCCAGCTGGCACCGACCAGCAAGACCCTCATCGACAGCAAGCAGCTAAGCGTGCAGCCGGTTCGCGCGGATTAATAACGCCGCGTCGGGGCCGTCGTGAAAACAAGGGGAAATACGCCAGAAGGAAATCGACCAGCGCGGGGCTGGTCGATGCATGACGAAGGGTGTGACGGTCGGTCAGGCGAGGGCCTGGAACTCGATGGCCAGCAACAGTCCATCCTCTTCTTCCAGCACCCGGATGATGCGGGCCTGCGCCTCGAAGGGGGGCAGCAGGTTGTTGTTGGTGGCCAGGCTAACCCGGATGGGTTGGCTCACATCGAGCTGATGCTCGGCGACGGCGATCCCCATGCCGTTGGCGCTGAGATCCCGGCAGACCCCTTCCAGTACCTGCTGTTGCTGAAAGATGGTGACGGGGGCATTGATTATCATGCGCTGGAAGGCGCGTCTTTCCTTGGTGCTGGTGATCACGCGAACATCCTCTGTTGTCTGACGCCGTCTCGCTGGCCCGCAGGAACAATTGTGCTGGCCTCCCCCCAAGAACGTTAATACAATGCGGTTCGTTTCTCAAACGGGGTGCGGTTTACCGCTGAGATTATACCCGTGAACCTGATCCAGATAATGCTGGCGGAGGAATTTGAGGCATGGCGCTCATTTTTTGCGCCCTCATCCGCTGGCACCTCATTGCTAAGGGAGTGCCGCTCATGAAAACCCTGCTGCTGGTCGCCACCAGCCTGCTCAGTGCCCAGGCCTTCGCGGCCGACACCCTCACCGTCTACACCTACAACTCCTTCACCGCCGAGTGGGGACCCGGTCCCAAGATCAAGCAGGCCTTCGAGAAAGAGTGCGGCTGCACCCTCAAACTGGTGCCGCTTGAAGATGGCGTGGCCATCCTCAACCGGCTGCGGCTGGAAGGCAAACACAGCAAGGCCGATCTGGTGCTGGGGCTGGACGATGCGCTCGTCAGCGAAGCCAAACAGAGCGGCCTGTTTGCCCCCCACGGCAGCAAGCTGGACGGGGTCAAGGTACCGGGTGGCTGGCAGGACGATACTTTCGTCCCCTACGACTACGGCTACTTCGCCTTCGTCTACGACCAGAGCAAGCTGAAGAACCCGCCCAAGAGCCTGAAAGAGCTGGTAGAGCGCCCCGATCTCAAGGTGATCTATCAGGATCCGCGCACCTCCACCCCGGGTCAGGGGCTGATGCTGTGGATGAAGTCGGTCTACGGGGGTGAAGCGCCCGCCGCCTGGGCGCAACTGGCCAAGAAGACGGTCACCGTCACCAAGGGCTGGTCCGAGGCCTACGGCATGTTCCTCGACGGCGAGGCGGACATGGTGCTCTCCTACACCAGCTCCCCCGCTTACCACCTGATTGCCGAGAACAAACCGCAGTATCAGGCCGCGGCGTTTGAGGAGGGCCACTACCGCCAGGTGGAAGTGGCCGCCAAGCTCAACAGCGCCACCCAGGGCAAGCTGGCGGATAAGTTCCTGCAGTTCATGACAAGCCCCGCATTCCAGAACGAGATGGCCACCGGCAACTGGATGTATCCGGTGATCGACACGCCGCTGCCCAAGGGCTTCGAGCAGATGATCACCGTAGCTAAGCCGCTCGCCTTCAGCAGCGATGAGGTGGCCGCCAACCGCAAGAACTGGATCCGCGAGTGGCTGCAAGCCGTCACCCAGTGAGCCGTATCTTCGCCAGAGCGCAGGCTCGTCCCCTCTGGTGGCTGCCGGGCAGTGCCGCCACCCTGATCATCCTGCTGCTCTCCCTGGGGCCGCTGGCGGCCCTGTTGTGGCAGGCCGGGTCGCTGGCGCCACGTACCCTGCTGGCCGATCCCTACCTGCGCCACGTGCTGGGCTTCAGCCTCTGGCAGGCACTGCTCTCCACCCTGCTGAGCCTGGGGCTGGCCATTCCGGTGGCCCGCGCCCTGGCGCGGCGCCGTTTCATCGGCCGCCGTCTGCTGCTCAAACTGTTCGGCCTCTCGCTGGTATTGCCGGTCATCATCGCCATCTTCGGCATCGTCGCGGTACACGGCAAGCAGGGCTGGTTGCCACAGCTGCTGCACGGGCTGGGGCTCGCCCCCGGCAATTACCTTTATGGCCTGCTCGGCATCTTGCTGGCCCACGTCTTCTTCAACATGCCGCTGGCGGCGCGCCTGTTGCTGCAGAGCATAGAGAGCATTCCCGAGTCCTCCTGGCGCCTCGCCAGCCAGCTCGGCATGCGCTCTTCCCATATTTTCCGGCTGCTGGAGTGGCCGCTGATCCGGGCCCAGCTGCCAGGCCTGGCCAGCCTCATCTTCATGCTCTGCTTCACCAGCTTCACCACTGTGCTGGCGCTCGGGGGCGGCCCCAAATCCACCACCCTGGAGGTGGCCGTCTATCAGGCGCTGCGCTTTGACTTCGATCTCGCCACCGCCGGCGGGCTGGCGCTGGTGCAGTTGATCCTGACCGCGGGTCTGCTGATGCTGCAACACAAGCTGCAGAGCAGCCCGGCCAGCCGGATCAGCGCTCGCCGTCCCTGTCTGCGCCCAGACCGTCATCAGCCGGGAACCGGTCTGGTGGACACCCTCGCCCTCGGGATCGGGCTGGCCGTGTTCCTGCCCCCCTTGCTGGCCATCGTGGTAGCAGGCCTTAACCCCGGCCTGCTGGGTGCGCTGACCTCAAGCAAGTTGTGGCTGGCCAGCGGCCAGTCGCTGCTGATCGCGCTGGCGGCAGGCACCCTGGCCACCCTGCTCGGCAGTGCGCTGCTGCTCACCAGCCGTCACCTGCGCGTGCGGGATCGCAAGCGGCGGGCCGCCGCCCTGTGGGAGGCCAGCGGCTCGGTGATCCTGATGATCCCGGCGGTAGTGCTCTCCACCGGCCTGTTCATCCTGTTCATGCCGTTCGCTGACGTGTTCGCCCTCGGTCCCTGGCTGGTGGTGCTGGTCAATGCCCTGATGGCGCTGCCCTATGTGCTGCGTACCCTCTCCGCCCCCATGCAGCTGGTGGTGCGCCAGTACGACCGGCTGGCCGACAGCCTGGGGGTGCGCGGACTGCATCGCCTGCGGCTGGTAGAGTGGCCCCTGCTGCGCCGCCCACTGGCCCAGGCGGCTGCACTCTCGATGATCCTGTCGCTGGGGGATCTCGGCGCCATCGCCATGTTCGGCAGTCAGGAGCTCACCACTCTGCCCTGGCTGCTCTATCAGCAACTCGGCAGCTACCGATTGACCGAGGCGGCCGCCACCGCCCTGCTGTTGCTGATCCTCTGTTTCTCCCTGTTCTGGCTGATTGAACGTGGCCTGGGAGGCAAGCATGCCGATCACTGAAGCGCACGCCCCAACCGTTTATTCGGCCGCTCCGGCCGGTCGAGCAGCCCCTTGGAGAAGAGAACATGCTGAATATTGATCAACTGGTCACCAGCTACCCGGACTGGCGCGTCAGCTTCAGCGCCACCCTGCCCAAGGGGGAGATCACCGCGCTGATTGGCCCGAGCGGTGCTGGCAAGTCGACCCTGCTCGGCATGATTGCCGGTTTCGTACCGGTAGAGTCCGGCACCCTCGACTTCGATGGCGAGGATCTGTTGCCGCTGGGCCCGGCCGCGCGACCGGTCACCACCCTGTTTCAGGATCACAATCTGTTCCTGCATCTGTCGGTGTTCGACAACATCGCCATCGGCCTGCACCCCGGTCTGCGCCTGAACGCAGCCCAGCGGGCCCAAGTGAAGAATGCCGCGAGCCGGGTTGGCCTCGGCGAGATGCTCACCCGACTCCCGGAACAGCTCTCCGGCGGCCAGCAACAGCGGGTCGGGCTGGCCCGTGCCCTGGTGCGGGGCAAGCCGCTGCTGCTGCTGGATGAACCCTTCTCGGCGCTCGATCCGGCCCTGCGCCGGGAGATGCTGGCGGAGGTGGCGAGGCTCGCCTGCGAGCAGGGCATTACCGTCCTGATGGTCTCTCACAACCCGGAAGATGCCCAGCTCATCGCTGATCAAGTGTTGTTCGTGGACGAGGGGCGCATCGCCCTGCAGGGCACGCCGGATATCCTGCACAACAGCGTTCACCCCGGACTGCTGCGCTATCTTGGCCGCGCGCTAGCACCATAGTGAATGGGATGGTATCCCCCTAACATGCCGGAGGATGCCCAGCTGATTGCGCCGATCAAGTGCTGCTCGTGGATGAGGGGCGCATCGCCCTGCAGGGTACGCCGGATATCCTGCACAACAGCGACCACCCCGGTCTGCTGTGCTACCTTGGCCGCACGCAGGAGCAATAACCGATGACGGGATCAAAAAAGGGAAGCCGCTTGGCTTCCCTTTTTCATACGAAGATAGTCAGTCAAATCAGAGATTTTCCTCGGCGAAGGAGGCGAGCTTGCTGCGCACCACCCCGTTCAGGAAAATGTTGGCACTGCCGTCGAAGTCTTTGAAACGCTCGACGATGTAGGTCAGACCCGAGGTCACCGGGCTCAGGTAGTTGGAGTCGATCTGGGCCAAGTTGCCGGAGCAGACGATCTTGGTGCCCTCGCCGCAGCGGGTGATGATGGTCTTGATCTGGGACGCGGTCAGGTTCTGGCACTCGTCCAGCAACACAAAGGTGTTCTGGATGCTGCGCCCACGCATGAAGTTGACCGATTTGAACTGGATGTTGGCCTTCTCCATGATGTAGCTGAGGGACCCGCTCATGTTCTCGTCCTGCTTGTGCAGCACCTCCAGGGTGTCGGTCACCGCCGCCAGCCAGGGCATCATTTTCTCTTCTTCGGTACCAGGCAGGAAGCCGATGCTCTCGGCGATTTCCGGGGTATTTCGGGTGACGATCACCTTTTCGTAGATCCCCTTCTCGATCACCAGCTCCAGCGCGGCGGCCATGGCCAGCAGGGTCTTGCCGCAGCCCGCCGGGCCGGTCAGGATCACCAGATCGATGTGCGGATCGAGCAGCGCATCGAGCGCCATCCCCTGATAGACGTTCTTGGGATGTACCCCCCACGCCTTGCGGGACATCAGCCGTTCGCGGCCCAGATCCTTGATGCGGATCTTCTGGCTGTCGTGGCTGAGCACCCGGGCGGCGAAGAAGTTCTCTTCATCGATCAGGTACTGGTTGACGTGAATGCCCTCCAGCAGGTTGGCATCGATGACGTGAACGGTATCGCGGCCATGGGTCTCACTATCGCACTCGCCGACCCGCTCCCAGAAGCTGCCGGGCACCACCTGGAAGCCCTTGGCCAGCAGGCGGATGTCGTCGATCAGCTGGTCGCTGCGGTAATCCTCGACGTGGGCAAGCCCGGCGCCCTTGGCCTTGAGCCGCATGTTGATGTCTTTGGTGACCAGCACCACCTGACGTTTCAACTCATGCTTTTGCAGGTAGAGGGCCGCGTTGATGATGCGGTTGTCTGCCTCCTTGTCGGTGAACACCTCAGCATCCTGCGGCAGATGGTGGTCACTGAAGATGGAGATGTGACCGCTCGCCTCGCCGGCCAGCGCTACCCCTTGCGCAATCTGTTCCGGCGTTGCATCGCGAAATACATCCTCCAGCGCCCGGATGGCCACCCGCGCATCACGGCTGACGTCCTTGTGGCGATCCTTGATGTTGTCGAGCTCTTCCAGCACCGTCATGGGGATGAGCACGTCGTGCTCTTTGAAGGAGTAGATGGCGAGGGGTTCGTGAAGCAGAACGTTGGTATCCAGGATAAACAGCTTTCGGTCCGTGTTGTCCATAAGCATCCTCCTTGGCACTGAAGGTGCCACGTGTGTGAATCTCAGATGTCATTGAAACCACACGGCCGTGACAGTTTTATTACCCCCAACGCTACGCCCGATTTTACTATCGCGCAACAAATCGCGTGTGCCGCCGGTGCGTTCGAACAGAAAAGCAGCAATGCAAAAGGCCGGCACCAAGGCCGGCCTTTTGCCTGCGCTCAATCACTCAACCGCACTTGGAATCGCCGCAGTTGAGGCAGGTCATGCAGCCATCCTTCTGCACCAGTGCCTTGCTGTGGCACTTGTAGCAAAGCGCCGCACCGGGCGGGAAACCGCTCCCGGCCTGCTGCTCGTCGGCATGTTGCCGGGCTTGCAGCTCGGCCTGCTTGTCGGCCAGGAACGCCTGCTGGTGTTCATCCAGCCCGGCCACCTTGAGCATGCCGATCTCGGTGAGATGGGTTTCGATCACGTTGCCAATTTCGGCGATAAGCGAGGGTACGTACTTGCCCTTGTTCCAGTAGCCCCCCTTGGGATCGAACACCGAGCGCAGCTCCTCCACCAGGAAGGTGACATCCCCCCCCTTGCGAAATACCGCCGAGATGATGCGGGTCAGCGCCACGATCCACTGGTAGTGTTCCAGGCTCTTGGAGTTGATGAAGATCTCGAACGGACGGCGCGTCTCGTGCACCGTGCCCTCGTTGAGAATGATGTCATTGATGGTGATGAACAGCGAGTGCTCGGAGACATGCTCCGGCGTCTTCAGCTTGTAGGTAGTGCCCATCAACCGCTCCGGCCGCAACACCGTCTCGTGCATGTGAACCACGTCATCTTGCACAGGGGGTTGCTGCGGTTCATCCCGGGTTTTCACCTGGTAGGCGACGATTTTTCTGTCGATTTTCTTGACCATGCGCGCGTCCTCAGAATTTACCGTAATAGCCTTCTTTCAAGGCATCGTAGAGGTTGGCAGCGGTATGCAGCTCGCCATCGTATTCGATCTCTTCGTTCCCTTTCGCCGTGACGACCGAGCCATCCTCCAGGGTGAACTCGTACAGGGTGTTCTCCAGATCCTGCTCCTTCACCAGCACCCCCTGGAAGGCTGCCGGGTTGAACCGGAAGGTAGTGCAACCCTTGAGCCCCGAATCCGACGCATAGAGGTAGATGTCCTTGAACTGCTCGAACGGAAAATCGGTCGGCACGTTGGCCGTCTTGGAGATGGAGGAGTCGATCCAGCGCTGGGCCGCCGCCTGAATGTCTACGTGCTGGGCCGGGCTGATGTCGTCGGCGGTGATGAAGTAATCCGGCAACCGGGTCGCCTCATCCTCGGCATAAGGCATGGCAGCCGGATTGACCAACTCGCGGTAGGCCAGCAGCTCATAGGAGTAGACGTCCACACTCTCCTTGCTCTTCTTGCCCGGCTTGATGACGTTGCGGCTGTAGTGATGGGCAAAGCTCGGCTCGATGCCGTTGCTGGCGTTGTTGGCCAACGACAGCGAAATGGTGCCGGTCGGCGCAATACTGCTGTGATGAGTGAAACGCCCCCCCACCTCGGCCAGCTCGGCAACCAGGGCGGGATCCACCTCGGCCACCTGCTGCATGTAGCGGCTGTAACGGGCGTGCAGCACCTTGCCCTTCACCTTGTCACCGAGCTTGATGCCGTCTGCCGCCATCTCGGGGCGCAGCCGCAGCAGCTTGCCAGTCACCTCGAACTCCTGCTCCATGATGGGGGCCGGGCCCTTCTCCTTCGCCAAGGCCAGGGACTCGCGCCAGCCGGTCATGGCCAGCTCCTGAGATACCTGCTCGGTAAAGGCGACGGCGGCGGCAGAGCCGTATTTTATCCGCAACATGGTGAGGGCCGAGCCGAGGCCGAGGAAGCCCATGCCATGACGGCGTTTGCTGATGATCTCCTCACGCTGCCTGGCAAGCGGTAGCTGGTTGATCTCCACCACGTTGTCCAGCATGCGGGTGAAGATGGCCACCACCTTGCGAAACGCGGACCAGTCGAAGGCGGCCTGTTCGGCGAAAGGGTCGCGCACGAACCGGGTCAGGTTGACGGACCCCAGCAGGCAGGCGCCATAGGGGGGCAGAGGCTGCTCACCGCAGGGGTTGGTGGCGCGGATCTCCTCGCAGAACCAGTTGTTGTTCATCTGGTTGACCTTGTCGATCAGGATGAAACCGGGCTCCGCGTAGTCATAGGTCGAAGTCATGATGACGTTCCACAGCTTGCGGGCAGGCAGGGTCTTGTAGACCTTGCAGGCAACTTGCCCCAGCTCGTTGAACACCACCCCTTCCCTGTTCGGCCAATCGGCCCAAAACACCTGAGTCGGATCGTCCAGCGTTATGCCGTCCTGCTCCACCTCCCTGGCGGTGTAGGGGAAGATAAGCTGCCAGGGGGCATCCTCTTTCACCGCCTTGACGAACTCTTCGGTGATGAGCAGGGAGAGGTTGAACTGACGCAGACGGCCATCCTCCCGCTTGGCCTGGATAAACTCGACAACATCGGGGTGACGGATATCCATGGTGCCCATCTGGGCGCCGCGACGACCACCGGCTGACGAGACGGTGAAACACATCTTGTCGTAGATATCCATGAAGGAGAGCGGGCCCGAGGTATAGGCCCCGGCACCGGAGACAAAAGCCCCGCGCGGGCGCAGGGTTGAAAAATCATAGCCGATGCCACAACCGGCTTTCAGGGTCAGTCCCGCTTCGTGCACCTTGCCGAGGATATCGTCCATCGAATCCTCGATGGTACCGGAGACGGTGCAGTTGATGGTCGAGGTCGCCGGCTTGTGCTCGAAGGCTCCCGCATTGGACGTGATGCGCCCCGCCGGGATGGCGCCGTTGCGCAGCGCCCACAGGAAGGGCTCATACCAGACGTCTGGCTGCGACTCCTGGCCAGCCAGGGCAAGGGCGACCCGCTGGCAGGTTTCATCGATCGTGCCATCAATGGGGACGCCATCCTTGCTCTTGAGACGATACTTGCTGTCCCAGATCTCGAAGGAAGTGTCCTGCAGCGGGATCAGGCGAGAGGCGCTCTCACTCTTCTGCACCGGGTTGGATTTAGCCATATTCAATCAACCTCATGTGAATGGAACAACGTCACGACAGTAGCAACAAACACAACCAATAGCGAACAAACAAAATAAAAACACTATATGTAGTATTTTTAATAACAAGAGAGCCTGCCTCATCCTAAAAAAACGCCCCGGCCAGCAGTGTGCTGAGCCGGGGCATTGACCGATTCATCGCCCGGGAAACGTGCTTCCCGGTCCAGATCAGGGTTTCTTGACGTACACGGTAGGGGTATCGCCCGCCATGTTCAGATAGAACTCATAGACGCCATCCGCATCCGGAGAGAACTTCATGTCTTCATACTTGGAGCAGGGGTTGACCGGCACGGCTTCACCACCCAGCACGGCAACACCGTCACTCGGGCTCTTGTAGCCGAAGTTGGTGCCACAGCTCCAGCCAGAATCGGCGAACTTGAACTTGTAGGGCGCCCACTCTTTCTTGAGCGTTCCCTTGGCCATGTAGAGCTTGTCGGCCACCTTGACCACCTTGCTCGCGTCGGTTGCCATCCAGTCGTTCATCTCCCCACGCAGGTAGATGGACTTGCCACCGAAATCGCTGTTGTCCGCAGCCGCTTGCTCAGCGCCACCGTGAGATGCGCAACCGCCTAATACCAGGGTTCCCGCCGCCAGCATCATCGTTACTGTTCTTTTGAACATGTGTCCATTCCTCAAATTATTGTGATTCCTTGGCCCATCAAACGTGGGCAGACGAATTAAAGCAGAGCGGGCATCACAAGAAAGGTAGAGACATCACATTCTGTGCTTTTTCTGTTCAGCAATTGAATTGATGGACAAATATCAGCCAGACAAAAGGTGGACCATATAAGGAGCGAGGTCAGGGAAGATGATCTTGGGCTATCAAATAAACGGGGTTCAGAGAGGAAAAGACTGAATTTCAGGCAATAAAAAACCCCGCTCATCTGAGCGGGGTTTCTTGTATTGGGTGCCTGGCAGTGTCCTACTCTCGCATGGCGAATGCCACACTACCATCGGCGCTACCGCGTTTCACTTCTGAGTTCGGCAAGGGATCAGGTGGTTCCACGGCGCTATGGCCGCCAGGCAAATTCTTCAATCTTAGAAAGCTGACGTGAATAACGAACTGCCTGTTGGCGTCGCTATCACTGAATTAGTAGTTCGTTCATTCGCTACAAGGCCCAGAACACTTCTTGGGTGTTGTATGGTTAAGCCTCACGGGTAATTAGTATGGGTTAGCTCAACACGTCGCCGCGCTTACACACCCCACCTATCAACGTTGTGGTCTCCAACGGCCCTTTAGGACCCTCAAGGGGTCAGGGATGACTCATCTCAGGGCTCGCTTCCCGCTTAGATGCTTTCAGCGGTTATCGATTCCGAACTTAGCTACCGGGCAGTGCCACTGGCGTGACAACCCGAACACCAGAGGTTCGTTCACTCCGGTCCTCTCGTACTAGGAGCAACTCCCTTCAATCATCCAACGCCCACGGCAGATAGGGACCGAACTGTCTCACGACGTTCTGAACCCAGCTCGCGTACCACTTTAAATGGCGAACAGCCATACCCTTGGGACCGACTTCAGCCCCAGGATGTGATGAGCCGACATCGAGGTGCCAAACACCGCCGTCGATATGAACTCTTGGGCGGTATCAGCCTGTTATCCCCGGAGTACCTTTTATCCGTTGAGCGATGGCCCTTCCATTCAGAACCACCGGATCACTATGACCTACTTTCGTACCTGCTCGACCTGTCCGTCTCGCAGTTAAGCTGGCTTATGCCATTGCACTAACCTCCTGATGTCCGACCAGGATTAGCCAACCTTCGTGCTCCTCCGTTACTCTTTGGGAGGAGACCGCCCCAGTCAAACTACCCACCAGGCACTGTCCGCGACCCCGATTCAGGGGCCTGCGTTAGAACATCAAACATACAAGGGTGGTATTTCAAGGACGGCTCCAGCGCAACTGGCGTCACGCCTTCAAAGCCTCCCACCTATCCTACACATGTAGGTTCAATGTTCAGTGCCAAGCTGTAGTAAAGGTTCACGGGGTCTTTCCGTCTAGCCGCGGGTACACCGCATCTTCACGGCGAATTCGATTTCACTGAGTCTCGGGTGGAGACAGCATGGCCATGGTTACACCATTCGTGCAGGTCGGAACTTACCCGACAAGGAATTTCGCTACCTTAGGACCGTTATAGTTACGGCCGCCGTTTACCGGGGCTTCGATCAAGAGCTTCGCTTGCGCTAACCCCATCAATTAACCTTCCGGCACCGGGCAGGTGTCACACCCTATACGTCCACTTTCGTGTTTGCAGAGTGCTGTGTTTTTGATAAACAGTCCCAGCCATCTGGTCACTGCGACTCCCAACTGCTCCATCCGCAAGGGACTTCACTGTCAAGAGCGAACCTTCTCCCGAAGTTACGGTTCTATTTTGCCTAGTTCCTTCACCCGAGTTCTCTCAAGCGCCTTGGTATTCTCTACCCGACCACCTGTGTCGGTTTGGGGTACGATGACTTGTAATCTGAAGCTTAGAGGCTTTTCCTGGAAGCAGGGCATCAATGGCTTCCGCACCGTAGTGCGTTCGTCTCGTGTCTCAGTGTTGTGTCTCCGGATTTGCCTAGAAACACCACCTACGCACTTTCACCAGGACAACCGTCGCCTGGCCCACCTAGCCTTCTCCGTCCCCCCATCGCAATTACAAGTCGTGCAGGAATATTAACCTGCTTCCCATCGACTACGCCTTTCGGCCTCGCCTTAGGGGTCGACTCACCCTGCCCCGATTAACGTTGGACAGGAACCCTTGGTCTTCCGGCGAGGAGGCTTTTCACCCCCTTTATCGTTACTTACGTCAGCATTCGCACTTCTGATATCTCCAGCATACCTCTCGATACACCTTCGCAGACTTACAGAACGCTCCCCTACCACTCACACTTAGTGTGAATCCGCGGCTTCGGTGCCTGGTTTGAGCCCCGTTACATCTTCCGCGCAGGCCGACTCGACTAGTGAGCTATTACGCTTTCTTTAAATGATGGCTGCTTCTAAGCCAACATCCTAGCTGTCTGAGCCTTCCCACATCGTTTCCCACTTAACCAGAACTTTGGGACCTTAGCCGGCGGTCTGGGTTGTTTCCCTCTTCACGACGGACGTTAGCACCCGCCGTGTGTCTCCCGGATATTACTTACTGGTATTCGGAGTTTGCATGGGGTTGGTAAGTCGGGATGACCCCCTAGCCCAAACAGTGCTCTACCCCCAGTAGTATTCGTCCGAGGCGCTACCTAAATAGCTTTCGGGGAGAACCAGCTATCTCCGAGTTTGATTGGCCTTTCACCCCCAGCCACAGGTCATCCCCTAACTTTGCAACGTTAGTGGGTTCGGTCCTCCAGTTGATGTTACTCAACCTTCAACCTGCCCATGGCTAGATCACCCGGTTTCGGGTCTACACCTTGCAACTAGACGCCCAGTTAAGACTCGGTTTCCCTACGGCTCCCCTATACGGTTAACCTCGCTACAAAATGTAAGTCGCTGACCCATTATACAAAAGGTACGCAGTCACCCCGAAGGGCTCCCACTGCTTGTACGTACACGGTTTCAGGTTCTATTTCACTCCCCTCACAGGGGTTCTTTTCGCCTTTCCCTCACGGTACTGGTTCACTATCGGTCAGTCAGGAGTATTTAGCCTTGGAGGATGGTCCCCCCATATTCAGACAGGATGTCACGTGTCCCGCCCTACTCGATTTCACATCAAGGTTGTTTTCGTGTACGGGGCTATCACCCTGTATCGCCGGCCTTTCCAGGACCGTTCCACTAACTTCCAAGATGCTTAAGGGCTAATCCCCGTTCGCTCGCCGCTACTGAGGGAATCTCGGTTGATTTCTTTTCCTCGGGGTACTTAGATGTTTCAGTTCTCCCGGTTCGCCTCGCTACGCTATGTATTCACGTAGCGATACCTAGCTTATGCTAAGTGGGTTTCCCCATTCGGAAATCCGTGAGTCGTAATGTCTCTTACCGACTGCTCACGGCTTATCGCAGGTTAGTACGTCCTTCATCGCCTCTGACTGCCAAGGCATCCACCATGTACGCTTAGTCACTTAACCATACAACCCCAAGAAGTGTCGGTGAAACCGACGCAGCTTGTTGTCGTACAACAAGGACCAAATAAAATTTGGTTTTCGC